>CAZBZP010000001.1:0-7332 GCA_964496435.1 Uncultured Candidatus Berkiella sp.
AAGGATCCAGAGGGACAGCTTCACGGTGATGTGAACGTTTCTTCTAAACCTGTTGAAGTAATGGTTATTGAGTTCAAAGAATAATTAATTGTCATTCCTATCTAAAATATTTGGTGGATCCGCTTCCATAGAACTGCTTGGAAGCGTGATCGATAAAATATTCACTTCAGCGGAAAACGCTAACAAGCAAAAATTTCTTTTCGAAAAATTAAATATGTAATCAGTATCTCTTCAAATTGCTCTTAATAGTATGATGAGGACACCCCTCATATGTTCATTTACACACCAAATTATTACTAACTTCTTCATGGCATTTGCAGTCAATTTTCTGAAATTAACTACAACCTTTGGTTTCACGCCTTACTTTTAACAATATATTGTTTAATCTTTTCAGCACTTTCCTGAGGAGATAATTCATTTGTATTTATTTTGATATCATATTTTTTTCCTTCATGTACTCTCTCATATTCAGCTCTGGCTTGCCCAGGGCGCCTATCACCTCTCGCTTTTTCTCTTTGTTCAATGATCTCCAATGGGGCAAAAAGACCTACATGGATTTGATGACAAAATTTAAGAGCCAACAGATATTCTTCATATTTTTCGCCAACGATTACTTCATCAATTATTATGTTGTTTCCCTGATTTGCCAAGGCAATAATTGCATGTGTTATCCCTGATAAAAACTTTGTGCCTTCAGTTCCAATTTTAAATACAGGTTCTCCTATTTTATCTTTTATAAAACTAATACCTTCTTGAGCTTTTCTACCTTCTAAAATGTATGGTGCTGGCATCATTGGAACAAAAAGATCAAAGCCCACATGTAAGTAGGGTTCATCCAGGCCCTCCTGAAGTGCTTTTGCGATGCTAGTTTTGCCTATACTTCCCGTTCCATGCAGAAATATTGCTTTTGTTTTCATTTAAATCCTTATCATGATATTAAAATATTACTAACTATGAGAACTATGAGGATGCCCCTCTTATATTCTTACTCTTTGTTTATCCTATGATATGACTGTATGTTGTTAAACTCATTAACTTTAAATAATGTATTAATCCATATGATATGGTTCACAACCCTGACATGGTTACACAATTAATAGCAATTTTAAGAACTGCTATTATGCATTTCTTTTAAAATATTATTGGAGAACATATGAGAACATTTGAGGGGTGTCCCCTTAAGTCTTTTATAAAGATGAAAGACACAAGGCATCAAGGCATTGATCCCAGAAGTAAATCAAGCAATCGAAGCGAAATTTGCGGACGAACCGAAAAGAAAGCTTGTCATCTAGCTTTTAACTGCAGCTAAACCACACTCCGCATATGTTAGTTTGTCTCACGAAAACTAACATCGCTGCATAAGTTTTTTAGCATTCTAGCTTCATTCGCGACGCCTATTTTGTTATCATTCAGGCATCAGTTGTTTAACTATTTGAGGTCGTCATGCTCGGTTTTGCAAGCAAACAAATTAAGGTTAAAACCTTATTATCTAACGCGAACGAAGTCGCCAAATTTACACCCGAAGCGCTGGAGAATAACGCACTTCAGCTAAATGCAAATGGCGAAATCCAAGTCAGCACTAAAGCAATCGATGATGACGAAATAGCGGCATTATCTGAATCATTACAAAATTTAACCCTTGAAAAGAGAGAAAGCTTTGCGCAAGAGAAGATGATCTTGTTATGGCATTTCTCTCAGCTCTTACCATATTTATCTGAGCGTTTGGCTCAATTAAGAAGTATGCCCATCGATAACTTACATCAATACCACGACAACAGTATGCAATTTCAAGGATTCTACCAGCTTAGTCTTAATATGATTTCACAACTGGCGCGTTTCAACGAATTGTTCACAAATCTTGAAAATCCACAAAAAGATCAATGGTCTATTGAATTCAAATTACTTCAACGCACGCTATCAAGTGATTTTAAACGTAGTATCAGCTCAGCTCAACAATTTATAAAAGTTATTGCAGAACAACGAAAGGAAAAGTTTACTGCTGAAACCGCAGATATTGAAGCGCAGTTCATGCATCATGGGCTTATGTTAAGAGAAGTCACTCGCTCTATGCCAATTAAATATTCTCTGGGTGCCGTGAAAGTCGGCGAACAACGTCATCATGTACAGGCTTACTTTCAAACCTTACGCGCCACCTGGGAAAATCCTGAGAAATTCCAATTTACTGGAAAATTAATTCTCTCTGTTCTAGATGGCAATACCGAACTCTGTTCTAAGTTGAGCGTTTTCCCATGTTGGGATACAACCCCACTTAAAGAAAAATGCAAAACAGAACTAGATAGCACACAAAACACCACTTATCATAGGGTAAGTGAACTTTATTCAGAATATCAGGGTGGAACAATCTCATTTGAAATAGCTTCACTGCGAGCCCATTTCTCTAAACACTGTACGCATGTTGGTGCAAGCCAAATGCTACCGTTTTTTGTGACTCTCGTAGGGATTGCACAATCTCATCACATGAGCGAAGTCACGGTTTATGCTCCCTATAATCAATCGGCCATCATGTATTCGTTTGGATTTCATTCTTTATCAAAAGATGTACACAGCCCAAGCTTAGAACAACAAAGAAATACGGTTGAAAATGCTTATGCGATGGGTGTGGAAGTACCTTATTTAAACATAAACGTAAATAGGCAAGCAGGTAATGCCCCATTACTAAGGCCCTTTTGCTTTGATATGCATTTGCTAGCGATAACTCCTGTGTATGCAACAGAAGCGAGAATTAAAACAACTTATGCGAAGTTGCTTTCTGAATCATCAATACACGCACATGAAGAAGGCCAGGGCATTTTACCGGAAGTATTACAAATTCCTTTAAAATTTACAGGTGCGCTACATGCCTTAAGGAATCGAGAAATTACCGGTAAATTAAAAAAACCAAGTGTCGCTATTGGCGTGTCTTCAGTCGATTATAAGGCGATTGAAACAAATGAAAGGCTGACTGACTATGCATTTTCAGATACGACAGCTTCAACGCAATCACAATACACAAAAATGCTAACGCTCCGCAAACGATAATCAAGGACAATAGGGCTAAGGGTAGTGTCGCAAATTTTTCATTAGACGTAAAAAAACAAACGGACTTGCCCCAGACGCAATTAGGCCGCTAATGAATAAAATTGCTCAAATGCTGGTACATGTTGGCTATTAATATGTTGTTCTTTTTTCAACATTCTACAGAGTTCAATTCCAGCTAAAGTTGCTTTTGACGAAGAAACTATGAGGACACCCCTCTTATATTTTTACTAAACGGAACTATGAGGACACCCCTCTTATATTTTTACTCTTTGATTATCCGATGATATGACTGTATGTTGTTAAACTCATTAACTTTTAATAATGTATTAATGCATACGATATGGCTTGCAAACCTAACATGGTTAATTATTTAACAACGATTTTTAGTACTGCTAATCTGCATTTTTTTAAAACGTTATAAGAGAACGTATGAGGGGTGTCCTCATATATTGTGAGGGGTGTCCTCATATATTGTTTTCTGCAGTTTACATTGATTCAACCGGCACAATAAAAGAATGTCGAGTCTTTATAGATACAGGCTGGCGTGAATCCATCCCTGGTTATGATTCACATCCAGCTGAAATCATCACTCTCATTTCAGTCTTGCTAGAGGAAATACCTTTACCAAAAGTTGATGACCAACTTCAAATTGAAGATGATAACTATTCTGTTATTTCAATTCACTCTCTAGATGATGTGATTGCAGCTCTTCAGGTTCGAAAAATTTGAATGTGATTGAAGTTGCGAAAACCATTGTTTGCGCATTAAACAAAAGAAAGCTAAATGCGCATTTTAATAAACAATGGTACGACTTCAGAGAAATAAGTAGCTGTCCTGCTTTGTCTTTATTTCTTCTTGAAGAATCACTGCTCGAACATAAAGGCCATTGCTATAAGCAAGAATTAAATGCACACATTGAGGCTTATATTGCAGCAAACCATGATGAATCCATATATCACTTAGTATCAGATATCAAATCAGCATTATTAAACCATGATTTCCCATTTTCACTTTCTTATCAAGGCTACGAAATAAATTTACCGGACGAAGGCGCTCGCACAGTAAGTGCAAGAATTAAATTTAAAATTATTTACTTTGAAAATATCAAATAAGGACAGTCAATGCCAGATTATAGTTATATTGGTAAAGGAAAAGTCTTTTTAGCCAAACTAGGAGAAGACAAATTACGCTTTGTAGGTAATTGTGAAAAAGTGGAATTATCCTTCTCTGAGGAAACAAAAGAACTGAAAGATTTCACCCATGCTGGTGGCGGCATTGCCAATTCAGTATCTCGCATTGATAAAGTTGAAGTAGCATTAAATCTATTTGATTATTCCCCAGAAAATTTAGCAATGGCAGTATTCGGTGAATCTAATAGCGTAGATTCTGGTCGCATTACTGGTGAAGCACATATTGCTTACAAAAATCATCTTATTAAACTAGAGCGCAGCCGAGTGACTAAAGTTTCTGTGAAAGATACTAAAGGCGATAAGACATATATTGAAGGGACTGACTATGAAGTACTCAATGCTGGAATCATGATCCTTGAGAATGGAAAAATCTTAGATAGAACTTCGCTTACTATCGATTATGACTATGGTGCTGTAAATGTTATTCATGCTTTGATGAATTCAGGCAATGAATACCGATTTGTATTTGATGGTTTAAATGAAGCCCAGTCTGGGAAAGCAGTTGTACTCGATATTCATCGTGTTAAATTCACCCCTGCCGCATCACTTTCTTTTATCAGCGATGATTTTGGTAGCATAGAAATCACAGGTACTGCTTTAGCGGACATTTCTAAAACTGCACTAGGTATTAGCCGTTACTTTAAAGTTGAAATGGAGCAATAAGATGCGTAAAGAAGATAAAATTACAATTAATGGTATTGAGATTAAAGTAAAAGAGCTTACTGTGGCGGAAGTGCGTCATTGGATGATGGACATGATAGCTAAAGATAGAGCCAAAGAAGATGAAGATATTGCTTCAGTTGTAATGGACCAAGGCTTGTTTCAAGAAATTGGCTTAGGTGAGATTGTGCGAATGACAAATATGTCATCATGCGAAATTGAACTCTTTACACCCTCTGAATTAAAATGTGTTGTTGAAAAATGTAAGGAATTAAATCCTGATTTTTTCGGAATGAGGAGGCGGCTACTAAGTGCACCAACCACGAATATTTAAATAGGCTAGAGAGAACTTGTTTGGTTTTGATTGAGAGAGGACACATCCATGTTTGGAGTTATGCTTGGCGAATTATGCAATCATTGATGCAGGGAGAACTGCTGTTATAGCTTTTTGAAACGGATAATACTGTTGGTTGAAGTCAAGGTTTTTATTAACTAGTATACGAACGGCATCAGATGAATATATATTCATTTGAGAATATCCTCCAGGTTGATAACCTATCAAGCCCGAAGTAGATAAATCATAATTATAGCATTTTGCCATTGCTTTAGCGTAATCACAATCAACTTCCGCGACATCTATCGTATAACCACCTATAGTTACGGTACATCCGCCAGAAACCTCATGCAATTGTTTGTTTAATAGAATTTTCATCTTAACCTTCAAGCATTAAAAATGTAAGTAACCAATATAGTAATTATTAGTGATATGGCCCACAAGTCATAAAATAAAATACATTGAATAAATCAGAATATTTTTGATATTCCGAGGCATAAAATTGAATGAGCCAATCTAGTGTAAGTCTAATTTTACGTGCTGATACAACAGCATTTTCAGAATCGATTCGTCAAGCGGAAAGTACTATGAGGACACCCCTCTTATATTTTTACTCTTTGATTATCCGATGATATGACTGTATGTTGTTAAACTCATTAACTTTTAATAATGTATTAATGCATACGATATGGCTTGCAAACCTAACATGGTTAATTATTTAACAACGATTTTTAGTACTGCTAATCTGCATTTTTTTAAAACGTTATAAGAGAACGTATAAGGGGTGTCCTCATATATAGGACTATGGGGACACCCCTAATATATTTTCACATGCCTTAAGAAAGAAACACTATCTAGTTACTTTCATACCTAAATCTTTGGGACATATAAGGGTTTTTGTGGGCAGAAAGCAGGCAGATAATACTAATCAAATTAAGAGGAATTTTAAGAGCGCCTGCCATGAGGATATTTCACGATGTTAATTGGAATTTTTATGAGGGGTGTCCTCATATGTTTACTATAGCTGATATACACTCCACAAACCCTCGAAGTTAAGTTAATATCAGCCCCTTCTTAAAAACTCTTTGCTAAGTTGAAGTAGCCAAGGTGGACTATCCGGCTTTAGCCTAATGCTGGAATGGACGCTTCTTCGTGGGCACAGAACTTCACTCACTACGGAATACTTTATAATGAATCTGATATACAAATTAATCACAAGTTCTTTTCTAATCCTTTTTTTGACAGCCTCTTATGCTGAGGTAGATAACAAGCAAGATTTAGAACAAGCATTAAATAACTATTTAATAGCAGAGCCATTAGATAAGTATTGGTATATGGTAAAGGATGGTTCTATTTCATCTTTTAAGAGTGCCATGAAGGAAAGTGGGAAAGTATCTTCTTCTGAAATTGATGAACTGGCTGAAAAACTTGCAGTAATAATTGATACCCATCTAAGCTATAAATCTATAGAGAGCGAACTGAGAAAAAATTTGCTAGCCAATTTAACTGTAGAAGAGTTTAATTTTTTAACAAAAAGATCTCTAAAGATGATATCAAGTAACAAAATGAACGATGACAAAGAAAAAGTAATAGGAGAAAAGTTACAACTTTGTTTTCGTTTAACGATTAGAAGTAAAATAATAGAATTGAAAGAAAAAGGCTTACTTGATTTTGGTTAGACCGTATACAAATGACCATGATATAAAAGGCCTGAGTGACTTTGAGGACACCCCTCATACATTTTTACTAAACGTTAAAATATTATAAGCTTCCCAACACAAAATCCTGCCCTATCAGAGTATGATGAAGCCCCCGATAAAAGCAGAAACATATTAAGTGTGTTTTATATATAACAATTTAGGAATAGTCGCTTCGCGATAAGTTCCAGAGCCTTAAGCCTTTCATGATGGCTCTCTTTTGGCTCTGAAATTGTAAGCTAATCGTGCGACGCTATTTAAACTAATAGACTAAGACTATCTAAGCACTTAAGCGTGGCTATCAGGTGGCTATCAGAAAATAAAATGGTTAACTGGTGATGTATGTAAGCCCAATTTCCAAAAACCTAAGCCATTCATTATGGCTCTATTATGGCTCTATTATGGCTCTATT
>CAZBZP010000001.1:7432-70506 GCA_964496435.1 Uncultured Candidatus Berkiella sp.
ATTATGGCTCTATTATGGCTCTATTATGGCTCTATTTTGGCTCTGAAATCATGAGCTTATCTCACGAGGCTCTGTCATGCGTCCAGAATGGACCTGATTTCACTGGTGCCGAAGAGAGGAGTCGAACCTCCGACCTTCGCATTACGAATGCGCTGCTCTACCAACTGAGCTACTCCGGCATAAAGGAAAAGGGAGTATACGTAAGCTCACCTGGTAGCTCAATACCCATGTGACCAATTTGGGTCTTAAAGTGACCTAAAAAGAGCCTTTTGGGCACTGTATATCTATATTCTTTCAATAAGGTTAGTTACTAAGATTTTGATTTAATGTCAAAAAAATGACTTTTGGGCAGGTTGGCATGAATGCTGCTGAACATCCATTATCAACTGCCGTATTTGTGTGGAGGTTAATATGAATACAACTCGCAGTCAGGGTGGTTTTACCCTTATAGAGTTAATGATAGTTGTGGCTATTATTGGTATTCTCGCAGCGATTGCTATCCCCGCTTACAACGACTACATGGTGCGCGCACGTGTTTCGGAATTAATCAATGTAGGCTCTAACGCAAAAACATCTGTTTCGGAATATCGCATTTCTAAAGGATCAATGCCTACTACTAACACCGCTGCGGGTGTAACAAGCATCGTGTCGAAATATGTAAGTAGTCTTAATGTTGGTGCAAATGGTGTTGTTAGCATTGTCGGCAATGTTACTGCTTTAGGTACAGGGGCCGCCCTTTCCATAGTGCTCACCCCAACCTTTGCTAATGGTGCTGTCAGTTGGACTTGTACTTCTACTGGCGCAACGCAATATGCTCCCGCTTCTTGCCGCTAGTCAAAAATCTTAATGCGATAATGCTCTCCCCAGAACCAGAGATCAGCTCTGGCTCAGGGGATTTTCTTTTTATATATTGTTAGTTGATTACCCATTATATTTTCAGTGACCATTTTGGGTTAGCAAGTGACTGAAATAGTAAGTAATTTTCAGAGCTCAACATAACATTTTTAAAGGGCCAAACAATAAACCCTATGAACTTAGAACTTTTTTTCCTAAAATGAGAGATGGCATAGATTGTGCAGCTAATTTATCAAACATCACAGACAATTTTGCGGAGGCATTTATGAACATGAAAAGAATTCAACGCGGTTTTACCTTAATCGAGTTGATGATAGTTGTTGCTATCATTGGTATTCTCGCAGCGATTGCAATACCAGCTTATAACGATTACATGGTACGTGCGCGTGTATCAGAATTGATTAACGTTGGCTCTAATGCCAAAACTTCCGTTTCTGAATACCGCATTTCTAAAGGCTCCATGCCTACAACTAACACAGCTGCTGGCGTTACCACTATTTCTACTAAATATGTAACCAGCCTTGCTGTGGGCGCTAACGGTGTTGTCACTATCGTCGGTAACGCTACTGCCTTAGGAACCGGTGCTGCTCTCTCTATCGTTTTAACACCAACATTTGCTAACGGTGCTGTATCATGGACCTGTACTTCAACAGGAGCTACACAATTTGCACCCGCATCCTGCCGATAATAATTCAGCAAATGCTTCTTGCCACCAGCTTTCGCGCCTCCTGGGCGCCAAAGCTGGTTTCACTTTAATCGAACTTCTCATCGTTTTAGCCATCATTGGTATACTCGCAGGTATCGCCATTCCTGCTTATAACTTCTATATGGTGCGCTCACGCGTTTCTGAACTTCTGAATGTCAGCACTTATGCAAAAGCATCCGTTGCTGAGTATCGTTTATCCAAAGGTGTTATGCCAACAGCGAACGCCGACACCGGATTGCAAAATATCGCCACAAATTATGTCACTCGCCTGCAAGTTGGTGCTAATGGTGTTATCACTGTTACTGGCAACCAAACCGCTTTAGGTACAAATGGCCCTTTAAGTATCGTATTAACACCCACTTTTAAAAATGGTGCAATTCAGTGGACCTGTAGCGCTACAGGTCAAACACAATATGTGCCTGCAAGTTGTAATTAAACTATGACCACGACACGTGCATTATTATTAACCACTGGTCTTTTTGTGATTGTCCTCTTTGTGGTGGGCGCTTACTGGCCAGGATTATATGGCCCTTTTTTTTTAGACGATTTACAAACCATTACCCCTGCTAAAATTGAATCATTTTCGCTACGCAACCTTATTGAAGTAAGCTTGCAGAACGATACAGGCCCCTTAGGCAGGCCCTTATCCGTTGCAACTTTTGCTTTAAATGATTACTGGTTTGGTGATAAACCCTTTGCCTATAAAGCTGTCAATTTAGCGATACATATACTTATTGCCTTTGTAATGAGTTTTTTTGTTTATTATTTAATTCGGGTTGTGCCAAAACCCAAGAAAACCGCTTTAGCTGTTTCTGCCATCACAACGCTAATTTGGCTCATGCATCCTCTTTTAGTCAGCACAGTACTATATCCTGTGCAAAGAATGACGCAATTATGTCATTTGTTTGTATTGCTGGGTTTAACAACCTATCTGATTGGTAGAATTCGCTTACTAAAAAGGCAAAGCTACAGCGCGCTTTTGATGGCAAGTAGTTTCTTTGTCTTTTTTCCTTTAAGCATTTTTAGTAAAGAAACGGGTATTTTGTTTATTTGGTATTTGTTTGCAATTGAGTATTTTATCTTGGGCTTTGAAAGCCGCACGCCTCAAAGCCAAGATCTCCTGAAAAAAGCCCACATCTTACTCAGCTTGACCTTGGTATTTGCAGGCCTTTGCTATTTTTGGCTCAATTTAGATAAATTTTTAACTATTTATGCTGAAAAAAACATCTCGCTCGTTGATAGGCTTTATACCCAAGCCAAAGCGCTTGTATTTTACATAAAGCTAATTTTGCTACCACAAATTACAAAAATGGGTTTATATCATGATGACTTCCCCATTTCTTATCGCTTTGATACAGATGTAGCACTTTGCACGGTCTTTTTAGGTGTCTTAGGGTTTTTAATTTACTATTGCAAAAAACGTGCGCCTATTGTTTCATTCGGCCTGGCTTGGTTCTTTATTTCTCATACCATCGAATCAACCATTTTACCCTTAGAGATGGTTTTTGAGCATCGAAACTACTTAGCGTCCTTAGGGCTCATTCTTATTCCCAGTTATTATTTTGTGATTTACACCAAAAAAACTTCTATCAAATTTCAACACATTGCAAATGTGATGCTGGTTACCGTGATGGCTTTGCTATTATTTGTCACCGCACAACGCAGCATATCTTGGTCTAACGCTCAAAGTTTTCTTGCAGGACAACTCTACTATCACCCCAATTCAGCACGTGTGCATATCGAATTGGCAAACCTATTTTTGAATAGAGGCCAATATCAAGAAGCTTTTGCTGAGTTGGATATGGCCCAAAGTCTTGAACCTTATAATGCTGGGATAAGCCTTCATAAAATTTTAATCTTCTGCCGCGGCAAAGGTGCCCCAGATGAACTTTATAAAACAGCACTTATTAAAGTAAAGCAAGGCAGTATTTCACCTTACGTTATCCTGGTGCTTGATCAGATGGTTAAAAATATGTTTGACCAATCCTGCCAAGGGATAGATAAAAATAAAATAAAAGAAATCATCAACGAGGCTTTAGCTAATCCCTTTATCTGGTATAAACCGATGTATTCCGCTGTTTTATATCATCTAGCAGGTGGTATAGAAATACTACAAAATAATGTTGACCAGGCAAGAATCTTATTAAACGAGTCTTTCAAAGTCTACCCCAAAAGACTCGATCCTTTAATTCAAAAGGCCTACATTGAGCTTTATCATCATCGCTATCATGATGCTAAAGATACCCTTAACCTTATCGATGAACAAAAATATCATTTCAACGCCTATTCCCATAAAGTAGCTAAGCTTAAAAAGACCATGAATGAAATGAAGGCCCATGAGGATAATAACAATGAGCCACACCCTTAAGACGATAAGCATCATTATTCCTGCAAAGAACGAATCTGCTGGTTTAAAAACAGTACTGTTGAAATTGAATCAAACCTTTCCAACCTTTGAAATAATTGTCGTTGATGATGGCTCTACAGACGATACTGCTCAAGTTGCGCTATCGATGGGGGCAAAAGTTATATCGCATCCCTATAGCATGGGAAATGGCGCAGCGATAAAGACGGGCGCGAGAAATGCAAGCGGGGACATATTCATTTTTATGGATGCAGATGGTCAGCATCAAGTTGAGCATATTTTTCCTTTATTGGAAAAGTTTCAACAAGGCTACGCCATGGTTGTTGGCGCACGAAATAGCGCCGCTCAAGCCAATACTTTAAGACTCGTTGGTAATACTTTTTATAACATGTTGGCCAGTTGGATTGTCGGGCACCCTATCGCGGATTTAACTTCTGGCTGTCGAATAATTGAAGCCGATAAGTTCAAAGAATTCATACATTTGCTGCCCAATGGATTTTCAGCACCCACCACGATTACGCTAGCCTTTTTTAGATCGGGTTACAGTGTTGCTTATGTACCCATTGACGTTAAAAAGCGCATTGGCAAAAGTCATTTACGACCATTTACAGATGGGGTACGATTTTTAATAATTATTTATAAAATGACGGTTTTATATTCGCCTATTAAAATATTTTTACCCTTAGCCTTCTTTCACTTTGCTGCGGGTCTTATTAATTACGCCTATACCTATTTTACCCAAGGCAGATTTACAAACATGAGTGCTATGTTGTTATCGGCTTCGGTCATCATTTTCCTCATTGGCCTTGTCTCAGAACAGATCACCACACTCATGTATGATCAAAGGCAATTTGGAAGAACAACTAAAAAACATAATTTAAATAGAGTATCTTTTAAAAAAGTGCGCAAATTCAATGTCAGACCAATTAAAGAAATACGCAAAGATCATTAGTTATCTGTGCTTATTTTTGATAATAAGCAGTGTTGTTTTTTATTATTCAACAGATATCTTTGATACATTTAAAAAGGTCGATCCTTGGCTTATTGGCATTTGCATCGTTCTTCAAATCCCCATGATTGCATTCGGCGGCTTGGCATTCAAAGTCTTATGCTTAGCTCTTAATATCAAATTAACTTTTAAAGAATGGGTTGGCTTGAGTTTTATCGCCAATTTTCTAAATCAATTATTACCCTACCGACCGGGTGTTGGCTTTCGCTACATTTACATGCGAAAGCACTATCAAATGAAAATGCCAGATTATATTCATGTGATGTTAATTTATTTTATTCTGACTCTTTTAGTAAGTTGTGCCTTTACTTTTGTGGGATGGTTTATGATCTCACTACCACAACGTTTGACTGACATTATCTTGTTTGGCGCTGCTTTGTCTTTATTTCTTGTTGTGTTGTTAATATTTTTGAAATGGTTGCTTGGCCGCACGGCTAACACCAAAAGTGAGCTTATGAAAAGCCTGAGTCTTGCAATGCATCTACTCCTTAATAATCCAGTGATGCTTTTATGCGCCACTATTTCCCTCCTGTGTGTGAATACAATAACAGCATTTATTTTTTATTTTGTTTTTATGTCCACAGGTTCTCTAATACCTCTAACAGATTGTTTTTTTCTAGTAGGACTGATTGCCTTGACGATGATAGTGCCTGTCACACCAGGCAATATTGGGGTCTTAGAAACTGTCGTGGGTACACTCACCCAAATGCTTTATAACAATTTTAGCCTTGGTTTCACTGTCACAGCCCTTTTCAGAGCCAGCCAATGGCTTCCTTCCCTTCTTTTTGGCACAGGTTTTAGTTTGCTGCTGGTGGGTTCGCTGATGCCGAAATTCAAAGATCTGAAGCTTGGAGTAAGGCAGAGTGTTGACTAGACTTAAAGCATACTCGATTACTCTAATATAAGTATTTTATAGCCTTAATCATGAATGAACCTAAAGCTGTGCCTTTAAGCGGTCTGGCTAAAAAATTAGTACAGGCTAACCTTATTGATGCTCAATCGGCAGCAAATGCGCTTGATGGTGCGCAAAAGAAAAAGATCCCTTTTGTTACCTATCTTGTTGAAAAAAATCTTGTCTCTGATAAACAAATTGCGCACACAGCTTCTGTTGAATTTGGCGATCCCTTATTTGACTTGTCATCCATCGACTTAGAGGTTATCCCAAAGGAAATAGTCAGCGAAAAGCTCATTCGTAAACATCATGCTCTACCCTTATTTAAACGCGGGAACCGCTTATATGTCGCAGTATCAGATCCAACCAATCTTGAAGGCTTAGATGAGTTTAAATTTCATACCGGCATCACAACGGATGCAATTTTAGTTGAAGAAACTAAATTGATGGAGACCATTGAAAAAGTACTCACTGAAAAGGAAAGCTCTGCCTTAACTGATTTACAAGATACGGATTTAGATGCGCTTGATATTAGTGTTGAAGACAAAGATAAATTGGATGAAGAAGGCGGCGAGTCAGACGTCGATGATGCCCCTATTGTACGCTTCGTCAATAAAGTGCTCTTAGATGCTATCAATAAAGGGGCTTCAGATATACATTTTGAGCCTTATGAAAAAACCTATCGTGTTCGCTTTAGAATGGATGGCATATTGAATGAATTTGCCTCACCACCCGTCAACTTAGCGCCCCGTCTTGCAGCCCGATTAAAAGTTATGTCTCGCTTAGACATTTCTGAACGCCGTGTGCCACAAGATGGTCGTTTTAAAATGAAACTATCACGCAACCGCGCGATTGATTTTCGTGTGAGCACTTGCCCAACTTTGTTTGGCGAAAAAATCGTGATGCGTATTTTAGATCCCTCTAGCGCAAAGCTCGGTATTGAAGCGCTTGGCTATGAAGACTTTCAAAAGCAATCGTTTCTAAGCGCTATTCATCGTCCACAAGGCATGGTGTTAGTAACAGGCCCAACAGGTAGTGGTAAAACCGTTTCCCTATACACCGCTTTAAATATTTTAAATGTTGCTGAAGTCAACATCTCAACAGCAGAAGATCCCGTTGAAATAAACCTGCCAGGCATCAACCAGGTGAATGTCAATCCCAAAGCAGGCTTAACATTCTCTAGTGCTTTACGCGCATTTTTACGTCAAGATCCTGATATCATCATGGTCGGTGAAATTCGAGATTTAGAAACAGCAGAGATTGCTGTCAAAGCTGCGCAAACGGGTCATATGGTGTTATCCACATTGCATACCAATAGTGCACCTGAAACCTTAACCCGTTTAATCAACATGGGTGTTGAGTCCTTTAACTTGGCTACCTCTGTTACATTAGTTATCGCACAACGATTGGCAAGAAGATTGTGTTCTCACTGTAAAAAGGCTGTTCACTTACCAGAAGAAGCAATGCGCGAAGCGGGTTTTACAGAAGAGGAAGTCAAAGAAAAATTCGAAATATTTGAACCCACTGAATGTGAGCAATGCAATAAAGGATTTAAAGGTCGCGTCGGGATATATGAAGTCATGCCTGTTACAGAGGCTATCGGAAAAATCATTATGGAAGGCGGTAATGCCTTTGATATTCAATCACAAATGCTCAAAGATGGTTGTATTAATCTTAGACGAGCAGGTTTAAATAAAGTAAAGTTAGGATTAACAAGTTTGGAAGAAGTATATCGGGTAACAAAGGACTAAGCCATGCCAGTAGCTAAGCGCGCTACACCACAAGTCTCTACCTTTACCTATGAGTGCCTCAATAATCAAGGCACGCGGATTAAAGGTGAAATTACAGCAGCCAATCTCACTTTGGCAAAAGCGGATCTCCGTCGCCAAGGGCTTAATCCTATTAAAGTACGCAGACGTTCTCAATCCATTTTTACAGCTAAGCGCAAAAAGAAAATCACTGCCGCTGAAATTTCATACTTTAGCCGCCAAATGGCAACCATGATGACAGCGGGCGTGCCCTTAGTTCAATCCTTTGATATCGTTGCTAAAGGCGTTGAAAACGAATCCATGCGAGATTTAGTGCTCTCTATTAAGGCTGATGTTGAAGCAGGACGATCCTTTTCTGAAGCCTTAAGGCAACATCCCTTACATTTTGATCAATTGTTTTGTAACCTCGTTGCTGCAGGTGAAGCTTCTGGTTCCTTAGAAACCATGCTAGATAGAATTGCTTCTTATAAAGAAAAAACAGAAAGCTTAAAACGTAAAATTAAAAAAGCGCTGTTTTATCCCACTGCCGTATTAGTGGTGGCCATTATCGTTACGGCCATTTTGCTCATCTTTGTTGTGCCTCAATTTGAACAACTATTTAAAAGCTTTGGCGCTGATTTACCCGCATTTACCAAAATGATTATTGGTCTTTCCAACATTGTTCAAAAGTGGTGGTATATCTTTTTGGGCGTGATCATTTTAAGTATTTGGTCATTATCCTATTCAAAGCGCAAATATCCTCCCGTCCAATATACCATTGACAAGCTTATTCTCAGAGTACCTGTGATTGGCAAGATATTGCATAAAGCAGCAATTGCGCGTTTTGCACGCACCTTATCAACAACATTCGCTGCAGGTGTACCATTGGTTGAAGCACTGGATTCTGTGGCAGGCGCAACGGGTAATGTGATATACAGCGCCGCCGTCTTAAGAATCAAGGATGAAGTATCCACGGGTTCACAAATGCAGTTGGCAATGAGAAATACCGGCATTTTCCCCAACATGGTTATCCAAATGGTTGCTATCGGTGAAGAATCTGGCTCGCTAGATTCTATGCTGGCGAAAATTGCGAGCATTTTTGAAGAAGAAGTCGATGCAGCAGTAGATGGATTAAGCAGCTTGCTCGAGCCTTTAATCATGGCCATTTTAGGTGTTTTGGTTGGTGGACTTGTTATTGCAATGTATTTACCCATCTTCAAGATGGGCTCTGTTATTTAAGATCAGGGTGATCCTTTACGATGGAACACATTTAAAATGGACTTTTTGCTACTGATTAAAAACTCTCAAGTTGCCTTTTTGTGCAGCATTGCTGTGTATAGTTTGCTTATCGGCAGTTTCTTAAACGTGGTGATTTACCGCCTACCCAAAATGTTACACAAAGCTTGGTTAAATCAATGTTATGAATATCTGCATGAGCATAATAAGGCTATCCCCTTAGAACAAGATGAGCCACAGGAAACTTTTAATCTCATTAAACCACGCTCAAGGTGTCCACATTGTAAACATGAGATAGGCGCCTTAGAAAATATTCCTGTTATTAGTTTTATCTGCCTTCGTGGACGTTGCAAGCAATGCCACCAGCGTATTTCCTGGCGATACCCTCTCTTTGAACTTTTAACCATGTGTTGTTCTTTGTTAGTAGCTTATGTCTTTGGCTTTGGCTGGCAAACCTTTTTTGCACTATTTTTAACTTGGTCATTGATAGCACTCACCGCAATTGATATTGAACATCAAATTCTGCCTGATGATATTACTTTTCCCTTTTTGTGGTTAGGCCTGTTGGTTAATAGTCAAAGCTTATTTACGAACTTAAATAGCGCGCTTTTTGGGGCCATTGCCGGCTATCTTTTTCTATGGTCCATTTATTGGATTTTTAAGCTTCTCACCCATAAAGAAGGCATGGGCTATGGAGATTTCAAACTCTTAGCCATGCTAGGTGCATGGTTAGGCTGGCAAGCACTGCCGATGATTATTCTCTTTGCTTCTTTTACAGGCGCAGTGGTAGGCATAACCTTAGTTATTTTAAAACGGCATCAACGATCAGCGCCCCTGCCTTTTGGCCCTTTTCTAGCCTGTGCCGGTTGGATAAGCTTGCTCTGGGGTGATAAACTTCGTCTCCTTTATCTTTCATTTTTTGGAATAGCATGACCTATATTGTTGGCTTAACAGGGGGCATTGGTGCTGGCAAAAGTACCGTTGCCTCGCTATTTCAGGATCTCGGCGTCCCGGTGATTGATGCCGATGAAATAGCCAGAGAATGCGTTATGAAGGAATCAACAGCCCTGGCCCAAATCAAAGCCCGTTTTGGTGAGCGTATCCTAACGGCAAAAGGCGAACTAAACCGCAGTTTATTGCGTGATATAGTTTTCTCAAACCTTGAAGATAAACACTGGCTTGAAGCCTTACTGCATCCTGAAATACATGCCCGTCTTATTAATAAAATCCAGCAATGCACTTCACCTTATTGCATTGTCGTTATCCCTTTATTAGCTGAGAGTTTTGAAAAATATAAAGACATACTTGATACTGTGTTAGTGGTCGATGCCTCCCCTTCATTACAAATTGAAAGAGCAGCATTGCGTGATAAATCAAAGGAAGCCCACATCCAAAAGATATTGCAAGACCAAGCAACAAGAGAGGAACGCTTAAAAATTGCCCAGCATGTTCTGCAGAATGAGGGCAACATAGACTTACTAAAAGAGAAAGTAGATGCTCTCAACCAGCAATTTTTAACAACCAGCCAATCCACGCGCTAACTTACATAATCAAAAATTATATTTTTGCTGTTGACTTGCGTGTAGGCTCATCATCGGTAATTTCAATGATTACTCTTGGTTTTTGCACTGTCCTTGTAATGATGGGCGAAGCGGAAATTGACATTACTTCTTCTACTTCATCATCACTAGCAGATGATGACGATGCAGGTTGTCTGCGTTGTAGTGCATGTGTACTTTGCTCATCATTGTATCTTTGTCTCAATATACCAATGGCATTAACACTTAAAAAAGTATAAATGCTAAGGGTAAGTGCTAATTTGAGCGCTACTGCTAACAATAAACTCATTCCCAAAGTGACAAATGCAGCACAACTTGCAATCAATAGTATTTTTAAAACACTTGTGGCGCGTTGCGATGTTGTATTCCTGTTTTGCAAATGTGCTTCTTGAGGAAATGTTTGCGCTTGCATTTGCGTTTGCACTTGAGCGTCTTTTGCTATTTCATTTGCCAATACATGTGCAATATGCCAACGATATTGAGCATAGTCACAGATACTATTTCGGTAATCGGGCGAAGCATAAAGCCATGCGGGATCTTGGGCAATACGGGCGGCGTAGTAACAAATTGCCGCACCACAATCGCCGCCTTGCATATCAAGTGTTTGAACGGGTACGATAATTGATTTTCTACTTTCAATCGTACATTCTGGGTTAAGTGCTTTTAATAAAGTAGATATTTTATTTAAAAATGCTGTATGACTTATCGTTATATTTAAAGAATCTAGACAAAACAAATTATAGTGATTAGCTTCATTTTTATGTATTGCCATCAAATACCAGTGCATACCCTCATGGATGGGTAATAGAATGAGATTTGCCTCTTTTAGCGTTGCAATTGCTTCTTGTCGTGTGGGTCTATTCAAATGTGCATTGTTAACAATATTTTCAAAGAAAGAACTAAACTTTCCTTCCACCAAATCGAAGCTATTTCTTGCAACAACCCCCTGATGTTCAAAGTCTATTAGCTTAAAATATTCGTTTATTGCCTCATCTGTCATATATTCTTTGCTTAGCAAGGTATCGACATTGAGGTTTTTCAAATTGAATCGATGGCTAAATTCGCTATTGTTTAAAATTGTTTTAAGATAACTTTTTTGGGTGTCATTCTGATATTTGGCAAAAACACTTGCCTGTATTTCATATTTTCGTTCAGCCGTATTCACCATTGCTACTGTTGCTTGATTTGCATCACTTGCAAGCAAGCCATGCGTTAATGTGACCAATGCTCTTGGGCCATTGAGTTCGGCTCTCAGTTGATGTGGCGTTATGGCTTGATATTGAGGATGGGCGCTAGAACCGAGCATGGGGGGCTCCTTGAGAAATTTAGATCAAATCATACCTTAGCAACTAAGACAGATCAATAGCTAAAGTACACATTTCAAGGCTAAAACACCGCAATGTGGTTGCATAATTACGCATGAATTTATGTTTCAATTAGTCTTTGCTATAGTTGTTTAAAAGAGCCCTCTTTCAGGGAACTACACACTTTTGAGGATATAGCTGGTGACACAACAAACACTGACCTTTGAACACCCGCTCACTGAGAGAATTCGTACCTTTTTAAGAGCCGAATTTCTATTTCAAGCAGCAAAACATCGGTTTAACAGCCTTGAAAATCATTGGGATGCCAGAGATTGCATCAGCAATATAATTGAGGTGTATAACCTAGTTGAAAGAACTGAATTTAGAAGTGAATTATCAAAAGAATTAGAAAAGCATACCAATGGCCTGCAGCGACTGGCTAAAACACCTTCGGTGGATTTCAAAGCCCTAGATAAAGTGCTTAGAGATTTAGAAAAATCTGCTGAAGTATTAAAAACCTATTCCGCCAAGCAAGGGATCTTCCCTCAAAACAGTGAATTGTTAAATGGGGTAAGACAGCGTTTAACCATTCCGGGTGGCACATGCAGTTTTGACTTACCAGCATTCCATTATTGGTTAAATTTACCTGCGAAGACGCGTCAATCTAGTTTAAATCAATGGATTGAAACTTTAGATCCTTTAGAAAAAGCGCTTAGTTTAGTTCTAGAGTTAACCAGACAAAGCAGCATTCCAACCAAAGAAACAGCAAATGCGGGCACATTTCAAAAGACTTTAAGTCAACAGGCTACATGCCAATTGATCCGTGTACGTTTACGTTCAGATATTGGCGTTTTTCCTGAAATCAGTGCAAACAAACACCGCGTCAATATTCGATTTTTAACTGCTAACTTTGAACAAGGCAAGCACGCTTTATCACCTCAAGATATTCCCTTTGAATTAACCTGCTCGATGATCTTATGAATATGAATGAAGTAAAATGTCCTACCTGCCAGGGTAAAAGTACCATGGCAGGCTCAAATAACTCGCGCCCTTTTTGTTCGCAAAGATGCAAGCTGATTGATCTTGGCGCCTGGGCAGCTGAAGACTATAAAATTCCCCTGTCCAATCCGCAGGTTAGTGAATGGGAAGAAAAAACCAGCGAGTAGATCTTATCACTGCCTAATAAGCGCATACCAACCTTGGTGTCACTTTAATTGCAGTAACATCGTCTTGTGGTGTTTCCAACTTAATTTTCCCTTCGATACTTTTAGCTTCTAAGCTAAAATCTTTGGCTATTCTTTGCATATTTGTCTCGCGAGCGATATAGGCTGAGATTTGCTCCATTATCCGAGGAACGCTTTCAAAGAGCCTATCTTGCACAAACAATTCTTCAATTGTAGTAAAGTACGCTTCAAAACAACTTAATAATTTTTGTTCCCATTCTTCCTTTGGAACAGTAATTGCTTTTCTTGAGGTGTCCACAATATCTGGTGCATTTTCTTGGATAGCTTTTAATTCTTTTTGAAAATGCTCTTTCACAAATTCAATATCTCTAAAAACAAGCTTTCTGGTTTTTTCATCATTAGCCATTGTTAAGGCTGATTGCATTAAATCCAGTGAAAGCTTGATGCTTTGAATGGGGCAGCTCTTATATTTATTTGAGATAACTTCAAAAAAGAGCTTCTGATTGCTATTGCGATGAATACGCGCCAAGGCCAAGGTGATGACGCTGATAGCAACTTGAGAGAACTCCCTGTTAGTCAACATTTTCTTCACAGCAGCATAAAATAACTCTTTAGAATAGTAGTTTTTTACAAATTTGGCTTCTTTGCTTGAATGAGTTCCTACTAATTCACAATATATTTGCGCCTCCAGCATCGCTTGCCTTTTGTGCGCCTTAGCATGTGCGGCATCCGGTGCGTGCTTTGCTAAATAATAATGCGCCATAAATCGGCAATATTGCAGTTCGATTTTCTGGGTATCGTCGATGGTGCCAGGGTAATCTGAAAAAGGATATTTTTTATCAAACTTAATTATTTCAGCACAATTATATAGTAACTTCTGCAATGATTTTTCTGATAATAAATTTACTGAAGCATCAATTTTTTGTGCTCTTTGTTCTAAAACCCTAAAAATGCCTGCATACGACGCAAAAAGCACTTGCTGGGTAGCATCAGCTAATTTACGTTTTTGATGAAATTCTTCAGAAAGTTCTTTTAATTTGGTTTCCTGTTCATCCTGATTAGCTGATTTCTTTTTCGAAAATAGGAGCAGTGCAGAATTACTTTCTTCCACTGCTGTCAAGCTATTTGAAACTGTTGGCTCAATCGTATCCAGTTGTGCTAAAGGGGTTGGCAATTCATCAATGCGAGACTGCACTACCAAAGATATAGGTTCAATGGCATCGTGTTTTGCTAAAAGGGTTGGCATTTTATCAATGTGGGGCGCCGCTTCCAAAGGCAATGCGGTTTGTACTTGCTCTGGCATACCAGTTGGCGACAATGTTTCCTCTGATGCACTTGAGGGATTATACGTCTCTAATCTGTCAACCGCTTGGCCTGCATTCGCGACCCCTAAGGCATGCGCTTTCTTGTAGTATTTTAAGGATTTTTCAATATTCTGTTGCACCACCCCAATACCATGCTCCAGCAAATAAGCCATACAATATAAAGATTGAGGTATTTGCTTTGCGTTTCTATAAATTAAATAGGCTTGAACGGGGTATCCACTCTTTTCATACATAAGGCCGACTAATAATTGGTTAAACTCTATATTGTTTAGCTTTTGCGAGTTGCTCACAATCAAGTTTTCAATTGTTTTGGAAATTTCTAGCTCTCTAGCTACATTTGGTAAAATCAGCGCATCACTGATCACCACAGGCACTTTAATAGCATCAAGTTCTTGCGTACTTTCTACTAAGGCTTCTTTTGCCTCTGGAATATCATCTTTGGCCTTTAGATAGAAGGCTTTGGCTTTGTCGGCTTTTATTTTATTGCCGCCTAAACCCTTTTCATAGAAATATCCTACGCTATATGCCGCAAAAGGGTGGTGACTAGATTGATAGCAAAGGAAGGCTTGCGCGAGATATCCCTGCTTTTCAAACATGATACCACTGATAACTTGGTAGAAGTCTGCCAATGAATCAGATTCAAACACTTTTTGAGAATAATTTTCTAAAATTCGTTGTAAATAGGCTGAAATGATACTTTTGCGATATTTAGACATAAAGGGACACTATTTGTATAAAAACAATGCCTGATTATGGTCATTCGGGGCAGATGTAGTCTACAAGACGCAGGATAAATGGTGATATTTTTCAGATAAACGGTAATATGAACCTTTTTGCTTTGCCCCAATCATGCTGAATTCATGAGGCAAAACATCTAAAGGAATTATCTCAGAGAATCTACTTCAATAAAGCCCCTTTCATGGGCATGAAAGAAGATATCCTTCTTTCTCATGCACTTTAGCTTAGATTTAAGTCTATTAACATAATCAGCACAGGTAGGAATACCGATATTTAATTCATTGCTCATTTCTAATAGGGTATAGCCATTGAGTACCAATTTATAGCAATTAAATTCCTGCTTTGATAGGTTTGATAAAGGAGAATACAAATCACTTAGTAAATCATTTAATTCGCGATCTTCTAAGTTACGATAGGAAAGTGGGTGATGAATATCATATTGTATGACACCCTCTAAATGTGCTTTTCTAAAAATATCCTTATTATTTTCACAATCTAATTTCTTTCTTATTTTAAGAAGTTGCTTGGATACTGTCTTGGGAGATATTTTCAAATCTTCACTAATTTCGGTGTTTTGAAAGCCCATTAGCACGTATCGCAAATATCTTCTCTCATTATCAGACAATAAAGGAAATGGACGTTCATTTTTCTTGTCCATGTCAAATAAGCTTATATTATTTGAAGCCTGAACTTCTTCCACCATATATTCGGGTAGTTTAATAAGTTGCTGTTCTGCTTGGGCAACGAATTCTTGACCTAAAGATTGGCCAAAATGATGACCAAAACGTTTCAATAAAGCTGCGTTTTCCTTATAAAATTGCACTATGTCTTTATTCTCTGGTCTTGAGCCAAATTCAAAGACAATAGTTTTATCTTCTTGGCGTTGTACATAGATAACAAAGTTACCGATGTTTTGGGAATGCGCTACTTCTAGAATAGGCTTGGGTAACAAAGCTTCATAGAGATACCAACCAGAATCCAGATAACATCCGAACAAAGTGCCTGTACCGCTAAACCAGCTTTCATAATAGGTTGAGTTGCTATGTAGGGTGTAACAACGCCCATCGGGATAATTCACGCCATAGCAAAAGTAATTAATACCACCCATTTTATCTAGGGGTTTAATTATTTTACGGATGGAATCCTCGGCTTCATAAGAAATATGATTAGAGGGAATGCATATGGGTCTTTTAGATGCGTCTACACTGATGCTCTGATTCATATGTTATAGGTCTCAAGCTTTCAAATCGGTTAATAAATTATCGAACCCTCGCCCTCAAGTTAGGAAGATTATATGTATTTATGTCCTAAATGTAACTACATAATAAAGCCGCTAGTCAAAAAAAGTCGCAATTTCATCTACAAGGCACCTAAACTTAGGGATATTTTATGGCATATAACCTGAATGTGTAGGCGCTTGAATTAGGCCCCTTCTGTCCCCATCTCAGTTTTATAGCAAAGCAAGATGAGGGCTGGCATGCAGCGACCGTTTGAACTTTTATTGTGGGCAATACGTACCGGCAACTATAAAAAAGAAGTTGCTGATCTGCTATCAAACAAAACATTATATGGCTCTTTTAATGATACTGAATCGATGCTCTTACTAGGTCAATTTCTAAAAAAGGAAAAGAAAAAGTTTTCTCAGGATAAGTTAGATATTTTCAAGATGATAAGACCAAGAATTTCTGACAGCTTTGTCCAGGATAAGGATCTAAGGCAAAAATTGAATTCAAAATTATTGAAATTTTGCTAATTATTTCACAGCCTACTCCATTGATTCATGGCATGACAATGCCGTTGATTGTTTTTTAGTTGGTGCTAAAATATCAAGATGGAAAAACCCACCTTTTCAGTTCAAAAGCTCAGTGAATGCCTTACAAACAGTTATGGCATTGATGCTCAACATATCAGCATTTTGCCCTGGGGGGCAGATTCAAATGCATCGGTTTACAAAGCCCAAGCACAAGATAAGGCTTATTTTTTAAAACTAAAGCAAGGGCACCAACATGATCTTGCTCTTACAATTACAAAACTGCTAGAGCAAGCTGGGATCTCACAGGTCATTTCTCCATTAAATACCCTACATGATCAGCCAACAATGCTCATAGCGGATTATACGCTTATTGTTTATCCCTTCCTTGAAGCGCGTAATGGCTTTGAACATCCTCTTGGCCCTGAACAATGGATTACCCTTGGTAAAGCATTGCGCAAAGTACAGGCCCTCAGCCTACCCTCTTCTCTTCAAAACCAGCTAAGACGAGAAGATTTTTCAGCCCATTGCCGCAACGCGCTGCATTCATGGCTTAAAACAAGCGAAGCTGAACCTGCTGGAGATGAGATGGCAAAGGCCCTGTGGACATTTATAAAAGATAATCAAAAAGTAATCTATCATCTCCTGAACGAAGCAGAGCGGCTCTGTGACATAGCTAAACATATTCAAACGCCCTTCGTATTTTGCCATGCGGATATTCACGCTGGGAATGTCTTAATCGATGAGCGTAATCATCTTTATATTGTCGATTGGGATGATCCTATGATGGCACCCAAAGAGCGGGATCTGATGTTCATTGGTGCTGGCATTGGCAATGTCTGGAACAAGCCAGAAGAAGAAGTCTTATTTTATCAAGGCTATGGAAAGGCAGAGATTAATAGCACACTACTTAATTATTACCGTTATGAGAGAATTATTGTTGATATTGCAGAATTTATTCAACTTCTACTTTTATCTACTAAAGGTGGCGAAAGTAGAAAGCTGATGTATCAGCACTTCATCGATATGTTTGCACCAAATGGTGTGGTTGATATCGCCTGCAAATTTAAAAAGCAATAAGATCACAAAGTTACCCTTATCTGATCCCTTCTCCCCTCTCAGCAATAGATTCTGTGTACTTTAGCTAATCAGTATCTCACAACCCTCATCCTAACCTTCTCCCTAATAAAGTTCAGCGTTCTTCTGTAAATATTCAGACGGGAGAAGGGATAAGATCGCACATGTATACATCCTTGGCACAATTGATTGCTTTCTGTTTCCTTCTCCCGTCTAATGAGCAAATATTATGTGCTTTTGCTACCCCCCACATAATGATGCCACGCCATTCTTGCCAAGTGGCACTCGTATAAATCACAAAGCTAAGAATGCTCATTTAAAATGGCAAAACTCTAAGCACAATTATATTGCTATTATCGCCTAGCTATAAGCTGCAAGAAGTGAAACTATCCTCATGAGATCCCTCTTGCGCTTTTTTATTAGATCTTATTTTTATATCTTGTTTTGAAGGTGAAACGAAAGGTGAATGGTATCATGTGAGGAAAATATATAGAACAATTGTAACTTCATCCAGGACACATAGTTTTTATCTAGGATTTCGCTGATTTAATGCCTAGTCATACATGTTATATGATTATCATCTTTAATAGATATACTATTATATTATAGATAGTCATTACTCAAGACCTTTTGATCCGTGTAATTAAGGTTTTATAGAGTGGAAGTAAACCCATCTCAATTATTTAACATACCGCCCAAATTACTAAATGAAGTATTTCAAGGGAAATATGATAACTTTAGAAAGTTCACACGCTTTAATAATACACTTAGCTTAGAGTTGAATTCAGCCTGCATCAACAAACCGCTTGATCATTTGAGCGCCGCACTTCAAGGTACGCCTATTATCCATGTCAGTCTAAATTCTAATCAAATCTCAAGCGTGAGTATCAAATATTTTGCTGCCGCGCTTAAAGGAACAAATGTTACAACCCTCAAACTCAACAATAATGAAATTGGTGATGTTGGCGTCAAAGAACTTGCTCTGATTTTAAAGGGAACATCATTAAAAAATATTGAGCTCAACAATAATCAAATTACAGATGTGGGCATTAGCGCGTTGGCTAAAGGCTTGTATCATTCAAAGGTAACGACACTTCATTTGCGATTTAATCAAATTACAGATGAAGGTTTAAATGACTTTCTTCAAAATATTAAAAAAACAAAATTAACAACTATCGATTTAAGTCATAATTTAATCGGCTCAAAAGAAGTAAAATATTTTACTGAAAACTTGAGAGAAACCGAGGTTGTTAATTTAAAATTAAGCAATAATTTGATTGGCAATCAAAGTATAAATGAAATTGCCGCCAGTTTACGTGGCTCTAAAGTTAAGTACATCAGCCTTTGTGGAAACAAAATTGGTAATGAAGGTGCAGGCTCCCTCGCAGAAGGTTTAGTCAATTCTAATGTCAATATGATTGATCTCAGCTATAACTATATCGGAGATTTAGGTGCCAAGTATTTAGCAGAAAAATTAAAAGACACAAACCTCACTTCACTTAATCTTTGCAATAATCTCATTGATGCGGATGGCGCTAAAGAATTTGCTCTTGGATTACAAGAATCAAAAATCACAGAGCTTGATTTAAGCAGTAATTGTATAGGCGATATTGGCGCACAATCTTTTGCCTCAAGTTTTAAAGATTGCGCTATTACGACACTTTCCTTAGGCGACAATCAAATTAGCGATCCCGGCATTAAAGAAATTGCGGCCATGCTCAAGACCAGCAAAATTGCTGATCTAAAGCTGTGGGGAAACCGTATTCAAAGTCAGGGTGCAAAAGAGCTCGCTACGGCACTAAAAGGTTCAACCGTAGTGAATGTAAACCTGAGATCTAATCAAATTGGTGAAAATGGAGCATTTCATTTTGCAACAGAATTGGTAGGATCAAATGTTAGGATCATCGATTTATCTGATAATAAAATTGGAGACGCTGGGGTTAAAAATTTCTCCAGCGTTTTAAAAGATACAAAATTGAAAACCATTAAACTGCATGACAATAGCATTGAAAACAAAGGTGCTTTAGAATTTGTGAGTGGTTTAATTGGTTCAAATGTATCTAGTGCCGATCTCAGGCTCAATAATATCACGGAAGAAATATCGCTTTCCCTCTCACAGCTTATCCCCAAAACAAAGCTATTACATCTTATGCTTAACTTCCAAACACCTGAAGTGTTACAAGCACTCAGAGAGAATCAACAGAAATGGAAAGAGTCTATTTAACTTAAAAGCTGTTTAGCTAAGTTTCCTGAATAATAAAAAATATTGACTTTATAACACTACTTTCTAGATTCTATTGTATACACTTAGTAAATCGAAATGGTGCACAATGTCAATTCAAGGCCCAGCTTCTACTCAGAATCCTGTCTTCAATTTAGAACTATCCTCTGCCACATTAAATGCGACATTGCAAAAAATAATAGAAAAAAGTCAGAACTTAGCGAAGGTAATGGAAGACGATAATTTAGCATTAACCTTAGAGAGCTTTTTTTATCCTGACAAATTAAAAACAAAGATAATGATTTTGGAAAATATAACAAAGCAAGTTTCAACACTTCTAATACGTCTCAATCTGCTAGTAGAAAGAAAATCTCTTTTGAAACAAATTAAAATATATGAGCTTAAAGGCTTGATTGAAGCTCTACTAAAACAAACCGACATGGCTTTACAACCGCCTTACGCTTTCTCTCATCCATCAGATTTAATGAAAACCAGCCCTCAATTAACAATGCAATTCAATCTTTCACTCAAGGAAAGAAATTCTAAAGAAAAAGAAAGTAGTGTAGAGCTTAAAAAGAAAAAACCCAAAAGGATAGTAGAGATCAAAAAATAGCCTTTGGGTTTTAGTGCAAGCCCTGATTTCTTTTTAGCTTAGTTTTCTATTAAGGCTTTTACAATTAACTCATTCGCTTTGGGGAGCAATAATTCAGGAAGGGTGTTCAGATGATGCCAGGCAATTAATTGGCCTTCACAGCCCTTAGCTTGGCCTTTAAATGACAGGACTTTATGGACGCACAGACGCACGGCTTTATCTGGATAATCATGATCAATTTCAAGCCATGGCTCATGATCAATAACTTCAATGCCCACTTCTTCAAATAGTTCTCTTTTTAAAGCAACACCCACTTCTTCACCAGGCTCGACTTTACCGCCAGGAAATTCCCAAGCGTGGGCTTGATGTTGATGAGATTGACGTTTGGCCACGAGTACTTGGCCTTGATCGTTGAATACGACGCCAACGGCAACGGCTATTCTTTTATCCATTTTTATTTTTCCAAATTCAAGAAAATCCCCCTCTCATCAAGCTTCGCTAAGCGAAGCCTGATTCGTCGCCCCCTTTGATTAAAAGGGGGCAGCCATGCCAGAGTGAAACGAAGGCAGGCGGGAGATTTCCAGAATTAGGCTAAGCGACCATGACAGTGCTTATACTTCTTCCCCGACCCACAAGGACAATTATCATTGCGGCCTACTTTGGGAGCAACACGTGACATCGTTGCACCACCGGCAGCACTGATTTTCTCTTGCTCTAAAGCAAGTTGTTCCTCTTCTTCACTAGATGCATGGCGGAAAATCATGGTTTCATTATTCGCAATACGGCGTTGTTCATCTTTTTCTTCAATGCCGTCAAAATCCGTCGCAGCTTGCACTTCAACAACAGATAATAAACTCACTACCTGGCGTTTAATGCTATCTAGCATTGCTGTAAAGAGATTAAAAGCTTCTCGCTTATATTCTTGTTTAGGATCTTTTTGCGCATAGCCTCGCAAGAAAATACTCTGACGCAAATATTCCATTTGAGATAAATGATCACGCCAATGTTGATCAAGCGCATGCAACATCACCGATTTTTCAAAACGGCGCATCGCATCGTGCCCTACAATGGCTTCTTTGGCTTCATAATCTTTTAAGGATTCTGCCAATATTCTTTCTCTGAGCACTTCTTCATGCACATTAGGCTCTTCTAGCCATTTAGAAAGCGGCAGGTTCAATTTAAATTCGGATTCAAGGGTCTTTTCCAGACCTTCAACATCCCACATATCTTCAACACTTTGTGGCGGGATAAATTCAGATATAACCGTATCAATAACGGATTCTCTGATCCCTTTCACATTTTCTGATATATCAGTGGACGCCATGAGAACATCACGTTGATCATACATCACACGACGCTGATCGTTGGCCACGTTATCGTATTCGAGCAGTTGCTTACGAATATCAAAGTTATGACCTTCAACTTTACGTTGAGCATTTTCAATGGCACGTGTTACCCAAGGGTGAGTAATCGCTTCACCTTTTTCAACACCTAAGCGACGCATGAGTCCAGCCATTTTATCTGAACCAAAGATCCGCATTAAATTATCGTCTAAGGAAAGGTAAAAGCTGGATGAGCCAGGATCACCTTGTCGACCTGAACGACCACGTAACTGATTATCAATACGACGTGATTCATGGCGCTCTGTACCGATGATATGCAAACCACCGGCTTTAACGACCGCATCATGACGCTCTTTCCATTGCGCACGAATTTGTTCTACTTGTTCGCGTGTTGGTTCTTCTAAGGCGCGAATTTCTGCATCTAATGAACCACCCAATACGATATCCGTACCACGACCTGCCATGTTGGTAGCAATAGTAACGGTTCCAGGGCGCCCTGCTTCTGCGACGATTTGCGCTTCTTGTTCATGAAACTTCGCATTCAATACTTGATGCTTAATTTTATGCTGCTTCAAAATATTGGATAAAAGCTCAGAGTTTTCAATTGAGATAGTACCCACGAGCACGGGCCTATTCGCAGCCACGCAATCTTTAATTTCTTGTACAATTGCTTCAAATTTTTCTTGTTTGCTTAAGAAAATAATATCGGCTTTGTCTTGGCGAACACATGGTTTGTTGGTAGGAATAACAGCAACTTCAAGATTATAAATTTGTTGGAATTCATAAGCTTCAGTATCTGCAGTCCCTGTCATGCCCGCTAATTTGTTGTATAAACGGAAAAAGTTCTGGAAGGTAATGGATGCCAGCGTTTGATTTTCGCTTTGAATCGTAACGCGCTCTTTCGCTTCAACCGCTTGATGCAAACCATCGGACCATCGACGACCTGGCATGGTTCTGCCTGTGTGTTCATCAACGATAACAACTTCATTGTTGAGCACTAAGTAATCAACATCGCGTTTATAAATTGCATGGGCACGCAAGCTGGCGTTTAGATGATGTAATAATCCAATGTTCATTGGATCATATAAACTTTTGCCAGATGTTAAGAGGCCTTCTTTAACCAATAAAGCCTCAACCTTGAGATGGCCTTCTTCAGTGAGATGAACTTGTTTTGATTTCTCATCAAGTGAGTAATCACCAGGGCCTTCTTTGACTTTTTGTTCATTCAGCGCAGGCACAATCTCGTTCATTTTAATGTAGAGCTCAGAGCTGTCTTCTGCTGCACCTGAAATGATTAAAGGTGTGCGCGCTTCGTCAATTAAAATGGAGTCCACTTCATCCACGATGGCAAAATTTAAATCTTGTTGTAAACATTCTTCTGGAGAATGTGCCATTTTATTACGCAGATAATCAAAGCCTAATTCATTATTGGTCGCGTAAACCACATCGCATAAATAGCTCTCGCGTTTAACTTCTTGACGCATCCTGGGCACAACAATACCCACACTTAAACCTAAAGCGCGATATAACGGTAACATCCAGTTAGCATCACGTCGTGCTAAATAATCGTTAACTGTTACTACGTGAACTGATCTGCCATTTAAGGTATTAAGATAGACCGCCGTTGTCGCACCCAAGGTTTTACCTTCACCGGTGGACATTTCAGCTATCTTGCCATGGTGTAATACCATGCCACCAATCAACTGCACATCGAAATGGCGCATGCCTAAGGTACGTTTGCTGGCCTCTCTGACAACAGCAAAAGCTTCAGGCAATAATTGATCAAGCGTTTCGCCTTTTTTAAAGCGTTCTCTGAATTCGTTCGTTTTCTCACGCAATTCATCATCGCTTAACTTTTCGAATTGGGGTTCTAGCGCATTAATTTTTTCTACCGTCTTGCGATAGCGCTTAATGAGCCGCTGATTACGACTACCAAAAAGGGTCTTTATGATTCCAGAAAACATAGGAATTACGCTATATCCTTATGAGTTAAAGTTAATGTGATCATACCATACTAAACCCCAGAGTGGGGACATATACCGTGTAATTAAGACGTTTAACTTATTTCCTTTTCAAGTCGGGAAAATAATCGCCCGGATCCACTGCTTCCCCATTTCTATGCACTTCTAAGTGTAGATGAGGCCCCGTGGAGCGTCCTGTTGAGCCTAAAAGCGCAATATCTTGGCCCTTTTTAACCAAATCGCCAGGCTGCACGAGGATTTCCTTATTATGGCCATAACGCGTAGAGAGTCCATTAGCATGTTGAATTTCGACTAATTGACCATAACCACCTTTGGTTGCAGCATAACTTACAATTCCGCCGGCAAGGGCTTTTACCTTTGAGCCTTCCTTGCCCACAATATCAACGCCTGCATGCCAGGCTTTACGTCCTGTGAAGGGATCATGCCTTGCGCCATAAAATGATGAAATCCAACCTTCTGTTGCCGATTTGCCAGGACCTGTGAGACACAACTCTTGATGCCCCATTTTGGTGTGAAGCGCTACATGTAAAGCACTCATCAGGGACATGCGTTTGCTGATATTGGCATCGAGGATTTTAAGGCTTTGAAGGAGATTATCTTGGCTGTCCTCATAAAGGGGGCCACCCATTGGTACTTGTTGATTAAAATTAAATTCATTGGGATCAAGACCAGCCGTTTCAACTAAAACGCCCCCTAGGGCATTGATACGCATTAAATTGGCCTCAATGCGCCCAAGATGTTCAGTAAGTATTTTTAAATGCTGTTCACAGTTACCAGATGTTGTGATCTTTTCTGAGATCGGGACTGAGGGGTAGGCTAAGGCTGAGGGTTGTTCAATCCCTACTTTGGCAAAGCCAAGACGAAAGCCTGCCCAGCTAGCAAAACCTATCGAAGCCATTGCGACTAACAAAAGAAGCGTGGCAAAATTGTAAGTGAGTTGGAAACTACCTTTTGTTGCGAATGCTTTAGAAAGTGTATTCAATTTCATTGTTTGGGCTCTTTAAATCCATTTATAGCCAAAAATGAGAACGCTATGTCAACCTTTAGTTCAAGTATACAAGCCGTATTAGAAAACTCAGAATCCCAACTTAGCAAATTAATCTCCCAAGCTAAGGCAATTGAAGCCTTACAACAAATTTTTGCATCCATCCTGGATAATGAACTCTTATCACAATGCCGCGTCGGTTGCTACGAATCTGGCATTTTAACCTTGTTCACCCCCAATGCAGCTGTGGCTACCCGTTTACGATATCACGTACCAACCCTGATGTCGCAGCTACGAAGTAAATCAACTTGGGTGGCCCTGCGATCTATTCAAGTCAAAGTGCATACCCAATGGGAAATAACCAAACCCCAAGAGGAGCCCAAGCCACAAGAAACCGCCCCTCTTAAGATATCTGGGGCCAATGCAGCACAAATGCAAGCCCTGGCAGATTCTTTAAAAGGACAGCCTGGGATGGAGAAGTTAATAGAGAGTTTGGAGAGGATTGCGAAGAAGGGATAAATCCCCCGCTCGCGCTAAATCTCCCTGGCCCTACGGGCCATCCCTCTTTACAAAAGAGGGATAATTATTCGCTTCGCTCATTTAAGAAAAGAACATCTGTAATGCGCGAAGCGCATAATGCCCACTTTCGTAAAGGGGGCCGCTCGCCTTTAGGCGAGCTGGGGGATTTAGGAGATTAAGCGGACTAAGCCATCACCAGCCCATCTTGCAACAACTCAGGTGATGCATAAGCAATGGGTGAATCAACGTTATTTTCGAAGCTCACAATTTCCCATGCAGTTTGATCAGCTAAAACAGCACGGATTAATTTGTTATTGAGGGTATGACCTGATTTAACGCCATGGAATGCACCAATGATAGGGTGTCCCATTAAATACAAATCGCCCACTGCATCCAAAATTTTGTGACGCACGAACTCATCGTCATAGCGTAAGCCATCTTCATTCAATACGCGGTATTCATCTAAAACAATGGCGTTATCAAGGCTAGCACCACTGGCTAAATTCTTTTCTCTTAACCATTCAAAATCAGATAGGAAGCCAAATGTACGCGCACGGCTTACTAATTTGATATATGACATGGAAGTAAAATCGAGAAATGATTCTTGGCCGCCATTTCGAATAACGGGATGATCAAAATCGATAGTAAAGTTAATGCTGAAACCATCATGTGGCTCAAGTCGTGCCACTTTATCATTTTCAGTTACTTCGATTGTTTTGAGGATCTTTATGAAATGCTTATTGGCAGATTGTTCTTTAATGCCAGCAGATTGGATTAAGAAAACAAATGGACCGGCACTACCGTCCATGATTGGCACTTCTGGTGCGCTGACTTCAATAATCGCATTATCAATACCAAGGCCTGCCATGGCAGATAATAAATGCTCTACTGTACCAATTCTGACGCCATCTTTTGCTAAGGTAGTGCAAAAAGCGGTGTCGCCAACATATTCGGCTTTTGCTGGGATTTCGACAACGGGGTTGCAATCGACGCGTCTAAATACGATACCGCTGTTTACAGGTGCAGGTTTCAAAGTTAAATATACTTTTTCACCTGTATGGACGCCAACACCTGTCGCCCGAATGGTATGTTTTAACGTACGCTGCTTTAGCATGCCCAATTTCCTTAAAATGTACCCAACAAAGTTGGTCAACCTCTTTAAAATACAATAAGGGCAAGCCACTCATAGGGCTACCCAAGTGCATCCAGGCTATATACTACATTATTCAGAAAATGCCAACCCTCTTCCCCCTCTCGGGGGAAGAGAATCTAAAATATTAGTCAGACTGCCGACGCAAAAATGCTGGAATATCAAGATAATCCATTTCTTCCGTGGTCGCAGGTTCTTTAGCGCGTTGTGATGTGGTGATACCTGCTGTTTGCACAGGCTTTCTCACAACTGGACGTTGAACATTGCTGCGATAGTCACGGGCTTCGGATTTTTCATCTGCCCAACTAGAACTGCCGCCAGTATTTAAACCTGTTGCAACCAAGGTTACACGGAGTTCATCTGTCATTTGAGGATCAATTACTGTACCCACGATAACGGTAGCATTGTCTGAGGTGAAGTTTTTGATAGCGTCACCAACTTCTTCAAACTCAGCAATGGACAGATCCATACCTGCTGTAACATTGACGAGAACACCCTTAGCACCCGCTAAGTCGATATCATCGAGCAATGGGCTAGAGATAGCCGCATCAGCAGCTTCGCGTGCTCTGTTTTCACCACGGGCTGTGCCTGTTCCCATCATCGCAATACCCATTTCGGACATCACGGTGCGAACGTCTGCAAAGTCCACGTTGATTAAGCCCGGACGGGTAATTAATTCTGCAATGCCTTGTACTGCGCCAAGTAAAACGTTGTTAGCTGCTCTAAAAGCATCCAACAAAGTGACACCTTTACCCAACACTGTCAGCAGTTTTTCGTTAGGAATTGTGATAAGTGAGTCTACGTGTTGACTTAATGAACGAATACCTTCATCAGCCAAGATCATGCGTTTACGACCTTCAAAGGGGAAAGGACGTGTTACCACAGCAACCGTTAATGCACCGAGTTCTTTGGCAACTTCAGCAACAACTGGCGCGCCACCTGTACCGGTACCACCACCCATACCTGCAGTGATGAAAACCATGTCAGCACCCTGCAATACTTCGCGGATACGCTCAATGTCTTCAAGCGCAGCTTGTCTACCCACATCAGGGTTTGCACCAGCGCCGAGGCCTTTGGTGATATCTGTTCCTAATTGCAACACAGTACGTGCAGAAGAATTGCGTAATGCTTGCGCATCTGTGTTAGCACAAATAAATTCAACGCCTTCAATATCTGCAGAGACCATGTGCTCAATGGCATTACCACCACCACCGCCAACGCCGATAACTTTAATTACGGCGGTTTGAGGATAACTATCCATCAATTCAAACATTTCGCTCATTGTGTCTCCTTAGGCAAGTGCCCACATATAAGTGGGTTAACTTGTTAACATTAAACTATAATCTAAAAATTCCCTTGGAACCAACGCCTCACGCGTCCAAATAGTCCTGGCAATCCATGACTAGCGGAGGGATCAATTTGCCTTTCAAGCTGTTGCTGGCGTCCATAAAGTAACAATCCAATGCCTGTAGAGTAAATCGGGTTGCGCTGGACATCAACTAATCCGGTTACATATCTTGGCAATCCAAGGCGAACGGGCATTTGGAAGATCTCTTCTGCTAATTCTATAACACCATCCATCTTTGCGCTCCCCCCTGTGACCACAATTCCTGATCCAATCAGTTCCTCGAGGCCCTGGCGTTGCAATTCTGCATGAACCAAGTTAAATAACTCATCATATCGGGGTTCAACAACTTCAGCTAAAGTTGCTTTTGAAATTCGTCTGGATGGTCTGTCAGAAACGCCTGAAATTTCAACCATTTCATTTGCATCGGCCATTCTTACAAGCGCACAAGCATGATCTAATTTTATGGTTTCTGCATTCTGAGTTGGAGTTCTTAATGCAACAGCAATATCGTTGGTAACTTGATCACCGGCAATTGGAATGACGGCAGTATGACGAATCGATCCATGTGTGAAAACGGCAATATCGGTGGTACCACCACCAATATCGATAAGACATACACCCAATTCTTTTTCATCTTCTGTGAGAACAGCATAACTTGACGCAAGCTGTTCCAGGATAATGTCGTCAACTTCTAGTCCACAACGGCGCACACATTTAATAATATTTTGGGCAGCGCTCACGCTCCCTGTCACCATATGAACCTTAGCTTCAAGTCGCACGCCTGACATTCCAACTGGCTCTTTAATGCTGTCTTGAGCATCAATGATGAATTGTTGAGGTAAAATATGCAGAATTTTTTGATCCGCAGGAATGGCAACCGCTTTGGCTGCTTCTATCACACGATCAACGTCTGCCTGTGTAACTTCTTGGTCACGAATGGCTACAATCCCATGTGAATTTAAACTTCTAATGTGACTGCCCGCGATGCCGGTATAAACAGAATGTATTTGACATCCCGCCATAAGCTCGGCTTCTTCAACAGCGCGTTGAATAGATTGTACGGTCGACTCGATGTTAACGACGACGCCTTTTTTGATCCCCATTGAGGGGTGTGAACCTATTCCTATGATGTCTACATTGCCTTCTGGTGTTATCTCACCGACAATAGCGACTACCTTAGAAGTTCCAATATCTAGGCCTACAATCAAATTTTTGTCGGTTTTTTTAGACATTGAATCCCTATCTCCCTTTAATTCTCTTCTAAGCATAAACCAATTTACTCAAAAACCCTATGGCCAGCAGTCTAAGACTGTTGCCACCTTATCGCCATGCCATTGGTATATCTCAAATCGACATATGCCATTTTATGTTCATGTCCTTGCAAATGCTTTTCATAAGCACCCACAAAACGCTTTAAGCGCATTAGAATATCATTTGTCCCAAGTACGACGGTAATACCATTAGAAAGCTGTACTTGCCAAGCCCCCCTGGGAGCGAGCACTACCTGGGTTATCTTAAGATTTAAAGGCGCTATTATATTTTCCATTTCACAATATTGCTGCCATACAATTGTTGATTTTCCTTCTGGCCCCTGCAATATCGGCAAATTTTGGGCAGCTATTTTTTCCAAATTAGGGTAAAAAAGCGCACCATGATCGCTCAACATGCCCTTATCACCCCAATAAGCGGCAGGAATATGTTCTTCAAAGTGGACTACTAACTGATTTGGCCACACCTTTCTCACATCAGCTTGCTTTACCCAGGGCAATGATAACAAGTGCTTTTGTAATGTAGAAACCTCAAGCCTAAAAAAACCAGCTTTTATTTCAGATAAAATGGTTGTTCTTAACTCTTCTTGGGAGATATGGTCACGCTCACCTTTAAATCTCACCGAGGTGATAGGAAAGTGCGAAGGATCTAAACACCAAAATACCGCATAACCCAAGGCAAAAAAAACAGACGCATAACTTAATATTTGAGCACTTCGTTTTAACAGTTGACGAACTTGCTTTGGTTTCTTTGCGCTTTTGGGTTGATAGCGACGATATTTACCGAGTCGTGTTTTCTCCATTAACACTACCTTAGATCTCCGCAACCTTACCGACTACTTTAGAAAACTGATCAACAGCCATCGTTGAGGCTAAAATCGAAAGCACTAATTCATCAAAACTGATGCCCGCAGCTTTTGCCGACATGGGTACTAAACTATGTGAAGTCATACCAGGAATGGTATTTACTTCCAATACCCAGAAATGACCGTCCTTGTCTTGCATCAGGTCAACCCTACCCCAACCCTGACAGCCTAAGGCACAAAATGCACTATAAGCAATGGCTCGCACTTCGTCTTCCTTTTCTTTACTAATGGGCGCAGGACACAAATATTGCGTTTGTTCAGACTCATACTTTGCTTGATAATCATAAAAGCCGTTTGAAGCATGCACTTCAACAGAAGGTAAAACCTCATTTCCTAATATGCTTACAAAAAAGTCTTTACCATCTATCCATTTTTCAACAATCACATCACCATAATGCGCTGCAAGTTCAAATGCTGCTGCTATTTCTTCTTTTTTAGCGACGCGGGTTACACCGATGCTGGAGCCTTCAGCAACAGGTTTAATTGAAATTGGGAAACCTATTTTTTCGGCAATGTCTTGTGCTGATTTTACATTTTTAGCCACACCAAAAATGGGGGTTGGTATATTTAAGCCATTCATGACTAATTTTGCACGGGCTTTATCCATGGCTAAAGCAGAAGAAGCAACATTACTGCCAGTATAGGGAAGTCCTAACATTTGAATCATCCCTTGAACAATACCATCTTCGCCTTCTTTACCATGCAAGGCGATAAATACGCGATCAAACTTTTCCTCTACCAATCTCTTTGCCAAATGCTCATCTACATCAATACCGTGGGCATCAACGCCTTGGGCAATCAAAGAATTCAAAATATTTTCACCACTTACCAACGAAATGGCACGTTCAGAAGAACGCCCCCCAAATAACACTGCAACTTTACCAAAGGCACTAGGATGCAAATTTGATGTTTTACGCGCTGGCATTTGTTCGTTATAGATTTCAATATTCTGCATTAATGTTGACACATTGAGCTCCATTTACCCGAGAATTTTAACTTCGGCTTGTAGTTTAATTTGGAAACGATCCCATACACAGCTTTCTATTAATTTCATAATGGATTCAATATCCTTTGCCTGTGCATTACCGCAATTAATTATAAAATTTGCGTGCTTTTCTGAAATAATGGCATCGTTAATTCGATACCCTTTCAAGCCACACGCCTCTATTAGTCTAGCTGCAAAATCACCTGGTGGATTGCGATATACTGAACCGCAATTAAAAGTACCAATCGGTTGGGTTAAACCTCGCTTTTTTAAAAGCTCACGTATTTTAACCATTCCTTCATCATTTCCTTTGGGGAAACGAAAAACGCCACTCACAAACGCTTCCATTGAAGAAGGGTTTTTGGCATGCACACTGCGATAAGCGATATCATAATCTTGGCTTGCGCGTTGAATCAGTGCACCTTGCCGATTAATCACCGTCACAGCTTCTACCCACTCCCAGGTTTCACCACCAAATGCTCCCGCATTCATGGCTAAAGCACCACCAATGGTACCTGGGATCCCCGCAAAAAAAGCAGCATCGGGAAAACCAAGCTTAGTGGCAAAACGAGCAAACTTCGCGCAGGTTACACCCGCTTGAGCATAAATGCTGCCATCGGCTTGCTGATAGAGTTCCTGACATTTACGGGTACAAATCACGGCCCCCTGAATGCCTTCATCCTTGATTAAAACATTGCTACCCAAACCTAACCAAGTAAGCGCAACTTCAGCAGGTAAAGCGCTAAGGTAAGCTGATAATTTTTCAATCGATAAAGGCAAAAAGAAACGCTCAGCATTTCCACCGATATGCCAAGAAGTTAAACTGGCTAAAGGATAATTAAGCTGTTCACCTTCAAGCGAGGGCAGCGGTGTACTATCGTCCTTGTGGCTCTCTTGCAGCATTAACCGGCCTTTTTAGCATCAAGAGTGGGGGCGTTATGCCCAGAAACTAATTCTTGAGCCACTTGACCAATGCTTCCAGCACCCTGCAGTAAAAGAATGTCATCTGCTTGTAATACGTGATCTAAGGTTTGACGTAACTCTGCTATGCCAGGAATGAAAATGGGATCAATCGTGCCGCGCTGTCTAATGGAGCGACATAAAGATCGACTATCCGCACCAGCAATGGGTTCTTCACCAGCAGCATAAACTTCCGTCATCACCAAAACATCAACATCTGATAACACTCTCGTAAAATCATCAAAGAGCATGCTGGTTCTGGTATAACGGTGCGGTTGAAAAGCCATGACCAAACGTTTATCTGGCCAAGCACTACGGGCAGCTTCTATCGTCACTTGTACTTCTTGGGGATGATGGCCGTAATCTTCAATGACCAAGGCATGACCTTGAGGCGCAAGATATTCACCATGAATATGAAAACGTCTTCCAATGCCTGCAAATTCTGCTAAGGCTTGAACAATCGCTTCTTCAGATACACCTTCTTCTAAAGCGACAGCAATCGCAGCCAGTGCATTTAATACATTATGTTTACCAGGCAAGTTCAAACTGACTTGCAAAGGTGCGCCATGGGGTCGATATACTGTAAAACTCGTTTTGATACCATCTTGTTGATAATCTACTGCGCGATAATCTGCTCTTTCATGAAAGCCATAAGTAACAATGGGTCTTGCCACGTGAGGCAATATCGATTGCACAACAGGGCAATCCATGCAAACAACCGCAAAGCCATAAAAAGGCAAATTATGTAAGAATTGAACAAAAGTATCTTTCAACTTTGAAAAATCATTATCATAAGTACCTAAGTGATCTGTATCAATGTTTGTCACGACAGATACCATCGGATGAAGATGCAAGAAAGAGGCATCACTTTCATCTGCTTCTGCGACAAGATAACGGCTTGCTCCAAGACGTGCGTTAGTGCCAACACTATTAAGTTTGCCGCCAATAACAAAAGTAGGATCTAAACCGCCTTGGGCTAAAAGGCTGGCAATCAAACTGGTCGTGGTTGTTTTGCCATGAGTACCAGCAACAGCAATGCCATAACGAAAACGCATTAACTCAGCCAGCATCGCAGCACGCTGTACAACCGGAATACGTTTGGCTTTGGCAGTGAGAATTTCAATGTTATCGGGTTTAACCGCTGTGGATACGACAACAACATCCGCGCCAACAACATTATTTTCTGCATGATTATGTGTTATATGAGCGCCTAAGCTTTTTAAACGTGCGGTAAGTGCGTTATTAGATGGATCAGATCCCGTGATCCGATAACCTTGGGTTAAAAGCACTTCAGCAATGCCCCCCATACCGACACCACCTATACCGATAAAATGAATGGTATTGATTCGGCGCATTTCAGGAACTGTAAATTGTGTGTTTTTGTGAATCACTTACTTACCTCTAAACAATACTGGGCAACTTCTTGCGTGGCTTTAGGCTTGGCTAAATGCTTGCAAGCTTTGGCGACACTAAGACGCTTTTGTGGGTTATCAATTAAATCTTGTAATAAATCATGTAAACGCTTTGCTGTTAGCTCTGATTGCGCTAATAAAAAAGCACCATTGGTTTCGCTTAAATATTTTGCATTGAAAGTTTGATGATCATCTACTGCAAAAGGGAATGGCACTAAAATACTACAAACACCAACACTGGCTAATTCTGAAACTGTCAGCGCACCACTACGACAGATCACAATATCCGCCCACGCATAAGCTTGGGCCATATCGTTGATAAATTCACATACATTTGCTTTAAGATAATATTTATCGTAAAGCGCACGCGTAGTTTCAAGATTATTCTTACCTGTTTGATGGACAATCTGCGGACATTTATCCTTGGCAAATAAAGCCATCGCCTCTGGCACGACTTCATTTAAAACCTTAGCACCTTGTGAACCACCCAGAATTAATACATTAATTCTTGTCCCCTCTCGAGGGCTAGGGTGAGGGCTTGCATCTGAAACTGCTAAGATATCCCCTCGAACCGGGTTACCTGTAAACACCACTTTTTTGGCGCTATCTGCAAACACATCAGGGAAAGCCACCATAATTCGTTTGGCAAAGCGCGATAAAATACGATTGGTCCAGCCTGCGATAGCGTTTTGCTCATGCAATACCAAAGGCAAGCCTAAAAGCCATGCAGCCAAAGCGCCTGGCCCTGCTGCATAACCGCCCATGCAAAGCACAACATTGGGACGCTCATGCCTCAATATTTTGATGGCCTGCATAATAGCCTTGCTAATACGAAATGGGGCTAATAACCAAGACATCAAACCAGTACGTCTGATGCCCTGAATATGGATATAAGAGATGGGGAATCCTTTTTGCGGCACCAAGCGTGCTTCAAATCCTGCGCTTGTTCCTAGCCAATGGATTTGATTGCCTTGTTCTTGTAAAAATTGTGCAACGGCAAGTGCTGGCATAACATGCCCACCTGTCCCACCGGCCATGATCATGACTTTTTTGTGATGATGTTGACGGTTATCTTTTTGACCTTCGCCCAACGGTAGTCTCCCGGCTGCGGGCAAGTCGATTTTCATAATCAACTCGCACTAATAAACCCACTGCGACAGATATCACAAGGATACTACTTCCACCATAGCTCAAAAATGGTAAGGTTAGACCTTTGGTGGGTAACACGCCCGTGTTAACACCTATGTTTATCAATGTTTGTAAACCAACCCAGAGGCTAATGCCATAACTCATAAAAGCGGCAAAGCGATCATCGCGCTTTTGGGCATTCAAGCCAACAATCATACCACGCCAAACAAATAGGATATACAAACCGACAGTAAGCAAAGCGCCAATCAGACCCAATTCTTCTGCCAAAACAGCAAAAACGAAATCGGTATGCGCTTCAGGTAAGTAGAATAACTTTTGAATGCTACCCCCCAACCCTACACCAAACCACTCACCACGACCAAAAGCAATGAGCGCCTGGGTTAATTGATAACCTGAATCAAACTGTCTTGACCAAGGATCTAAAAAGGAGGTAAGTCTGGCTAAACGATAAGGTGCAGAAACAGCAACGACACCTAACACACCTGCGACAACAGTGAGCAAGGCAATAAATTGCCACATGGGCACACCAGCCAAGAATAACATGGCCAGGGAAGTGATGAGGATCACAACTGTTGCCCCAAAATCAGGCTCCAAAATTAACAAGGCACCCACAACAGAAAGTAATAACATTGGGCGCACAAAACCAGCGACTTCCTGTTTCAGTGCTTGTGTATGCCTAACGACATAACTGGACATATAAATGACAACGGCTAATTTACAGCACTCTGAAACCTGAATACTCGTGACACCTAAATTGAGCCACCTTGCACTACCATTAACGACTTTACCGATGCCAGGTATCAATACGAGTACTAAAGAAGCCAAAGCTGCCACCATCATGGGGCCACTTAAGCGATACCAGGTTTTGATAGGAATAGCACATATAATGGAGGCGCCAATAAGACCTGCCAACATGGCAACGCCTTGATGAAGGGTATAATAGAAAGGGTTACCCATTTGCCGCTCGGCAACAGCGATTGAAGCAGAGGTTACCAAAGTAAGCCCTAAAGCAAATAAAGAAATAATTGCCGTCAGTAAGATGGGATCTCTTTTTGCATTGGCAAATACTGCTGTATCTTTAAGAAACACGTTTTACTCTTTCTAAAGCAGCCTGAACACAATTCATAAATACCTCTCCACGATGAGCAAAATGTTGGTATTGATCTAAACTGGAACAAGCTGGAGACAGTAACACCACATCTTCGGGTTGTGCACAGTCTTTTGCTAAGCTTACGGCTTCTTCCATGTCTTGTGCCAATCTTGTGGGCACCACATTATCCAGCACGTCGATAATTGTAGTCGCGTCCTTACCCATAACCACGATTTCACGGCAATATTTGGATACCAAAGGTATTAAATCATTAAAATCCGCACCCTTTCCATCTCCGCCTAAGAGCAGCACAATTTTGCCGTTTAATTGTTGTCCAATGCCTTCTAAAGCAGCAACACAAGCGCCAATATTGGTACCCTTGGAATCATTTATCCAACGTACACCATCAACTTGGGCCACCAATTGGCAACGATGCTCTAAACCTGGAAAAGTTTTTAAGGCTTCACACATACTTTCCCAAGATAAACCCACTGCATGTCCTAGCGCCAAAGCACTCAAGGCATTTGCCAAATTATGTAAACCGACTATTTTGAGCTCATCAGCAGCAATTAATTTTTTCTCACCAAAACATAGCCAGGTTTTTGCATCCACTTTTTGCAAACCAAACTCGCCGGCCAGGGGTGCATTGGTGCTAAAGAACCATTTTTTAGCATTATCTGCAATCCGATCAGAGGTGGTTAAGGGATCTTGTTTATTAATTATGACTTGGCTTGCAAAATCATGAATACGATGCTTGGCTTTGACATAATCTTCAAAGCTGGCATATCTATCCAAATGATCGGGCGTGATGTTTAAAATAGTAGCGGCAACGGGTTTTAAGGTATGCGTTGTTTCAAGCTGAAAGCTTGATAATTCCATTACTATCAAATCCAATTCATTTAAGGCTTCATCAAAAATATCTAAAACCGGTGTGCCAATATTACCGATGACAGCTACCTTCTTTCCTGCACTTTTGGCCATTTCGCCAACCAGTGTGGTCACGGTGCTTTTGCCATTAGCACCCGTAATAGCAACAATAGGTGCTTTATTAAAGCGGGCAAAAAGCTCGATATCACCAATTATTTGGGCACCCTTTGCCTTGGCTTGTTGAATAGGCGGAATTGCCACCGCAACACCCGGGCTTACCACCAAAGCGGTTGCTGAATTTAGCAGCTCCTGTGGCCATTGTTTGCCCGTGTAAACTTCAACATCGGGATATTGGGCTTTGAAATTAGCCAGATTGGGAGGCGATTCGCGTGTATCCATCACAACAAAAGGTATTTGCTGCTTCTTTAAAAAGCGCACACAAGAAAGCCCTGTTGCCCCTAATCCAATAATGATATGTAAATTGTTTTTGCTCATCGTAATTTCAACGTTGCTAAGCCGATTAACACAAGAATAACGGTCATGATCCAAAAACGAACTATCACTTTAGGTTCTGGCCAACCGCTCAATTCAAAATGGTGATGAATGGGTGCCATTTTAAAGATACGTTGCCCCGTCAGTTTAAAGGAGGCCACTTGCAAAATAACACTGACGGTCTCCATCACAAACACACCGCCCATGATAAACAAAACGATTTCTTGTCTTACCACCACCGCAATAATGCCAAGTGCACCGCCTAAAGCCAATGAACCTACATCGCCCATAAAAACTTGCGCAGGATAGGCGTTAAACCATAAAAACCCAAGCCCAGCACCTACCAAGGCACCACAAAAAACGCATAACTCGCCTGCCCCTTGTACATGAGGAATAGCAAGATAGTTTGCAAATTCAGTATGCCCGGCAAGATAAGCAAATACACCCAGAGCCCCACCTACCAATACGGTCGGCAAGATAGCCAAGCCATCTAAACCATCGGTGAGATTAACAGCGTTGCTGGCACCCACAACCACAAAATAAGATAAAACAATATAAAACATACCCAAGGGGATCAGCGCGTTCTTAAAGAAAGGCAACATCAAAGAGGTTTCTTGAGGGGTTGCTGCTGTAATATAAAGATAACTTACCGCCAGCAAACCAATAATAGATTGAAACAAATATTTCCATCTACCCGCTAAGCCTTTTGAATTTTTCTTGATGATCTTACGATAATCATCCACCCAACCTACAAGCCCATAGCCAAGCGTGACTAATAACACTACCCAGAAATAACGATTGGATAAATCGCCCCACAAGAAACAGGCAACACTGATAGCAACCAGAATAATAGCGCCACCCATGGTTGGCGTACCTGCTTTGCTGTAATGAGATTGCGGACCATCTAAGCGCACTTGTTGACCCATCTGGTTGTTGCGCAACCATTTAATCATGTGCGGGCCAACCCATAGGGAAAAAATCAGCGCTGTTAATGCCGCAAAGATTGTACGTAATGTTAGGTATTCAAATACGTGGAAGATGCGAAAATACTGCGATAAAAAATCCGCTAGCCATAAAAACATAACTTATGCCCCCTCTGCGACGAGGGCATTAGTAACGACTTCCATTTTGGCACTTCGTGAGCCCTTCACTAATATAACGGTTTGTGAATTCAAGGTTGATTTAAGATCCATAACAAGTGCTTCTTTATCGGGATAAAATGTTGCGCCTTCGCCAAAAGCCTTAACAGCATGCTCTGTTAATTTACCAACGGCAAGCAAGCGTTCAATCCCTTTTTCTTTTGCGTTTTGACCTACGGCCACATGATAATCAATCGCATTATCACCTAACTCAGCCATATCTCCCATGACAAAGATGCGCTTGCCTTGGCAATGCGCTAGTACGTCTATGGCTGCATTCACAGAACCTGGATTGGCGTTATAGCTATCGTCAATGATGCAGGCATCTTGCAAGCCTTTAAAACGGCGTAATCTGCCGGGCACGCCTTGAAAGCTTTCTAATCCGCTGACAATACGTTCCAGCGGAATTGCTAAGGCAAAGCCCGCGCTAGCAGCTGCTAGCGCATTCATAACGCTATGAATGCCTGGCGTGTTAATGGTTACTTGCTTTGCTTTATCTTTGATATGCAATGTAAAGGTAACCTGGAAAGCTTGTAAATCGATATTGGTTGCCCGAATCATTGCTTCATTCTCAATACCAAAGGTAATGGTATTGCGATTTTGAATCTGCGTATGCCACGTTTTACTAAAGGGTTCATCAACATTGACTATTGCTGTGCCCTCTTTTGGCAAAATTTCATAAATTTCAGCTTTGGCTTTAGAGACGTTTTCGATGCTACCAAAGCCCAGCAAATGCGCAGGCCTGATATTGGTGATCAAAGTTATATTGGGGCGGGCAATTCCACCCAGATATTGAATTTCTCCCATACCGCTGGCACCCATCTCAATGACGGCATACTGATAACTTGCATCTAAACCAATCAAGGTTAAGGGCAAGCCAATATGGTTATTAAAATTGCCTTTGGTTGCCAGTGTCTTGCCTTGTTGTTGGCAAATAGATTCAAGCATACCTTTGACGCTGGTTTTACCACAGCTTCCCGTTAATGCCACCATGGGTATGGGATATAAACGTCTGAAAATAGAAGCAAGCTCACCTAAAGCAATTGTTGTATCTTTTACTTGAATAAAGGTGATGCTTTTTTCTTCTGGCGTTTGTGGCGCTCTTGCTGCCAGCACGACGGTTGCACCATTATTTATACTTGCTTCAATAAAATCATGACCATCATGATTTTCGCCTTTAAGCGCTATAAACATTTCACCTTGTTTGATCTTACGACTATCAATATTGATAGCGGGTAATTCTCCATCAGTACCATGGAGCACACCATGGATTTCTTTAGCAATTTCGGAAAGCTTCACTTTAATCCTCACTTAATAAGGTTTTGACGACTTGTACGTCACTAAATGGGAAAATCGTATCTCCCATAATTTGATAATCTTCATGCCCTTTACCTGCAATAACAATGGTATCAACCGGCAAGGCATGCTCAATGGCATAACGAATAGCGCTAAGTCTGTCTTCTTGAACTATCACTTTTTCACTTGTAATAGCTTTAACGCCTTGTAAAATTTCATCAATGATAGCGCGTGGTTCCTCTGTTCGTGGATTATCATTGGTAATAACCACTTTATCAGCATATTCACTTGCTATAGCGCCCATCAGGGGTCGTTTCTCTTTATCTCTATCGCCCCCACAACCAAATACGCACCATAAACGGCGGGTACTATGCTCACGTGCGGACTTGAGCGCATTTTCTAAAGCATCAGGGGTGTGCGCATAATCAACAATAATTTGAGGGCTTTGACTGTTCCCTAAACGTTGCATGCGGCCAGGCGCAGGCATCGCAAAATGTAAGGCATCAAGCACCTTTTTAAATTCATATCCTTGCAAGCAAAGCTCTGCCAAAATACCGAGTAAATTGCTTGCGTTAAAATGCCCGAGCAAAGAGGATTGTAATAATCCTTGGCCCCAAGGTGTGTCAATTTGAAGGCGTATGCCTTTATGATCTAAATCCATTTTCTTTGTGGTGATAGGATAAAATAAAGAAGGCCTAAGAAAAGGATAAGGTTCCATCTTCGATTGTAAGGTATAAGCTGCAACCGGCGTTTCTTTTTTCAAAACTTGCAGCATTTTTTGGCTAAAGTCAGCATCTTTGTTTACAACAGCACGCAATAGAGAATTGAATTCAAATAATTTTTGTTTTGCTTTGCCATAGGCCAACATGGAGCCATGATAATCTAAATGATCTTGGGTTAAATTAGTAAAATGCGCGCTGCTAAAAGGAATGCTCTTTACCCTTGCTTGCATTAATCCATGAGAAGAAACTTCCATCGTGAGCGCTTTAGCGCCCATATCAAGTAAGGCCTTTAAGCTTTTCTGTAAAGCGATAGGTTCTGGTGTGGTATAAGGATTTTTACTTAAATCAGGAACCATCCCAATACCAATAGTGCCAACAAAAGCACAAGGTTTGCCTAGCTTGCTCAAGGCTTGTGCTAAAAGATAGCATGAAGTTGTTTTGCCATTGGTGCCGGTTATACCAATAATTTCTTCAAAGTGTTGCGCTGGGTTTTCATAGAAGCGACAGGCAATAAGATCTAGCTTCTCATCCAAGTTATTTATGTAAATTATTGGGATTTGCTGCTCGTGATAGTCCTGCGCTTCTTCAGCATTGGCTTGGGCCAAGACAGCAACTGCACCTTTTTTGATGGCATCGGGAATATAAGTTCTGCCATCGGTATTTTTACCTGCCAGTGCAATAAAGAGATCACCAGCTTGGAGTTGCTTTGAATTGAGTGATAATCCCTTAACGACAACATCCTGCGTCGCTGGAATATCAGATATATTTTGTAAAAGTTGTTGTAACTTCATTATATTGTTCTTTAGCTAACTATCAACGGGATTCCCTTCCATTGCCACTTTATTGTAACACTATAAATGTTTTGTATCTTCTTCGATTACAACAACGGTATTAGGTTCTGGTAATGCCATTTGTAATTGCTCTCTGGCAATTCGCTCGACCCTGGCATCACTGGACCAGGTGCCCTGCTCTAGTAGAAGTTGTCCCCATTCTACTTGAAGGGATTCAATTTCTTGGTTAAGGGTTTGTAGCTGGGTAAAGAGCAATCGGCTTTTGTGCTTATGATAAACCACCGCGATAGCAGACATAAAAACGAGGACACTTAAAAGGGCAATTCGCCAAATTCCTTTGTTAGCAGGATTTAATAATTGCTCTTGATTCTCAATGGATTTCACCATGGCACTTCCCTGTTTTATTAAGTTTGCCTCTTTTTAGCGACCCTTAAGGTTGCACTTCTGGCACGCATATTTTGAGTGACTTCATCAATCGATGGTCTTTGCCTTTTCACTACCCACTCAAAAGGTGAACAGAGATCCTTTTCTTGTATAGCAAGCCCTTTGGGCACAAACACCTTGGAGTGATCACGAAAAAACTGTTTCACTTTTCTATCTTCAAGAGAATGAAAGCTAATGATGGCAAGTCGACCTAAGGGGGCCAATAACTCCCAGGCATCATCTAATAATTGATCTATGGCTTGTAGTTCTTGATTGATATAAATGCGAATAGCTTGAAAAGTCTTGGTTGCAGGATGTTGGCCAATTTTTCGATAGGGTACGCTCTTTGCCACAATATTGGCTAATTCTAAGGTAGAGCTCAGTGGCTTTTTGGTTCTTGCCTCAACAATATTACGGGTAATTCTTTTGGCAAAAGATTCTTCCCCATATTTTTTTAGGACATAAGTAATGTCTTCTGGTTTAGCATGATTTAACCATTTGGCAGCCGAGATCCCATTTAAGGGATCCATGCGCATATCCAGTGGTCCTTCGCGCATAAAACTAAAGCCGCGTTCAGCTTCATCCAATTGGGGAGAAGAAACACCTAAATCGAGTAAGATACCATTCACTTTTTTATCGATGCGTTGCTCTTTGGCAATACGATACATATCACTAAAGCAGGCATGGTGGAAAGTGACACGCTCATCAGCAAGAATGGCTTTGCCATAAGATACCGCCTGGGGATCTTTATCAAAGCAGATAAGGCGGCCATTGCTGTTTAGGCGTTTTAGAATTTCTTGGCTATGACCACCACGCCCAAAAGTGCCATCGATATAGATCCCATCTGGGACAATCTCTAGCCCTTCTAGTGCTTCTTGGAGCATGACGGGATTATGCGTGTGATGTGTTGATGTTGTCATAGTGCTAATGATGTTAAACAGCCATCACTATAGATTTAGTCACTGGTCTTTGTCAATGAAAGTTATTCAACTGATTTTTTTCACAATCTCATTTAATGCATGAAGGTAATCAGCTTCTGCATTCGGCGCTTTAGAGACCCTGATTGTATTTTCTTTTGGCATACCCATCTCACAGGCGATATCCAAATTACGCGTTGTATCATCCACTAAAATCGTATCTTGAATGCCTATTTTAAAACCAAAATTTTCAAAGTGCGCTTGGGCTGCTTTGATATGTTCTGATTTTCCTAAAGGGGTAGCATCCGGATTATTGTCACTTGGAAATCCACCCACAATACAAATTTGCCGAATATACTGTTTCGCATTTTCGCCTAAGATTGCAACCAAGGTGGGAATCACTACTTCTGGATAAAGCGTAAATGAAACAATCGCAATTTTATGCCCATTATCAATGGCTGAAGTTATCACTTTGGCAATATGGCTAGGATTTTTAGGGCCAATATCAGAACGCAGTAATGCTTCAATCTGTGCAAGACTTGCCCCAGCATTTTGTGGAATTGAAACAAATTGCCTTGTAATAAGGTCTTTTCTTAAAAAATGGCCATCGGCTTGCAATACTTGCACACCGGGTTCTGTGACATTGGGTAATACACCCTGACGAACTAAGCTTGCGTGAAAATGGCCTTTGACCAAGGTCATATCGAAATCAAAACAAATTAATTTCTCATTCGCCATCTAGCTATTAGCTTATAAAGGTAAGAAAAGAAAGAGTCAGCCGGTAAGCCGGGTTCTGTCGCGGACAATCATTCATCTGGGGCATGCGTCACCGCATGCCTCAAGCAACCTACCCGAACCCTATGTGGGCCACATATCGTTCATCTAAGTGAACAGGGGTTCCTATTTGGTCTTGCTCCAAGTGGGGTTTGCCGTGCCGTTGCGTGTTACCACGAACGCGGTGGTCTCTTACACCACCGTTTCACCCTTACCGGTTCTTTCGAACTTAGGCGGTTTATTCTCTGTTGCACTTTCCGTAGGCTCGCGCCCCCCAGGCGTTACCTGGCACTGTGCCCTATGGAGCCCGGACTTTCCTCCATATGTAAAACATACAGCGATTGCCTGGCCAACTCTCGGGACTAAGGATACGCACTCGGTTTGTTATATGCAAGGTCCTATCAAATAAATAGGGGATTTTTACCCCCTTTGGTATCAAAGGGGGTTTATTTATTTTTAATTTCCATCGCCATATCATAAAGTGCATTCTTGGGCTGATTGGTTAATTTAACTGCCATTTGAACGGCTTGCTTGAGTGGCACTTCATTCAATAATATTTCTAGAACCCGTTTTGCTTCTAAGGTATTTTCATCTTCATTTTCAGCAATGTTTGCACCAGCCACCACTAAAATACATTCACCCTTAATGATCATTTCTTGGGCATCAATAAGAGCAATAATATTTTCTAAACTATCTCTTTTAATAGTCTCAAATTTTTTGGTTAATTCCCGCACCACCGTTGCTTGACGCTGACCTGAAAATATCTCATGCGCATCTTTAATGAGATCTGCAAAACGATGCGGAGCTTCGAAAAATACCATGGTGTGAGCAAAATCTTTTAAAGCATTTAATCGCTTACGTCTGGCATTTTCTTTAGCCGCTAAGAAACCTTCAAATAAAAATTTATCCGTGGGTAAACCAGATGCACTTAAGGCTGCTATCAAAGAACAAGGACCCGGAATAGGAATTACCTGGATCCCATTGGCATGCGCTTGTGCCACCAAATGATAACCCGGATCGCTAATCAAGGGTGTGCCAGCATCAGATATTAATGCCCCGGTTTCACCCTGCAATAATTTTTGAATTAAAACAGGTGTACGTTCTGATTCATTATGATCATGATAAGACACCAAGGGCGTATCAATACCTAAGTGTGAAAGTAAGCCCTGACTATGACGTGTATCTTCAGCAGCTACCCAAGTTACATGACTTAATACCTCGCGAGCCCTATGACTTATGTCTGCAAGGTTGCCAATAGGGGTCGCAACCACGTAAAGTTTAGCCTTCTCTTGTTGCATCGATGCCTCACTGTAGGAACAAAAGATTTATGAAAAAGAGTTTAGATACCTACCTAAAGTATTTGCTTTTAGTTAGTTTGTTAAGTGGTTGCAATCTGCCTGGTTCAAAAGCCTCCAATGATCATATGGCTTTTCCTTCAGACGCAAGCCCTGAAAACGCAAGGGAAGAATACCCTAATCCACAAGGCTTTGGCGATCATTATAATCATCCCAAACAAATCGCTTTATTATTACCATTAACAGGTAAACATGCCGATTCTGCAAAAGCCATTCGCGAAGGCTTTTTGGCAAGCTATTATCAACAACAGGGCCAAAAACCTGTTGTCAAAGTGTATGACACCACCAAAGAACAAGATGTACAGCGTGTTTATGATCTCGCTTTAGATGAAGGCGCTGATTTTGTTGTTGGCCCCTTATCAAAAGAAGATGTTCACCGCCTTAGTATGAAATCTTCACTTAAAACACCAGTACTTGCTTTAAACCATTCCCCCCAAGTGAAAGATATTTCACATAAATTTGTGCAATATACACTGGCGCCTGAAGCAGAGGCAGAACAAATCGCCAATAAGGCTTTTCAAGCGGGATACCATAATGCAGGACTTATCATTCCCGATAATGCCTGGGGCAAACGGATTGCAACTGCCTTTGAAGAACAATGGAAACGTCATGGTGGCAAAGTTGTTCGTACCGTATTTATCAATTCTTCCTATGACCAATCAGCGCCCGTCAGACGTTTACTCGGCATTGATGAAAGTCAACAACGTGCCAATCAGATAAAGGGCATTTTGAACGAAAAAATGGATTTCCAACCACGTCGCGCCAAAGATCTCGATGTTATCGTGATGGCGGCTCCACCTGATCAAGCAAGACAGTTAAAGCCTTTATTTGATTTTTACTATGCAGAAGATTTACCTGTTTATGCGACAAGCAGCGTTTATAGTGGTCATCCTAATGCTAAACGTGACAGAGATATGAATGGTGTTATTTTCTGTGATATGCCCTGGTTAGTAGATAGACAACAAGGTGCTCAATTAACCCAGTTGTTGAATAAAGACCAAGCGCAATCTGATCAATACAACCGTTTGTTTGCGATGGGCGCAGATGCTTATCAAATCACATCTAGCTTTAATCGATTACAATCAGGTGGTCGCCTTGTTGGTGCTACAGGACAATTGTCCTTAGGTGACAACCAAATCCAACGTGAACTTTCATGGGCTAAAATTGTAAACGGCGTTCCCACCCAAATAAATTAAGCTATCCCGCCTTCGTTACCAGGCAGTTCCTACTGCCTGGTTATCCAAAAGCTGAATACAAAATGTCTAAGGCGTTATAGCCACTTTTAAAACACCATCGCGTTGATTGGCAAAAAGATCATAGGCTTTTTCAATCTCATCCAATCTAAACCGGTGTGTGACCAGTGGTTTTAGATCAACGCGACCACAAGATACGATATTAACAAGCCTTCGCATGCGTTCTTTACCACCTGGACATAAGATGGTCACAATTTTATGATCGCCCAAGCCTGCGGCAAATGCTTTATCTGGTATGGAAAGTTTGCCAGAGTACACGCCCAAACTGGACAAGGTACCACCTGGCTTAAGAACGCGTAAGCAATTTTCAAAAGTTTGTTGTTGACCCAGGGCTTCAATGGCTACATCTACCCCTCTTCCTTCGGTGATCTCCATAATGCGCTCAACAACATCCCCTTCTTTGAAATTAAGGGTGATATCCGCGCCCATTCTTTTTGATACTGCCAAACGTTCAGGAATACTATCAACCGCGATAATTTTACTGGCACCTTTTAACTTTGCCCCTGCTGTTGCGCATAATCCAATGGGGCCTTGTGCAAAAATAGCGACCGTATCACCAATATTAATTTTGCCACTTTCAGCGCCTGAAAAACCGGTGCTCATGATATCAGGGCACATCAATACCTGTTCATCTGTTAAATGATCAGGCACAAGCATCAAATTTGCCATTGCGTGGGGCACTAAAACATATTCAGCCTGGCAACCATCAATGGTATTACCAAAACGCCAACCACCAATAGCATGTCCACCACACTGTGCATGATGACCATCTAAACAAGTAAAACATTGCCCACAGGGCGTAATGGCGCCAATAATAACACGCTGGCCAATCTGATAACCTGTTACGCCTATGCCTAATTCTGCAATGGTCCCCACAGGCTCATGACCAATAATGCGACCTGGTGCAACGGGATATTCTCCTTTTAAGATATGAACATCGGTGCCGCAAATCGTTGTGGTGGTTATTTTGATTAAGGCGTCTCCTGGCCCCACCTTGGGGATGGGTTTTTCCTCTAAAATAATTTTGCCAGGTTTTATAAAGACAGCAGCTTTCATGGTTTTCATCATCACACTCCTTCGCTCATCTCTTTAAAAGTCGCGCTTATCTCTAAACGCCCTTCACTTCATTGAAATTTTCACAATCGCCCCAATCCTAACACCATCATGAATAAATAAGGCAAATGAGTGACCTATGTATATCACCGATCCTAAAACAAGCATCATGCCTGCGTTTGAAAACTTAAAAGAGATGGCTCCAGAAAGGAAACTAACAGGCTTAAGCGATGCCAATAGCCGCTATACCTATTACGAAGCCATTCGCGAAGTGGCAGATCCTTCAGAGCTACGCCTTAATGATTCAAAAAAATCTCTGTCTGAATCAGATTATTTGATGGAAGCGCCCATTCAAAATCAATATCTGCTCTCAAATTCACGTTTAGTTACACTTAAAGAGAATATTGAAAAATTTAGGCAAGACAGCGAAAAGATGAATGTTTTAGCAGAAAAAAATGCGCAATTTATAGCGAGTTTATTAGGTAATTGAAATTTTTTTAGAAGAAATGGACATTTTTTTGATTTAAGTGTTAGAATTATTACTTAATAGTTGGTTTAACGAGTAGGAGGGCACGTGAAATTCTTCGGCTTCTTGTTCAGCAAACCAGATCCCACACAAAACAAAGAGAAAGCGCCAGAAGAAGCACACCACCTACAACAATCATCTGCACTTGAAAATCTTCCCAATGCTGAATTAAATAACAAGTCACGTCGCCTTGTTGATAGCATTTTGAATGTGCATAAAATGAATAAACCGAAATAAGAGCGATAATTAATCTAGCTTAACCCGCATCTGCAAGCCAATACCACGAGAGGTTGTACCGTTTGATCTTGGCGCAAGATGTGAATTCACGTCGACAATTTCACTTTTCATGGCTTTTGTAGGACCGGTTTTAACTCTATCTAAACCTATTTGAACAGAATCTGTAAAATGCACTGAAGCCAAAGAACGCAATTTATCCTTGGTGTGTCTCCATTGATCAAAATCTCTGCTCTTTAAAGCTGCTTCTGGCGTGTGATAAAGATTATCAAAAATATGCGTTAATCTTTTTGTGGGAATGATGGGACGTGCGGTGCGTTTAGGCGTTGAATGTGCCTCTCGCTTCGCACGATATTCATCTAGCGGTGTTTTACTATGCTGCTCCGCAAAACATGAGGTTGCTATTAGCGAAACAGCCCCTGATATTAGTAGCATTCCAAGCCACTTCCTGCTCACAACTGCCTTCCCTACTCATCCTTGAGAAAATGTTTTATCTGAAATTAGGCTAACAACTAATTTAAATATATAAAACTATGAGGATTAGTAAAGTTAATATCATAGCCATTCATCGTTTGGCTGTAGGAAAAAGGCTATTCCAGCTATTTAATTGTAAAAATTTTCAGCAAGACTTAGTTAAGAGTTGCACAAGGCCAAGTGGATCCGAATAGAAAGGAGAATGGTCAGTAGGCAAGCTATATACCTCGCACTGCACTTTGTTGAGCATGGCGCGCTGGGTGTCAATGAGGATTGCCTTATCCTGGGTGCATTCAATATAAACACGCGGTATTTGCCCAAAACGTTGTTCGCTTAAGGAGACCGGCGTAATAAGGGGCGCATAAGGCTCATCGCAAAATAAAGGCTGTATATTTTTAAAGAGCGCATCATCACATTGATGATAAGCAAATCCTTTCATCGCATAAGCCGGGAAACTGAGAATATTATTCTTCACATCCGCACGCATCATTCTTACATAACGTGTTGGCGCTTGAAGCGCAGCCACATCAAACATAGATTGACCATCTTGTGGCAAATAGCCTGCAATATAAATTAATTTTTTAACTTTATCTGGATAACGCTCTGCCAAGCTTGAAATGATCATGCCTGAAAAACTATGGCCCACCAAGACAAGAGGCTTTGAAGCTTGTTTAAGATAACCTTCAAGGCTTTCAAGATAGCTATCGAATGTAATTTCTAAAGCGGGTGTTTTATCTTCTCCATGTCCTGCTAAGTCAGGTGCGATGACTTTATGCCCCTGTTGTTCAAGCAAAGGGATGATTTGTTGCCAACACCAAGCACCATGCCAAGCACCATGAATTAAAATAAATGCATCCATCTTTAGGATTTCTCTTGCAGCAAAGGTTGTAGATGGCTTGCAATATGCACTGCCGCTAGGTTGGCACCTGCTGCTTTATAGTGATAGGAATCATAAAAATTATCCGGTGTTGGCGGAATCAATGCGGCCAAATCTACCAATGCAACAGATTCTTTTTGCGCAACCTCTCTAATAATGTCATTAAAGCGATGATATAAAGCATCATCCGTGACCCGATTTGCTTGAGTCATTAGGACAGGAACAATATTGCGTATTTTGCAAATGGCGACAAAGGTTTGTAAATTGCGCGCAAACTCTTCACTTATTTCTTTTTCATCAAAAAGCGTTTGTGTTTGGGGAAATTCATAGCGGGTGAACACATTTTTAGCTGTTTGCACATGACTCTTTAATGAGTTTGGGTACCAATATGAGCCTTGTGAACGTAAGATGGATAAATCATTAATGTTATGCATAAAAACCACCATGTTGGGTTTCATGGGTAACACTTTATTGAGCAAGATATTAATCGAATGCATAGACTCATTGGCAGAAACACCGCCATTATAACTGTTTACTTTCTTGGCAAGATTTTTTTCTAAAAGGCGCCCCACCACATAAGGAAAACGCTCCGTTTCTTCCATATACAGACATTCTGTCGTAGATCCACCCAAGAATACGATTTTGATATCAGGATTTTCATGTATTTCGGAAGGACCGATAAAGCCATTGCTATCGGTCACGACACGGTAATATTTTCGTTCTATGGTATTAGGATAAATATTCTTGATGTAATTGCGTGTAGGGCGTTCTAATTTTTCTTGATTAGGTCTATATTCGCGTAGTTTGATAAATCGGCCTACATTGTTATCAATGATATTCGCGACATGATGTTGATGCACTATTTTTTTGATACTTTTGTTTTCAAACTCAGTAAATTTGTTATTGATAAATTTAATTGATATTGCACCATAGACAGCAAGGCCCATTAATAAAACGAGTGTGAAAAGCGTTTTTTTAGGATGCTTTTCAAAAATATTTACTTTACCTTGATGAATTACCATAGCTGGCCTTATCCGTTTTATGATGTGTGATGATATTAAATCTGCTAAAAAGCAAAGTCCAACCCAACGTAAAGGTAATAAAGCTGAAGAGCTTGCTTTATATTATCTTCGTAAACAGGGCTTAAAGCTCCTTGAGCGCCAATTTAAGAGCAAAATGGGTGAAGTTGATCTTATAATGCGCAAGGCAAAGGAGCTGGTTTTTGTCGAGGTGCGTTCATTACAGAGCACAGCTTATAATGAGCCCTATGAATCTATTACCCCGCAAAAAAAACAAAGAATCATTAAAACAACAGCATTCTATCTTGATACCCGTCCTTGGACAGAGCCCTTCTCAGTACGATTTGACGTGATATCAATCTCAGGTGACCAACCAAATCCCAAAATTACCTGGATCCAGGACGCATTTAGAGTAGAATAACTGTGCTCTTTCCATTTTATATTGATGTCTTCGATTGGCGCCTAGCCTACATTCAAAATGGTTCGAGCATAAGCACTAAACAACAACAGCATAGTTAGATAACCCACAAATGAGTAAACTAGAAAAAGTTCGTCAGCTTTTCAACGATAGCATCGACACCAAATTAGCGGCTTTAGATACCTTGCCGCCCGATATCGTGCGTGCTTCTGAGTGCATGGTTGAAGCATTAAAGAACAAACGTAAGGTCTTGGCCTGCGGGAATGGTGGCTCTGCAGCTGATGCTCAGCATTTTGCCGCTGAATTATTAAATCGATTTGAAAAAGAGCGTATTAGCTTACCAGCAATGGCTTTAACGACCGATTCCTCCACCATCACTTCCATCGCTAATGATTATAGTTACGATGAAATATTTTCGAGACAGATAAAAGGTTTAGGACAAGAAGGTGATGTCTTATTAGCCATCAGCACCAGCGGTAAATCACAAAATATTTTGAATGCTATTTATGCCGCACATAGCAAAGGCATGCGTGTTATTGCATTAACCGGCAAAGATGGTGGCCCTTTAGCACGTATTTTACAAGCAGAAGATATTGAACTGCGCGTACCAGCACAGTCTACCGCCAGAATTCAAGAAGTACACCTCTTGGTGATACATTGTTTATGTGAATATATTGATTCAGAATTTGGACCACAACCATGTGTAAGATAAATTTTCCCATTAAATTATTATTCCTTGCTTTGAGTTTTCCTGTGCTTCAAGGTTGCGCAGCCGTTGTTGTTGGTGGCGCTGCCACCAGTGCAATTGTTGCAGCCCAAGACAGACGCACTACCGGCACTATCGTTGAAGACAAAAGCATTCAGCTCAAAGCCATGCAAACTGTCAGTGATGTTTCCGGTGACGATGCCAACGTGCACGTATCTGCCGTAAGTTATAACAACAACGTGTTATTAATTGGCCAAGCACCTTCCAGAAGTGTACGTGGCGATATCGTACAAAAAGTAAAAAATATTGAAAAAGTTAAACAAGTCCATGATGAGATTGTGTTGAAAGAACCCAGCAGCGTATTGCAACGTTCTACCGATAGCTGGATAACAACCCGAATCAAATCCGAAATGGCTGTGACCAAAGATGTTAACCCTACCCGCATAAAAGTCGTGACCGAAGATGGGATTGTTTATCTCATGGGCATCGTAAAGCCTGTTGAAGAAGAAATCACGGTGGACATTGCAAGACACGTTAAAGGCGTTAAAAAAGTTGTAAAAATATTTGAATACGAGCAGGCCTAATAAGGGTCTGCTTGCCTTGCAAAGGATTGGCATCGTGGGATAGTCCCCGTTTTGGGAAAAGATATGTTACCAGAAAATTTTTTAAGCGCTTTGACAAAACAATTTTCAGGTCATCAATTGTTAAGCGATCCGGCTGATTGCTGGGTGTATGGTTATGACAATAGCCGCCGTCATGCCCTACCAGAAGCCGTGGTCTTTGCACACACACACGAAGAAATCGTTAGCGTCGTAAAGTTATGTTATGAATATGGCGTCCCACTTACTGCCCGAGGAAGGGCAAGTGGCACGACTGGCGCTGCTATCCCCTTGCAAGGCGGTGTTGTGCTCTCATTAGAGCGCATGCAAAAAATTATAAGTCTAGACGTCGCCAACCGTTTGATGGTGGTTGAACCCGGGGTACTCAATGCCGAGGTACAAAAAGCCGCCAATGCAGCAGGTTTCTTTTGGCCTCCTGATCCCACCAGCTCAGCTTATTGCAGCATCGGCGGCAATGTAAGCTGTAATGCAGCAGGTCCTCGTTCATTGAAATATGGTACCACGCGTGACAATACCATGGCGCTAACCGCTGTCATTGGTAATGGCGATACGATTGAGTGTGGGGTTTATACTACCAAAGGCGTTGTGGGCTATGATTTAACCCGATTATTCATTGGCTCTGAAGGCACCTTAGGCATTGTTTCTAAAGCTGTGTTGAAACTTACTCCCTTGCCAAAGGCTAAACGCACGATGCGCGCCTTTTTTAAGGATATGGAAAGTGCTGCGCAAGCTGTTACCAAAGTCATGAACCAACCTATTACGCCATGCGGTTGTGAATTTATCGATGGTAATGCCATACAAATGATCAGAAATCATGCACAAGCAGATTTGCCAATGGATGCCGGTAGTATGCTCATGATTGAGGTAGATGGTTCTGATGATTTATCAGCTGATGTCGAATTGATGAAAAATGCCTGCCAAAATGAGGGCTTAATTTCCTGGGCAGTTGCGGCAACATCAGAAGAATCAGAGAAGTTATGGGCCATTAGAAAATCTTTATCCCAAGCACTTCGCAGTCTATCACCCCATAAGATTAATGAAGATGTAGTTGTGCCTATTTCAAATATTCCTGCATTATTAAATTACACACAAACATTAGCACAAGAATACCAAATCACGATTGTTAACTTTGGGCATGCCGGTAATGGGAATATCCATGTCAATTTATTGATAGATCCTTTTGATCCCATCAAAGGTCCAAAAGCCAAAGCCTGCTTAAACAAGCTTTTTGATAAAGTTGTTGAACTGCATGGCAGTCTGTCAGGCGAACATGGCGTTGGCATCGAAAAGCGGGATTACGTCAATAAAGAGCTTTCCGCTAGCGCCTTAAAATTAATGAAACAAATCAAAGCCCAGTTTGACCCTAAAAATATCCTCAACCCAGGCAAGTTTTTTCCTGCCTAAGGACCCACTTTCCCCCACTCTTCTTGCAACGCGTTTATTATTGATAAATAATGAATGCGTGCTTTATGCATTATAATTAGTTTTCTTTCAAACTTTTATTCTGCACCTAATTGATCAAACAAAGGGAATAGTCATGATTGATTCAGAATTGAAAAAGGTTAGTTTACTCGCAATAGGTGTTTTTGCCCCAGCTATATCAGTGGCAGCAACAAACATGGGCGGCTTTAATGGATTTTATGCAGGCCTTGCTGGCGGTATGCAGGTAACAAATAGCAGCCTTTCATCATATGCCAACGCCCAAGTCATCGATTTTTTTCATAACACCAGCAATTACCTCGCTAATTTCGAGAATGATGTTGATTTGACCAGTCTCAACGGAATAGGTGCCTTCACTCTCGGCTTTGGGGCTTTACTTGGTGATACCAAGTCTTATGTTGGTTTTGAATTTTATGGCAGTTTGCAAAACAGTAAAAATACGCTTGAAAACCAAGCTTATACTCTTAGCCAAAACGGTCGTGCAACGCCATTAACACTATCAACTACCACATCAATGGAAATACGCGACCATGAGTTTGGTGGTGATTTTAGATTCGGTTACCAAGCAGGCTTAACAACATTATTATATGGCCGCATTGGTGTTGCTATAAACACCCTCAAACTGGATTCACATAGTTTCCTTAATTTGAATCCAAATCCGCTTTTTGTTTCCTACGTTGCGAATGCAACCGACAAGAACAAACCCCATCTTCGTTTAGGTGTTGGATTTGAACGAAAAATTGCACAACATACCTCGGTTACAGCAGATTACATCCACACTTATTACGGCAAATTAAATGTAGATGCTATTGCGCCAACCTACACTGGTGAAGATGGTTTTGAAATTATCAACAATGGCTTAAATAACGTAGCTTCAGGTGTATTTAGTACCAATACCTTTATGCTTGGCATTAAGTACTACTTATTTCAATAATAGCTATCTAAGTTCTTGACTACGGCTGTACTATGGCGCTTTGGGATGAACAAGCAAAAAAATGGGCACTCCTAGGGTCGCCGCTACGGCCGTGTGAGCAAGACATTGCCATCAGCAGTGCATGGATAAAAGAGTTTGCACGCACCAATTTACAGCCCCTATCTGTTTTATTACTCGGTGTTACCCCTGAAATTGCCAATATAACCTGGCCAATAGGCACCAAGTTATTCGCTGTCGATAACAATTTGTCGATGATAAAATCCATTTTACCTCCCCAAACACCCACGCTTAAACCAATGGCAATTGCTGGTGATTGGCTTAACTTGCCCTTTCCTTTGGCTTCTATGGATATTGTTATTGGCGATGGCTGCTATAGCACCCTCTTATATGAACATTATGCAAAAATGACCCAAGAAATATGGCGCGTGCTAAAACCAAGCGGCAGCTTAATCATGCGTTATTTTATGCGCCCCAATTGTGCTGAAACTTTGGATAGCATCAAAGCAGATTTTCAAGCGGGCAACATAAGTAATTTTCATATTCTCAAATGGCGTCTTGCAATGGCATTGCATGGCACCTTAGAAGAAGGCGTATGCTTAAATAACATATGGCAAACTTGGGCGCAGAATTTTAAGCCGAATAATGAAATGCTTTTTGAAAAACTTCAATGGTCAAAAAATCTCATAGAAACTATCGACAATTACAAAAATAACAGCATACATTATACTTTCCCAACCTTAGCAGAAATAAGAAAGACACTTGCCTCCTTTTTCATTGAAGGCAATCTTGTACATCCTTCCTATGCGTTGGGTGAGCGTTGCCCACTCATGCAGTTTAGCCCTATTAAAAATAAGATAGAAAATGAAATCAATACGCTATCAATTCACACAAGAAGCCCTACCCTCACCCCAACCTAAGCAATGGGGCACTGATTATCCCTCATCGCATCTTCACACGAACACAGATCCCCAACTGCTTTTCACCCTCATTGAAAAACCCCACTTTTACCAAGGGTATATGAATGGGTATCGCCAGCCTGTGGTGATGCTAAAAATTCAAACAACGCCCCATAGACTTGATTTAGCACAGATGAAACAAGCACTTACTTACTATTTTAAAACTGATTTTAATGTGTCTTGCACTCAAGAGCTTTGCTATTTACTGGGTGAAGCAGTTTGTGCGCTTCAAAGAGCAGCAGGTTTTCCAATATTACAAGATATTGAAGTCCAAGCGCTTAACGCGCATGAAGGAGTGTTTGCGATTTGGATCCCAACGCTGATTGAAGATGTTTTTCATCAGGCCATGGCTTTTATGCTACAGTTTTTTTACCAGCAATTAGCTCAATCGCATTTCATACCCAATGAGGGACTCAACTTTGAAATTCAAGAACTGATTACAAGATTAAAAGTGCAAGCTCCTCGGGGTTCAAATAGCTTGAGGCTTATAAAGGCTGCCCATCTATTAGATATACCTTGGTGTCATATTGCACAATTTACCTATCAATTTGGTCAAGGTGCGCATTCACGCTGGTTTGATAGCACTTTTACCGATAAGACATCTATTCTCTCGGCAGAATTAGCAAAGGATAAACAGTATACCTGGCAATTATGGAAAAAAGCAGGGCTTCCTGTTCCACAGCAAATTGTGATTCATAGCCAAAGGCAAGCAATCTCGCAAGCAAATGAATTGGGCTACCCTGTCGTCATTAAACCACGCAACCAAGAAGGTGGCTCTGGTGTCTTTGCTCATATCACTTGCGAAGAAAAACTCAAGAAAGCATACGAACATGTCCAGAAATTTTCTAATGCAATCCTCATGGAAGAACATGTTAAGGGTAAAGACTATCGTCTTCTTTTGTTAAACGGGAAGTTAATTTGGGCCATTGAGAGAATACCTGCGGGTGTGACAGGTGATGGTATCAATTCCATTAAATCGCTTATAGATATTATGAATCAACAACCCAACCGAGGAACACTAAAAAGCGCTGCACTAAAACGTATTGAAATTAATGAGATAATGGTTGATTTCTTAGCCGAGCAAAACTGTAGCTTAGACAGCATCCTACCTTGCGGGCAATTTATTGCTTTAAGTCGCACAGCGAATATTTCTGCGGGCGGCACCCCAGTGGCTGTTTTTGACAAAGTTCATCCTGATAATAAGCATCTAGTTGAAACAGCAGCAAAGCTCTTACGCTTAGATTTTGCAGGCATTGATTTTATTTGCCCTAATATAGAAGAATCCTATCTTAAGGTTGGCGGCGCATTATTAGAAATAAATGCCCAACCACAACTTGGGATCATTACAACGCCACATATTCACCAACAAGTATTATCTAGTCTTATTCCTGACAAAGGACGCATTCCCATTATCGTTATCTGTGGGAAACATCCACAAGCATTTCCATTACAAAAATTAATTGATTGCCTTATGAATAATTATGAACATGTCGGTTTGGTTCAAGACAACATGGCATTTATCAATAATGAGAAAATGTGTGCTTCACCTTCTGTTTTTAATGCTGCCAATGCCTTACTTTTAAACCAACAGTTAAATTCCTTGGTTTATCACATTCAAACGCTTGATGATTTTTCCTTGCAAGGCTTACCTTTTGATCAATGTAATGTAATTTTGTGTCTTGAAAGCCACTTTGCACACATGCCAACCTTGGTAAAAGCTTGCTCCAAGCCCTTAATCATCTTGGAAAATAACGACCTTTCATTTGAGGAAATTATCAACAATGTGCTTTCCCATATTAAGGATAAAGTTACAGCCACTTAACCTCTAGCAATTTCAGGAATTGAGCTTTAATCTAAGAATGCTATGTTTAATCTAAGCTTACTCTTTGTATATAAAAAATAAGTTAATATTATGGCGCATAGTATATTTGTTAAGGTCCTAAAAGCTAGTTTTTTAATCTCAGTCATGTCTTTTTATACATGTGCTTTTGCTGAACAACCCGCCTTGCACTATAGAACTGACGCGCCAGACATATTAATACCCGCTGAAGTCATATTAAATAAAAAACATGAAATCACCGCACCTATCGGTGATTACTATATGTGCCCTATTGTTAAGGTCATGATCAATAACCAAGGTCCTTTTTACTTTAAAATATCTACCGCGGATCGTGAGACCTTAATAACAGAAAATCTTGCCAAAAAATTAAAATTACCAATAGCGAAAACACAAACTATCGGCAACGATGCGCAAGGTGAAACCATCAACACCTATATGGCAAATGAGATTAATGTCGGCGGTGTCATTCTTAAAAATTATGGTATCGTTGGTAGTGACTCTCTAGAAGAGCTCGTCAAACGTGGCAAAATTTCTCACATGGATGGTGTTATCAGCCTACAAGCTTTCTATGGTTATTTAGTGACGGTTGATTATAAAGCTGAAAAACTAATCGTCGAAAAATCAAGCTTATCTGAGGATAAAAACAATATAGCTTATTCAAAAGGCTTCTCTATTCCCGTCATCCCAGGGAAAATTAATTTCTCAAAACTAAAAAAAGAAATAACCCAAGATTTTGTCTTATCAACAACGTATCATCCAAAATTTTATATTGATGCTTGTAAAATACCCGAAATGCTTAAATTTAAGAATATTCAAGGGTTGGGGGTTGAAGATGAAAGAGGAAATGCAACTGTAGATTACTTCTCTCAACTCCATGGCGATCTCATTTTTTCTGAATCTCTAAACTTCCAATCGCCTTATGTATTTTTTGGGCAATTAAACTGTAATGCCCCTGACACGACAGGCGCCTTGGGCAGTAACTTTTTTGAGAAGTATAAAGTCACCTTTGATCAAAAAAATGGGCTTGTACGAATACTAAAAAATTAATGTCCTCAATGCGCTGTTGCTTCCATCGCTTTTTTGGCAGCAGGATGATGTGATAACACCGCTTGAGTTACTTCTTGCTCTTTCCCATCAGGCGTATCAACCATCATAATAAAATGGCCTTCTTCCACATACTTCTCATATTTTTCTACCACTTCATCTTTTACACCTATTCCTATCAAACCAGTTGCCCAAACACCAATTACAACGCCGATTAACAACATAGCTATAAAACCAAAGGCATTGATGTGTATGTTCGGTGGCAAGACGATTGAGAACAAGGTAAAAATAAACAAAGCAAACAGCAAACCGACAAAAGGACCTTTTTTAATAGCTGAACCTAAGTGTGAAGTATAAAAGACGCCAGCACGGTTAAGATGTGCCTCTTCCAAATCTTCTGCTAAGCCACCACAAATATGAATGTGCTTTTGCTTAACACCTAAGCCAGATAGTTCATGAACGATATTAGCCGTTTCATCGAGATCGGGGACAAGAAAGAATAGTCGCTTCATAACGCTCTCCTAAAAGACCGTCATAATCTTTATCTTATCCAAAATTTAGCTAATTAGCTATTTTTTATGTAGCTACACGCTAATTTATACTCAAATGGGATGCAATTAACGTAAATGATTGATTTATAACCCCCCTAGTATTACCATTACTAGTATTACTATTACTTTTTGTAGGTGGGTATATGCAAATTACTCAAAAAGGGCAGGTTACTATTCCTCAGGAAATCCGTGAGCGCTTTGGTCTTTTACCTCATACTGAAGTTGAATTTGTTGTTGAAAACAATATTGTTATATTGCGTAAAAAAAAGGGGTCTTCTCCTTTTAGAAAAATACGTGGTCTTGTTAAAGGTAAGTTTACTACTGATGAAATAATGGCGATGACAAGAAAATGATATTGGTAGATTCTAATGTAATTTTGGACATTATCACTGATGATCCGATTTGGGCTGAGTGGTCTATTGATATACTAGAAGAACAAATTGTACCTTTAGCTATTAATCCCATTATATTCTCTGAAGTATCTATAAAAATTGAACGCCTAGAATTAATTGATGAGGCTTTAAGCCAATTTAAACGGCTAGATTTACCTTATGAAGCAGCATTTTTAGCAGGTAAGGCCTATTTATATTATTTAAAACAAAATGGTAAAAAGGGCTCGCCCCTGCCAGACTTTTATATTGGCGCTCATGCAGCCATTTTAGGCATACCGCTGATTACGAGAGATGTAAAACGTTATCGAAGCTATTTTCCTAAGCTCAAACTAATTACACCTGATGAAGTGAATGCTTAATATTCTCTTAAATATACCGGGAATTTTAACTAAAAAGGGCGGCCGTCCGCCTACGCTTATATAAAAGCTTCGGCGTAACATAATTCCCTATTTGACCACTGTTAATTTAGGGCGACCGTTTCCGCCTTTTTTGCCTTTACCACCCTTTCCACCTGCTTCGGTTTCAATTGGTTTTTCTGGTGGTGGCGTATCATCTTCTTCGTCATCTTTGAAGACCATACCACGACCATTTTCTTTGGCATAAATGGCACTAACAGCTTTCATGGGGACATAGATATCGTGTGGAACCCCAGCAAATCTTGCGTTAAATTCCACATGATCATTGGCTAACAATAAGTTTCTTACGGCACCTGGTGAAATATTTAAAACGATACGGCCATTATCTACATACTCACGCGGCACACTGACTTGCGGAAAATCAGCATTAACAACGAGATATGGCGTTGCATTGTTATCAACTATCCACTCGTAAAATGCGCGTAATAAATAGGGCCTGCTCGAATTCATGCTACTCAAAACCACCAATGGCACGTTCGGTATCGGTAAGGCTAACTTGAAAAGCTTCTCTATCAAATAAGCGCTTTGCATATTCTTGAACAGATTTAGCTTCTACAGGCAAACTGATGCCCATCAGTTTCAAACGCCATAACATCGGTGCAATAGCGCAATCCACTAAAGAGAATTCCTCACTTAAAAAGAAAGGCATCTCTTTAAACATGGGGGATACCGCAACAATGCTTTCATAAAGTGCTTTTCGATATTCTTGCTGTTCAAGTGGATTAGCATTTCTATCAAGGATCTTATTCATTAGCGTGTACCAGTCACGATTCACCCGATGAAGCATTAAACGGCTGCGCGCTCTAGCAACGGGGTATACTGGCATCAAAGGCGGATGAGGAAAACGCTCATCTAAATATTCCATGATGATTTCTGATTCGTAGAGCACTAAATCTCTATCAACCAAAGTAGGCACTGTATTGTAGGGATTAATCTCGATTAAAGCCTCAACCTGAGAGTCTACGTCGATTTCAAATAGATCAAACGTTACGCCTTTTTCAGCTAAAACAATACGAGCACGATGACTATATGGATCTGAGGCACCAGAATACAGTGTCATGACGCTACGTTTATTTGCGACTACTGCCATCAAAAGCTCCTTTAATGGACATCTTTCCAATATTCACGTTTTAGTAGATACGCAAAAAAGGTAAATATCACTAAAAACAATAATACCCAAACCCCAAGGCGCTTACGCTCTAATTTGTGGGGTTCCCCAACATAATCTAAAAAGTTTACTAAATCGGTCATCGCTTTATCATAAGCTTCTGGTGTTAAGGTACCAGGCTTTTTAAGCTCAAGATGAGAAACAACTTGCTTCTCAACCGTGTTTCCTTGATCGTCCGTTAATTTCACTGTCTTATAAACAGGTACTTGCGTGCCTTGTAGGGCAAGCAAAATATGTGGCATACCCACATCAGGGAAGACGACATTGTTTACACCCCAAGGACGCTTAGGATCTTCATAGAAGCTTTTTAAATACGTGTATAACCAGTCTTTACCGCGTGAACGAGATACCAAGGAAAGATCCGGTGGAGAAACACCAAACCATACCGCAGATAAGGCTTTAGGTGTTGCAACCAAAATAGGATCGTTTGGCTTATCACTGATAAAATTCAGGTTATCGTTAACCAACTTTTCAAGTACATTGCCCTTTTTGTCTACGATGCCTATATCTTTGGCCATGTCCTTATAACGCACATACTGCAGGGAATGACAACCAGCACAATAGTTCATGTATAGACTTGCACCACGCTGCAATGACGCTTTGTCGCACAAATCATTTTTTACCTTTTCAAGGTGAACGCCGCCTTCACTAGCAAAGACAGCGCCTATTAAGCTAACCGCAAAGAAGACACCCAAACATGCTTTTATTACTTTCATTTGTAAGTTAGCCTCGTTGGAACAGGTTTCGTCTTATCTATTTTTGAATAGATTGGCATCAACAAAAAGAACGCAAAGTAGAAAAATGAAAATATTTGCGCTGCAATCATTCTTCCAGGGCTTGGTGGCATCAGGCCCAAATATCCTAAGCTGATAAAGCTCACGACAAAGATAGCTAGTACGGTTTTATAAATCGGACCACGATATCGAATCGATTTAACAGGACTTCTATCAAGCCAGGGTAAGAAAGCAATAATGAGTACCGCTGAAAACATCGCAATAACGCCCATTAACTTATCTGGAATGGCACGTAAGATGGCGTAAAAAGGCGTCATATACCAAACAGGGGCAATATGCTCCGGTGTTTTCATGGGATTTGCAGGTTCAAAATTGGGCGCCTCAAGGAAAAAGCCGCCTAAATCTGGTGCAAAAAAGATAACTGAACAAAAGAATATTAAGAACACGCCAACGCCAAAGAAATCCTTCACCGAGTAATAAGGGTGAAAGGGAATGCCATCGATAGGATGCCCATCTGGACCTTTGTGTTCTTTTATTTCAATGCCGTCTGGATTGTTAGAACCCACTTCATGCAAAGCAATAATATGCATCCACACAAGTAATAAGAAAATAAGAGGTAAGCCAACAACATGTAAGGCAAAGAATCGATTCAAGGTAGCGTCTGAAACGTTAAAGTCACCACGCATCCATTCGACCAGCGTTGGTCCAATGCCAGGGATGGCTTCAAAGAGCGAGGTAATCACTTTACCGCCCCAGAATGACATTTGTCCCCATGGCAATAAGTAACCCATAAAAGCTTCTGCCATTAAACAAATGTAAATAGCGGTACCAATCAACCAGATCAATTCACGTGGTTTTTTATATGATCCATAGAGAAGGCCACGGAACATATGCAAATAAACCACAATAAAGAAAAAGGAAGCGCCTGTTGAATGAAGGTATCGTAAAATCCAACCTTTGGGGACATCACGCATGATGTACTCAACAGAACCAAAAGCTTCAGCCGCAGAAGGCTTATAAAACATCGCTAACCAAATGCCCGACAAGAGTTGATTAACCAGCACGAGCAAAGCAAGCGAACCAAAGAAATACCAAAAGTTAAAATTCTTTGGCGCATAATATTGCCCAACGTGCTCATTCCACATCTTGCTCATGGGGAAGCGCTTATCAATCCATGCTAACAATCCTGATGATGAGTTATTCATTACGCAGCCTTTTGATCTTCGCCGACAACTATAACGGTATCACTTTCAAACTTATAAGGAGGCACCACTAAATTTAAGGGCGCTGGAACACCTTTAAACACGCGGCCTGCTAAGTCGAATCTGGAACCATGACATGGACAGAAGAAACCGCCCTGCCAGCTTGGTTCAACACTTCCTAATTCAGGACGATAAAGCGGTACACAGCCTAAGTGGGTACAAATCCCAATTAAAACGAGAAATTCAGGTTTGATTGAACGATACTCATTGTGCGCATAAGTAGGTTGCTGTTGTTGCTCAGAAGTGGGATCACGCAATTCGCTGTCTAGCGATGGCAATCTTTCAAGCATTGATTTAGTTCTGTGTATGACCCATACAGGTTGTCCACGCCATTCGACAGTTAATTGAGCACCTGGCTCAAGTTTGCTGACATCAATTTTAACTGGTGCGCCCATTGCTTGTGCTCTCGCACTGGGGAACCAAGAACAGACAAACGGGGAGGCAGCATAAGCTACCCCTACCCCACTGATAACGGTTGTTGCAGCAGTTAAAAACCGCCGTCTACCGGTATCTACTATATCATCACTCATTCATGCGCCTCCCAGACGGAACTGTTCTTGAGTGTTTGTTTTAATTCTTTTAGCTCTACTTCTTAGAGCGGCGGCAAATACTATCACAAAATTACAAATTCTATGCAAAGCAATTTAGTAAATTGCTGGCCAGCCGGTAGTTTACACGATAAAACTACTGGCTCATACTTCTTTATTGCATACGTATGAACAAGTTAAGCTACTCAAGCTAAATAAAATCGCGCCCTCTCTTT
>CAZBZP010000001.1:70606-199380 GCA_964496435.1 Uncultured Candidatus Berkiella sp.
CATACGTATGAACAAGTTAAGCTACTCAAGCTAAATAAAATCGCGCCCTCTCTTTTTTAAAGCGACGGCGGAAAATGGGAAGAAATTACTCAAACCAGTTTGAATTTCCCCTCAAGGGGGACTAGGTAGGCGAGGCGCCAAGCGAGCAAATCCCCAGGCGTGCCTACTTAGTGTAAACTGACTGGGGTGAGCAAGCGCAGGCAACAAAGCATAAATTTGAAGTGGGAAGAGTAATAAAATGAATTTGGTTTTTTTCTTCTTAGTCTTTTCAGCTTACTGTGCAACGGTGTGGCAACAGTGGCAATGGACAGCAAGTGAAGCAACTCAAACTTCCCCTATGCATGCCCTGACTGATCAGCTATTGCATGGCGCTAATGATGCTGTGACTTTGGCATTAGGTTTAGTTGGCGTGCTAGCCCTTTTTATGGGCTTGATGAAAGTTATGGAAGAAGCAGGCGTTCTACAAGGCCTTGCGAAATTACTTTACCCTTTACTCAAATGGCTCTTTCCTGAAATTCCTGCTAATCATCCTGCCTTTGGGGCCATGGTGATGAATCTCTCTGCCAATATGATTGGCATGGGCAATGCGGCAACCCCCTTTGGACTCAAAGCAATGCAGGAATTAGATAAACTTAATCCTCATCCTGGCGTTGCGACCAATGCAATGGTTTTGTTTTTAGCCATCAATACTTCTTGCATTACTTTGGTGCCAACTAAAATTATTGCTTTACGTGCAAGCGCAGGCTCCGCTGATCCTGCTGGCATTATCACCACAACTTTAATAGCAACTTTGCTCTCCACCATTGTTGCAATCCTCACCGCAAAATTTTTACAACGCTTAACCAGGACACCTACCCCAACTATCGAGATCAAAGCCGAAAACAATAATCCTGCGATGACACAGTATCCTACCTGGGTTAGCATAATGGCCATTTGTTTTCTCGTTTTATTAATCCCTCTTACCCTGACCTTTGGTAGAGCCTATTCGCCTTGGATTTTGCCCTCAATGATAGTATTTGTCCTTGGGTTTGGCATGTTAAAAAAGGTTGATATTTATAGTTGCTTTATTGAAGGCGCAAAATCTGGTTTTGAAATAGCCTTAAAGGTATTACCTTTTCTGGTTGCGATGTTAGTCGCAATCGCCATGTTTCGCGCCAGTGGCATGTTAAGTGCACTTAGCAATTTGCTTAAGCCCATTTCTTCCCTGGTGGGGATCCCACCCGAAGCCATTCCCATGGTAATCATGCGCCCCCTCTCAGGTTCCGGCAGTTTTGGCGTGATGACAGATGTCATCAATAATCCTGCTATAGGGCCAGACAGCTATACAGGTTATCTTGTTAGCACCATGATGGGCTCAACAGAAACGACCTTTTACGTCTTAGCACTCTATTTTGGCGCCGTTCAAATAAAGCGTATTCGTCATGCTCTTGCTACTGGTTTAATTGCTGAATTAACTGGCATGCTCGCCTCTGTGCTTGCTGTAAAATGGCTACTTTTTTAAGCTTCACGCCAAATTTACTTGATTAGTTAAAGTCAAAACGCTAACATCCTGCCAATTTATTTTAAGAATTGGAAAATTAACTTATGCTGAACATCCCCATTCTCGAAGCGGCTCAAAGGGGCGACTGGGCTGCTGTCGATTCAATGCTGTTCAATACACTGATAAGTCCTGTTGAACTCACAGAATGCATGCTAAGCGCAGCTTCTCAAGATGATTGGCACACTGTTATGTTATGCCTTGATATTAATAAAAGATCACCTAAACCTGTGCTAGATATTACGGCAAGGCATAACGCACATCCTGAGCGCTGGCGTTTATTTGATTATGGCCTAGGAAAATATATTCAATTACCCATCATTAGAATGCAAAAACTAGATACCTATCTGATGATTAAATATGGTGTGATGCCTTCTTATGATCTAGAAGTATTTCGTTATGCCAAAGCAGGAAACTGGACAATGGTTTTTAACCATTTAACCTTGAACAAGATTAAAAATGGCCGCTTGTTTGACATACATGCACGCGATGAATTTCATCCGCAAGGTTGGCGATTATTTGATTATGCAGAAGCGCAGGACCCAAGTATTGTTATTCAACTTTGGCAATATGGTCCAAGACCTTCTTACGATATCAAGTTATTCCAAGCAGCAAAAACTGGGCAATGGGATAGCGTCTTTTATTACATTGATAACAAATTGGTAGATGTTAATCTTGTTGATGAATCAGATCCCTTAAAAAGAACAGTGCTTAATCATGCCATTGAACAAGGCTCATTTGAGGCAATCAATGGTTTGCTTATTTATCGAGGAGCCAAAGAAACCCCCATAAATGATGCCCCAAAACCTGAAAACCAAGCTAATGAGAATGCGAGTTTGGCGCCCACGCTTGTGGCTAGCTCAGCCATACCTTTAGTACAAAGATCCGCCCTACCGCTGGAAGCAAGGACAAACATTGATCAAACAGGAGCGCTACTCGCGCCTCAAGTTGTATATAGCATTGCTTATAATGCATCAATAAAAGCACCCAAGCCTCTCAGACTGCTCACCGGCCTAGAGCAATTTGATCAAACTGATAACCGGCACAAGCAAGCGCATCGATGCGACAATAAACAACCCAACTCCTATAACAGCAAAGGCTTTTTCTGATCCATTTAAAACCTGTTTGTTAGTTTGCAGATTAGATAGATTCAATCGAAGTTGTTAAACCAAAAATTGTATCTATCTTGTCTGACTTCCTTCAAAGGTCTAGTATGGTTTCTTTTGTCTGATATAAACAGAACGAGGAGTCCATCATGTCCTTATTTGCAAGGATAGCATTTATAGTTAGTTTGTTTGTTTTCTTTGTCCCAACAAGCTATTCCAATGAAGTTCATGCTGCTAAAGCAGAAAATAAAGCAGCTAGCGCGCATCAAAACGCAGATGCAGCCTCTTCGGACATTGTTAAACTCCGCACTGATTGGGCTATCACAAAATTTCAAACACCAAAGAGCAAACAGCTTCCTGCATTTGAGCAGCTTATCAAACAAGCGCAAGCACTTTATGAAAAAAATCCCAAAGATCCAGAAGTCCTGACTTGGTATGCCACTATTTTAAGTACATACGCTTCCATCAAAGGCGGCTTAGGTGTGCTACCGCATGTTAAAAAAGCAAAAGCTTTGCTAGAAGAAGCGATTGCGCTTAACAGTCATGTTGAAAACGGTTTTGCTTATGGCGTGTTAGGTGCGCTCTATGCCAGAGTGCCCGGTTGGCCTGTTGCTTTTGGTAACAAAGATAAAGCACGCTCAAACTTGCAAATGGCTGTGCAAATTTCACCCCAGGGTAGCGATTCTAATTATTACTTAGGTGATTTCCTTGTCGATGCCGGTAACTATGAAGATGCGAGAAAACATCTTGAAGTAGCCCAACGAGCACCTGTTCGTAAAGGTTATGAAATTCAAGACAGAGGTCGCAAAGAAGAAATTGCAGCGTCACTAGCTAAATTGCGCCGCCTCGGCCATTAACAATTCGGTGTGAGACACCGCGGGGCATATGGGGAAACTACTTTATTTCATGGCTACGCCATAAAAAAAGTGATTCCCCACATGCCATTCAAAATCAGCAGTCACCTCATCATTATTCAGATTTAATATTCTTTTCAATAACACTTATTACCCTATCTACCACATCAGTATCAAAACCTGCTTCTTTGAGTAATATTTTCTCTTCTTTGGCCAAATCAATTATTTTATCTTTTTGAGCTTGCATAATCAGTTTAAAGGCAGGATAAGAATAACCGCGTAATGCACAAAATTGCTGCCAGTGGCTTTCATTGATCTCATCTTGATGATAAGTCCCACCTATTTTCATGGCCATATGAGAACGGTTAGGAAGCAACACGGAGCATTGCAAATCATAAAATGGTGCCAACTCAAATTGTTTAGGCGTTATGTATTTTATGGCAAACTCTTTGGCGTGAGCTGAATAATTGCTGATCAAATAATTAAAGGCAATTAAAGCCATCATTTTATTACGTGAAATTGCAGGAATATTGGTCCTTTGCAACAATTGAAAGCAGGTTTTAAATTGAGGGCCACCTTCTTGGGGATACTTGGCATAAGGCATCACACTTAAGGCTTGGCAAAAATCTTCCTGATGAAAATGCAGAATCTTGCTTCCTTGGATTTCTCTATCAAATCGCTCAACCAGCAAGTAAAGTGTTTTATGAGCCCGATGAATTGTCACCTTGGCTGTATTTATCCCTAATCTTGCGCCAAGGCGCATACAAAAATATTCGTTAATTAAAGCCGCCTCGTCTATGCCAATAGCGGGCTTTAAAATATGGGTTGAGAAGCAGCCCTTATCAGGAATAGCGATCTTATCTTCAATAAGACAAATTGCAGCTTTGTTCATTGTTCCTGCTAGGGTTACATGTACCTTTTCTTTATTAAAGAATAAGGGCGCCTGCGGTAAAGTTTGCAGCTGATTCTCAAGTGCGTGTGCATCAAGTATTTCCCCTCTTAAGGGGGTAAAAGTGGTATCCCTTATCCTCTCGTCTAAGGGATGAAAACTCACTGCTCCCGGACAATCCATGCCCATTATTTTTAGCAGATTAAAACAATCATTTTGATTAACGCCCAGTATTCTGCTTAAAAGTGGTAAGGATTTATCACCTTCAGGAATAAGACCTGCAAAATAGGCAAAGCAACGACGGTGTTCAAAGGTTTTATCTTTTAAAGGCAAAGATTGCGAGAGTGCACTATGTGCGCCTTTATCATAGACGAATTGGAGTTTTGCTTTTGGGGTATGGGTTAATAACCCTACCTGTGCACCAAAAAGCCGAACGCTTAATTTATTTTCTTGATGTATATGCATAGCTCGTATCTAATACTGGTAAACGTGCATCTAAACGGATCCCAAGCATGCTGGCGACTAAGAGCGCCTTGTCCAGCTCGCAAGATGTCTTACCCTTCTCCAAGTCTTGGATAAAACGAACCCCTGTTCCTGAGGCTGCAGCAAGCTCTTTTTGAGTCAATTGTGCTGATTTGCGGACTCTTTTGATTAAATAGCCAAACTGGCGCGCACTACTGATGATTTTCATGGTGTAATACTCCCGAACGGGACTTTTTTAGTATTCTAACACATTTCAAAAAGAAAAGGATCCTGTCAGGGATCAAATAGCAGATTTGTCTTAATCGTAAACAACCCAGGATCCCGTACGGGACTAATTAGGTAGCCACCCTTAACATCGTATGATTCAGGATCCCGTTAGGGAATATTATCGGGATCTGTGCAATTTACTTGATTAGCCTGTTTATAAAAGCTAGTGTTAGCACATCCTAAGGAAAGAAGACCTTTATTTATGTTTACTGGCATTGTTCAAAGCAAAGTTCGCGTTTCATTTGTTGAGCACACACCAAGCTTGAGTCGTTATGCGCTGCAATTTTCTGCTGCTTTACTAAGTGATTTAAAAATTGGGGCCAGCGTTAGCGTGAATGGCGCTTGCCAAACGGTGGTAGCAATCAAGGGCCAAGATGTTTACTTTGATGCCATCGCCGAGACCGTTCGTTGCACCAATGTGTCTACTTTTGAAAGCGGCACCTGGGTTAACGTTGAGCGCTCAGCCAAATTTGGCGATGAGATCGGTGGGCATTTGTTATCTGGCCATGTGATTGGCACCGCAAAAATTGCTAATGTTAATCAAGCAAATGATCAACATATCCTCACTTTAGCCTGCAATCCTTTATGGATGAAATATATTTTGTATAAAGGCTATATTGCTGTAAACGGCGTAAGCTTAACGGTGCAGGAAGTCGATAATAGCGGCAGTTTTAGTGTGCATCTTATTCCTGAAACCTTAGGTGTCACAACATTTGGTGATGCCATTGCGGGTGATGTGGTGAACATTGAAATTGACACACAAACCCAAGCAATTGTGGATACAGTAGAAAGGGTATTAGCAAATAAAAATTAATCTTTATCAACAACCGCGTCAGCGGTGAAATGCAGTGGGTATAGGTGCCCTTGATATCAAGAAGCACCTAAGCTCAAAGAAAAGCAAAAAATAAGGATTACTTTGTTAGCTTCGCAATCCTGCTTCGCTCCTTGGCTTCCGCCATTTCAACTTCAACGGCCTCAGGTCTAATTTCCGTTCGTAAATGTTCAAGCCTAGCTCGTTGTGCACGATTAAAAGCATCTTCCTGCTCTTTTTTCAAGGTTCTATAAGCATTGATAATGGGTTGTTGAAACTCATTTTTCTGCGCTCTTGATTGCGCATGAAACTGAGAAACCACGCCAGTTTTTGATTTCCAAGCCTTTGGCGCAGCATCAACTTTAGCTTCATTAGGTATAAGACCTGCAGCTTGTTTAATGCCAAGCGGCGTTTCAGGATGAACGGTTGTTGCCCATTTATCAAGTACAACTTTTTGCTTTGCCAAAACTTTTTCCATTGAGCTTTTGGCTGCTGGTTTTGATTGCTGATAAGTTCTGTGCGCTAAATCATGTGCATCAAAATCTTTCTTTTGAGCTTGATATGTTTCGTATTCTTTTGCATAAGCAGCTTGAGCTTGGGCAATCGATTCATCTGGTTTAGCTAAGCCAAAAGTTGTTCCCCAACCTTGCGCAGCAGGTTTTGTGGGCACTGTGGGCATAACAGAAGGCACTAAAGATAAAGCACGCAGCTGTGCAAGTAAGCCTGCTTCAATTGCATCAAATTCATTTTTGGGGATCTTCTTTCCGTATCTGTCTTTTTCTTGCTTGACTTCAAATTCAGCTGGTTTTTCAATCATTTCCTGCTGAACTAATGCTATGTAATCATCTCTACCCATCTTTGCAAGAGGGTCCTTCAAATTAGCAAGAAATTGTTCCATGGAGAGTTTATTAGCTGCGCGTATTTCTTCTTTTGTGGGTTTTACAGCGACATCGACGTGGGTTTCTACAACTGGGCCTTCTACAGACATATCAATCTCCTCAATTCTTAAAAACTTAATGCATGATAAGATTTGGCTTACAACGATACGAGCCTTTCTCGTAACGCCTTAACCATGCCATAAAAAATGAGTGCTTGTCATCAAAAAGATGTTTTGCAGCACAATGAAGCAAAAAAGCGATTATTTTTGAATCACTTAGGACTTTATAATGAAAAGTATTAACTTTAAAAACACTGGCAACGCAGCATAAATAACGATAGAAAGAGTTTAACTGACTTTTTTGATGCGCTGCTCCTGCAGCAAAACAACAACGTTTTCATAACCTTGATCTTGCGCAAGATGTATTGCGCGATTGTAATAAGATTCATCAATTTCATTAGCAGCTTTATCTAATAACACTTCAATGACATCTATATAACCATTCTTTGCGGCGCCTCCCAATGCTAATCCTTTGAATTCAGAAGTGATTTCATCACTTGCTCTTTCTAGCAACCATTGTACCATTTCAACTTGACCAAATGTTGCTGCATCTTTAAAAGCATGACCAACATTATATTGTTTAAAAGCTTCAACTATCGAGCCATGGCCATAATTTTGTGCTATTTGAAGCGCTTGCTCTTTATCACCTGCATCAATCTCGTTACCCACAGCAATTAAAATAGCTTGAACAACAGGCAAAAACCCTTTTGATGCTGCCAAGGTTAAGGCACTTTCTTTATCGACGTTATCGATATCATTTCCTGCTTGCTGTAAAAGAACTCTCACAATATCAGCATGTCCAATTTCAGCAGCATAATTAAGAGCACTTCCCTTTTCAACATAAGAAATATCTTTAAGACAATGATTTAGCATATATTCAATAACCGCCAACCGTCCACATTGTGCGGCTACATTAAAGGCACGGCCTTTATAACTTGCTTCAATTTCAACATGCGTATTGGTCAAAATAGCCAATATGGCGGCATGACCTTGCTCTGCGGCATCTTCAAAAGCTCGGCCATAAAAGCCAGTCGAGATCTCATCTTTACACTGCTCAATAATAAACGCTGTAGTCTTTACACGACCATGTCGCGCTGCATTTCTTAATGCTTGCCCCTTTGGATCTGCGGCTATCTTATGTTTATGCTTTAAAAACAAATGTTTTAACACCATAATATGGCCATGTAAAGCGGCATTTTCTAAGGCTTGCTCTAGCGTTTTGAAGGTCATCTGATGAGTATCTAAAAACGAAACGACCACTTTTTCATTACCAATGCTGGCAGCACGTATAAATGCCTCCATCACGCCATTATCATCTAAATGCGTTATTGGGTGGCCATTGGCAGCACTAATAACATAGAGTAATTTCTGGGCTTCCACTGTCAGTTGAGTATTTTTTATTGTGTTAAAATCACCGCTTAAACTGGCTAAAATCAATTGAATTGATTTTACACTAGCAAGGCCGGGTAGGCTCAATTCTTTTAGTTTTGTGTATTCTTTTAAAAAAAGCTTCCTTGGATTATCTTTAAATGCACTTTTTTTAACCAAGTAGGGGAAATATTTGTAAATAAAACCTTGCCAAATCTCTTTCTTATCAACAACGGCAGCAAATTCAGTGTTAAGTTGCACAATTTTTTCTTGCAGGCCAGGATCTAAAAGGGGAAAAATAAGCTCACTTAGGACACTGACGGGCAAAGACAATAAACCTTGCTTATTTTCATCAAAATCCAGTGTAAGCACATTTTTTTGGTCTGTCATATATGTACAGGGCTTTTTGTTAATTCACTACAAATTAGTATAAACCTATGCGTATAGCCCAATGACTATTCATATTTACAATATATGCCCGGTGTTAATTACCAACCCTTGTTTTTACAAGCAATAAGCATTTTTAATCAGAATTGAACTTATTTAATAAATAGAATATCCATCAATTAAAGAACTGATAAAAACACTAAACCATTATGTGAGACTACACGCAACTAGGAAACTTTATGGCTAACAAATCATTTCCAGATGTAGAAAGCGATATCTTAAATAAACTAAGGGCCCTTGAAGGAAGAAATGTCTCGACAAAATATGCAAACCCTTACCATAAAGATATGATTAAAACTCAAATTGAATACGTTAGAAAACAATTAGTGGAATTCAACTCTGCCCTAGCAGAAAATGAAAATGATAATGAGGCAAAAATACGCTGGCTTAGACAAGTATCTTACCTCGTTAATCAAATGCACATAACCATTCTATTCTCACCGCATTTTACGTTATCAGATGAAGAAATTACGGCAAACAAAGCTGTAGTTGATTCCTTAAATGTAAAAATAGCAGATATAAAAATGGCAGCTGTCCAACAAGAATTAGCTCACGCTGTATCTGCACAAAAGCAAGAGGAAAATACTGCACAACCCCAAGTGCTCCCTGTAGTGCCACAACAGAAATTACAAGTACCAAAATCAGAAGCTGTTCAAGTTATCGAAATTGCAGAAAATTTATTAGGACAAGATAGACTCGCTAGCGCCATGCATCAATTTCTTGATACGGCTCAAGGTTATATTCCAGATTTTTACAAAATTATTAACGACTATAGCCACTTAAGGGCAATTTCTACAACCTTGAGAGATTCTGAAAAAAAATTAGCATTACTTCAGCTGCAAGAAAGAATTGATGATTTTTTTGGCAAAAATGGTATGTCCTTTGAATGGGATGTATTCCAAAGCGGTAATTTTCCGCCAGATGATCTCCTTAAAGACAACCCCCATTTGCAAACCTTACTCTACTTTAAGGCTTACTTATATACGCATCTTTGTTTTTCTGATGATGCAAAATTAAGCTTAAATGACAGTAGGGTCATTGAGCTCTATAATGGCGCTGCAAGTGAAATTTGTGACAAATTAAAAGAATTTTCATTTGCACCTGCTGCTAATCTAAAAACAACTGTTGTAACAGATAGTGAACACATCGAGCAAGAAACTATTGAAGGTGCCCAATTGGGGAGTATCGCATGCCAAGCAAAAATGGGACGTATTTATTTAGGTCACCTTGCAAACACCTTGGGTTCGGACATCCCTGAAGCGTTCAATTTCCCTCCCAACGTAAATGAAGAAACAATTCTTGGATGGCTTATTGATGCGCGAGATCATGGCAATATGGATGCACTTTCTTACATCGGTAACTTTGCCGTCAATTTCTTTACAAGTGTTGGTGCTATGTATCAAAACATAACGCCCGAACAAAAAGAAAGAATCACTAAAATGGCTGATGTTTTAAAGAAAATATCTGGCGATGATATAGTAAATAGGTTTGTTCAAGAAGTCACATCAATAGATGTTGCAAACAAGGAAAATGCCCAAGTCATCAGTGAATTTAAAGATATAAGAAATAACGCAACAAAACACGTTATCGAAAACTTTTCAAGACCTTATTTAGAAGATAAGGATTCAATGCAAGTTAAATTATCACTTATCAACCCAGATAAATTGCCGCATTATGATCAGTCCTTTGCTATCCTGCAAATTAAAGAACTCAATGAGCAAATTACCAAAATAAAAACTTCATTAGAAAATGAAAAGCAGCGTCTTGAAGGCAGAATAAATGAAAAATGGTTTGGAAACACGGACAGACGAGAAAGAATAGCCGCCATAGATAAATGCTTAAATTCTCTCGCTAATGTCTCTCGAGATGCACAGAATCAAGTTCAAACTAAGAAATTTAACACTAATACATTAATCTCATCGTTTACTTCATCAATTAGTACATTCCAAAGCGATTTGGCACCTAAGTCCTTAACTTCAAAATTTAAGCGCTTTATAAACAAACGTGTTTTCGCTAGAGCGTTTGGAGACAAGACGGAGCAAAATATAGATCCCATTATCAATGATGTGAAGACGGCATTGAGTAACATACCTCTACTCATCGATCCCAAGGCTGAGGAGCGATATAAAAAACTAGTTGATGTTATCATAGACAGAGCTACGCAAGGTGACATCATGGCGGTTAAAGCTGCCATGGCACAACCCTACTTTGATGTAAATATGAAATCGAGCTATGGGGATAATTTGCTTTTAGCAGCAATCCGTTCTGGTAAGGCAGATATTGTCAGACTAGTCCTTTCTCATAATAATGTTGATTTGACAGAGAACGGACAGCGTAATAATAATGCCCTAACTTGCGCTATTGAAAAGGGAGATAAGGAAATAATAGAGGCCATAATAGCCTATGCAATTGAAAATGATGTTAATGTCGCCGATCTGTTAAATCTAAAAGATAAAAAAGGAGATTCACCTTTAGACGCTGCTATTATAGCAGGTAATAAGGAAGCTGTTAAAATGTTTTTAGAATATGAGGGTATTGATGTTAATGCACCATGCACGGGTAATTCAACTCCTCTTACTACCGCCATTCTTTGTAAACAATTCGATATTTTAGAGATGCTATTAAAACATCCTAATATAGAACTTGAAAAGCCTGGCTTTCAAAATAAAACCCCTATGCAAACCGCTCTTGGCAAAAATCAAATGGGTATGGCCAGATTGCTTGAGCAATATGGTGCTAAGAAAATTGATATTGATGTAGGGATGGCCAATTTTGCTGGCGAGGCACAAAGCTCACATCGCGATGAAGTGCATGCTTCTACTGCTAAAGCAATTAAAAAGTTAAGAGCACGATATCCTGTTGTTGATATTGATAGGAACTTAAAAGAAATTGAGGAATTCATCAATGCCTTACCCTCATCAGATGCTTATCTGGATGAGTTTATGGTCGCTAAACGTAGTTTTGCCAGAATGCTAACGTTAGATGCAAAAGAAAAAATCACCAAGGCAGAAATCAAAGAGGTATTAGCCCTTACTTGGCATGCTTTAAATGATCCTGAGCATGTTCAGGATATTGAAGCTGCCAAACGTGCTTTAGTGAAAAATTTTGCACTCGCACAAAGAGAATATAACATGAACAAGGATGGCGTAGACAATGGCAAAGAAGATAACCACGCTTGCAACGATGGTACCATTAATAAAATCGTTGAAACTTTAGATAGAATACACCCTGATGTTGAAATCATTTACGATGCGAAGGGCTTATGTGGAACACTGGCAAGAGAAATTTCCCAACAACTATTTGATGAATTAGACGTAGAACAGCAAAAAAGAATTGCCAGCATCTTAGAAGCGCATCCTTTAAATGAAAATACTTTACCCAATGATCCATTTTTTACTGATCTTAAAACAGCAGTAGAACGCGGCATTCGAAAGCAATTTGGTATATTACCAGAGCAAGAGGATGGCATCATAGCGCTAAATGATGTTGTTACTATTCAAAATAATCTGCGCTGGATAGAGTTCAAGTTAAAAGAGCCCGTAGTAGAATCAAACCTTTCAGATGAAGAAGAGTTGGATAAAGATGATGTTGTTATAGCGCCGGATATGCAAGAACCTAATCCTATGCAAAAACAAGCTTTTAACCAAATACTTAAAAATAAAAATGGCGATGTGGAGGCCACAATTGAATTTTTGAAGGCTAAAATGCCGCATCTCAAATTAAGCGCTGGCGATATTGCGTGGTTTAGAAAGGATAAAGAAGCAGAACCAAAAGTGATTATCGAAGAACCCAATCCCATGCAAAAGCAGGCTTTTAATCAAATCCTTAAAAACAAAAATGGCGATATTGAAGCCACTATCGAGTTCTTAAAGACTAAAATGGGACATCTTAAGCTTAATGAAGGTAATGTGGAATGGTTTAGAAAAGCAAAAGCACCTGAACCCAAAGTGCTTAGCGAAGAACCTAATCCCATGCAGAAACAAGCTTTTAATCAAATTTTTAAAAATAAAGGTGAGGATTTTGACGCCACCATCGATTTCTTAAAGTCTAAAATGGGACATCTTAAGCTTAGCGATGGTAACGTTGAGTGGCTTAGAAAGGAAAAATCCTCAAAAAGAAAGTCCTTACTATATAACAAAGAAAATGTTGATTTAACTTCGTCTAAAAGGGCGGATAAAAACAAAGATCAAGCACAGTCATTGCAAAGCAGCGCCCCTGCTAAAAAAATGGATCCCTAAGGCTTTTGAAAATACTCTAATCAAGCGCCACGGCTACCATCTTTAGCCGCAAGACACATATGTGTATTTAGTGGTTGTAGCACCACCTATTTGCTTGCGCATTTCTATCCTCGAATTCACTACGCTTATCTGAAAATGAATTGGAAATGCTTTTAAAATTTTCAAAATGACTTCATATTTGCTGATAATAAAAATAACAAAAGCGAACCGTACCATGACACACCTCAATACATTAAATAAGAGTTCTAAAGCATATCTTAAAAAACTTGTTAGAAATTCAATCATTCCTCAAGATTTACTTGATGCAATTGTTAGCACCAACGATATTAATACTCACAACGAGCAAGGTGTCGGCCTAGTCCAGTATGTGTGCTCTAATGGAACCAAACAAGATTTACAGATTTTGATCAAACATGGGCTTGATATCAATCAATTAGATTGCAATTCAAATTCAGCTTTGCATGTTGCCATTCTATCTAAAAATAAAACCCTAATAAATTTTCTCCTGCAAGCGATGTCTGGGGAAAATGTACTGCAAACCGATTGTGATGGTATGAATCCACTGCACTTGGCAATTCAACTAAAGGATGAACGTGCCCTCAAAACTATAATGAAAGATCAACGCTTTATACCCTCATTGGCTTCTAAGGACATTTATGGCAGAACCGCACTTGATATAGCGGCAAACGCTAAATGGGATAAGGGTATCAAGGTCCTCCTAAATTCTAATGACATAGAAGTGGAAAATATCCCAGGATATGGCAATACATTCTATGATCTAAGCCAACATCATCTTGAGAAAAAGCTTGGAATCTTTCTTGGCAAAAAGGGGCAAAGCGCATTGAATAAACGTGGCAATTGCCATGGCTGGTCATTTTTATATTTGGTTTATTTAACCGCCGATAAAGAGCAGGAATTTTTTGACATTTTAACACTATTGAAGAAATGGAATGGAAATCGGCAATTTTTAAAAGAGCCCAAAAACCTATCCTTATCACTGCGTAAACTTTACAAAACACCAGAAGATGTATTTAATCAATTAGCTAATGACTTGGCTGTCTTTCATGGAGACTCACCTGCATTAAGCGATTTGCAATTAAATATTTCACAAAGAGACAGAATTAAACAATACGATTTAATAAAAGATATTTCACACAAAAATGGTCGGCAATTACAGCATCTTTTTGGTTATACAAGATTATCACTGAACAGAGCGCAACTAATTGAAATGCTAACATTTTTTCAACGTTGGCCCCAAACTGCAATTGATATTTACTTGCCTGAACATACGGTAACAATGTATATCACCAAGGATGCGAAATTTAAATATTTTAATTCTAATGCCAAAAATAAAATGAAAGTCTATGATTCTCCTGCTGCATTAGCTGATCATCTTATTAAAAGTGTTTATCTTAAAGATGAGCTTCAAAGAATTGAAGATAATTTCGACATTGGTTTTGATGCCTACAAGTTTTACAGCAATATCAATAAGGATGCAAAAAAGGAAAAAGCAGCTAAAGGACATCCTCACCATCACACTTCTGCCAATAGCTTCACACCATTACATTATGCCGTGATGGAAAATGACATAGAAAAAGTGAGAACGCTATTAAAGGACGCATCCCCACAAGCTTTAAAGCGCGAAGACAAACAGGGATTTAACCCTATCATCCGTGCTATTCACCTGCAATTTGAGGAAGTATTTTTAGACTTATTAAAATCTTTTACTGCAGAGAAAAACACCAAGGATATTCAAGATTTATCAAGCATTAAGATTACTAATTACTGTTCTAATAAAGAAATGGCTTTTCTGGCAAAATTAGTTTGCAAAGCTAAACTGCACCCGCATGCCCAAATTGATAGTCAGGGCGGAACAATATTGTCCCATGCTCTAAGTTACGGCGTAGATATTGGCTTGCAAATGCGTTTACTTAAAACACCTGGTGTTGATATGCATCGCGTTGATCATTCTCAAAAAACCCTTTTGCATCACGCTGTCAGCAATAGCGCAGATCTTAAGATTATTGAAGCCATAGCCAGTACCAAAGGCTTTGATATTGATAAACAAGATAATGATGGTCATACGGCATTAGCAATTGCCATAATGGATGAAAAACAAGATATTGTGAAAGTCTTATTGGATAAAGGAGCTGATGCGCATAAAAGAAATAGACGTGGGCAGACACCTTTCGATATTGCCCTCAAGATGGGTAATAAGGCAGTTCAAGCGCTATTGAACCCAAAACCGCCTTTACTTTTTTCTAACACTAAACCCAGGCCGCAGACTGCTTCAGGAAAAAACAAGCAAACCGGCAAAAACATGGCTCATTACTTTTTACCTGATAAGAAGTCTACATTCAGGTAGTCTTCTTGGTAATACTTTAAATACTCCTGGTAGGAGCCTTTAAAGTCCTTTATGCCTTTTTTCGTTAAAGCAATCACGCGCGTGGCAACTTTATTCACAAAGTGTCTATCATGGCTTACCAAAATAAGGGTGCCTTGATAGGCTTTGAGCGCATTGGCCAACGCTTCAATACTTTCCACATCTAAGTGGTTGGTTGGCTCGTCCATTATCAACACATTAGGCTTTTGCAGCATGATATTAGCCAACAGCAATCTTGCCGCTTCGCCTCCACTTATCTGCAATACGCTTTTTTCAACTTCATCTTTAACAAAAAGCACTTGTCCTAACATGTGACGAATTTTCACACTGGTTTCACTAGAAGCCTCATGTGATAGCCACTCCAATACACTGATGTTTTCTTTTAAAGCTTCATGATGATCTTGGGCAAAATAGGCAATTTGGGTTTCATATCCCCATTCCACCGTGCCTGCATCTGGCTCAAGCAAACTCATGGCAATTTTCAGTAATGTCGATTTACCAATACCGTTTGGACCAATCAAAGCAACTTTCTCGCCTCGCTTAATATCCGCTTTAATGTCCTTGAGCACTACCTTTTCCGCAAAGGCTTTTGATATATTGGTAATGGACAATACTTGCTTGCCTGAGGGGCGTTTGCATTGAAAATCTAAATGTGGTGAAACGCGAGAGGAGTTCTTAACGTCAGGGAGCTCAATTTTATCAATCATTTTTACCCGAGATTGCGCCTGACGTGCTTTTGAAGCTTTAGCCTTAAATTTATCCACAAATTTTTGTAAAGAGGCTATTTTGTCTTCTAGGTTTTTCTTTTCCTGGAGTTTTTGCGCCATAATCAGCGATTTGCTACCTAGGAAATAATCGTAGTTCCCTGGATATTCGCGAATTTCACCATAATCGATATCTAAAATATGCGTAGAAACCGTGTTTAAAAACTTGATATCGTGTGAAACGAAAACTAACAAGCCTTTAAAATTATTCATTAAATATTCTTCAAGCCAACAAATGGTTACCATGTCCAAGTGGTTGGTAGGCTCATCGAGCAATAAGATATCAGGGTTAGCAAATAAAGCTTGTGCTAAGAGCACACGCATTTTAAAACCACCGGATAACATGGAAAGTGGTTTTTCATGATTTTCAGGTGGAATACCTAAGCCAGATAACAAGGTATGGGCTTGGCCTTCGGCCATATAGCCATCATGATGGGCAATGGTTTCTTCAAGATAAATGAATTTTTGAGCTACTTTTTCAGTCCATTCCTCAGTTAAAAGCGCTTCTTTTTCTTGAAGTGCCTTCCAAAGTTCCGCCTTGCCTTGAATCACCACATCTAAAACGCGTGAATCTTCATAACGATAGTGATCCTGATTAACCCAGCCAATCACTTTATCTTTTGGAATAACAATATCGCCTAAACTGGGTTCTTCTTCCCTCATCATAAGACGAAGCAAAGTACTCTTACCCGAGCCATTGGCACCGACAATGGCATATCGTCTGCCTGTGAGCAGTAATAAATTTACTTCATCAAACAGCAGCTTCCCGCCGTAGTGCATTGATAATTCAACTAAAGAAATCATAATACTTTTCCAAATTTAATTTACTTAGCCCCCTTTGATTAAAAGGGGGCCGCCGTTTACGGCGGGGGGATTTCCTCAAGATAAAATCCCTCTTGGCCTAAAAGGCCGTCTCCCTTTTAATCAAAGGGAGATAAGATGTCGCTTTGCGACGGAACCATTAGATAATTCCTACCTAAAAAAAAAGGCGACCCATGGTCGCCTCTTTCGTAAACTGAACAATTAACGTTTTGAGTATTGTTCCACTTTACGCGCTTTACGGTGACCAACCTTTTTACGCTCAACTTCACGTGAATCACGTGTGACGTAACCTGCTTTACGAAGAATACGACGGAATGACTGTGCGCCGCTCTCATCACCTTCGCTAGCTGAAGCAGGAACCCCGCCTTCTTCATCATATTCTAATAAAGCACGGGTTATACCATGACGAATTGCGCCAGCTTGACCCATGGGGCCTGAGCCGCGGACATTCACGGTGATATCAAATTTTGATTCAAGGCCCAACAACACCAGGGGTTGTCTGACAATCATGTGTGCTGCGATGCGACCACCGAAGTATTCTTCTAGTGTGCGCTCATTAATGGTGATTTTACCGCTTCCTTTTTTAAGATAAACACGCGCTTGGCATGTTTTGCGGCGACCCGTTCCATAATATTGTTGTGCTGTTGCCATTCGTTTTTACCAGTTCTTAATTATTTTCAAAGGATAATTCTTTAGGTTGTTGAGCTTGGTGTGGGTGTTCAGCACCGCCATAGATCCACAACTTTTTAAACATCTTTCTACCCAAGGGGCCTTTAGGTAGCATACGTTTAATAGCTAACTGAAGAATGCGCTCGGGAGCATGGTCTCTCATCTTTTCTAAGGTTCTCGACTTAATTCCGCCTGGATACCCGGTATGATGATAGTAGACTTTCGTTTTATCTTTTTTACCCGTTGCTTGAACCTGAGCCGCGTTAATAATAACGACAGCATCGCCGGTGTCTTCATGTGGGGTAAAGATGGTTTTGTGCTTACCGCGTAGAATAGAAGCAACGCGAGAGGCTAAACGACCAATAGTCATGGTTTTAGCATCTACAATAAACCAATCGCGTTTAATGTCTTGCGGTTTCGCGACATAGGTTCTCATACAACCTGATCTCCAAAAGGGATAATAGACTCACAAAGTTGGCGAATTATACAAAAGCGCATGGCTAAAAGAAAGAGTGTAACCCTCAAGTATTTTAAGGTGGTTCACTCAATAAGCATAAGCGATCAACGATTTTACCGTTTATTATATGTTCTTCAATGATTTCATCGATATCGAGTTTATTTTCATAATGGTACCAAACGCCTTCAGGGTATATAACTAACACAGGGCCTTCGTCACATCTATCTAAACAACTACAAGTATTGGCCCGGCACTGCCCTTTTTGATGGATGCCTAATTGTTTTAATCGCTTCTTGGCATAGTCTCTTAGCTCATCAGCGCCGCCTACAGCGCAGCAACGCTTGCCACTGGCTCGCAGGTTATTGCAGAAAAATAATTGGTAACGGTAATACGACATGTCTAGTTATCCCTTATAGAGATAGGCATTATAACTCTTTTAGGCTCGGGCGAATATGAAATGAGCCCTTACAAGACGCCTTTGCACCATGTTACATTTAACAATATGAATACAGATCTTAAAGAAAATCATGCTGAGCTTGTCGATAAGCTTGCCAGCCAATGCGTAAAATGCGCTTTATGCTTGCCGCATTGCCCAACTTACGAAGTCACCAAAGACGAAAATGAATCCCCACGCGGACGTATTGCCTTATTCCAAGCCCTTGCACAAGAAAAACTTCCCTTAACAGAAAAAGCCAAATCACATTTAGATCTTTGCCTTGGCTGTCGAGCATGTGAGCGAGTTTGCCCTGCACATGTAGAATACGGGCAATTATTAACCCTTGGGCGTGCGCTTTTACCAGAATTACCTCAGCAAACACCTATCAAAAAGCCTAAACAAAGTACCCGCTTTTTAAGTTGGATTCTTAGTCAACCTGCCAATAGCAGACGATTACAATGGCTTTTGTGGTTCATTCAATGCCTCGGATTAAGACAAATTGCCAGGGCTTTAAAATTAACCGATTTATTGGGTTTGCGTTCTTTAGACAAGCTTTTACCACACGTTGACAAGCCCATGAGGCTGCAAACATTTTATAGCGCGATAGGTGCTAAACGCGGCAGTGTGATGTTATTTAGCGGCTGTTTAGGTTCCCTAGCCTCTCAAGAAACTTTAGATGCTAGCATTGTGGTGCTTCGCCATTTAGGCATGGATGTACATGTTCCACCGCAACAAACCTGTTGCGGCGCAATTGCAAGCCATGCTGGCGATATTCAAGAGGCGCACAAGCTAGCCAAGCAAAATTGCGATGCTTTCTTGGCTGAAAAAATAGATTACATCATTACAACAGCCACAGGCTGTAGCGCTGTACTACAGGAATATGCTTCTCATTTTAGTTTTTCGCCTGATTTAAACAACCCCGCGTTCTCACAATTCTCCGCCAAAGTGATGGACATAGTGAGTTTTATTCAACACAGTGACTGGCCCGAAACCTTAAAACTTTCACCAATTAAACAACAAGTTATTGTACAAACGCCTTGCACAAGACGTAATGTTTTAAAAACGCCACAAGAACCCGCACAAATGCTAGCGAAAATCCCTGATTTACAGATCAGCCCTTTCACCTCTACCCACTGCTGTGGTGCAGCAGGAACTTATATGTTGGATCATCCCAGTATGGCTGAGGTATTAGCGCAACAATTGCTGAAAGAATTAGAAAATAAAGAAGTTAACTTTATAGCAACGACGAATATAGGCTGTGCGCTACACCTTGGCAAACAAATCCGAGAAAAGTATCCGCATATTAAGGTAGGACACCCTGTTATTCTATTAGCCCAATCCCTCGCAAAATAGATAACGGCCCCCCTATCATTTGTCATAAAGTATGTTATCTTTGTACGGTTAAAGATATCTATTGTGTAACTAAGGAGAGTTCTAATAATGGCTAAGAAGAAACCAGCAAAAGCTAAAAAGGCAAAAGTAACAAAGAAAGCAGTGCGCAAAGCAGCACCTAAAGCTAAACGTGGTGCAGTTAAGCGCGCTACAACTAAAAAAGCTGCTAAGCCAGCAGCTGCTGCCAAAAAAGCTTCCGGCCCAGTTTCAGTTGGCAAAAAACCTTTCAGCAAATCACAATTTGTTACTGAAATTGCTGAACGTACCGGCGTTGCCAGAAAAGATGTCACCGCGATGATGGAAGTAGTTGGCCACATTATTGATGCACACTTACAAAAATCCGGCCCAGAAGTGTTTTCATGGCCTGGCATGTTCAAAATCCAAGTTATCAAAAAGCCAGCGACCAAAGCGCGTCAAGGCATCAACCCCTTCACTGGCGAAACCATGATGTTCAAAGCTAAACCTGCTAGCCGTCGTGTTAAAATTCGTGCGTTGAAACAACTTAAAGCAATGGCTTCTTAAAGCTTTTGTAATAAGAAATAAAAAAAGGGGCTTAAAGCCCCTTTTTTATATCTTCAACACTATCGGTGTTGGCAGCATTCTTGGCATAAGGTTTCTGGCATAATAGCGGATCCCAACGACAGTCAACATGGCTACTCCAATACAAAGCAACAACCATAAAAGCGAAGCTAAAGGATGCGCTTCAAAGGTGGCACATTGGTAGTAAACCACAGCCATCGCATAGGCCAAACCCGTGGTCCAGCAAACTGAAAATATTGTCCATCCCTTTTGCACTTCTCGCACCATCGCTGCAGTTGCGGACACACAGGGAAAATACAGCAACACAAACAGCAAATAAGCAAAAGCATTTGCCTGGCCGTTAAAACGTCGCACCATTTCACCATAAACATGATTATTCAAAGACTCTGTGGGCGAACTTGCTGCAATGGGATTTAAGGTAGCGCTTGTTAGTTCGGCAAAATTTGCAGGAATAGTTGCAAATGCTTCCTTTAAGCGTGTGCCCAGATGAAATGCGTTTCTTTCTTCTGCTTTGCTTTCATCTTCATATAATGAATTGAGTGTGCCTATCACAACTTCTTTGGCTAATATCCCTGTGAGCAAACCAACAGCGGCCGGCCAATTATCTTCTTCTATACCCAGTGGCTTGAAGACAGGCACCAATGTTTTACCCATGGCGCTCAATAAAGAGGTTTGGTGTGATTCTTTTAGCCAAGTGCCCTGTGTGCTGACATTGTTTAAAACACCCACAATAATGCAAACAGGTACAATCAGCTTGCCAGCATTGAGCACAAAGCGCTTCAAACGATGCCAACAATGAAACCACAAAGACTGCCAATGCGGCCATTGATAGGCTGGCATTTCTAAAAGCAATGGCGCAACTTCGCCTTTGAGCAAAGTCTTTTTAAGTAATAATCCCGTTAGCACTGCCATGCTAATCCCAATGACATACAGTAAAAAAACGATATTGGGTCCGCCATGGGGGAAAAAGGCGGCGACAAAAACAGTGAAGATGGCTAAGCGTGCGCCGCATGACATAAAAGGACTCATCATCACAGCCAAGATCCTATCGCGCTTATTTTCTAAAGTGCGCATGCCCATAATGGCAGGCACGTTACAACCAAAACCCACAATCATTGGCACAAAAGATTTTCCTGGCAAACCAATAGCGCGCATTAATCTATCAATCACAAAAGCGGCTCTTGCCATATAACCTGAATCTTCTAGAAAAGCTAAAGCCAAAAACATGGCCCCAATCACGGGTATAAATGTAATGACGGTGCTGATGCCTTTGCCAAGCCCTGAGACCAGCAGCCCCATCAACCAAGCAGGTGTATGTAATTTTGTTAATAGGACAGCAAACCCTTCTACGAAAAAGGTATCGGCACTGAGCTCGAAAAAATCTTGAAATGCGCCGCCAATGTTAATAGCAAAAAAGAATAAGGCATACATAACGGCTAAGAAGAAAGGGATCCCTAAATAACGATGGCAAGCAATCCTGTCTAAACCGCGATTGACGTCATACGCATAATTGGGCACTTTGCAGGTTTGGCGCACGCTGGCCATTAATTCTTCAATATATTGATAGCGCCTGCTTGCGATTAACACATCGGCTTCAATGCCAGCCTGCGCTAGTATATCGGCTTGTGCTTTGGCAACACGTTCAGTATGGCTATTGGCAGATTCCCCTTCTAACCAACGAATGGCAACATACCGGGGCACTTGGCACGTATCAGACAGGTGTTGAATTTGCTCTTCAACAATAGATTGATAATGCAATTGAAAGCCTTCACGGTGCGTGCGAGCACAAAGTGTTTCTTTGAGTCCTTCAACGCCCAGCCCACTTCGCGCCACCATGGGAACAATTTTACAGCCTAAATGCGAAGCTAAAGCCTCCACATTGATGCGCTGCCCCTTTTTTTCCATTAAATCCATACGATTTAAGGCAACCACCACGGGCAATCGTTGTTCTAATAATTGTAAAGTGAGGTATAAATTACGCTCTATGTTTAGCGCATCGACCACATTGAGTATGAGTGAGCATGGCTGGCTATTGAGAAAATGACTGGTGAGTCTTTCATCTTGCGGGCTTTCGCTATCAAGCCTTGTTAAGGTATAGGTGCCTGGTAAATCAATGATTTCAACATGTGTATTGTGATAATGGAAATGTCCTGATTTACTTTCAATTGTCACACCAGACCAGTTGCCAACACGTTGAGTTGCACCAGTTAAGGTATTAAATAAAGTCGTTTTACCGCAGTTAGGATTCCCGACCAGGGCAATCTGCATAGTCATACTCAACTTCTATTTGCTGACATTCTTTTTTGCGCAAACTAAGGGTATAGCCTCGCAACCTAATTTGTATGGGATCACCTAAAGGCGCTATGCGCACAACGGTTACTGCCACACCAGGCGTTAATCCCATTGCTAATAACTTGTGTCTAAAGCCAAGCGCTGATTTGTGAAACCCTCTCATGCGAACTTCTTTTCCCACTGGAACAGCATCCAAAGTTAGCAAGCTTAGGTTTCCTAAATAGGTGTAAATAAAGGTTAATATTAATGATAATTATTCGCATTCGCAAGTAAAAGGGGACCATAGGCCCCCTTTTACTTGCGAATGCGCCCAGCGAAGACGGGCTGCAAAAAGTTAAATAACTTATTTTTCAGCCGCTAACTTTATTAACCACATAGCTGCCTGCATTGTAAATGCTATTGGCCGTATATTGAGCAGCAATAGCAACACCATAAGCAATGTAATAAAGCGGGGTATAGATGCAGTAATAAACAGCGGCAGCAACTGCTGTACCTAATGCTAAAAATGGCCCGGTTATCAAGCCCGCAGACATACCGGCATATTCAGCATAATTTGCAAAATATCTGTCCATACCTGACATATTATTACTATCAATGCCGCCAGCAATATAATTTACTTCGTTTAATGTTAAATCACGCATTTTGGCCCTCATCTTTATGAACTGCTTAGATTTTAGATATGCTATCTTACTAAAATACTGTCAAATCACCAATTTTTTATGACGTAATTAATCTTTGGCGGCAAAGATGAATATTTTGGATTGCGATTCTCGTGAAGAATTATGCGTCATGACGAAAAAAGCTAGTTAATTTACAATTTATGCCTGTGATAGGTCTTCTCTGCATGGATAACGTCATTTCGAGAACAGGCTTACATTCACCTAGTTTTAATCATTAAACGGGTCTATCACCAAACACCTTTGGTGTTTTTATCAAAACCCTAGTTTAATGAGAAATCATCTTATGCTACAAAATAAAGCACTTATCAAAAGCGCAAAACAATCCAAAACGCAAACGGTTAAATCACAAACAATCCCTGAAGCACTCCTTGCTTGCGCCCAAGCAATGCATCCTGATGATTTTAAACGAAAGCAAAAAACATTGAATGATATTCTTGATAATTCGCCGATAGAATCGTTTTTTGAAATAGACCAAAACTACAATTCACTAATCGATAATGCACAAATGCTGCCTGGCTTGCATCAAAAGGATATTAACGTGATTAAATTTATTTCATTGAGCTTAAGTACATTGCTTAAGCAAAAGATGAAAGAAAAAGGCATCACTGAAAACTATTTTGTGCAAAGAATAGAAGAAAAGCGAAATCATCAAGTAACCCTTGGCGCGAAGAAAATTCGTAAAGCTATCGTTAAGTGCTGCAATGCTAACAATAAAATAGAACTTGAAAAAAATATAGAACTTTTAGGTGTTTGTATTGATAATCACCATGCTAAGTGCTTAATGCACATTAACGCCCAGCATTGCTCTCATTTCGATGACGCACTTTATCTACCTTATTGTCAACATTATAAAATGGACAAGGCTTTTGGCGAGTTTATAAGTTCCAAACTATTTGATTTGCTCATTCAAAAATTTAAGGCTAAGAACATTTCTTTTAAGGATTTTGCTGAAAAAATACTCGCCAATACCCAAGTCAAAGGCTTTATGCTGCTACATCAAGCAATAGCCAATGACTACTTGGATGTTGCAAACAAGCTAATAGTCTTATTAAAAGAACCAAAATGTAAAGACATCTTGCATGCCAATCTCATGAATCAAACTCAAGAGGGCTTAATGCTCTTGCCGATTGCATTCAAAACAGGCAATCCTGACAGTGTGCTCTTTGCAATTAGGTTACTACAAACACCTGGCCATGAAAACGCACTGAAAGCTAACCTCATGAATATCACTGAGGATGACTTAATATCGCTACAAAACGTACTTGATTCAAGCCTCTCAACAAATGATCACCGCATAAATGAAATTGAAAGTTTTATGTATCATAGTGGATATGAACAAAGAAAACTTGATAATCCTTGTGTTGTTCAAGATGACGACTGTTTTGTCAATGAATGTTTTGGCGTAAACCCAAACGACCACCCTCTTGTCAACAATGCATTACCTTTACTATTCTCAGGGCTTAGCCTGCAAAACACTGCTAACAAAGACCGAAATGGTAATGGCGAAGCCGAAATTTATCTTAAGCTCTCTGAGTGCTGCAAGGTAATTGGTGAAAATGATTTTGAGATAAAGCGACAGGCACTCGTCAGGTGTATCGATGACAATGAAACCAGTTTCTTATTAAAGATTGACGCTAAGAAACGCACTATTGTCGACAGAGTGCTTTATTTTCCCTTTAAACATCAGCAATCTAAAAACAAGAACTTCGCTGAGTTTATTTCTTTATCGCTATTTGATTTGATTTATGAAAAAATGCGTAGCAGGAATATTCCTTTTATGCAATTTGCGCAAACTATACTCGCCAATGTTAGCAGCAATGGTTTTATGCCTTTGCATAGCGCATTAAAAACGGGCAGCACAAAGATTGCTTCAAGAATTTTTGCATTATTACAAACCCCACATTTTGAAAATATCCTGATTGCCAATCTTAGCAGTATAACCTATGGAGGCTTTACATCACTGGCCCAGGCAGTAATGTCAAAAAACCTTGATAACATTAAAGAAATAATTCGTCTTTGCGAACAAAATCTTAGGCTTGATCAATGGCAAAAAATACTCTTAAATCATAGCAATAATGATTACAATATATTACACGACGCAGCAAACACGGGTGATATTACAATATTCATGTATGTTGTTGGAGCGCTGCAAGCAGCTTTTGCTGAAGATGCTCACAATGTGATAACTAAACTTGCCAACGTCAAAACAAAAAATACTAATTGTTTGCCTAAGGGTTATGAAAATGGCGCTATTGAGAAGTTTTTGAGTAATTACAGATGTCATTTGTCGCCGACAAGCGCAACCTTTAAAATGTAATTGCCCTTTTTTTACTGTAAGTGCGGTTTAGCTACATATTCCGCACTTTGCATTTCTGTTAACCGACTGATAGTGCGTTGAAATTCAAAATCATGTCTTTTACCTTGATATAAATCTGCCAAGGGCACGTCTGCAGAAAGTATCAAAGTAACATGGCGTTCATAAAATTCATCTATGAGTGCAATGAAACGCAAAGCGACATCTTCATTATTTTCTGTGAATGCCTCAACACCACTGACTATAACCGTTTTAAAACTACGAGCAATTTCAATATAATCAGGCGTGCTACGTGCTGTTTTACATATAATGTCGAAACTAAACCAAACAATACTTTCATCCCAAATTAAGGTTGGGATCTCACGCTCATTAATGATTAATATTTTATTTTCAACACTACCCAATGGCGCTAAATGCTTAAAAGATGCAGTTAAAGCACTGTGTGCTTTTGTATCTAATGGATAATGGTATAAACTGAGTTGTCCTAAATGGGCTAAACGGTAATCTTCTTGCCCTTGAATTTCTAGCACTTTGGTATGCTGATGAATTAAATCAATTGCCGGTAAAAATTTATCTCGTTGTAGACCATTATGATACAGATCTTTTGGCGCTAAATTTGAGGTGGCGACTAAAGTTACCCCATTATGAAATAAGTGCTCAAAAAGCTCGGCCAGAATCATGGCATCGGCAATATCTTTAACATAAAACTCATCAAAACAAAGCACCCAGTATTGTTTGGCAAATTCAGCGGCAATGATTTTAAGTGGATCTTTTTCGCCCTGATGACGCGTGAGTGCCTGATGCACATATTGCATAAAATGATGAAAATGTAATCGTCTTTTATGCTCTATCTTCAGCGTGCTGTAAAATAAGTCCATTAAAAATGTTTTACCACGCCCCACACTCCCCCAAATATACAGTCCTTTGATCGGCACTTGGCGCAATCCTAAACTGCGAAACAAACTGCTTTTTGTTATGGATAAGAAGTCATTGTGAGATAAAAGTGCATGTTGGAGCTTGTCCAGCTCCATCACAATAGCAAATTGCGCACTGTCTTTGATTATCTTCCCAGTGTCTAAGTAACTTTGGTAATTTTCTAACAATCCCATCAGACACCAACTATGTTATCTTCTACAAGCTTTCTTAAGGGAACGAGTTTGCCATGAAAAAAATGTGAGGTTTGGGGAAATTTAAACAAGGTTATGTTTTGGTTTAATTTTGCTTTTTCATACCAGGCGTAAACAATGTCAGGCGCTATCACTTCATCTTCTTCACCTTGGACAACAATCCATGGGCAAGACGGTGGCAATAACTTATCATAAGGCTGATTGGGGATAGCAGGCGCTATTGTAAATAATTGTTGGCAATCATGACGATTTGCAGCATTTGCCGCAATATAAGAACCAAAAGAAAAGCCAGCCAGCCAGAGTGCAGGCTTGGCTAATACGGTATTACTCCATGCGATGACTGCTTCTAAATCTGCAATTTCACCAATCGAATCACCATATTCCCCTTCACTTTTACCAACACCGCGATAATTAAAACGAATGCTTAAAATATCCTTATGATAAAAAGCACGCGATAAAGTATGAACGACTTTGTTATGCATTGTGCCATCATGCAAAGGGTGTGGATGACAAATAATAGCCACCCCTTTGGGTGGATTTTGCGTTGTGAGCGTTAACAGCTCTAAATGGCCTGCAGGCCCATCAATAAGAAAATTTGTTTCACCTTGAGGAAAGGTGCTTGGATTTATTATCAAGGTCATTGCTCGCTCTTATCCCCTCTCCCTTCGGGAGAGGGGTAGGGTGAGGGGAAAAAGAGGCTACGCCGCCACTCTCTTAATTGTCGCGCCAAGTTGTGCCAGCTTTTCTTCTATGCACTCATAGCCTCTATCAATATGATAAATTCTATCGACGGTCGTTGTGCCTCTTGCAACTAAACCTGCTAAGACTAAACTGGCTGAAGCACGTAAATCGGTCGCCATCACTGGCGCCGCGGTGAGATGCTCAACGCCTTCAATTATCGCTGTGTTACCATTGAGTTGGATATTGGCACCCATGCGTCTTAATTCATGCGCATGCATAAAGCGATTTTCAAAAACCGTTTCAGTCAACACGCCTGTGCCGATAGCGACCGTATTTAAGGCCATAAACTGCGCTTGCATATCGGTTGGAAATCCAGGATAGGGAGAGGTTGCAATATCAACTGCTCTGGGGCGATTGCCACGCATATCTAAGCTGATCCAATCTTCACCCGTTGAAATATGGGCCCCTGCTTCTTCCAATTTTTCAAGCACCGATTCAAGAATGTTAGCTCTTGTTGCTTTGGCAACGATTCTGCCACCGGTCATTGCTGCTGCAACCAAATAGGTTCCTGTTTCTACACGATCAGGCAACACAGTATAGGAACCACCTTTTAAGCTCTCTACGCCTTCAATGGTAATCGTATCTGTCCCATGGCCTTGAATATTAGCGCCTAATTCAATTAAGAAATTGGCTAAATCTTGTACTTCAGGTTCACGCGCAGCATTTTCAATAATGGTTGTGCCTTTGGCCAACACCGCTGCCATCATTAAGTTTTCAGTACCTGTTACTGATACAACATCAAATTTTAAGCGAGCACCTTTTAAACCATCTTTGGCAACGGCTTGAATATAACCAGCGTCTACTGTGATGTCGGCGCCCATTTTACGAAGCCCTTCAACGTGAAAATCAACAGGACGTGGCCCAATAGCGCAACCGCCTGGCAAAGATACTGTCGCTTTACCATATTTGGCTACCAAGGGGCCTAATACTAAAATGGAGGCTCGCATGGTTCGCACTAATTCATAAGGCGCATATGGCTGATTCACGCCACGTGCTTCTACTTCAATGGTTAAGCCATCCGATATCGTGAGGTTTGCACCCATTTGGCCTAGCAATTTCATCATGGTCGTCACATCATTTAAATGCGGTACATTTTTAATGACAACGCTTTGATCGGTGAGTAAGCAACCGGCTAAAATAGGCAACACGCTATTTTTTGCGCCTGAAATTCTCACATCGCCAATGAGGGGGGCGCCCCCAATAATTAAATGTTTATCCATGTTGTTTATTGTTTCTCATGTTCAATTTCACTAGGGGTTTTAGCTTTAATAGATAAAGCATGTATATTTCCGTTGTGAATGTTATTACCTAAAGCGCTATAAACTTTTCTTTGGCGAGCTAATAACCCCATACCTTCAAAAATAGGGGCAATCACCAATGCTTGAAAATGCCTGCCATCACCCGAAACAGTAACCTGTGCATTCTCGATGTGACGTTCAATCATTAGCTTAATATCTTCTTCTTGCATACTATACTCTTTCCACGCCATCAATTCATGGCAACATTGTCTTTCTTTTCTACAAAGCCTTCAGCTTCAACCAGCTCATTTAAACAGGCATCCTCTTTTAAAATTGCTTTATTTACTTTATAGGTTACAAAATCAAACCTGTTGGGTGCGCTGGCTATTTTCTCAAAAGCATTTGGGCAAAGTGCTATTACTTGACCTAATACTTCAGACCCAACACCATCAATCACAGCCTGGGAGACTGTAAATACATAATCAGGTGTTTTTCTGCGAAACTCATCAATTAAGGCCGCTTTGTTATATTTCTCATAAAGTGGATAATCGGGCGATGTTAAGAGCGTATGCTTATAAAATAAACCATAAATATAGCGTGTTGGTACCCACAGTAATGCATTGGGATCTGAGTAAACCGTGCTATAGATAAAATCTGCGTCTTTACCAAAATAGCGCTGCAAACTTAAACGGCCACCTGAGTAAAGGCTTATTCTTCCCTTTTCTACCCATGCGCCTTGCACAAACAGCAAACCACCCATAATGATACTGACACTCACCATGCCTAAAAAGCATTGCTTTTGTCTTTGTGCCAACCAGTTCCAAAAACGCTGCCAACCTTCCCAACTCGTTATTTTAGCGGGCAGTGCATAGCCACTGGCGGCTACGACAAAAAAGGCAAATGCGATTAAATGCTGACCTAAACGCAAATGATAGGCACCGAAAATAAACCAGCACAGCATGCTGGGGATCATAAACAGGATCACCATATTGCGTAATACTCTGTCACTCCTACAACTAATCCAGGCTGTTAAGAACAACAAAAATAAGAATGGTTGCTTGATAAAATATTTATGAATGGAAAACCATAATTGCGACAAGAGATGATCTTCTCGACCTTTAAAGGAGAGAATCAAGACACCACGGTTATGATGAAAATCTCTGCCTTCTCCTAAGACCCACCATAAACCACCTAAGATAACTAATAGCGCCAAGAAATAGTACGGGAGCTTGGGTTGCCCTTTAATAGTAAAAGTGAATAAGAAAGGCAAAGCAAAAAAGACCCATAACAAAGCTGGCTGCTTGGCGTGTGCTGCCGTAATCCCACACAAAGCGGACCATAAAGCGAGCATCCAAGAATTAATTTGAAACCCTGGTTTTTGCTGGCTTTGCCAAAAGAGCGCCACTGATACTATTAAACAACTGCTCATCACGGGATCAGCATAACCATCATCGAAGAATTGTTCTAAGCCCACAAAAGCCAAGACATAGAGCAACAACACAAAATACGTGCCCAGATGAGCAGTAATACGTTGACGATAAGCCATTGCGATGGCTGTCAACATTGCCCAAGGAAAAATGACCAAGGTTGCGCGAACTGGCAGCTGTAATTCAAGTGAGCCCACGATGTGATAGCAAAAGGCTAATAATTTGGGAAACAGCTGTGGGTAGGGTGCGCTGGTATGAGAAAAATCGATTGTCTCAAGAAAATAATGTTGTATAGCCCAAAAGTTCCAACTGTAAATCTCATCGCCCCGTTCAAAAGCATGGGTGCCTAATTTAATGAAGTAGGGAAACAATAAAATAGCGTGGAAAATATAAATAAAGGCATCTTGCGTAGACCAACTGAAAGTGCCTTTCTCTATTGTGTTTTTTAATCGCCAAATAGCAACAGCGCCAAGTCCAGCTGCAATACCTGTTGCAAGCGGCGTTGTTAGCAAGCCCGCAGCGATAAACAAAGTTGAAAGACTGTAGATGATAAATACGCTTAAGATGGGAATAGCAAAAGCAGTTCTGGGGCTCGTTATTAATTGAGGAAAAAGCGCAAGCCCTGGCAAACTATAAACAAAAACCCATATTAATAAGCAATAAATAAAATACATGGCTTAAGGTTCTGCTAAGGGTAAGATATGGTCTAAACCACTGACCATGCCAATTTGTAGCATCTGGTTAGGCATGTTGATAAAACGTATATTCAACTTTTTGGTTTTACCTTCACGTAGCAATGCTGTTAAGAAAGCAAGGCTTGCGCTATCACATCTGCTGATAGCGCTTAAATCAACCTGTATGTCTCTATTGCTGGGAAGAAGCACGTTGCATCTTTCTAATGCAGACATGACTGTTTCCTGGGTTAACTCACCAGCTAGCAGCAAATGATCATCTTTTAAATTAACGGTTATTTTACTCAACGTAGTGGCTTTTCATTATGTTGGTGTAAACGTTCGCTTAAGGAATCCAAACCTTTTTGCTGAATTTCTTGTGCAAACTGAGATTGGAAACCTTTTAAGAGGCTTATTCCTTCAATGGTGATATCGTAAACTAGCCAAGTATCACCTTGCTTGCCCATGCGGTAAGTGACTTTGATTGGTTCTCTGCCATTCTCACGAATTAAACTGGATACCTGCACTCGATTCTTACCTTGAATCCCCCCTCTGATGGGTAAGTATTCAATAGTTTGATTATTATAAGCTCTCAAGGTGCTCGCATAAGTACGAACCAAAAGATCTTTGAACTCTTTGCTAAAGCGCGCTCTTTGCGCATCGCTTGCACGGCTCCAAGCATTACGGCCTACTACCCAATGCGCCATGGCATCCCAATCAATGTGTGGCACTAAAATGCGTTCAATGATGGGATAAATCTTATTAGGATTACTTTTTAAATCTTTATCGTCTTGTTTGAGCGCAGAAATCATTTCTTGTGTAACACGCTTTAACATCAGATCTGGATCTTCTTGGGCCAACACTTGTGTTGCTATCCCAAATGCGAGGAACAACATCATTAGGCGAGAGACTATAAACCGCATAAAAGTACCCTTAATTTATTAATGAGTGTTACTTTACACCACTAGCCTGACTGGAAAAAAACTTAGAAACCAACTCTTCTAGCACAACTGCTTTATTTGTGTTTTCTAAAGGGATCTCGTCCCCTGCTTTTAGAAATTCATTGCTAAACCCAGGATTTAAACCAATATAGTTATCACCTAACAATCCTGCGGTTAAAATACTTGCCGTCGTATCATTGGGGAGATTGTTTACTGATTTATCAATAAGCAAAGTCACTTCTGCTACATATTTTTTATCATCAAATTCAATAGAAACGACGCGCCCTATTGGCACCCCTGCAATACTGACTCTTGCGCGTGGCTTTAACCCACCGATATTTTCAAATTCGGCTTTGATTGAATAGCCATCTTTAACATAAACTTCAGATAACCCACTTACTTTAATGGCCATCATCATAAAAGCTGCTATACCTAGCAGAAAAAATAAACCAACGGCTATTTCTATTGTCCGTTTTTGCATCAATTAACTCCTCCAAACATCATTGCTGTCAGCAAGAAATCAAGGCCAAGAATTGCCAGGGATGAAAACACCACCGTCCGCGTTGTAGCACGGCTAATCCCTTCAGAAGTTGATTGGCAAACATAACCTTGGTAAACAGCAATCCATGTCACGACGGTACCAAAAACTATACTCTTAATAATGCCATTCAAAACGTCATCATGGAAATTTACCGAAGATCGCATATTAGACCAAAAGGCGCCATTATCAACCCCTAGCCACTGTACGCCGACCATATGCCCACCATAGATAGCAACACAACTAAATATTAAGGCTAGAATGGGCAAGGATATCTGGCCCGCCCAAAACCTTGGCGCGATAATACGTCTTAAGGGGTCAACCCCTAACATTTCCATACTCGACAATTGTTCTGTGGCTTTCATTAAGCCAATCTCTGCTGTTAAAGCAGAGCCTGCTCTACCAGCAAACAGCAATGCCCCAACAACCGGACCTAATTCTCTTACCAAACTTAAAGCTATTAATTGCCCTAAAGCCTGCTCCGCGCCAAATTTTACTAGGATGGTGTAACCTTGAAAACCCAGCACCATACCAATAAATAAGCCCGAGACCACCATAATAATCATGGACATAACGCCCACGTTAAAAAGTTGGGGGATAAGCAGCCTCATACTCTTTATAAATGTGGGACGACCAATCAAAGCTTGAACTAAAAAGAATATTGTTGTCCCAGCGGTACCTAAAAAATGTAGGACACGATGACCAATGGATTGGACAGTTTGAATCAAGGGTTACTCTCCGATTAGATCTTGCGAATAATTTTGCGCAGGATAATGAAATGGCACCGGCCCATCAGGTAATCCTTGCATAAATTGTTGTACCCATTGTGAAGGATGATGCCTGATTTCATCCGGCGTTCCATGTCCTATGACTTTACCTTGCGCAATAACATAGATGTAATCAGCTATGCTTGCTGTTTCGATAACATCGTGGGACACAATAATACTGGTTAATCCCATCGCGTCATTTAATAAGCGTATGAGTTTAACGAGCACGCCCATCGAGATAGGATCTTGGCCTGCAAAAGGTTCATCGTACATGATAAGGGTTGGATCAAGTGCAATGGTGCGCGCTAAAGCGGCTCGACGTTGCATACCACCTGATAGCTCACTTGGCATCAGGTTTTTTGCTCCCCGTAAGCCAACTGCATTCAATTTCATTAATACAATGTCATGAATCATTTCATTTGAAAGCTGTGTATGTTCTCTTAAAGGGAAAGCCACATTTTCAAAAACGCTTAAGTCAGAAAAAAGAGCGCCACTTTGAAATAGCATGCCCATTTGGCGTCTGGCTTTATATAAATCGGTACGGTTTAAGTCAGGAATGTTCTGGCCATTAAAGAAAATTTTGCCCGCATCTGGTAATAGCTGTCCACCAATAAGACGAAGCAAAGTTGTTTTACCGCTGCCACTTGGCCCCATAATGGCAGTTACCTTACCTAGCGGAACATCGATGTCCACACCATCAAAGATAACTCTTTTATGATTGTTATTTCCCCAACCAAAGCTAAGGGACTTTATTTCAACTATATTTTGCAACGCTTTCATGGCCGTTTATTTTCTCAATCTTTTTATCGATTATTATGTTTGAATACTTTATTATTAGCGGCATAATATTCTAGCATAGTCACAACTCCCACCCAAAGTGATAGACTTGTGTTTAATTTTGGCCAACAAATGCTATATTCCCAATAAGCTTTTGTATTGTTTGTAAGAAAACTAAGAAATAAGATATTTTCATGATGACAGAACTGGTTACCCTTAACGAAAAGTTTATCCATCAGGCTAAGAAAGTTATTGAACTAGAAGTTCAAGCCATACAAGCCCTTTCTAAGCGTATTGGTAAAGAGTTTAGCCAAGCTTGCAGCCTTTTGCTTGCATGCGTACAACGCAAAGGGAGAATCGTTGTCATTGGTATGGGCAAATCTGGCCATATAGGTCGAAAAATTGCAGCGACCCTTGCCAGCACCGGTAGCCCTGCTATTTTCGTTCATCCTGCTGAAGCCAGCCATGGTGATATGGGCATGATAACTGAAAACGATGTTGTCATTGCCATCTCTAACTCGGGTGAAACTGAAGAAATTTTAACTATTTTGCCTTTAATTAAGCGCTTAGGTGTTCCCTTGGTAACATTGACGGGTAATCCGTTATCTTCCTTAGCAAAGTGTGCCTCCGTTAATTTAGATATTAGCGTAGAGAAAGAAGCTTGCGCACTCGGCTTAGCGCCCACCTCGAGCACAACCGCAACCTTAGTCATGGGTGATGCCATCGCCATTGCCTTGTTGGATGCTCGTGGTTTTAGCTCTGAAGATTTTGCCCTTTCCCATCCTGGTGGAAAATTAGGTCGTCGCCTACTGCTCAAAATTGACGACATAATGCATACCGGCGATAGCGTTCCGCTTATACAAGATTCAGCGTCGCTAAAAGAAGCTTTGATGGAAATGACCCGTTGCCGTCTTGGTATGACAGGGGTAGTAGACCAAGCAAATACCTTGGTCGGGTTATTTACTGATGGTGACCTACGTCGCGCTTTTGAAAATAACATTGATATAAACCAAACTGATATTACGAAGGTCATGACAAAGGGCGGAAGAGTTGTGGAACAAGGCATTCTTGCTGCTGAAGCTTTGCGATTAATGGAAACACATAAAATCAACGGTTTGTTTGTTGTTGATAAACAGCGCAGAGTCTTGGGTGCACTTAATATGCATGATCTTTTACGTCAAGGTGTGCTCTAGTGCTGGGTTCTTTGTTAAAGATCCCCCTTCGCGCTTATGCGATTTTCTTTGTGCTGTTTTTTGCTAGCTTATTTTATTTTTCTTTTCAAAAAACAGCGAATCTCACTTATTCTTCAGCTTCCCCTGTGATTGTTGATCAATCCCTCAAGGGGATAAAAGCACTACGTTTTGATGAAAAAGGACAATTAACAGAAATACTGCACATGGCAACGTGGAAACATATTCAAGGCAATCCGATAAGTGAGCTTGAAGCACCTTTTCTTGAAATTTATCAACCTGATGGTAGCTGGTTTATCAGTGCCAAAAATGGACATAGTATCCAAGCGAATATTCATAGTAAAATTGAAAAATTACAGCTCTTTAATGAAGTAAGTGTTAAAAGAGTAAGCATTAATAAAAAAGCGGATTGGGAATTAAAAACCGAACATTTGGATTTTCATCCTCAACTTTCAACTGCAAGCACCCAAGATCCTGTTGTGATCATTGGTCAAGGAATGCAAATTCATGCCAAAGGGATGAATGCTAATTTAAAAAATCATACACTTAATCTACTTAATGATGTGAAATCACACTATGTCGCCCTTAAAACATAAATTACCTTTAATTTGTTTTTTAATCAGCACAAAGGCCTTTGCTGTTGCGCCTAATTTTGATGCCAATACACCGATACAAATTCAATCGGATGCAGCTTCTTATGATCAACGTAATCAAGAAGCAATGCACGAGGGTAAAGTCGTGATGACCCAAGGTGCTCAAGTACTTTATGCCGATAAATTAACGGTTAAGAAAGACCCTAAACTACAAACGATTATTAAAGCTTTTGGAAATCCTGCTAGCTTTTCTGGCTCATTTAAGGATGATCCAAAACCTGTTTACGCTACAGCCAAGATCATATATTATTATCCAGATAGACAACTAATAGTTCTGGAAGGTGCGGCAACCTTGGATCATGATCAAGATAAATTCAAAGGCCCCTCATTAAGCTATCAAATTGACAAACAAATTGTTTCGGCAACAAGACAGAGTAATGAAAGACCTGTTATCACCATCCATCCCCGCGTCAGTAAAAATGAAAATACACAAAGCGCAAAAAAATGAACAAATTGACGGTCTCAAATTTAAGAAAGGCTTATAAAAAGAGGCTGGTCGTAAAAGACGTCAGCTTAGAAGTCAAAGCCGGTGAAGTGGTAGGTTTGTTAGGCCCCAATGGCGCAGGTAAAACAACCTGCTTCTATATGATTGTAGGGCTTATTCCCTGCGATAGTGGCAAGGTGATGCTCAATGATGTTGATCTTAGCTTTGCCCCCATGCACGTTCGCGCACGTGCTGGTGTTGGCTATTTACCCCAAGAGGCTTCCGTTTTTCGAAAACTGACCGTAAAAGAAAATATTATGGCCATTTTGGAAACCTTACCCCACCTGGATAAAAGCGAGCGTCTGCATAAACTGGATTCTTTATTAAATGAATTTCATTTAACCCATATCCAAAATAGTTACGGCATCAGCCTCTCTGGTGGTGAACGTCGACGTGTTGAGATTGCAAGAGCGCTAGCTTGTTCCCCTAAATTTATCCTGCTAGATGAGCCTTTTGCTGGGGTAGATCCTATTTCTGTTAATGACATAAAACACCAAATATCTTTATTAGCCAAAAAACAAATTGGTGTTCTTATTACCGATCATAATGTCAGAGAAACGCTGGATATTTGTCACCATGCAGCAATTGTCAGCGAAGGTACTGTTATCGCAAGAGGCAGTGCACAAGAAATCATTTCTAACCAGCATGTACGTGAAGTTTACCTTGGTGAAAGCTTCTCTCTTTAAACCTGCTTTTTTTAAGTCCTTTAACTCAAACCAGTTTAAATTTAGACAAGGCCCCAAGTGAACGAAACCACAGGAGTGCACGCCTTGGTGTATGACTGGCGGTGAGAGAACGCAGGCAACGATGTATAAATTTAAAATGGGCAGAGTTAATAAATTTAAAAAGGGAAGAGGTACAGCATTGGAATCGAATTTGCATTATGATAATTAGAAGAATGGACCCAATAAGAGCTTAATGCTGTGAAACCATCGCTTCAATTAAGATTAGGTCATCAACTAACGATGACCCCGCAATTGCAGCAAGCCATTCGTCTACTGCAATTATCCGCAGTCGATCTCCAAACAGAGATCCAGGAGGCTTTGGAAACTAACTCTATGTTAGAGGTAGAAGAAAAAGCACAACAGCAAAGTACTGCCTCTGAGCAAGAACAATCCAGCCAGGATAATCATGCAGAACATATAGATGCTGATCATGAAGCGATGTCCTTTGAAGTACAAACGCTAACGCGTAATTCCTTTCGCTATCAAGACTCAACCGGTAATGAATTAGAAACACTCAATGGCACGCAAACTACCTTGCAAGATCATTTATTATGGCAAATGCAGCTAACGCCCTTTTCTGATACAGACAGAGTCATTGCCACCACCATCATTGACAGCATAAATGAAGATGGCTTTTTAACATGCTCATTGGACGATATTCTAGCTACTGTCTCCTCATTAGGTGAAATTGAACTTAAAGAAATTGAGACTGTGTTGCATCGTATTCAACGTTTTGATCCTGTCGGTGTTGGTGCAAGAAATCTAAGCGAATGTTTAAAAATTCAATTAGAACAACCAAACACATCACCCTATTACAACAAAGCAAAAGAACTGGTGAGCCAACATCTTGAATTGCTAGGTAAACGCGATTTTGCAACATTAAAAAGACGTTTGGGCCTGAGTATAGAAGAATTGCGTGAAGTGATTGCCTGCATACAAGCATTAAATCCACGCCCTGGCACTAAAATTGGTCAAAGATTACCAGAGTATGTTGTGCCAGATGTTTATACCTTTAAAAAGAATAATGTTTGGCAGGTTGAATTAAATCCTGAATGTACACCCAATTTACAAATCAACCCTTATTATGCCTCACTCATTAAACGTTCAGACTCAAGTGCAGATAATCAATTTTTACGCACGCAGCTGCAAGAAGCACGTTGGTTTTTAAAGAGCATAGAAAACCGTAACGATACCCTTGTCAAAGTCGCCAGATGCATTGTAGACCAACAGCAGGCCTTTCTAGACTATGGTGAAGAGGCCATGAAACCGATGATTTTATCGGACATTGCGCTGGCCCTTGAGATGCATGAATCTACCATTTCACGCGTAACTACACAAAAGTATCTACATACACCACGCGGTACTTTTGAACTAAAGTACTTCTTTTCCAGTCATGTTAGTACAGAGGAAGGTGGAGAATGTTCTGCCACGGCGATACGTGCATTAATAAAGAAATTGATTGGTGCTGAAAACCCGAACAAACCCTTAAGTGATAGTAAGCTATCCACTATGCTGGGTGACTTGGGGATAAATGTAGCCAGAAGGACTGTTGCTAAATATCGCGAAGGAATGACTATACCTCCTTCAAACGAGAGAAAACAATTAATTTAGAGTGTAAAAGGAGAAAAACAATGCAAATCAATTTAACTGGGCATCATATCGATATTACTCCTGCTTTAAGAGACTACGTAAATAACAAATTCCAAAAAATTCAGCGTTACTTTTCAAATATTACAAATGTACATGTCATCCTAAGTGTTGATAAAAAATTTCAGCAAAAAGCCGAAGCAAGCTTACATCTTGCACGTGCAGAAATATTTGCTGAATCCGAGGCAAGTGATATGTATGCTGCCATTGATTTATTAATTGATAAATTAGATAGACAAGTTCTAAAACATAAAGAGAAAATGAAACAGCATGGCGATGGCGAGGAAAGAATCTAATAGCCGGGCGGACATGATGTCCGCCCCTACAGCAGATCCATTCTTTGTAGGGGCGGACTCCATATCCGCCCAAGAGATTCTTCAAAAATAAAAATTACATCCTATTTGAGAATTACTTAATCATGATTCAACTGAGTGATATTTTAACTTTAGATCGTATAGTCTATTCCGCCATTGTACACAGCAAAAAGAAAGCGCTCGAATATACCGCAGATACTTGCTGCTTAAGTATACCTTCCCTCAATGCGCATGATATTTTTGATGGCCTCGTCGAAAGAGAACGCTTAGGTAGCACTGCCATTGGTCATGGTGTTGCAATACCTCATTGCCGACTTGAGGCAGCAGAGCATGCCATTGGCTGCTTTATGCTATTAAAAGAAGGGATAGATTTTGATGCTGAAGATCATATGCAAGTTGATTTAATTTTTTCTTTAATCGTACCTTTTGAGGCGCAAGAAATGCATCTTGAACTCTTAGCAACTCTTGCCAGACTATTCCGCCAAGAATCTTTTCGCAGACAACTTTATCAAGCAAGCAATCGTGAAGAATTATACCAAAGACTCATCAACGCTTAAGCAAAATTTGCATGGTGTTTTCTTATCTATTTTTAACAAAGGTGTTTTGTTACAAGGTGAGAGTGGCATTGGCAAAAGTGAATGCGCGCTAGCGCTCATTGATAGAGGTCATCAATTAATCTGTGATGATGCGCCCTGTTTTTCGCTAAGGGATAATATCGTCGTGGGAAGTGCTGGCAGCTTAGGATCGCTCCTGGAAGTGCGAGGCCTTGGGATCATTGATGTCTGTAGCCATTTTGGCAAAAAAGCACATGTACAAAGTGCCCCACTTGAGTTGATTATCTGCTTAGAAAAACCGAATTGTTTAACAGAATACGAACGCCCTCTTGAAAGTAAGTTTAGCACCAAACAAATTCTAAATGTCCCTATCCCCTCCCTCTGTGTTTCTGTTATGCTGAAATTTCATTTGGCTATTCTAGTAGAAACAGCAGTTCGCACGCTATTTGCACCAACTTCTGCTTTATTGCAGCAAGTTTTGACACCAGAAGCATAAATTTGAAAGCAGCCAACGAAACATAAATTCGAAATGGGGATAGTCATGCTCAAACCATTTCGAATTCAGGTGAGGCGGCAAGTGAACGAAGCCCCAGGCGTGCACGCCCTGGTGCATAACTGGGGTGAGAGAATGCAGCCAACGAAACATAAATTCGAAATGGGAAGAGCATAATGAGGCTTGTTATTGTAAGTGGTCGCTCCGGCTCCGGAAAAACAATATCCTTACATGTGTTAGAAGACTTAGGTTATTACTGCGTTGATAACCTACCTGTAGATATGTTGCCAGGCTTAGTTGAAAAGCTAAAAGATGATCATCCCCGTTTGGCTGTTAGTATCGATGCCCGCAACCTACCGCACGATGAAAATGTGCTCAAAGATGTAATTACTGCTTTAAGGCAACCCGACAGGGATTGTGAAATCATATACCTGGATGCTGAACCCAAAAGCCTCTTGAAGCGTTTTAGCGAAACCAGACGACGCCACCCCTTATCAAACGATAAGGTGTCCTTACAGGAAGCTATAGAGCATGAGCATAGCTTGTTACGCCCTCTTGCTAGCATGGCCGATATTACCATTGACACGAGTAACTTATCTTCTCATGAGCTTTGTTCACTCATCAGAGACAGGGTTGCCAGAGAGAACACCTCTCGCTTGCAATTATTAATTCAGTCATTCGGCTTTAAAAATGGCATGCCAGCTGATGCCGATTTTATTTTTGATGTACGTTGTTTACCCAATCCCTATTGGCAATCTGAGCTACGATCCTTAACTGGGAAAGATAAATTAGTTGCTGATTTTCTCAATGGATATCCAGTGGTTAAACAAATGGTTGAAGACATTATTAAATTTTTAGACAATTGGATCCCTCGCTTTGAAGCAGATAATCGTAGTTACCTTACTGTGGGGATAGGATGCACAGGCGGACAACATCGGTCTGTCTTTGTAACGGAACAATTAGTCAAACTCGCACACCAATTACAAATGAATGTGCAAGTTCGTCATAGAGATCTAAAATAAGATTATGAGCGTTGGAATATTATTAATTACGCATAGTGGAATTGGTGGAGCGCTACTAAATGTCGCCTCTGGCACCTTTGGTCAGCTTCCCCTTGAGATATTACAACTTTCTGTTAGTCGCGATCCCGATCCTGAACAACTGATTGAAAAAGCGGGCCACTTAGTAAGAAAGCTTGACGCAGGTGATGGCGTGCTTGTTTTAACAGATATGTTTGGCTCAACACCAAGCAATATTGCCCAAGGATTACAGCAACAAGGATTTGCCATTCGCGTGGTAACGGGACTTAACTTACCCATGCTATTTCGCGTTTTAAACTATCCTCATTTAGAACTCTCCTTACTCGCGAAAAAAGCCATCAGTGGTGGCAAAGAAGGGATCTTCGAACCCTTAACAGGTCGCAACATTGTAGAACAACTACAAGCCAATCAAAAAAAGCATCATGGTAAATTAACACGTCAAAGACGTGTTGTGGTTGTAGAATAAAAAATATGCTGCACAAAAAACTTGAAATCATCAATAAACTAGGCGTACATGCGCGCGCTGCGGCTAAGCTAGTGCAAACCGCTTCACGCTATGCCAGTGAAATCATTATTACCAAAGACGGACAAACCGCTAATGGTAAGAGTATTATGGGCGTAATGATGCTCGCAGCCTCTCAGCACACGTGGATAGATATCGAAGTGCAAGGCGAAGATGAAAACGACGCGCTCAACGCAATTGAAGCACTGATAGCTAATCGTTTTGGCGAAGAAAGATAAACCTCACTATTGATCTACTCCCTTCCCATGTTTTGCCTTAAACCATATACTCACTACCTCGGCGATGATTTCCTTTTATCTTCATGGGCCTGCGTAGCTTTATTTGGTACTGCAAGCACATCAGGCTTGAAAGGAATACCCTCTTTTTCGCATCTTTCTTTTAATGCCTGTAATAAATATCCTTTAACGAGTTCGTTACGTTCTGGACTCGCATGAGGCGGCAAGGTAAATGTTGTGCCAGGCTCCGCGGCCAGCACATAAGCTTTGCAAAAATTCTCCAGTGCCTTATTTTTTTGCTCTGGTGTCACATTGGCGGATTTAAGGGAATATACTACCCCGCCATTTACCCCTGCACGAGCACTAATATCTACTGTAGGTGTTTGCCTCGTTGAGCCTGGTTCTTTTTCAACTGACATTTTTATCGTCAATTCTTGCTCATTACCTACTATCTTTCTGGGGATAATATTTTCTATACCGTAAGATTTCATCTTTTCCTTATCAAGCTCGCCCTGCTCACCACCTGCCACTTGGAAAAATTTTGGCAAGACATTCAGAGAGTTTGAGTTTTGTGTGAGCAATTCTTCATGTTCTTTTCGTCTAGACATATCAATCGTTATTGATTTACGTCTATCAGCTTCATTTCTTTGGGGATTTGATACTGTAATAAAAGCTTCTGTCGAAGGCGATTCACCCCATGATGGTTTAGTCACTCTTTTCCAATTAGGCTTAAGGTTAACTTCATCCAAAAGTAATACGCCTACTTTTTGGGATGATTTAGGTTGTTGCTCTGATGGCTCGGAGAGTACTGTAGGCTCATCTAAGAGTAAATCCGGTGCTAGATTATCAATCATATCCATTAGGACACTTACATTCTCTCCCTTTGCGTCTGATAAATATTCCTTGATTGCATCTTTACTTTGTTCCAACTTAGCAAGAAGCATTCTATTCACTTCCTCTAGTTCTTTAGCTGCAATTTCTCTTAATTCAGGTGCCAACATTGCCTGCTGCGAAAGCACAAAAAGACGCTCCCTATGTCGTGCTATGACTTTAAGGCCTGCCATGTTCTTATCCATATCTTGCTCTGTGAATTTGTTGATAGCAGAATTCACTTTATAATTTGGATCATGTTTATCAATAGCAATTAATTCCCTTAACACCATGAGATCCTTCATCGCAGGAAAAGCTGTTTCGGCCACTTTCTTTAATAGTTTATGTTCTTGTTCTAAGTTGTTTATTTCTTGCGCAATCTCATCCTTTACGATGTTGTCCGATTCATTAACCATCCTGAGCTCAAAAATACTATTACGTATGTCAATTAATTTTTGTATTTCAGGGTTGGGTAGGTCTTCGGGACGTAATTGCATTTCAGGGCTAGGAACAACCTTCATCAAACTCTGGGCTAAAGGCTTGTTTTGATTTTTGCTTATAAAATCATTAAGCGTTTTATCAAGGTTGTTTAGCTCGGTTGCTGCAGCATTTCTTACATCAGGATTATTATGCATTTTATGGACAACCAATCTATTTCTGATATTCAGAATATTGAGCAAGAAAGAATCTGTCATCGGCTTTTGCATATTTTCTTGTGTAGTAGTAGCAGCAACAATATATCTTTTTAATTTATTAGCTACCGCTGCATTTGCTACACCAATTTCTCTTTGAATGAGAACGGATTGCGCTTGTGGTGCGGGTCTTGTGGGTCTGGGTGGTAACACAGAAGGTTGTTGCACAGGTAGAGGCTCTTGCAAAGGCGCAACTTGTGGTTTTTGGAGTATTTGAGGCGCGACCTCAATCACAAGTGATTTCAGTGCCAATGCATCTTTAGTTTCAACATGTGTTAATATTGCATCTTTAGCTTCTTCAATTTGCGCTTTAAGCACTTGATCTAATGCTTGAAGATCTTTAGCAAAACGTTGCCTTAATTCAGGTGCAATCGAATTATCTTGTGAATAGCCATGAAGTCTTGCACGATAACGAACAATTGCATTTGCTATTTCTGTGCTCTCGTAATTACTTCTGTTTGAGAATCGATGAATATTATTTCTAATAAGAAAATTATAATTACTGATATCCATACCAACCATTTCTCTAAATTTAAAGAGATTGGCTTGCAAAGCTAGAGATTTCTCTATCTGATCTTTAAGTTGTTTATGTTGTGCTACTACAGGGGCAATTTCTGCTTTATCAGCCTTGTTCAAAAATAAAGAAAATAGATGATCTCTTACATTTGCAATTTCATCCAACTGGGAAATTAACAAAGCAGAATCTATCTGTGGTGCTTGTTGTACAGGAATTTGTTGGGGTGCTACTTGTACTTGCTCTAAAACCTTAGCTTCCTCAACTTTTTCTGGATCTTTTAGCTCTTGAACTACTTTTTCCTCCACTGCAGAACTAAATTTAGCGTGGATTTTTTGAAGCTTTTTAAATAGTCCTTCATCATCAATAATTTTCTCAAAATCTTTCTTTGCATCAGCATCTTGTAAATTATTTTTAACAATAGTCCTCAAATTATTAAGATCTATAGCATAAGGGGGCGTTTGCACCATTGCCATGACTTGTTTCATCGTTTCAGCTAAGATAGCTTTATATTCTGAATTATCCTTAGATTTTTTCGATGCTTTTTCTATGCTGCTTTGAAGATAAGCTCTCATTTTATCATTAACAACTTTATTTTTAATATAGGCGGCAACAGGATCATTGCTGTTTAGCGCCAGCATGGCATTGGCCTGCGTCGAAAATATTTGCGCCAGAGCAACTTTAAATTCATTAAAGTTAGCACTACTTAAAATATGAATAATGTCACTAGATGCTAAAGTTGAACTTTTAATTTCATCCATTAAAGATTGGCAGTTTTGTTTGTTCGGGTTAGCATGACAAACATTAAGTTTTTGCAAAAGTTGTTCTTTAGCTAAACTTATATCCTTTTCTGTATTAAGTGTAGAGGTAGCTGCCTGAACCTTAGCTAATTGCTCTAGCAATTGTTTATGTAAACTTAGTGCTGAAAGTATCGCTTCCTTATTTGGCTCTGAATCAGGAACTATATTACCTTGCAACGCTTTTGAAAAGGCCTCACCGTATTGTTTCGTATATTGTGCTGCCATCTCCTTACTGAGTGTCTGTAGCAACAATACATAGCGAGGCAATCTTTGTACGGGTAAAATCCAAACAGCAGCAAATGATTGAGTCTGTTTCTTAGTACCAGTTTTAATAACTTCGGCAACATCAGGTGGTAATTGTAATTTGCTGAAATTTTGAACAAAGTTAACATACAACTTGCTGAGTGTATCTATGTTGGCGAACCAGGCCGCAGGATCGGGATTTTGCAAATTATTTAAAAATTGCTGTTGTGCTTCTCTAATTTTAATATGATGTATTACTAAATCAACAAATTCCATTTTCGTTGAGAATCCACGAATTTGAGAAGGCTCTAAACTGTCATATTTGTCTAACATTTCACCTATTAAGACTCTATCTAAGAGAAACATACTATTAATGTAACTTTTTTCAGTGTCTAAAAGCTCCTTAAAAACTGTGGCCGGAATACTGGCAGTAGGTTGTATTTGTCTGTCTTCGCCACGATCATCCTTTTTAGTAATCGTCTGAATATTAAAGTGCTGGCAAAAATCAGCAATCATGCTGTTAAAGTCTGGCATATCAGGCAATTTTTCAGGTATTCCAAGACGTTCAATATGCTTTTTATTTTCAAATTTCAGCAGTTGTGCTCTGTCTGCTTTCAAATCACGGGCTGCTTTTGCCATTTTTCTAGGGGAAACGATGTTTCTTGAATGCTCTAATGTCTTATATTGAGCCAATTTACTTTCAATGTCCTTTCTTATTTGAACAGAATGTAACTTCACTTTATCATTGATTGTGACTGATATAATTCTTTGCATATCTAAGCTTTCTGGATCACGACCGGGATGCATCTCATGCCAAGCAGATTTAAGCTCAGGGAAGTTAGCTAGTTCTAGATTGACACCATATTTTAAGCTATTCATCAAATCAAGCGCATGGCGTATTTGCTGATCAAGCACTTCAAGTCTGTTCCCTGTATCAAAATAAGCTGAAGGATTTTGATTTATTTTAAGCATGATTGAACGGTATTCATCAAGGTTACTATCCAAGCTATCCAGTACTTCGATAAGTTTCTTATCTATAGTCGTCAATGGACTATCCACAATGGTAACTTCGATAGCATCTTTGTTCTTTGCATGTTCCTCTTTGGACAGTTGGGCATACTCTTTTCTTTTGTTTTCTTTTAATTTAGCAGCCTGCACTTCCAGCTTTGCTTTTTCCTTATTTTCAATTGCGGCAATTTTATTTTTAATAGTATCAAGCTTAGCTTTCAGGGCTTTTTCTAAATCAGGCTCCGTCGTAAGTGTTTCCAAGCCTAGTTTTATCTTTTTAAGCTCCATTTCCAGTTCTAAGTATTTTTCTAAGGTTACATCCTCGCCCTGCATTGCCTGTGTCTTTTGAGTATATATTTTTATAAGTGGATGCTCTTCAATATTGCCTGTTACATCCTGGGCAAGTTGTCTTGTTGTCAATTTATTAACTAATTTTTGATAGGTACTGATAACCTCAGCATCACTCAATGTGCCAAGCGTTAAATCAGGCATTTCATGCATTTTATCCTGCATAAAACTTTTCATATGATCGATGCCAGCATGATCGTAAATGATTATCTCTTTAGCTAAATCAGCTAGCATCGCTATAGGACTATTGGCATTCTGTTCTACCATTTTATTTTCAGCGGCAAAGAAAACTTTATCCAGTAAAGATGCATCGTTCATATTTTGATTGACTCTATCAATCGCAGCATCAAAATATTCCAATTTTTCTATGATTTCCAAAGCAGACTGCGCTTCTCGAAAATAAAGTTGATTTTCCACACTCTTATCTTTTTCATAATCTTTAATGATTTTATCTAAGGCAACACTCACTTTTGTTCTATTTGTTGAGGTTGACAAGTAGCTTAATGCCATTTCTCTTATGGTAATCAATTTAGGGAGCATGGTGCTGTCAATTTGATTAAACTCAATCTTTTTAGATAGCTCAGCACTTTTAGCCTTTAGCTGTTCCACTTCTTTAGGAGAACATAATTTCTGATTATCCTTATCATTTATCCATGTATTAATAGATTGTGCTAGATTCTGCAAATATTCCTTATCTAAAGTATTAAATGCAGTCTCCATGCTGAGCAGTTTAGTGAGAAACATATTTAATGCTTCTTCACCAACGAGCATTTTACCCTTAGAGGTGCATTCAAATATCCTTGTAATGGTTGCCTTCGGATTCTTCTCCCTTAGATGCTCCATCATTTCTTTTGTATCTTTAGCATCTAAAGAGATGATATTTCTACTGGATGCACGATAATTTTCAGAAGCATCCATTACTTGTTTTTCAGTATAAGTTTGCGCTAATGCCAATTTGGCTTGTAGATCAGTATGCAAACCATCCATCGTTACGGCTTTGCTCGCAAAGGCTTCCTTGGTTTTATCAAATACTTGATATATAGCGCCAACCCACTCCAGCTTATCGGCATTCATTTGCAGTGCTCTATTAGCATCATAAGGATCTTTGCGAGATGATGGATTTCCTTCCTCGATGAATGTTAAGTCTGTGAGGTATATACCAACATAGGGGATAATTGTCTTTCCTTTAGACTGTTCAATCTTCACTGCTTCTCTGTGTTTGGCATAATTTTTAGAGCGATCAATAATGTTGATTATTTCTTGTCGTTTGAAAAATTCATCACGCTCAGGCATTGCTTTAATATGAGCCAGATTGTACAAATTAGCATTATTAAAAGCCGAAGCGATAGCCATTAAGGTGTTAAAATCTCCTTTTTGATAGGAATAATCTGCGACTTTTAGGTAAAATCTAGCTAATTCTTCTTGCTGCGAAACAGTAGGCTTATTCAAAATATCCATTTGAACCATATTTGAAATAACATTAAATTCACCAATAAAATTGACGACATTTGTACTGCTTGCTGTTTTTGGTTTAGACCAAGCTAAATTATATAAATCGGTAGGTTTGATATTTAATACGTGGGCCATGCCTCTTTTATAGAAATCATCAGCAAGTTGCTCAGCCATCTTATCTAATGTATCTTTAGCTTCTTTCTTTTGCGCTCGCTTTTTAGGTGCTTTTTCTACTTGTGAATTTAAAACTTGATCAACATGGGAAATATTAGGTTCATTTTTTTGAAACCTAGCAATAATACCATCTCTATTTTGTGATTCTTTATTAAGGACTTGAAGTGATTTCTCGCATTTGTCTTTAAATTTATTTAATTCATCTTTAAGAGCTCCAGCAGTATTTGCATTAACCTGCATAAACTGCAAAAGCGTTGGGTTAAATTCTTTAAAAATATCTGAATGGATTGACGATTGCATCATGGCAGACAAGAGCTGTGATGCATTGTTTATAATCTCAATTTTTTGCTCATCACCAATGTGTTGGTCTTCAATTAACGCCGTTAATTCAGCAAGTACAGCTTCTGATTTTGTGACAGACAAAAAGGCAGCAGCATATGTTTTTAGCTCTTCTTGAGAGAATTTAGAAGATTTCGGGGATGTATCCTCTAAATCAAATTTAAAGTTTGTCGGATCTTTGTATCCACTTAATAACTGCTTGACAAAGGAACTTTCTGGTTTACCAAGGATACCATTTTCGGACATTAGTGATATGACTTGTGCACGTAAGTGCGTATTTTTAGTTGATGCTAATTTTCTTAATTTATTTTCATAAGCATCGAGTTCTTCTTTTACTTTTTGTTTTTCAGCCTGTGTGGCGGCACCTTGATAGCGCCCTTTTAAATCTACATACTGCTGCAAGACTTTTGCAGGCTCTGCATCGCTCATTTTAGCTATCAAGCTTTCCATTTTAGCTGATAATAATGTCTTGATGCTATCTAATTCCTTTGCCATCACTTGATTTGCGGCATCAATTTGAACTTCTTTGAGTACCTCCATCATGTGCTTTAATTCTTCAGCTGATGCTGGCGTCGTTAAGGTGAATATTTCTAAAGCCTTAACAAACAACAATGCATTTTCACGAAGCTCCTTTTCATCTGCTTTAGTGGAGGTGATTAGCTCATTAAGAGGCTTGATTTGTCCCTTGTTTACTTGCGTAAATGCAGCATATATCTTTGCTGCCTCGATAATAGCGTCTTTAAGCTCTGCATCGGTTGGCTTTGAAAATTTATTTTCGAAAATTTTGCCGTAAAATGCTGGTACCAGTTGGCCTACTGAGGGTGCTTGAATGCCTCCATTTTCAGCGGATTTTGCTACTGTTGCTTCTTTTGATGCGGGTTTTTGTTCAGCTCCCTGCACTTTCACTTCTTGTAGGGTAGCATCAGTCGCTACCAGGCTTGGCGCAACAGGGATAGCAGATGGTGGATTTGTTGGGGCTTTTGGTATTTCATCTGCTTTTGCTTGCTCATTTGATTTTTCATTCTTTTTATCTAATTTCTTCACAATGCTAAATAGTAAAGAAATGTTTTCATTATGGAATTTTTTGTAGCCTGTGTTAACTTCTGGGAAATTCTCGTTTGTCATTTTCTGGAATTTTTGATTTAATGCAATCATCGCTTGAGCATCAGCAGTTGATATATTATCAATAGAACCTTGGTAGGACTTCAATGCTTTATTGAAGACTGCATCTAACTCAATTGTAAATTCCTTATCTATAGATAAGGTTCTTGCAAAGACACCTAAAAAGTAATCCCCTTCGGATTTATTATCAACAGCAAATTTACCTTCTCTCTTTGCATAATTAATCATTTTTTCATTTTCTAAAGCTTCAAAATTTAATTGAAAAAGTTTTTGAAAATTAATCGGCACTTCATTTTTGATAATTTCAAATTCCTGCTTTAGTTCGGCAAGTTTCGCGACGCGTTGATTTAAGGTTGTGACACCTTCATTAAAACTATTAAAGTTTTTCAATAGCTCAGTTTTCATTGGCCCTTGATATTTACTAATTTTCTCATACAAGCTATTCATCCTTGCTTCATCTTGAGCCGTTCTCTTACCTTGATTTTTATAATTTTTGTATTCGTATATCGCGTTATCGATATCTTTAATTTGATTTAAGTCAGCCTCTTTGGCACTCAATAAGGTTTTAGCTTTTTCAAGTTCTTTTCTAAGTTTTCCTTGTGTTAGGTTGTTCTCAACTACTGCGGAATTGATTAAACTTAGCAATTTAGAAGCAGCAAATTGATCTTGAATGCTTGCCGTTGATGGATCACGATTAATAATCTCCAACATAGCTAAATATGCTTTTTCTTGTTCAAGAACAACATCTCCTTTTGTAACTTTCATGAATGCTGGGGCAATTTCTGTCTGTGCATAATTTCTTAGCATCTCAGCCGTGAGTTTATTTAATTGAGATAAAGTTGTATCTGCTTTTATTGTTAAAGGTCTTGGACACCAAGAAAAACCATAAATTGTAGCTATACTATCTTTTTCACCAACAAGTGCCTCTTGGCTTGCAATGCCTTTTAGAATATTGGTTGAAAATGATTTAGGCTGTTGTTGTGATTTTTTCTTTAAAAGTGTTTGAAAATGAGAAATAGTATTGATAGTCTTACCAGTCTTTTCCATTCTAATTGGGTTTTTAATTTGTTTGGAAGAATTGGCAGGATCATCAATTACCAGAGGATCGCTTTCAGCCGTTGTTACAATTTCACCTAAGTAAAGCGCGATGATTGGAATCGGTGCTTTACCTGATTTGACATCCTCATCCATGCGTATACGCAACATTTCATACTTGCCAGCGCCATTGAGCACACCATCCTTTGAACTTTGCTCTGCGTATACTTTTTTGAGGGCAGGCAAATCTGTTAAATAGCTAATTTTATTAATTGCATTATGATTCAATCCTGAACCAATTGCATTGGCAATATGATAGTTACCACTCTCTATGGCATATTGAAAAACCTTTGAATATAATAGCGTAATATTAATTTGATGTTCTTTGGTCTTGGCATTAAGTATTTCGTTAGTTACTTTGGCTGCCAATTTGTTAAATTCTTCTGAAATCTCACTGATTGTTGAGTGACTTTCCTTTTCCCATTTTTTCCCCATCAAATCAGAAACATCAATAGACATCATTCTTACAGACGCAAGGGTATATAAGTCATCTGCCATTTGTTTGGCCATGCTATCTAATTGAGTGCGTGAATCGTTGCGTTGGAGATCTAAATTTATGTATGATTGAATATCCGTTTTAGATATTTTTTGCGCTAACAACTCTTCTTTATGTTTAATTAAAGATTCTTTGTTCTTTTGATTGTTTTGTATTGCTTGATTGATTGCTCCCTCGAAATTTTTTACAGCATTGACGAGTGAAGCGTTGTTTGATTTTCCGGCGTCTTCCTTTATCTTTGTTAGCAAGTTTTGATATTCTTGTTGTAATGCACCGTTCCCTGATAACAAGGGAAACATGCTACCATTGGCATCCAACTCTATAGCGGTTTGTAATAGCAGCATTGCATTTTTTACAAAAGCTAACTTTTTACTAACCGGCATATTAGTATTGTATGCTTCATTAATACTTCTAATAACACCTACTTGAAAGCCTGCTTTTTCATCGAAAAATGCACCTGCAACGAGTTTTTTAATTTCTTCAACAGAATAGGTTGGGTTAAGAGTTGAAATTAAAGTTGTGGGATCTCTGAATCGCGAAATGAGCTGGCCTGTAATCGTATCATGTCTACGGGGTATGCCGACTTTATCAGCAAATTCGCATGCTACTTTTTTAACCTCAACATCATTCGATGCTGAAAGATAGCCAATGATGCTTTTCATTTCATTAAGACGTTTTTTGTGAGGAGCAGCATTACCATTTCTACGTTTAATTTTTTCCATTTCATCCTTGATGGTTGGGTAATCGGTTTCTATCTGAACTAAAACGTTGAATATATCAGCTTGTGACTTTAGTTTTTTTACTTCTTCCAATTCAAGTTTTATGGGGACTTGTTCTGAGGGTATATTTTTATTTGGAACTTGCACAAGCTCAGCATCTGGTATTGCACTAGGAATTGTTTCTTCACTTTTGATTTTTTTCTCTTGTGCCGTATTTTTTAAGATATTAACAATTATATCGTCTTTTATAAATTTCTCTGCGAGTTCCATAGGAGATGGCAAACCTTTTTTGCCGGGCGATTTCAAAGGATCGGCGCCAGCTGCTAATAAGGCCTTAATTACATCAATATTTTTTTCCTTGATGGCATGATGTAGTGGAAAAGTGTGTTCCAGATCGGCGTAATTTACATCTGCCCCTCTTCTGATAAGTTCATTCACCATTTCAACCTGACCTGAAGCAGCGGCATTGTGTAAAAGCGGTGATGTGATTGCAGGATCAAAATAATCTATAGCATCTAAAGTATCTAATAAATTTAAGGATTGTAAATCATTTAACACAGCAACAAATTCTTCTAAATCCTTTTTATCAATAGCTTCACGTGCTTTACGTTTAAGTATCAATTCCTTGTGTTCTTGATGTTCTTTTATTTCTTCCTTATATGTTTCTTTATGTTCTCTTGCACCTTGCAAAGAATCTTCAGGCGTACGAAACTTACCGGCATAATTATAAGCTATGGTTTTATCTGCTTTAATATAATTTGTGCCAATAGTATTTTTCTTGGTAGGATCAAGATTAGTTAAATAGTCAAATACATTGCCATAGTCATTCATCCCTGCAAGGTGCAAAGGCGTTCTGCCCAAATCATCTTTGGTATTGGGGTTTGCACCATATTCAACTAGCAATTTTACAATTTCTAAATCACCTGCCCCTAAACCACAAGCAAGATGCAGCAGGCTTTCCCCAACATAAGTAAATTTATGATGAACATTGGCACCTTCTTTGAGAAGTTTTTCTATTTGTTCTCTTTTCTCATTTTTTGTTAAACCCTGTCTTGTTAGTAGCGCAGCGATGATCTCTGCTTTTGTGTCATTTTCTGATGTGGTGCCTTGTTTTGACATAAACTCACCCTTGATTGTGCGTATATGCACTCAAAATGATTCTATATATATGGGTGAGATTGTATTGAGAGGTAGAAAGTTCCTTGCTAAAGGATCACTTCAGGATTTCCATTCAGTCTTGAAGAATTCTGAAAACTTTTCAGCGCTTTGAGCTTGAGCATAGTAAAAGCCTTGAATTTGGTCACATTTGTGTTGCTTTAGATAGCGTAGCTGCGTTTTTGTTTCTACGCCCTCTGCAATAACCTTCAAATTTAAACTATGACCTAACTCTATAATACCTTTAGTAACTGCATAATTTTCTTCTTTTTCATCTTCGATGATTTTGACAAATGATCTGTCAATTTTAATTTTATTCACTGGAAATTGCATTAAATAGCTCAAGGAAGAGTAACCTGTTCCAAAATCATCGAGCGCCAAACCCACACCTAATGCCCGAAATGCCTTCATTATATCTATCGCTGTGCTCATATCTTGCACCAATGCGCTTTCAGTTAATTCTAGCTCGAGCTGTTCTGGTGGGATTTTAGTATCTCGAAGTGCACGACGTACTACATCAACAATGTCAGTCTGAAATAGCTGCCGCCCTGACACATTAACAGCTACTTTAATGGGAGGATGGCCTTCTTTATTCCATCTTACGATTTGTTGGCATGCTTCGCGTAAAGTCCACTCGCCAATAGGGTTTATTAACTGCGTTTCTTCTGCGGCTGTAATAAAAAAGAAAGGTGATATATACCCTTTTTGCGGATGATTCCAACGAATGAGCGCCTCACACCCTATCATTTGATTATTTTTTAATTGAATTTGAGGTTGATAATAAAGTACAAATTCCTGATTTTCTAATGCGCGATGTAGATCAGTAATGATATTACGTTTTACCTGTAACTGTTCTATCATGCCACGTTGGAAGAATTCATACTGATTTCTGGTATTGCTGGTTCTGTTAACGGCTAATTGCGTATTACGGGTTAGCACTTCTGGTGTTTCACCATCATTTGGATAAAATGTAATACCAACACTCATGGTAACGAAGATATCATGCTCCAAAATGCGATAGGGTACTGTGCATTTTTCTATCAATGATTGCACATAAGATGCCATCATTGAGGGCTCATGAATTTCAGGAGCAATGATACCAAACTCATTTTCACTTATTCTTGCAACTGTCGTTTTGCCATCTGTAAAATCTAATAATCTATCCCTGAAGAGTTTAATAAACTCATCAGCAAGACGCTGATCATAAGTGTTAATAACTTCAAAGTAATCGTCCACGCGAATGATAAATACACCAAGCTTCTGGCGTGATTTTTTGGCATGGTTAATTTCCAATGCCATGTTTTGCTCAAAGATAATCTTATTAGGCAGCGCTGTAATTTCGTCTGTGGTTGTGCGGCGTTCTAATTCCTTTTCCGCTAATCTTCTTGCACTGATATCCATCGCAAATATACTGGTAGATTCTGTCCCCATAGGCACAACAATCAAGGAATAATATGCGTCATTAAAGGCAATATCAATTATTTGATCTTTGCCTGAAAGTATTACTTGTCTGATTATTTCTCGCCATTCTGAGGGCAGCTTTTCATTTAGATTTACTTTCCAATGCACCATAATTGGAGCGCAAGCTGGATTGGCATAAATCAATTCGCCCAGTTTATTTACTCTCATGACAGGATTTGGATTTATTGCAGGATTATCCAATAATTCTGAATAGGCTTTTTCTTCTCTTGTTAAGCTAGATTCTAATGCCTTTTTTAGAATAATAACTAAATAACAACCCACGCCAAGGACTGCGAGCAAGACCAAACATGCAACTTGCCAAATAATGAGGCTCACTGTATACAAATCCAGATTAATTCATTATAAAGGTATATCATTTAGTAATTATAGGGGGTTTCGGTCTTAGTTTTCTCCTGTACACTAACAGGAGACCGTACATTTATTAAGTAGAGGGATCTATGCCAGTAAAACACTTCCTTAGCGCGACAATTCTTTTCATGACTCCTTTTATCAGCATGGCGAATACACAAGATACATCAGCAGCCAGAGCATGCCTCAATGAATATGAATTGAATCACTTTAGCACTGCCTTTGAAAAGTGCATGCCTTTAGCGCAAAACAAAGATCCCCTGGCTCAATATGCAGTAGCGATGATGTATAAACGTGGCGTTGGGGTTAAGCAATCTCAAAGCGATGCTCTTCACTGGTTTACGCAGTCTGCCCAGGGTGGTTATGCTGCATCGCAGCTTAGAGTAGGCAAGATTTTAAGTACGGGTACACTTGCCCAAACAGATTATCAAAAAGCGGCTGAGTATTTTACAAAAGCGGCACTGCAGAATGATAAAGATGCGCAATTTCTACTCGCTTTATGCTATGAAAATGGCATCGGTGTTAAACAAAGTTCACAAGAGGCCTTAACGTGGTATAACAAAGCCATCCAAAATGGACTTGATGCACCTTTATTGAATGCGCTTTCTCAAAAAACAATCTCATCTAAAAAGCATGCAACAAAATCTGATTTTGTGACATTGAAATTAGCGGCAGAACAAGGCGATTTCGATGCACAATATCAAGTCGCATTACATTATGTTAATGCCCAAGAGACCACCCAAGATGATGCACAAGCATTATACTGGCTACAAAAAGCGGCTGAACAACAAAATACACAAGCCATGACCTATTTGGCATGGATGGCTATGCTGGGTCTGGGTATTCCACAAAATACAGCACAAGCCGTGCATTATTTTGTTAATGCGCACCAACCAGAAGAGTTGAAAGATACACCTATCTCTTTTGCGCCCTCACAAACACAAGTTGATGCCAAAGCCCGTGCCATTGCACTCTATGAGCAGGGAATTGATTTATTAGAACGCCATGAAGATAGCGCGTCGATTAAATTGGCTATCAATCTGCTTGAACAAGCAGCCAAAAGTAATAATGCCCAAGCCCAAGCAAAACTTGCCCACTGTTATCAAACCGGTGAATGGGTAATCCAAAATAAAGAAAAAGCAGCGAAATACTATGAAAAGGCGGCAAGGAATGGAAATTCCGAAGCACAATATAAGCTTGGTTGGATATATTTTAATGGGGATGGCGTCAGTAAGAATGTCGCGCAATCCTATTATTGGTTCAATCTAGCCTCTGCCTATGGCGGCGCAAGAGCTAAAAGTGCGAAAAACTTTGTGCTTTCGCAAATGGATGCAAATCAATTGGCAACAGCCGAAAAACTGAGCGGGCAAATAGCAAAAAAATGAAAGAACTACATCACCATACCCCACTACTTGAATCCCATGCGTTGAGTGCACTTACTCAACGCAAGATATATTTAAAATATGAAGCGCTACAGCCAAGCGGTTCTTTCAAAGATAGAGGGGTTGGTGCATTGTGTTTGCATTATGCAAAACAAAAAGTCAATGGCTTTATTTGCTCTTCTGGCGGTAATGCAGGCATGAGCGTGGCCTATGCCAGCAAAATGCTTAATATTCCTGCAAAAGTTATCATTCCTAATTCAACACCCGCTATCATGAAAGATAAACTCAATGCGGAAAGTGCTGAGGTTATTATAGAAGGTGAAAATTGGGATGCTGCAGATAAACTTGCGCAATCCTTAGCAAAAGAACTAGGTTATGCATACATTCCTCCTTTTGATCATCCTGTTATTTGGCAAGGTTATGTTTCTCTCATAGAAGAACTAAAGCAAGATAATGTTAAACCAGATGCCATTATTGTTTCTGTAGGCGGTGGTGGCCTTTTTAGTGGTCTTATCCAAGGTCTACACAGCATTGGTTGGCAGGATGTCGCCATCATAACAGCAGAAACAAATGGTGCAGCATCACTCGCTGAATCCGTTAAACAAAAGCAGCGCGTTAAACTTGATAAAATTAATACTGTTGCCGTTACTTTGGGGGCAAAGCAAATATGCCAACAAGCCTATGAATGGACGCAAAATCACCCTGTTTACCCGCAAACTGTGAGCGACAAAGAAGCCGTACATGCCTGTTTAGCGTTCGCTGATGATCACCGCTTATTAGTAGAACCTGCCTGCGGCGCCTCATTAGCTTTATTGTATGAAAATTACCCGGTTATCGAAAAATTTAGCAATATTGTCGTCATTGTCTGCGGTGGTAGCGGCGTGAATCGTGCACTTTTAGCAAATTGGCAAAAGCAATTTGATTTGTGAATGAATTAAGCTTAATCCCCTGCGGTAGAAATTCTCGACATTACATATAAGTTATCTTTGTTACAATCCCCCATTATCCCTTCATACTCACTGAAGGGCAACAAAGTTGTGCAGATACATGGGGTAAATTATGAAACGTGGCGCAGAATCAAATCAAAAACGAGCAAGCAAAAAGCCGAAAGTAATCAATTATAACTCTGCCATGCGCAAAGTTGCTAAGGGTGATTATGCAGAGTTCCAAGAATTTCTTAATCAGAATAATAGTTCAATTTATGAACTTACTTTCCATGAAAAATCTACCAAAAAGGAAAGATTTGCAATACTAGAACATTTTGCACAAGCAATTTGTGGCACACCTGTCATTGAACTTATTGTTAACAATTATCTCTTTAAAGAAATAGATACATTATCTGAAGAAGATTTTATCGCTTCATTAGGGAAAACAAAGATACAAACTATCACCTACAAAGACTTTATACGTCCAATATGTAACTCGAGAGAGGAAGCGAATCAAACAAAGTTTGATAAGCTAATAGCACTTTCAAAAGCGCCTTCAAGTTGTTTATCTTCTTTGGAAATATTTATTCACAGAGATGCCATGTTATCTAAAAATATATTGTTAAGTTTAGCGGACTCCAAATTAGAGACATTGAGAAGTGAATTTAACATCTCCAAATATGGACAAGCTGAAGCACTTGCTTTAGCTATTAAATTATCATCGATTAAATTTCTTGAAATTAAAGATGAGAATTATGTATTAAATGATAATGCTGGAACACTTGCCATCATTAATTTAATTGCAGGCTTAAACGGGTCAAGATTACAATCCTTGCGCATGCCCAATTTTATGTTACCGATATCAGGGGCAATAAAGCTAATTGGAGAATTAGTTAATACAAATATAACAGATCTTGAAATTTCAATCGTCAATCAAACTACTAGCAATCATCTAAATTTTCAGAATTCTATTGCGATGAGTGAAAATGAGCTTAACGACCTCATAGAAACTCTAAAAAAATCTTCATTACAGAAATTGACGATATGGGGTGATTTTGATCAAGAGCACGTCGCAAGAATTTTAGATGCATTAAAAGACTCGCCAACATTACGAGAAATTGAGCTACAAAGCGACAGAATTGACCCACAGAAAATTATAAGCATTGCATCCTCTATTCAAAGCGGCAACTACACTTCTGTTGGTTTATCTCATTGCAAATTTGATTTGGAGAGTATCAAACAATTCTCTCAATCAATTTATCGCTTGAAAAAATTGAAATTATCGCATTGTACTTATATGCGAGCTGAAGCAATAGACGATTTAGCAATGGGTGTCATGGCCTTCGGTGGCTTTGTAGGAAATCCTGAGTCTTGCAAGTTGCTGAGCCTCTTATTTCAAGGGATCTGCAATTCCAGCATTCAATATCTTTCACTTAATGGCCACAATACAGTAGGATTGTCCCTTGATGAATCAGATTCACTGATGCAGATTTTGAAGCGTTCTCAAGTAACTAGGCTTAATTTAGAAATTTTCAACCCAAGCGAAGAGGCCATTAAGGATTTTAATTTGCAATCAAACATCCACAGAACTTCATTTAAAACACATGAAGTGGATCCTCATGATAACCTCATCTTAAGAGATAGACGTTGGACAAGTACCCTTGTGCCCTACTATCTACAAAAAGCTGCTACGAAAGTCATCGATAATGAGTCCCTAGCTTGCCCACTGCAAGCAGATGAATATCACTATGATGCTAGTAAATATATGCAAAGAAAAGATATTGCAAGCGAAATTAAAGCAGCGCCCAAACACAAACGATTGCATGAAACAGTATTTTCGGTAGAGTTGTTCATTGCATTAGGCAGAATGGGAGTTGTTGATGTACAAAAATTAATTCTGGGCTTTTTACCTTCCATGAATATAGAGCATACACTTAAATTTATTCCAAAATCTATAGTACATTCAACACTGGGTATTACTGAGCACAGCAAAGATATAGCGGACGCTCAAATGGAACTTGATGCAGCAAGGGAGCGATTGGTGGTGGCCCAGAAAGACATGCTTAGCGCATATAGCAAATTTGCACAAACAAAAAACAACAAACACCAAGAACAGCAGAATAATTTCCGGACTTTATTTAAGTTCTAAAAAACATATAAAGGTGATTACTTTTAGGGTAATCACCTTGCTCTTATTCAAGCAACTACACGCATTCAGCGCCCTTTATCTTAAAAATGCAGGCTAAATAACTAAACTATTTCTCTTTTTTGCAATATTCTTGCTACAATCCCTTGACCCTATTGTTACAGCATACTTTATCTTAATAACAAGAGGATAAACAATGAACCAATGGTATGTAAAAGAATTAAGCGAAATCACGCAAGTATCGGTGCAAACTTTGCACCATTATGACCGTATTGGTTTGCTTAAGCCATCGATGAGACTTGCCAATGGTTATCGTTTGTACTCTGAAGGGGATTTATTAAAACTTCAGCAAATTATTGCTTTAAAGTTCTTTGGTTTTGAGCTAAATCAAATTAAAAATCTGATTGATGAGAATGTCGATATTATTGAACACTTCAGCATTCAAGCACGTTTTTTAGAAGAAAAAGCACAAGCTTTAAGTGCTGCAAGCCAAACATTAAAGAAAATAATAGCTGAAAATAGTCAAGATAAATCCCTACATTGGAAAAATGTTATTAAATTAATTGAGGTATATCGTATGGCACAACAGCTTGAAAAAACATGGGCCGGGAAAATTTTCACATCTGAAGAATTAAAAACTTATGCTAATTTTGAGCATGATTTGAAACAACGCTACTCCCAAGAAGAAATGCTGAATATAGAAAAGCAATGGGCCAAAATAACTAAAGATGTCTCTGATAATTTGAGCCAAGATCCTACAAGTGCTTTTGGTATCGCCTTGGGGAAACGTTGTATGAATTGGGTCAATGCTTATTATGGCAAAAAATATGCTGCCCTTAGAAACATTATTTGGGAAAAAGGATTTAAACAAAATGCAATTGATGAGGCCACAATATCAAAAGATGTTTTCTCTTGGTTAGACCAAGCCATCTCAGCCTATTTTCGTTCACGTATCATTCATGTGCTCAGTTTGGTTGATAAAGAATCTCACAATAGCGTTATCAAACAATGGGAAGCATTATTAACAGAAATGCATGGGGATGATACTAAAGGGAATGAGGATGTTTTTGAAGCGATTTTGAAAAATGATAACATTAGCCAAAATGCAAAGGATTTTGTGCAGCAATATAGGCTGCAATATTCTTCTTAAGCATCCTCATGAATTCTACACTTGCATATTAAAGAAGTTCTCATTCAGGTATACACCACATTCTAAAGCGTCTATTTGGAGCACACTCCAAATAGACGCAAATATCTTGACTTTCAGCTAAATAGCATTGCTGTATAATTAGCGGTCCTTTAACCGCGAGAGGGTTTGCTAAATGTTTGCGTTTTTTCAAAAATTATATTATAAAGCTGAAGATTTCATGTTCGAAATTGCACACTATCATCCCCTTGTTCTTTTAAGTGCACCTGCTTCAATGTTGGCATTAGGAACCGCTTATTCCCTATTCACTGCAGGCTTTTCTTTGTTGGCTACTGTAGCGGGTTCTTTTGGCATTGTTAGCCTTAGCATGGCTACTGCGTTTCGCTTATTTCCTGATTTTCGTGCACATGTTTTTAAAGCAGTCGACGATCTTATTCATCCGCCTGTTCCTGTCATTCTGCCAGAAACCGTGGCATCAGTAGATAAAACTGCTGAATTAAAAGGTGCGCTTCATTCCTTAGAAAATTTAAAAAATGAAGGTGACATTAAAGATATCAAATCAGCATTAAAGAAAGTATTTGAGCTGCGCTCTTATAATAATGCAATGGCAACCGAAGAATATGAGCTACGCTGGGAAGCCTTAAAAGATAAGGTGGAAAATCTTAGCAAAGATTCAAATGAGATAAAACAGAATCCAGAAAAATTAAAAGAATGGCATACCTTAGTGCTTGAAACCGCTATTCTGGATGATGCCCTTTTGGCAAGATTAGAGCATTCACTCAAAGAACAAAATGAGCCTGTTTCAACTGAAAATGTGAGTAGATTGCTCGTTGATCAATCCAAACCCTATGCTTTTCGTTTTATCAATGATTCACTAAGCAGTATTTATCTTTCATTGAGAAACGCTTCATCCATAAGCCATGGGTTCGATGCGACAGGACCAATACAACGTTTAACCTTCCCACAAGATGAGGCATTTTATCAAAAGGGTAACCTTCTAAATGATGCCAGAAAAATATATAACTGCTTTATGAAGCATGGCTTTTATCAACGCTATGGTAACAAAGCATTTAAATATCAGTTGTTAAGCAGCCATCCAAATGGTGATCAACGTTTTGAGCTTTATACCCAAAAAGACAGTAAAAAGAATCGTGGATTTTTTGGATAGGAATAAAATAACATTGAGATCAGCTATCTGATCTCAATGTTTTATCAAACACCTGCTAGGGTCATTTCTTCAATTAATAATGAACCTGACTGGATACTACCTCTGGTATCAATATCATTGCCCACAGCAACAAGCTGTTTAAACATATTTTGTAAATTGCCAGCAATCGTAATTTCATGGACTGGATATTGAATTTCACCGTTCTCAACCCAAAAACCGGCAGCGCCGCGAGAGTAATCCCCTGTGACCAAGTTAATGCCTTGCCCCATCACTTCTGTCACCACAAGACCACGCCCCATGGTTTTTAAAAGGCTTTCAAAGTCGCCAGCAGTTGGGCTAACAAATATATTATGGGTGCCACCAGCATTAGCTGTGTTCGGCAAATTTAACTTGCGAGCTGAGTAAGCACTTAAAATATAATTAGCGATAACACCCTCTTTTACCAAATCCTTATCCTGAGTTGCCACCCCATCACTATCAAAGGGCGCACTACCAATACCGCCTAAAATATGTGGCCTTTCAATAATGTTGATATTGTCTGCAAAGATTTTCTTGTGTAAGGAGTCTATTAAAAAGCTCGACTTTCTGAATAATCTCCCCCCCGAAATGGCTGAGAGAAAATGACCAATAAAGCCTGATGCAATCGTATGATGAAATAAAACAGGCACACGTTGCGTGGGCAATTTTTTCGCACTGAGTCTTTTTAAAGCCCGCGTTGCGGCGTCAACACCAACACTTTCAGGTTTATTAAGAAACTCTCTTTGTCTTGATACGGTGTATTGATAGTCTCTTTCCATACCCTGCACATCCTGTGCTATCACCATGCACGATAAGCTATGGCGGGAAGTAGGATATGAGCCTAAAAATCCATGGCTATTGGCATACACATGTAAGCCTTGTGAACTTGCCAAGGTAGCGCCTTCGCTGTTCTTTATCTTTTTATCAAGCGATAAAGCACTTTTTTCGCACGTTTTTGCGATAGCAACAGCTTCATCAACGGTGAGATCCCAGGGATGGTATAAATCAAGGGCTTTGATTTCCTTGGCCATTTCGTTTTTATCTGCCAAGCCCGCGTAAGGATCTGCTTCCGTTAATTTGGCTAATTGGCATGCCGCTTTAACCGTTGATTCTAAAGATGCCAAGCTAATATCGGTGGTGCTTGCCGAACCTTTTTGCTTACCAAAATAGACAGTGACGCCAACAGCTTTATCACGATTAAATTCTAAGGTTTCCACTTCATCTAAACGTACGGTTACGTTTAAACCAATAGAAGCATGCAAAGCGACTTCAGCTTGGTCAGCACCCATTTTAGAGGCAATAATTAACATATCTTTTGCAAGCTGCTGATATTGTGATTCATTCACAAAATCGCCTAATTGACTGGGTAATGCTTTATCCATTTAATGCCTCTTCAATATTCTTATCGTTTCTGATTTAGCTACGCGTGCCGCCAACAGTAATGTTATCTACGCGAAGGGTAGGCTGGCCTACGCCCACCGGCACACTTTGTCCTTCTTTACCACATGTTCCAATGCCAGAATCCAGGGCTAAATCGTTGCCGACCATCACTATCTTATTCATCACATCAGGACCATTGCCTATTAAGGTTGCGCCTTTAACCGGTCTTGTGATTTTGCCGTTTTCAATCAAATAAGCTTCATTAGCTGAAAATACAAATTTACCTGAGGTGATATCTACAGAGCCACCACCAAAATTTACTGCATATAATCCCTTTTCAACTGAAGCTATAATTTCTTCAGGCACATGAGGGCCAGGTAACATAAAAGTATTAGTCATGCGTGGCATGGGTATATGGCTGAACGATTCACGTCGACCATTGCCTGTTGGTGCCATACCCATTAATTTGGCGTTGAGTTTATCTTGTAGATAGCCTTTTAAAATGCCATTTTCTATTAAAACCGTGCGTTGTGTGGGCGTGCCTTCATCATCGATGGTCAAAGAGCCGCGTCTGTGTGCAATGGTGCCATCATCAACAACGGTACATAAGGGCGAAGCAACGCGCTCACCAATACGGCCACTGAATGCTGAACTGCCTTTGCGATTAAAATCACCTTCCAAACCATGGCCCACCGCTTCGTGTAATAATACGCCTGGCCAACCTGGGCCTAACACGACTGTCATCGCACCAGCAGGTGCTTCAATAGCTTCCAGGTTAATCAACGCTTGATGGACGGCTTCTCGAACATAAGAAAAAGCCCGATCATTTTCCATAAAATATTGATAGGTAGTTCTGCCACCACCGCCAGAAGAGCCTGTTTCACGTCGGCCATTTTGCTCTACGATCACGCTAACATTAAGGCGCACTAAGGGACGAACATCTGCATTCAAGGTGCCATCACTGCTGACCACCAAAATAGTATCAAAAACCCCCACTAAACTTACCATCACCTGAATAATTCTGGGGTCCTGCTTTCTGGCATAAGCGTCTATCTGCCTTAAAAAGGCGATTTTGTCTTCTGTGGAAAGTGAATCTAAGGGGTTATCAGCAACATAAAGCGGCGTAATGATTTTGCGTTGCCATGCTTGCAAGCTTAAATTACCACCTGATTGGGCGATACAACGCGCAGCATTAACAGACTGCTCTAAGGCAGGCAAAATAATATCATCTGAGTAGGCGAATCCTGTTTTTTCTCCGCTTAGCGCTCTGACGCCAACACCGTGATCAAGGTTAAAGCTACCTTCTTTAACAATACCATCCTCTAACATAAAGGATTCATGTTTTACGCTTTGAAAATAGAGATCGCCGCCATCCACACGATGTCCCAATAGCTTACCCAGGACGCGCTCTAAATCTGAGATTGACAGTCCTGCGGGGGCGAGGAGTCTTTCCTTTGCAATAGTTAAGGCATCATTCATTCACTCACCTCGCAGCAATTCGAATAGAATTGCTTCCTTATTTTAATGTTGCGCACAAGCCAAGCTTGTGCTTCCAATCAAGGGGCTGAATGTCAATTCTCCCCCTTGATAATCCCTCATCGTTTTATACTAATCACTACTGTGCATTGCCAGTGCTTGCAATATGTCATTTCGTATATGCTTTATTGATGGAAATTGTTGTCTTAATTCTTGTTGTTCTATTTTATTAATGTCAGCAATAATAATGCCGGGGCTGTCGTTGCCACTTGCTAAAATCTTGCCCCAAGGGTTTATGATTAAAGAATGACCATAAGTAGGCCTATTATCATGACGATGCCCACATTCACCTGGCGCAATCACATAGCAAGCATTTTCAACTGCTCTGGCACGTAATAATATTTCCCAGTGGGCCTGTCCCGTTTGCACTGTAAATGCGCTGGGCACAAGCAGCACTTCTGCTCCCTTTAACATCAGGGCTCTATATAATTCGGGGAAACGTACATCATAACAAATCGACAAACCCAGTTTTCCAACAGGTGAATCTACCACGACGATGTCATTCCCTGCTTTAATGTTGTCTGATTCTCTATATTCTTCTTTTCCTTCAACCACCACATCAAACAAATGCATTTTATTATAGCGGGCAACAATCTCGCCTTTGTTATTAATGACAAGCGAACTGGAATAAGGGTTTTCATCTTTGCTCTTAAGCACAAGCGAACCTACAACCACCCATATGTTATTGGTTTTTGCTGCCTCTTGTAGTTTTGATTGAATGGGCCCTTCACCAAAGATTTCACTCAACTTTTTCCTTTGTGGGGCGCTATAGCCTAAGGTTGCAAATTCTTCTGGTAATACAGCCAAGAGAGCACCTTTTTGAGATGCTTCCTTAATCATATTACAGGCCATTTCTACATTTTTATGAACATCATTGGTTGATGCCATTTGCAATGCTGCAACTTTCATTAAGCTTGTCCTCTTAACGGCATTGGTAATTCGTCTACTTTGGGTGAAGCCCAGGTCCCTAACACTTTATAACGCACTCTATGGATCTGCTGAATTTTATTGCCAAACATTTTATCCACGACCCATACAGCAGCGCCAACAGCGGGGTTGCCCGCTGCAATGGCTGCAGCAACAGGTAAGCTGCCTGTAACATTAGGCATTACTATCATTTCACCATCTAAACCTTGGTTTGATAAGTCTGCTTGTCCAAAAGCTTCAATTTTGGCAGAAGGGCCATTTAGCATGACATTATTTGAGCTTATCTTTCCTTTACCAAATTGAAACTTGCCACTAAGCTCATTGAAAGCAAAACCACTCTTGGTGACATCAGAGAAATCTAAATTCAATCTTCTTTTAACATTATCTAAATTTAACAGGCTCAAAACACGACCAATACCAGGATTCATGCCTTGGATAGTGCCCTCTTTTAATGAGAAATCGACTATACCACTTAAGGAAGGGTAATCAATTTTAAACGGTGTGCCATTCCAGTTTAAGGCAAAATCTATTCTGCCTTTGGCTTTTTGCACGGTACCTTTGGAACCAATGCCATTTAAAGTTTGACTCATATTTCTTGTCGTTATTCTGCCTTCGGTTGTCACCTTATTTTCTGGAGATAAGTAATCCCAATTGCCCGACAAGGTAATATCCGTCTCTTTCATTCTTGCAAAAATAGAAGGGAATAAATAACCATTCCAAGCAGGTTCTACGCGTGCTTTGATATCAGAGAAGGCTTTATTGCCCAAGATGAATTCTTTTATCTTAATGTCGATTGCGTGCTTGCTGGGTGTCTTCTCTAAGTTAAAATTAGAATCTGCTATGGTTGAGGTGAGCATCAATTTTTGTAAATCGACGTTTACAGCTATTGCATCATCCTTGGGGATCACAATTTGACCTTTTAGCATAGCGCCATCAAAAAGGAGATTCCATTGATTTGAAACACTATCCCATCTTGCCTCAATTTTTTCATTCTCAAACTGAGCGCCAAAAAGATTAAAAGCACCAATTTCAAGTTCAACTAGAGGCTCTAAAGCAAGATTTGAAGTGGTATTGGTGTTTGTATCCGCAAATAGTCCCGTGCTTGCTAAAAACATTTTCCATTCTGAAAAGACAACACTAGACAGATTTCCGTCAATAAGTAGAATTTGATCTTCTCTGAATTTGGCTACCCTATTTTCTCCAAAATGAATATGGCCACCCCTACTGTGCCACACTTTATCGTGCAAACCCAAACTATACGCCAAGCTAACATTATCTCCGTACTTGCCAGCGACATGCAGCAATTGATTTGGTTCTAAGTAAATCTTGAGCTCAAGCTGCTTTGTATCTTCTATCGATTTTGCCAAGGGGGCAGGTGCTTGAATATCAATGCCCTTTAAAGAAGAGGAGATGGTGATCAAACCCTGATTATCATTTTCAGGCGAAATTTTTACGCTTAAGTTATAGTCAGTTTCACCTTTGAGATGTGGGATTTCTGGGATATTTAATAGTTGAGGTAAATCGTCAACTTGAATATTCCCCTGTGCTGCTATGGTTAGCTCTTGATGATCATTGTTTAAACTACTATCAATTGAAAACTTGGCTGGAGCTGATAAAAGCTTACCAGTCAGATTATCTGCCTTGACACTATCTTGTGTGAAGGAAACCGTGCCGACCAACTCAGTAATGGAATTTGGATTATCTTCAAACCCAACTGTTGCTTTATTTACTTCAATCAAGCCGCGAACCTTTAGCGGTGCTTCAGTCTTCGTGCTTAAAGGAATTTCTAAGCCGAGCGATAAATTCATCGGGCCTTCAAAATGCAGTGGCGCCAAGGTTTTAACCAAGGCTTTTGGTAAAGGGCTTTGCTTAACAACGGCTAAACCTTCAGATAAGGTGCTCGCTATTTTTGTATCCACAATGAGCTCAGGCATTTTAGCGAACAGATCAGGAATAACAGCGTCTGCATCAACTAATTGGCCATTAAGTAAATTACCTCTTAAAGCAGAAATAAATAAGGCGCGATTACGAAACTGTAAATCCGCTTTAAAGTCCTGCAATGCAGGCCATCCCTCTTTGTAATTAAAATGTATATGGTCTAGTTCTGTGACAACTTCAAAAATACCCTCACCCTGGTCAAAAGGAAAATCAGCAAGATTTCCTCTTAGCACCGCTGTTGTTGCAAGGTGTTCACCCCCAATCAGTGCGCTATGCAGCCAGGAGATTAGATCCTTATCCATTTTATGAGCTGGTAACAAGGCAAGTGCCTCATTGCTAGACATTTTGTCAACATGGAACATCAAATCAACTTCAGGCAATGATTTATCTTTTAATAAACTAAGTTTCGCTTCTAATTGTAGCGGTGTATCAAATATATTGGCTTTAAAGGTATCAACGAAAAATATATGATCCTGATCTATTTTTTGCCAATCAATGACTAAGGCGAGCTCTGTGAGAGCAAGTGGCTTGTCAAAATATTGCTGACTAGCAAGTGACAAGGCCTGACTTTGGATAAGCATTTTACCTTTGTCATCATGTAAGGTCATCGCAAATGAAGCATTGGCAAATGAAGGGTAGCTAGTGGATTTAAGACCTAAATCTGTAATGACTACATCAGCTTTGTTTATATGTATGCCATCTTGGTTTGTGGATAAAGCAATGCTGGCAAAATCAAGTTGGCCTTGCACAGCATTGGCTTGTTGTAGGTGTGCCCATTTCTGTGGAAACAACGCTAAAAAGGAAAGACGTTCTTGCCATTTCGCTAAATTGAGATGCTGGCATTTAAAGAACCACTTCTGCTCGTTGGCTTGTGTTTGTTGGCTTAGAACAAAATTTACCTCTTCATTTTGACTTAAACGAAGACCATCCGTTGATACATCCCATTTATCATCTTTAACTGAGATGTGAAGTGGTCCTGCTATATCACCCAAGGCTAATGTAGACACTTTATCTTTTTCAAGAAAGGCATTTTGGATATTCAAAAGTGCGCTCAAAGAAAAATGTTGTTTATCTTTGAAATCTAACCAGACTTCAACATCTGCATCTTGATGAGATAGTGTAAAGGGTTGAGGGGCAAGATAATGGCCAAGAAGATTCAGAGAACCACCTTGCCAACGTAAATAGATTTTATTGTTTCTATGTCCCCATAATGGCACATCCGCCATCACTTCCACTTTAGCTACTTTCTCGCCTGCAATATCCCCATTCGCTCTGACTTTAAGTGTTGTTCCTTGCTCAATCATTAAGTTTAGCTGTGAAACCGATAAAGGGGTCTCATTATCTATCGCCACATCGATTGAGCTATTTTGAATAAGTAGTCGGTTGATAAAAGAAGCATCCGATTGCGACTCTTCAAAATTAAATTTTAATTGTGGCAGTTTGGCAACACTGATAGTTTTGTCTTTTCTTGAGACATTGATACCGCCGACTGCACCGTCAATCACGAGCTCGTCTAACTGTAAACGGCGCATGATAAGTTGCGGCACATTTAAACGTAAAATCATTTTATTTATATGTAATGCTGTAGATTTCTTGTCTTGAGTTAAAATTTCAACATTATGCAAGCTGACAGCAGGGCTCAATCCTTCCCAACTCAGTTTGATCTCTTGAATTAAAGTGGGATAGGCTAATTGCTTTGCCACCCATTCAGATAATTGTGGCACTCTTGGTGTGAAGTAAGGTGTTGCAAATCGACAAATAAAAATCAAAAAAGCAAAGAGAATGGTTGTCCAACCCAAAAATCGATATACACGATAAAAAAGCTTATACTTCATGCATCCCTACATTAACACAACATCAAACTGCTCTTGTGTATAAAGACTCTCAACTTGAAACTTGATAGATTTACCAATTTTTTCTTCTAATTGAGCAACACTCACAGATTCTTCATCTAACATCCTGTCGACGACTTCCTGTGAAGCCAAGACTAAATAACTTTTAGTATCATATGCCCTGGCTGCGCGCATCACTTCACGAAAAATCTCATTACAGACCGTTTCAGTCGTTTTGATCATGCCACGACCTGAACACACGAGGCATGGCTCGCATAATACATGCTCTAAACTTTCTCGCGTTCGTTTACGCGTCATTTCAACCAAGCCTAAGGAAGAAACTTCACTAATACTATTTTTGGTATGATCACGTGCAAGGGCTTTTTCTAGAGCTCTTATTACCTGACGTTTATGTTCTTCATTGGTCATATCGATAAAATCGATAATGATAATCCCGCCTAAGTTTCTGACCCTTAATTGACGGGCAATGGTGCTAGCAGCTTCAAGATTGGTTTTAAAAATTGTTTCTTCTAGGTTGCGATGCCCCACGAAAGCACCTGTATTAACATCAATGGTCGTCATCGCTTCAGTTTGATCAAATACGAGGTGCCCGCCTGATTTTAGTTGTACCTTACGGTGTAGCGCACGTTGTATTTCATCTTCAATACCGTATAAATCAAATAAGGGGCGTTCGCCTGCATAAAGTTCTACCTTACCGGTCATCGTTGGCACAAAGTCTTCGATAAATGGTAATGCTCTATCAAAGGCTATCTTTTCATCAATGCGCACTCTTTCTGTTTGCGGGGAAATATAATCTCGAAGCGCTCTTAAAAACAAAGGTAAGTCTTCATGGATAATATCGCCGCTTTTAGCATTGACCATTTTACGTGAGATAGTTTCCCATAGCTTGATAAGATAGGCTTGGTTGGCCTTGATTTCAGAAGCGGTCGCGCCCTCTGCCGCAGTACGAACGATATAACCACCTTGATCAAGCGCTAAACCTTCTTCAACAATTTTTTTTAATCTTTCGCGTTCTTGTTCATCTTCAATACGTTGTGAAATGCCAACATGGGTTATGCCAGGCATAAAAACCAAATAGCGAGAAGGTAGTGAAATTCGCGTCGTTAATCTGGCACCTTTTGAACCGATGGGATCTTTAATAACCTGCACAGCAATTGTTTGGCCATCTTTAAGCAAGTCAGTAATAGACTCTTGGTTTTCAACAATTTCATCTGATGGCTGTAAATATTCATCATTGAGAGACAACATATCGGATGCATGCAAAAAAGCAGCTCTTTCTAAGCCCATTTCAACAAACGCTGCTTGCATCCCAGGAAGAACCCTAACTACCTTACCCATATAAATATTGCCAACCAAACCACGACGGCTTGCACGCTCTACCAAAATTTCCTGGAGAACGCCGTTTTCGACAATGGCGCCTCGTGTTTCACGAGGGCTGACATTGATAAGGATTTCTTCTGACATGTCTTAAACTTAATCTATTTAATGATTCTTTAGATTATATGCTACGTGAAGTGATTTGAGTTAACTTTTGCGGCCTAAATGCTTGTAAAAAAGCAGACATGAAGATCCAGAACACGCAACTGGTCACTGTGCCCATCCAATAAAGCAAGGTATGTGGATTTTGCCCCGTGATTGCGTGGAACCATAGAATTAAAATCTGTGCAAAACAAACTAATAAGGAAACTTTGCCAAATTGCTGCCACAAAGGTCTTAACAAAAACTTGGGTCTGAGCAAGGCAGTAAGGTAACAAATTACAGCAAATACTAAGGCGTGCTCACCTAAACGTGTTTCCAACAAACTATCAACCAACAATCCACCTACCCACGCTAAAATAGGATTAAAATGGTTTGGATAAACAACTTGGCAATAAATAAAAAACACTAATAGCCAATGTGGTCTAAACCACTGCCAATCTTGGGGGATGGGAAAAGCAGTTAACAGACCGCCGATATAAATAGCAATTAAGAAAAACGCCCACCATCTGATTGTTTGAAACATGCTTATACCCCCCTGCCTAATTGATCGCCAGGGTAAATTTCTTGTAAAGAAGACAACGGTTTAGCGGCTTGTGCTTTCTTAGGTAATATTTCATCTTGTTTACGCTGTCCAATCATCTGTGCTGGACCATGTTGTTTCACTAAAAGCACATGCCGAAATTGTCCTAACTTGGCACTTGGGCTTACCCCAATTAAGGTGAAGCGTGTGCTGGCATCATGTTGAATTGAAGTGATTACACCAACAGGATAGCCTGCTGGAAAACGCCCGCCTAAACCTGAAGTAACTAATTGATCACCTTCCATAAAGTCCGCTGTGCGTGGAACGTAATTTAGTCTTAATTCTCCGCCGGTACCACTGCCAGCTGCTATTGCTCTTTCGCCAGAGCGCACAGATTGAACAGGCACGGCAAAGCTAGTATCAGTCAAAAGTAAAACTTGAGAAGCATGGTCCGTGGCACTTAATACCACGCCGACTAAGCCTTTTGCATCAATCACGGGTTGACCTACTTCAACACCTTCATTTTTACCTTTATTGAGCAAAATCTGTTGGCGAAAGGGATCAAGGTTTGCTTGCAGGATTCTGGCTTCTGAAAAAGAATCTTTTTCATGCTCAACAGATTGCAAGAGTTCTCGTAATTCTAAATTTTCGGCTTCTAAGGCACGTAATTTTTGAATTTGTGCTTGAAGATAAATTTGTTGTTGCTTCAAGTCTGTGTTTTCACTTAACAAATTGACCCGTTCTTTAAAAAAGACTTCGGTATGCTCAAGCATATGACTTGGCATATCTACGGTTCTTTGTATAGGGGAAACAATGATAGCTAAATATCGTTGGAGTAGGGTTACACCTTGCCAACGATGACTCGCAATCATGAGTATGGATGACGCTATAATAGGAATAAATAGCGTCCATCCATTAGGACGTGTGGGTTTAAATGTCAGCTGAATAGGCTTGTCTCCTTACCTTTATTCAGTTGTTAAGAGTCCAACACGCTTATCGTCTTGCATTTCAAGTGCTTTTCCGCCGCCGCGCGCTACACAGGTTAAGGGCTCTTCAGCCACAGTAACAGGTAATCCAATTTCTTCCATTAACAAGCGATCAATATGTCTGAGTAAAGCGCCGCCACCGGTAAGTACCACACCACGTTCAGCAATATCACCTGAAAGTTCTGGTGGTGCTTGTTCCAAGGCAACACGTACAGCGCCCACTACAGCAGAGAGTGGTTCTTGTAAGGCTTCTAAAATTTCATTGCTATTGAGGGTAAAGCTTCTTGGGATCCCTTCAGCAACATTTCTACCGCGGACTTCAATTTCAAGCACTTCATCAGCAGGATAAGCTGTACCGATTTCTGTTTTAATTCTTTCAGCAGTTGTTTCACCAATTAAACAACCATAATTACGGCGTACATAATTAATGATAGATTCATCAAATTTATCGCCACCAATTCTGACAGAAGCGGAATAAACGATACCATTTAATGAAATAATTGCGACTTCAGTGGTACCGCCGCCGATATCAACAACCATGGAACCGGTTGCATCATGCACGGGTAATCCAGCGCCAAGGGCTGCTGCCATGGGTTCTTCAATTAAATAGACTTCTCTTGCGCCAGCGCCAATAGCTGATTCACGAATAGCTCTTCTTTCTACCTGCGTTGATCCACAGGGAACACAAACCAGCACACGCGGGCTTGGACGAAATAATCGGGAAGGAAGTACTTTATGAATGAAATGTTGCAACATGACTTCAGTCATATGAAAGTCAGCTATCACGCCTTCCTTCAAAGGTCTCACAGCAACCATGTTTTCGGGTGTTCTGCCAAGCATACGCTTTGCGTCTATGCCTACAGCTGCTACTTGTTTGTGGCCGCTGGCCATGCGATCTTGACGGATTGCCACAACAGAGGGCTCGTTGAGTACTATCCCCTGACCACGCACATAAATCAGTGTGTTTGCTGTGCCGAGATCAATCGAGATGTCGCTTGAAAAAATACCTCTAATGGATTTGAGCATGGGTTCTTCCTACGTGCCGCTTACTTTAACTTTATAACAACGTCTATCATTTTGGGCAAGGCGCGAGCTTATGGTACATTAGCCCCCTCACCAGATTTATTATAGCATTAGTAAATTAACTTAGTATTCGCCAGATTAAGGGAGTCATTATGCCTTTAGATCGCAACGAAGTCGAAAAAATTGCGCATCTTGCCAGATTAACGCTTAGAGAAGAGGAAATTCCCTCATACGCTAGCAAACTTTCAAACGTATTAGTGTTAGTTGATCAACTCAACAATGCTGATACTGGAAAGATTGAACCGATGGCTCATCCACTTGAATCGCTTAGCCAAAGAGTGCGCGATGATGAAGTGAGTGAGAAAGATGAGCGTGATTTATTTCAAAGCATTGCCCCAGAAACCGAAGCGGGGCTTTATCTTGTTCCAAAAGTAATCGAATAATGTACTCTTCCCATTTTGAATGTGTGCTTTAGGGATATTTAATATGACTGCAGCAATCCATAATATGACTTTAGCTGAGCTTGCCAAAGGTTTAGCAAATAAAACATTTTCTAGCGTTGAAATAACCAAGCACTTTTTAGAGCGCATAAAGACACTCGATAAAAATTTTAATTCTTTTATCACTCTCACTGAAGAGCAAGCGCTTAAGCAAGCAAAAGATGCTGATGAGAAATTACAAAAAGGTCAAGGCAATCCTTTGATGGGCCTACCTATTGCGCATAAAGATATTTTTTGCACTAAAGGCGTTAAAACAAGTTGTGGCTCAAAAATGCTAGACAATTTTATTGCGCCCTATACTGCAACGATGGTTTCTCAGCTAGAAAACGCTGGTATGGTCATGTTGGGCAAAACCAATATGGATGAGTTTGCCATGGGTTCATCTAATGAAACCAGCTTCTATGGGCCTGTAAAAAATCCTTGGAATGTTGAAACAGTTCCCGGTGGTTCATCAGGTGGTTCAGCTGCCGCTGTTGCAGCACGTCTTGCACCTTGTTCAAGTGGCACAGATACCGGCGGCTCCATACGACAACCTGCTGCACTGTGTGGCATTACCGGTTTAAAACCAACTTATGGCCGAGTTTCACGTTATGGCATGATTGCTTTTGCTTCAAGCTTAGATCAAGGTGGCCCTTTTGCACAAAGCGCTCAAGATGTTGCCATGATGATGAACGCCATGGCGGGTTTTGATAAACGTGATTCAACCAGCGTTGATATCGCTGTTCCTGATTACACCAAAACCCTCAATGATTCGATTGCAGGCAAAACCATTGGTATTCCCAAAGAATATTTTGACAAGGGTTTAGATAAAAACATTGAACAAAAAGTAAGAGAAGCTATCGGTGTATTTGAAAAATTAGGCGCCAAAATTAAAGAAGTTTCCTTGCCTTCAAGCCCCTTGTCTATTTCTGTTTATTATGTCGTTGCTTCAGCAGAATGTTCATCCAATCTATCTCGATATGATGGGGTACGTTTTGGCTATCGTTGTGAAAATCCACGTAATTTGGAAGATTTATACAAACGTTCTCGCGCAGAAGGTTTTGGTGATGAAGTGAAACGCCGCATCATGATGGGCACCTATGCTTTATCAAGTGGTTACTACGATGCCTATTACTTAAAAGCACAAAAGGTTCGAAAATTAATCGCAGATGATTTTGCACGCGCTTTTGAACAAGCCGACTTTCTCTTAGGCCCTACCGCGCCCTCACCTGCTTTCAAATTGGGTGAGAAAACAGATGATCCTGTTAGCATGTATCTTTCAGATATATATACCATAGCAACCAATTTGGCAGGTTTGCCAGGCTTAAGTATCCCCGCGGGTTTTGTAAATTCTCTGCCTATTGGGATCCAATTAACAGCGAAACATTTTGATGAAAGCACCATTTTAAATGCAGCGCATCTTTATCAACAAGAAACAGATTGGCATAAACAAGTGCCAACAAGTTGCGCTTAACCCATAAAGGAGTCATAAAATGGAATGGGAAGTAGTAATAGGTTTAGAAGTTCACGCTCAATTAAAAACCAAATCAAAAATATTTTCAGGTGCCTCCACAACATTTGGTGCACCACCTAACACCCAGGCCTGCGCTATTGATTTAGGCTTTCCTGGTGTCTTGCCTGTTTTGAATAAAGAGGCAATCCGCATGGCCACCTTGTTTGGTTTAGCAACAAGCAGTACAGTCGCCAAGCGCTCTGTGTTTGCCCGAAAGAACTATTTTTACCCTGATTTGCCTAAAGGTTATCAAATCAGCCAATACGAATTGCCTATCGTTCATCAAGGATTCCTTGATATCACTTTTGGCGAAAATCAAACAAAGCGCATTGGTATCACCCGCGCCCACTTAGAAGAAGATGCAGGTAAATCCCTGCATGAAGAATTTCATAATCAAAGTGGTATCGATTTAAACCGTGCTGGCACGCCCTTACTTGAAATCGTCTCTGAGCCCGATATGCGCTCGGCCCAAGAAGCGGTAGCCTATCTCAAAACCTTACATTCACTTGTTACCTACTTAGATATCTGTGATGGCAACATGCAAGAAGGCTCCTTTCGCTGTGATGCCAATGTTTCTATCAGACGAAAAGGTGAGGCTTTTGGTACCCGCACTGAAACCAAAAATGTCAATTCATTCCGCTTTGTCGAACAAGCCATTAATTATGAAATCGAAAGACAAATTGAAGTCCTAGAAGGCGGCGGTAAAATCATTCAGCAAACCATGCTGTGGGATCCTGTTAAACAACAAAATCGTCCCATGCGCAGCAAAGAAGAAGCCAATGACTATCGCTACTTCCCAGATCCTGATCTCTTGCCTGTTTTACTTGATGATGTATATATCGAACAGGTTCGTAAAACCCTGCCTGAGCTTCCAGAGCAAAAACGTCAGCGTTTTGTCGATGCCTATGGTTTAAAGCCTTACGATGCAAACGTCCTTACCACGGATAGAGAGTTAGCAGCTTATTTTGAAACTGTTGTCAAAACCATTGAGCAAAAAGATCCTAAACTGGCCGCAAACTGGGTAATGGGTGATTTATTAGGCGCCTTAAACAAAGCGAACCTTACTATCTCCCAAAGTCCTGTTAGCGCTGAAAATTTAGGGCAATTATTGGCACGCATCGTTGATAACACCATTTCAGGCAAAATAGCGAAAACCGTTTTTGAAGCCATGTGGGATAAAAAAGGGACGCCTGATCAAATCATCGAAAGCCAAGGCTTAAAGCAAGTCACCGATTTTGGTGCTATTGAAAAAGCTATCGATGAAGTACTCAGTCAAAATGCCGAGCAAGTTGAGCAATACCGTTCAGGAAAGCAGCAAGTATTTGGCTTTTTAGTGGGTCAAGTAATGAAAGCCACTAAAGGTAAGGCAAATCCTGCTCAAGTGAATGAGTTACTAAAGAAAAAACTGTCATAATCAAGCTATCAGCATGAAGGGGGCAAAAGCCCCCTTTTTCAATCATTTCTGGCATTTTCAGATTTTTTGCGACAAACGGTCGTTGCTTTTTAGCAGCCTACAAGTATGATCACTTTCCAATAGAAAATGAACCTAGGTAAAAAAATGCCGTTCTGTTATATAGACAACCAACTAACTGTTTTTAGCTTTTATGATAATAAAGATATGCCGGGGTTTTTATTTCAAATATATTCGCAAGATCCCGTTCAAATAAAAGATCCCTTACTTGAAGAAGATATCACCTGGCCAACCATAGAACACTTCTATCATGCTCAAAAAATACTTAATAAAGAAGAACGGCAAAGATTTATCCAAGAGAGCAAATCAGCTAATGTTAATGAGTGTCGCACTCTCATTAATAACTTCAAACATCAAGATCCAAATTGGCATATTCATGAAACAAAACAAAACGTTATGTTGCAAGCTTTAAGAGCCAAATATAACCAATTACCCAATTTAAGATTAGCCTTGGATTTAACAGATAATCTACCTATCATCGAAGATAACGCCTGCGCGGCTTTTGTTGACAATATATGGGGTTGCGGTGTTGATGGTAGCGGTGAAAATTGGTTAGGCGTTTTATGGATGCAAATACGTGCGGAAATGCGCGATAGTAAAGCTCCCGATACAGCCAGAAAAGAGGCTTTGTTACTTCAGGAAGAAGCTAAATTAATCCTACAATATTTAGGTAAACGTGATCAATTATTGCAAGACCATCCCAAAGTTATCTCCGCTAAAAAACTTGAAGATTTACCTATTCATGAAAAAAAGACAGTAAAAAAAGAAGCAGATAGCATACACGCTTGCACTGAAAATATTCAAAAAGAGAAAATCCCGCCTTCAAGTCCGAGTAAAAGATATGATTTGCTAGATTTTGCTAGACGCTTTTTACTTCGTACCCAACCTGGAGAAAGTAAATCTCTCACAGCCAGAGATAACTCCATAATCAAATACGGTCATTCGGAAAAAGAAGAAGATACATTTTATATCGAAGGTAATGATATTAATGGATGTTCGATTCAAGTAAGGGTTTGTCACGCTAAAATTTATGAGAACGGCCATGAAGTTTCTGTGAGTAACTGGGCAAATTGGGCTATCAGGCTGATCCCGGTCCAAAATCTTTTTATTGCTGAAATTCCTGCTCCCCTACTTTTTACACACGGTAAAGAGTACAGTGAAAGGCCATCTAAACGGTTTGTATCACATTCTGTTTCTCCACTAAGCGAAGCGCTTAATTCCACAACAGACCCCCAAACTCAGCAAAATAGCGAAGCAAAAGGTTCCAATCAGTATTTCCCTATTAAATTTTAAGCTAAACCATCTTCCAGAAAGTTTGAGATTTATCCCTGCTTGCCGAAATAGCCACTAGAAGAATGCTTTTCTTGGGGCTATTTCTATCATGAACACTGTAAATCCTTCACCTGGTGAACCCATTATTTACGATGGTAAGCTTGGTGAACAATACAAAATATTTATCGTAAATGTGTTCCTTGGCCTCATTACACTTGGCATTTATCACTTTTGGGGCAGAACAAGACAACGACGTTACACCACCTCAAGCTTTTCCATTTTTAATGATCGCTTAGAATACACAGGCTATGGTGGCCAACTATTTTGGGGATTAGTAAAAGCGCTTGCTATTATTTTATTGTTTTCTCTTCCTTTATTCTATGCAGTACATACCTTAGATATAATTAACCAAGAATATGCAGAAAAGGAAAAAAAAGAACAATCTGCTGAAAAACCAGCTAAGCAACAAGAACTTAAAGATAAGACTTCAACCAAAGAAATTGATCCTGATAAGTTATCAGAAGCTGACTTGAAGGAATATTTGGAATCATCTGGGCTCGTTGGATTCTATGCTGTTTTTTTCTACGGCTTTTTACCTTTTGTGGCCGTCTTTGGCTCATTACGGTATCGCGTAACACACACACGGTGGCGTGGTATTCGCGGCCATATGCATGGTTCAACCATTATATATGGGCTCGTTGGTCTGTTTCACCTATTTTTAAGTATTATAACGCTCGGTTTATGGATCCCTTTTTCTGATGCGATAACCTACAAATATAAAATGAATCGCATTTCTTTTGGTAATCAACAAGCCGTATTTAAACCAGATTATGGTACCTTGTTTGGTGCCCACATACTTTCCTACATGGGTGGTTCCTTTATAGGCGTTATTTTAGGCATTGTCATGGGAAGTTTTTTCTATGGTCTATTTTTAAATTCACCAAACCCCTCTGATGAAATTGCCATCACAGTAGGCGTTTTTGCTGGCATGTTCACTTTCTTTTTTTGTCTTTATATTGCACGTTTTTGGTATCGCGCCAGCTTTGTTCGCATGCGATACAATTATCTGACCTTTGGCAACATAGGTTTTAATTGCAAAATTTCAGGTTGGGGCCTCTTTAAACAAACTTTCGGCAATAACCTTATTCTGATTTTTACTATTGGATTAGGCTACCCTATTGTCATACAAAGAAGAATGAAATTTTTCTGCAAACACACCAACATCACGGGCGATATTAATAAATCACCTATCTTACAAGCTGTTGGTGAAAAGGATACTGCCGGTGAAGGCATCAGCTCTCTTTTAGATGTCAGCATTGGATTATTCTAAAAGGTAAGCCTCATGACGCAAAATACTTTTATTGCACGATTTTTTGATGGCAAACAAATTCAACCCTTTTCAGCCACAGTGGAACTCACAGACAGTGGTTTATCCATTAAAATAATAAAAAATGATAGCGAACTTGAATTAATATGGTCTTGGCGCAATATTCAAGTAATGGAACCACCGCATGAGAATCGAGATATATTACTTGGCTATAAGGAAACGCCCGGCGCAAGACTTGTCTTAAAAGACAAATCTCATTATGAGGCAATTGCCAAAAATATCCCTTGCGAAAACATTAAGCTATCAAGCGTTGCTCACCCTTGGCGCAAAGTCATGATTATTGTTGTCCTCACTTGTATTTCGATTACCGCCCTATTAATTGGGATCCCACTTGCTTCCCCTTTCATCGCGAAGCACGTTCCAGAATCTTGGGATGACAAGCTCGGACAATTTGTTATTAAGCAAACCGTCAGCAATGATAAAGAGTGTGTTAATCCAAAGGGGAAAAAGGCGCTTCAAAAACTGATTGCCAAATTAAACAACGCTAGTAAACAAAATATGGATGTCAGAGTTGTTACGGGTGAGGAAAATGATATTAATGCCTTTGCCGTGCCTGGTCAGCATATTATTGTGTTTAGTGGTCTTATTAATTTTGCAGATAGCCCAGATGAATTGGCTGGTGTCCTCGCCCATGAAATGGGGCATGCCATTGAGCATCATCCAACCGAAGGTCTTATACGCTCCCTGGGGATCAGCATAGTAATGACTGCAAGCCTAGGTTCATCTGCTGATTATGTGACAAATTTATTAAATTTAAAACACAGTAGAAAAGCCGAACAAGCAGCAGATGACATCGCCATCACCCTTTTGCAGCAAGCGAACATTAGCACGCTGGACTTTGCTAAATTCTTTGAAAAATTATCAAAAGATGATAATGCATTAGGTGAAAATGAAAAATATTTAGAATATATTTCAAGTCATCCAGGATTGTTAGATCGCATGCGCCATATTCAACAACAAGATAATGCAAAAAATACAACGTCTAGCTTAAGTGCTCAAGAATGGAAAGATTTAAAAGAGATCTGCTCTCAAACCAAAGCGTTAAAGTTTGATTGAAATATATTACATTATTTAGGCCGCGTCGATGCGCCACCTTTGACTGAAAGTCTTTGTAAAAGATGAGAGCACGATTCAATATCTTCCTTACTTCTCACTTTGGCTTCATTAACCATTCTTTGAACAATTTCATCTATGTTTTTAAGAGGTTCTGTTCTTATTTTAAAAGCGACACTTCCATCGTTTCCATATAAAATGCGTTTGTCTTGAGCCCATGAAAACATGCAAGCCCCAGTTGTATCATCAAAGGGATTAAGTTCAATTACTTTGACATCATCTCCTACAATAGCCAGATCCAAAATATAATTTCTTTGATTTATAAAAGGATGCATCTTCCTAGAAAAAGTACTCAATTTATCAATGATCATTTCCCTGTCACTGCTGGGCAATTGATTTAATGAATCATATGCACACCAATGATTATATTGGGAGATTGCAGTGACTTTGTCTTCATATACAAAGACTCTAAACTCATGATCTTGTTGCAATTGAGGTTCCCATTCTCTAAGAATAATACTTGTTGACCATTCATCGTCTTTACTTGCATCATGACAATCGAGGGCTAAATACATATCCACAAACACACGTTCACTGGTAAGCAACAAATTTAACACTTGATCGCTCCGTTGGCATTGTAATATTTTCATGCCAACATCACACAACACCGCCATTTGTTGATTAGGATCATCTTTAACGCCAACTAAGGCTTGAGAATAAACCGATGCTTCTGTTTCGCCATTTTCAAGCAAAGGTGAACCGTCTTTTGGAGATCGATTTGACATCCTCACAAATACGCCTTTACCGGTTTTATTTAAACTGGATAATGACTGCTCAATTTCTTTTTCCAGGTTCATTAGTATTTGGATATCTTCTGGTTTTAAGGCATCTTCTCTATGGTTATAATGATATTGGTAAAAATTAACCATCGCCCGCGCTGTGTCAGGTGAAATAGAAATCACTTCACTATTGAAGGTGAACGGTTTAAGATTTTCATACCATCTGTCAAAATCAAAAGGAAAATGAATGCTCTTTTTGTCAATGTAGTGTTTTGACATGAGCTCTTTAGCTTGTGCTTGTTTTGCACGGATATCATTTTCGCTGGTTTTTGGTTTATCCTTTTTAGAATTTTGATTATTTTCGTCTTCGTCCTGGTCTTGCTTCTTTTTAGAAAAAAATTTATTGAAAAGCATCATGTTTTTCCCTTAATTATATCTTGTATAATTTAAATTTTTCTTTTATCAGACACTTTAGCGGAAGGTTGTTCAGTTGCAAGCATATCTTGAGCTTGTTTAAGTATCTTATCGACATTTCCTTTTGAAGCACTGGTTCGTGGCCCTTTATGTAATTCTTTATTTAAATCAACACTTATTTTGACAATATCGGCAATCACACGTTTAAGCTCTGCTTCTTTTTGAGGAGACGCTAAAGTTTGCGTGGCCTTGAGATTAATTACAATGTGTTTTACCAAATCCGTTTTTTTCTCAGGATCTACGACAAAGGGTTTTGATAAAAACGCTATTGGATTGCGTCTTGAATTACTATTTTTATCTCTCACCGTTTCAATTTTTGCAGCATGATAATCACTAAGCGCATCTATTAAAGAATTGATAACTTTATCTACTTCTGGCTTAGCGTTTGTATTTTGTTGTTCTGCTTTCATTTTCGCAATGTGCATGTCACTTGAAAATCCCACGTTAGTAACTCTTGCATCATTAATTGAAGCTTTAAACAAAACGGCTGGATCATCCACTTTAACGCCTGTTAGATTCGCGCCATTGAATTTCGTGCCATCAATTTTTGCCCCGCGCAAATCAGCACCTGTAAAATCTAAACCGCTTAAGTCAAGTCCTGATAGGTTAGCGCCACGTAAATCGGCACCAACAAAGCTATTCTTACCTTCAAATTTTATTTCTTTTGTTGCGAAATCAATATTTTGTAAATTTGCGCCATCAAAGTTACAATCTTTAAAGCTTGTCTTCACCAGTTTTGAATCTGATAAATCTGCTCCCTTAAATTTGCAACCCTCCATTGCAATTCCATTCGTTACGAATTTTTTTAATATAGCGCCACTAAAGTCGGAGTCCGTTACTTTCATTACCACCGCGCTTTTGCCAATACCATATTGTTCAAACTTTCCGCCTGATATATCGCAACCTGTGAAATTTGCTTTGTTCATATCACAGCCGGAAAATACGGATCTTTGTAATACCGCCCCTTGCAATGAAGGTTCCTCCCATTTACCTCCAGTTACCAGAAATCTAAACTCAGAGTTGTCGGCTTTAAAATCCTTCACCTCTTGTTCAAAGGCATATTCAACCGCGAGGGTCAGCGTATCTGTTTTATCGTTTGGATCAAAAGGTTGAATACCTGTAAAATCATTTTTGCCTACCATTGCGCGCGTATGATAAAACGCTTCCGCCATTGATTTGTCCGAATGTAGTGCCTTATCGGGATCTTTATTACTTGAAAGTGCTGTACCTGTATTATGAACAACAAAACCTGAATGGGTAATGCGTCCAGGTATACCATCTTGTTGGCTTAGGGTTTTTTCGCTCGATTTACCTAAATTAATAGCCCAGAGCTCCTCACCAGATTTACTGTATAATGCTCTAAATCTATCCGGTATTGTAAAATTACGTTTATTAGTACCTTTTAAATCACGATGTGCATGGCATAACTCGTGAAATAAGGCGCGATATGATGGTGTTACTGATAGCATTACTTTTCCATTTTCATCTTGGGCTAGGTTTAAGTACAAGGCTGAAGGGTCTTGCTTAGGGACAAGAATATTTAATCCTTTTAGTTCTGAGACATCGCCTACTTTATGCTTATCTTTATCGTGCTTATAGAGTTTTTTTAACTCATCGAAATCGTGGCCTTTAAATTGTTTTATTTTATGCTTGTGTTCATCGCTGTGCCCTTGCTTAGATAGAAAATCTGGTCGCTCACTTTGCATTTCGCATACGTAATCTTCATCTTCTTTTATCGATAAATCCCTTCCTTCCATGTTTAAATTAATTTTCATGATAAGTTCAACGCCGGCAGGGTATGCCATAATTTTTAAAACATCGGCTTGGGCTGCTAACATCGCTTCATCAGAGGTGTTTTTAAATTGACCAGTGTTCATACGTTTAACAAATTCTTCAAAAATGGCTTGAGCGGTTGTCCCAGGGGAATAACTGTTCCAAAATGCTTGCTTTTGCGCATCATTTGCCGTTAATAATTCACTTGTCAATGACATACGAAATTTCTTAAGCTCTGCTATTTCTTGTTGAAGCTCAGCTAGTTTTGTCATACGAGCTGGATCACTTTTCATTTGTTCTGTGAAGGGGATACTGGGATCAAAAGGGTTTAAAACCGAATTAAATTTCGCATAGGTATCTGCCTCTAGCTCATCTAATGCTTTTACTTGATCGGAAAGTGACAAACCATTATCGCGAATAGGAATAGGCATACATCCCCCAAATCAGTCATTGTCTTAAAACAACCAGCAGAGCCTGAATAGTTGTTTATTGCGAAGCTAATAATTTATAGACTCTTGAAATAAAAAATCGTTCTAAAATTATTCAAAAAATGCCCTAAAACATGTATTGATTTTTCCAAAATCTACAAATACCACTTGGAAAGGAATAATTGGTAATAGGTCGTTCGATACTTATTTTCACAATCATCTTTTTAGCTCTCTATACTATGACTTACTAAACAAGCATGAAGGTAATAACAATGAATCCAACCAATGGCATCCGTGTATTAGAAAACCCCACACATAACAAAGGTACAGCGTTTTCTTTAGAAGAACGTGAAAAATTGGCTTTAACGGGATTGCTGCCAGATGGTGTAGATACCATCGAAATGCAAAAGCAGCGCGTTATGGGTCATTTAGCTGCAAAATCGACCGATTTAGAACGCTATATTTACCTTATTAGCTTGGCAGATAGAGATGAAGTACTTTTCTACCATGTTGTTATGTCAGATCCGGCACGCTTCATTCCAATTTTATATGATCCCACCGTGGGAGAAGCCTGCTTAAAATTTGATGAAATTTATAGACGTCCGCGTGGCATGTATCTTTCATTACGCTATCAAGGACATCTCGCAAAAATTCTCGCCAATTGGCCTATTAAAGATGTGCGTTTTATTTGTGTAAGCACCGGTGAACGCATTTTAGGATTAGGTGATTTGGGTGCCAATGGCATGGGGATCCCTATTGGTAAATTACAACTCTATACAGCTTGCGCTGCCATCGATCCACAATTTCTGCTACCTGTTTTATTAGATTGTGGCACCAATAATGAAAAGTTACTGCAAGATCCACTTTATCTGGGATTAAAACAGCCTCGCCCAAGTGAAAGTCAAATGGACGAATTTGTTGATGAATTCATTCAGGCAACACAAACTGTTTTTCCACATTGTTGTGTACATTTTGAAGATTGGAAAGGTGTTGATGCCGTTAAATATTTAGCGAAATATAAAGACAAGGTTTGTTGCTATAACGATGATATTCAAGGAACAGCCAGTATTGTACTTTCCGGTTTACTGACCTCAACCCAAGTTAAAGGGGAACAACTCAAAGATCAACGATTTTTATTTTTGGGCGCGGGTTCAGCTGGCAGTGGCATAGCTGAATTATTGATTTCAGCCATGAAAGAAGAAGGCTTAACAGAGCAGGATGCTATCGCGCGCATTAGCTTTTTTGATGTAAATGGCCTTATTGAAAAATCACGAAAAGACTTAATGAATTTCCAACAAAAATTTGCCAAGGAAAGTACGCCCACCAAGGATTTAGTGCAAGTTATCAATAACTTTAAACCCACAGCCTTGATTGGCGTGAGCACGAAAGCAAGAGCTTTTACGCAACAAGTTGTAGAAGCGATGTGTCAATGCAATGAAAGACCCATCATATTTGCTTTATCAAACCCAACCTCTAAAGCAGAATGCACTGCCCAAGAAGCCTATACATGGAGCAAAGGTAAAGCCTTGTTTGCAGCTGGCGTTCAGTTTCCAGCCTTTACGCTTAATGGCAAAACATTTATGCCAGGACAAGCTAATAATTTCTATATATTCCCCGCTGTGAGTTTGGCTGTTTTAGTGACCAAAGCAAAACATATCCCTGATAGTTTGTTTATTGAAGCAGCTAAGGCAACTTCAGCACAAGTATCAACAACGCAACGTGAACAAGGCTTGATGTTTCCGCTTCAAGCCAATATTTTAGAAACCGAAATTACAACAGCTGTGAAAGTGGTGGAAAAAATCGTTGCGCTTGGATTAGCACAAGTCACTGTGCCTCAAGATGTTAACGCGTGGATAAGACAGCAACTATATAAACCTGAGTATGGAAAATTTATTTCTTAAAACCGATAGTCACTCTATCCTTGCCGGCATAATCTTGGAAAGTTCTAACTTCCACGAAGCCGGCTTGGATTAACATCTGAGTCAAACGTTCGCGTTGATCAAAGCCATGTTCAAAGGCAAGCAGACCACCGTTTTTCAAGTAGCGATGACAAGAAGCCAAGATAAGTGTAAAGGCTTCAAAACCGGATGGCCCAGGTGTTAGGGCTATCTCAGGTTCAAAGGGTAAATCGCCATGAATTAGATGCACATCTCCCCCCCTGATATACGGTGGATTGCCAACAATTGCATCATATTCATTTAAAGGAAGCTCTTCAAACCAGTTACTTTCAATAAAGCGCACATTGGGAATATGTAAACTGGCCGCATTTTTATTTGCCATCACAATGGCATTTGGACTGATATCTAGGCCCACTACCAGCCATTGCGGTCTTTCGTGTGCCAAGGTGCAGGCAATCACACCACACCCCGTTCCCAAATCAACAAGTTGGTGCACGCTTTCATCAAGATGTTCTAATACCGTTTTAACAAGTAATTCAGTATCTGCTCTTGGAATGAGCGTATCCTTGGTGACTTCAAAGTCTAAGGACCAAAATTCCTTATGTCCGGTTAAATAAGCAATAGGCTCATGGTTAAGCCTTCTTTTGACTAAGGCTTCAAAAGCTAGCACATCTTGAGGATTAACTTCTTTTTCTGGCCAGGTATAAAGATAAGCGCGATTACAACCCAATATATGTGCGAGCAACACTTGGGCTTCCAATTGCGGGATATCTTGCGAAGGCTTTAATTCAAGCTCCGCCCATTTAAGCAATTCAACAATGCTGGCCAAGCTATTCTCCTAGAGAGGTTAATTGCTCTGCTTGGTGTTCTTGTCGCAAAGCTTCAATGACTTCACTGATTTTACCTTCCATGATTTCATCAAGCTTATATAGGGTAAGATTGATGCGATGATCTGTTAAACGCCCTTGGGGGAAATTATAGGTTCTAATCCGCTCCGATCTATCGCCGGTGCCGACTAAACTCTTACGGGTTGCAGACTGCTCTGCAGCTTGTGCTTCTTTTTGAATGTTCAAAATTCTGGATTGTAATAAGGACATCGCTTTTGCGCGGTTTTTATGTTGTGAACGCTCATCTTGGCATTCAACCACAATCCCTGTTGGTAAGTGGGTAATACGGATGGCCGAGTCGGTTTTATTCACGTGCTGACCACCCGCACCACTGGCACGATAAGTATCAATACGTAATTCCGCGGGATTAATTTGAATACTGTCGATTTCTTCTACCTCAGGCAAAATAGCTACCGTACAAGTTGAGGTATGAATACGCCCCTGTGATTCGGTGGCAGGAACACGCTGTACCCGATGTGCACCGGATTCAAATTTAAGATGCGAATACACATTTTGGCCAATAATTCTGGCTATCACTTCCTTATAGCCACCATGCTCACCAAAGCTTTCATTCACAATTTCAACTGTCCAACGTTTATTTTCAGCATAACGGCAATACATTCTAAAAAGATTACCAGCAAAAATGGCGGCTTCATCGCCCCCAGCGCCAGCGCGAATTTCTAAAAAGATGTTTTTATCATCATCTGGATCAACAGGAATTAAGAAAACTTGTAATTCTTTTTCTAAGCCCTCTATGGCAGATGCCAAATCTGTTAGTTCAGCTTGGGCCATTTCGCGCATATCTGCATCATCATCTTCTAAAAGCGCTTGTGCTGATTTTTGCTGATTTAAAGAAAGCTGGTAACGGTTAAATGTTTCCACTAAAGGTTGCAGATCAGCATATTCTTTTGATAATTCACGAAATTTTGTTTGATTTTGAATCACATCCTGTGAAGAAAGGAGCATGCCAATTTCTTCATGGCGCTCAGCGAGCGATGCTAATCTTGTGAAAATTGAAGGTTTCATATTTTACTCTATTTCAAATAATTCTTTGACCAAGTCTATTTTGTCATGGTGTACGTTTTTTAGACTTATTGTGGGCTGATGCATCAATTTTTGTGTCAATTGATGCGCAAATTGCGTGATAACTTCACTGGGATCCTCTCCACGCTGAATACGTTTAAGCGCAAGCGTTAAGGTTTCATTTTTTAAATTCTCAACCTTGTGTCGAAAAGACTTGAGCGCTTGTTGTTGGGTGCCTGCTTTAACCCAGCGCATATAAGCATCGGTTGCATGTTCTATAATTTTTTGTGCATCAACCGCTGCAAGTTCTCTATTTTTGAGATTTTCAACTACAATATTCTCTAAGTCATCCACAGTGTATAAGTAGATATCTTCATGCTTGGCGATGGCAGCATCAATATTTCGCGGCACACCTAAATCAACCATGAGTATGGGGCGGCGCTTAGTTCTTGCAAATACGGCTTCAAGATGAGAATGCGTTAATACCGGTTGAGCACTCGCAATAGAACTTATCACGATATCTGATTGCGCTAAGGCTTGCGCTAAGGATTCCAACCCTACATATTCCCCGCCATAAATATCTGTTAGTGCTTTGGCATTAGCTTGTGTGCGATTGACAATAATAATCTTGTGCACATCCTTTGCTTTTAAATGTTGTAGGGTGAGCTCAATATTTTCTCCTGCCCCAATCAACGTCACTGTAGCCTGCGATAAATCGCTAAATATCTGTTTAGCCAAACTCACTGCCGCATAAGCAATAGAAACCGGATGAGCGCCAATTTGTGTTGTATGGCGCACACGTTTGGCCACAGAAAAACTGGTTTGGAAAAGTCTATTTAATCTTTTGCCCAAAAAGCCACTTTGGTTTGCTGTTTGAAAAGCGGTTTTTAATTGTCCCAGAATCTGCGGCTCCCCCATTACCATGGAATCTAATCCACTGGCAACGCGCATCATATGAGATACCGCCACATCATTTGAAAATGTATACAGATAGGGGTGAACGTCAAAAGTGGTTTGGTTGTATTCTTGCCACCAGCGAATGATTTCTTTTGAAAAAGAAGGCACAAGCTTGGTGCTACTACAATAAAGTTCAGTTCTATTGCAGGTAGATAAAAGCGCCACTTCATCCAGCTTGACCTCTGAAACCAGGGTTTCCAAAGCCAGCGGAATATGTTCAGGAGAAAAAGCCAGTCTTTCTCTAATTTCAATCGGGGCCGTTTTATGGCTTATCCCCAAAGTTATTAACACGCTATGGCCATTCTTATTTTCAAACCAAAAATCACTATCGAAGATCCTAATTGCTGCCGACAAAGTTGTTAGCTGATTAACATATTTAAGCGCCACCCGTCTTCGCCTCAAGGGCTACGCCGGAGGAGCTGGCTACGCTGGATAAGCATATAAGGATATAACATGAAGCAAGCAGCTACACTCTTTATCCCACTTCTTATTGTGATCCCAGGGCTAACATTGACCAGTGCAGATAATAAAACGTCTGTCACACCAAAACTATTACTTAATCGCGAAGATAAAGCAGAAGTTGTGAATAAACATGATTTTCCTGCTCAAAGCCTTTTTCAATTGATGGCAGCTGAAATGGCACTTGATCGCGAACTCCCTGAAATCGCGCTTGCAAATTATATCGCTGCTGCCAAAGAAACCCAAGATGCCGATGTCGCAGCAAGAGCAACTCAAATAGCTTTATCTGTCGCTTCCTTAGAAACAGCCGTTGAGCCAGCCATGATTTGGGCAAAAGCTGCTCAAAACAACTTAGAAGCCCAAATTACAACTGCGGCGCTGTTTATTCGTTTAGGCAAAGTACCTGAAGCTATTCCCTATATGTACCAAGCTGAGCTCACCAACGCCGAAGAAGCCTTTCAGTATTATTTAATTCTTTATCGCCAATTACAAAAGGACGAAGACAATAAACGCGTCATGCAAGCACTTGAGATGCTTGCCAAAGAGGAAAAAAAGGCCGTTAGCGGCCAATTAGCCCTCGCAGAAATTTATCTCTCTCAAGGCAACGACAAACAAGCATTAAGCCTTGCCGCCAACGCCTTAAAAATGGAACCGCTTAATGTAATAGGCATTCAGTTAACCACTGAGGGTTTGATGCATCAAAAAGGAAAAGCCGAAGCAAAATCCTTTTTAGATGAGCACGTTGCGGCCCAACCCAAGGATGTAACCCTTCATCAATACTATGCGCAATTCCTATTAGACAATGGCTATAACGATCAAGCCCGCAAAGAAGTGCTTGTGCTTATCGAGAACCCCAAATTATCCAATGAAGAATTATTACAGTTTGCACGCCTCTCCATGCAAGCACAATGGTTTGATATTGCTGAAAAGGTACTCAAACGTACCAAAGAAGTGCCTGAAAATAGAGATTTATCACATTATTTCTTAGCACGTCTAGCAGAAATGCAAGATAAAAACGATGAAGCCATTGAATGGTTCAAACAAGTGTTAACGGGGCCTTTCCATGTACTCTCTCAAGTGCGTGCCAGTGTGTTGTTATCAGAGAAGAAACGTTATGATGACGCTATTGAAGTGTTATCCCATGCACAACCCAGTGATTTACCAGAGAAGAAGCAACTCATTCTTTCCACTGTTGAAGTTTATAATCTCAGTGGTCGTTATCAGGATTCTATGAAAATGCTTGATGAAAGCATTGCACAAATGCCTAATGAAATTGAGCTCTATTATGCAAGAAGCATCGTTGCAGATCGTTTAGACAAATTAGATATTGCTGAAAATGATTTGAAAACGATTTTAACACTGCAACCCAATCACCTGGATGCGCTCAACGCCTTGGGGTATCTGTTGGCGAATAAAACCAAACGTTACGATGAAGCCCAGGCTTATCTTAGCCAAGCATTAAAGCTATCCCCTAACAATGCTTCTGTTTTAGACAGCCTAGGCTGGCTCTACTACAAACGTGGGGACTACAACAAATCTGTTGAAACACTAAAGCAAGCGGCAGAAATCATGCCTGATGCTGAAATTGCAGCCCATCTCGGTGAAGTATTGTGGTACATGAAAGATTTTGATGGCGCTAAGAAAGTGTGGAGTAATGCTTTGGAAACCCATCCGCAGCATGATCAAGTATTAAGAGCAATGAAGCGCTTGATGTCACCCAATGATCAAAAATCCGTGATGCGCGAATCTGATAAAAAATAATCATACCCACAACCGCGTCAGCGGTGAGGTGTAATAGCCCACCCCCGAGCATAAGCGAGGCGGTGGGTTATCAGATAAACAAATCCCTATCCACAACCGCGTCAGCGGTGAAATGCAGTAGCCCACCCACGAGCATAAGCGAGGCGGTGGGTTATCAGATAAACAAATCCCTATCCACAACCGCGTCAGCGGTGAAATGCAGTAGCCCACCCACGAGCATAAGCGAGGCGGTGGGTAGGGAATTACAAAAATTTCGAACGCTTAATCCAATTATTATCTGGATAATATGCAAACACCATAGAACCATTCTTAATGGTGTTAATAACTGGCGTTGAGATTTTTTGATCTAAGGCAGGACAGCCCCAAGAACGACCTAAGCGACCTAAACTGCCAGCCATGCCTTCATTCACATAATGAGCACCATGGATAACAATTCTTCTGCGCTCTGCATTACCATTAATCCCTTTCTCTAAACCATGCAAGGTTAAAGAAAGACCATGTTTACCTTGATAGGTACTACCGGTAACAAAAACACCTAAACTGGTTTGCAAGCTTCCTGGAATATCAGAAAAACGCTGCGCAGTATTACCACCACTGCCGCTGCCATGCGCCACTAAGGTGTGATAAAGCACTTTTTGTTTTGACATATCAACAACCCACATACGACGTGTGGTTGAAGGTAATGAATAGTCGATAATCGTAACAACTGATTTTTTAGCAACACCCATGGATTGGGCTTTTTGATGTGCTTTAAGGGCTAATTGAAACACCTTCGGATTCATACCCTTGATTGATTTTGTTTCTCTGGCAGGATGCGTTATTTTGGGTGCGGGTTTTGTGTAGTGCAGTAAGGGTGATGCAGCAGCATATTTATTTGAGGTTGGCTTGCTAAAACCAACAACGCTGATCCCCAGTAGCAAGGTTGCAAACAGGCACTTTAGCACTGTTTGATTGTGACGTAATTTAGCTTTATTAATAACTTTAAGCATTGTTGTCATTTTTTCTCCTAAACATCTTTGAGCACGAGGCAACAAGCGCATTTAATTGCGACCTGGACTATAGCACCAATATCTATAGAATCATACCCAAAATGACACATTTGCTGAATATAACAGGATAATAAGCAAAATAACCAAAATATACAGTTAATTAACTTATTAAAATAACATTGTCCCATTATTATTCTAGTAAACTTATCACATGAGAAGGATGTCACTAATAATTTAGCTTTAAAACTAAATATAAAAGTGATTAAAAATTTGTTATTATTTTCCATGGGTCTTTGTTGATACGGATATCAAATCTACTAAGGATACGATTGTGCTTTTAAGAATACTTTCTCTTATTTTCATACTGACCTTAACAGGTTGCGCGCAGCAAGCTAAACAACCTGTGCAAGCACCGCAAACAAAACCTGCCCAAAAAGCGCCCGCCACGACCAAGGCGCCTGAGAAAAAAGCCTACACACATGTTGCGCCTGCAGGAAATTGGCAAGCCGAAGGTCGTATTGCTGCGGCAAATGGCAATAAAGGCGGTAATGCAAATTTTGTATGGACGCAAAAAGGTGATTCCTATCAAATTAAATTGTTTGGCCCCTTCGCAGCGGGCACGGTATACATAACAGGTCACCCTACTTTTGTTGAATTACGTGAAGCGAATGGCAAAACCACACGCGCGCAAACACCCGAAGAATTACTTAAAAAAGTCGCTGGCTGGCAAGTACCTTTAAGCGGCTTACGTTATTGGTTACGTGGTGCGCCTTCTCCTAAAATTCAAGTCAGTGCTCAACAAGAAGATAATACAGGTCGCTTAAAGCAGCTTACACAACAAGGCTGGCAAGTGAATTACGAAAATTATCAAGAAGCATTGCCAAGCAAGCTCCGCTTACAAAATGGTAATGTCAAAGTGAAAATGATTGTGACACAGTGGAAAGCACTTTAAGAGCAGGATAAAGAGTTGACTGTGAGTAGTCTTTGTTTTACATCGCCTGCAAAGGTGAACCGTTTTTTACACATCGTCGGCAGGCGCGATGACGGCTATCACCTTTTGCAAACACTTTTTCAATATCTCGATTATGGCGATGAACTTTCCTTTGAGTTACGTCAAGACAATAAAATTTGTTTAAGTCCACAAACGCATAATGGCATATTGGAACAAGACAATTTAATTTACAAAGCTGCTCTTGCCTTACAAAGCGCAAGCCAATGCCAACAGGGTGCCAACATTCATTGGATAAAACGTCTTCCGCTGGGCAGTGGCTTAGGAGGCGGGAGCTCTAATGCCGCTACCTGTCTCTATGCGCTAAATTTAATTTGGCAGCTAAATTGGTCTAAATCAGCTCTCATGGATCTTGGGCTGCGTTTAGGTGCTGATGTCCCCTTCTTTCTTTTTGGTCATACGGCATTGGGCGAAGGCATCGGAGAGAAACTTAGCGCAGTTGAATTACCAACAGTGTGGTTTTTAGTCATTACACCTCCTTGTTTAGTATCAACCCCAAAAATGTATGCGCATCCTCAATTGACAAGAAACTCTCCAACCCTCAGAATAGAGGCCCTTGCTAAGGATGGATTAGAAAACACTTTAAGCCAGTGTAGAAATGATTTTGAAGCTTTAGTAAGACAATGTTATCCTGATGTGGATAATGCTTTAAAGTGGTTGTCTAACTACGGAGAAGCAAGGTTAAGTGGTTCAGGCGCAAGTGTCTTTGCTTGTTTCTCAACGCAAGAACAAGCACAACGTGTTGCAGAGCAGTTACCACCTAACCTAAAAGGTTTTGTAGCGAAGGGGATGAACACATCTCCTCTCAATTGGGGTGTCGCCAAGTGGTAAGGCACGAGGTTTTGATCCTCGCATACCTAGGTTCGAATCCTAGCACCCCAGCCATATTTTCGATCAAACGTAGACTTATGAAACTTTAGCGTGATAGAGGCACCCGCCTACGCTAAAGCTATGGCGAATAAATTCAAGCAACAAAGCATCCGTCTACGCCTCAAAGGCTTCGCCGGACACGTAAATTAAAACTGGGAAGAGTATAATGTCGGACATGATGATCTTTAGTGGCAATGCCAATCCACGCCTTTCAGCAGATGTTGCCAAACGTCTTAAGGTGCCACTTGGAAAAGCTTCCCTCGGCCGTTTTAGTGATGGCGAGATCCTGGTTGAAATTTTAGAAAATGTCCGCGGTAAAGATGTCTTTGTAATCCAATCTACCTCAGCGCCCACAAATGATCACTTAATGGAATTGCTTTTAATGACCGATGCGCTACGTCGTGCATCTGCATTACGGGTTACAGCTGTTATGCCTTATTTTGGTTATGCTAGACAAGATAGACGCGTACGTTCCTCACGCGTGCCAATCTCAGCAAAAGTCGTCGCTGATATGATGGCTGCTGTGGGTATCGATAGATTACTGACCGTTGATTTACATGCCGATCAGATCCAAGGCTTTTTTAATATGCCCGTAGACAATGTCTATGGTTCCTCGGTTTTAATCAACGATATGCTCAAAAAAGAATATGCCAATCCAGTCGTAGTTTCTCCTGACGTGGGTGGCGTTGTAAGAGCACGTGCTATTGCTAAAAGATTAAATGACACCGATTTGGCCATTATCGACAAACGTCGTCCCCAGCCTAATCAAGCGCAAGTGATGAATATCATCGGTGATGTCAGAGGTAGAATTTGTATTTTGGCCGATGACATTGTTGATACAGCGGGCACCTTATGCTTAGCTGCTCAAGCCCTCAAGAATGAAGGTGCGACCAAGGTTGTTGCCTATGCGACCCACCCTGTTCTTTCTGGCAAAGCCATTTCTAATCTTGAGAACTCACAAATAGATGAATTGGTAGTAACAGATACCATACCTTTGCAACCCTCTGCAATGGCCTGCAACAAAATCAGACAGCTCAGCATTGATGCTATGCTTTCGGAAGCTATTCGTCGCGTAAGTAACGAAGAATCTATCAGCTCTATGTTTTCAGTTGTTTAGCAAACTGCAACTCACTGATTCTTTGTTGATATCCCATCCTGTGGTACACTCCCCGGCTCCCTGCCTATAAACAAAAGGTAGGGTACCTAAGCTTCTATGGTCGCAATAGAGCTTTATTTTGAACAATTAAATGTGGAGTTTGTGTAATGGCAAAGTTTAACTTTGAATTAGACGTTGAACCACGTGAGGTGTCAGGGAAAGGTGCGAGCCGCCGCCTACGCCGTCGTGAGGGCAAAGTCCTAGGTATCATTTTCGGTGGTGATGAGAAATCACAACCTATTCAGCTCGACCATAACTTGGTAAACAGAGCTTTAGAAAATGAAGCTATTTATTCTCATATTTTGACCTTGAACCAACAAGGCAAAAAATTAAAAGTGGTGCTCAAAGATATTCAAAGACACCCTTACAAAGCGCAAATCATGCACATGGATTTCATGCGCATTAACGAAAACAAACCTATTTTGATGCATGTACCATTACACTTCCCAGGCCAAGAAGTTGCCCCTGGCGTTGTTTTAGGTGGCGGTATTGTGACCCACCACATGGTAGAGCTTGAAGTAAAATGTTTACCACGTGACTTGCCTGAATACATCGAAATCGATTTAACCACTGCTGAGCTGGACACTGTTGTTCACTTATCACAGGTTAAGTTACCTAAAGGTGTTGAAATGGTTGCTGTTGTACACAGCCATGAAGACGATTTGCCTGTTGTCAGTATTCATAAACCTAAAGTTGTTGTTGAAGAAGTTGAAGCTTCAGCTGAAGGTGAAGAAGGCGCTGCACCTGCTGAAGGCGAAGCTGCTGATAAAGGCAAGAAATAACTTTAATACTCTTCCCAGTTTGGATTTAAGCTTTGTTGCCCATCGCTCATTCACCCCAGTCATGTACCAAAGCGTACACGCCTGGGGATTCATGAGCTCGGCGCCTCGCCTAGTCCCCCTTGAGGGGAAATCCAAGCTGGTTCGAGTATGTAGTCGATCGACAAAAAATGTGTGAAGCGATATCTCAGATCTCACTCTTAGCCGGAATCACTAAATATGGCTATACAACTCATCGTAGGTTTAGGCAATCCAGGTCCCGAATATGCTAAAACACGGCATAACGCTGGCTTTTGGTTTATTGAAAACCTGAGCGAACAATTTCGCGCTTCCATGCAGAATGATTCAAAATTTAAAAGTTTAAGCGCTGCTATCACTGTCAACGGCCACCCTTGTCGCTTACTGCAACCCATGACCTACATGAACCGCAGCGGCGAAGGCACACAAACTTGTGCCAATTTTTACAAAATTAATCCAAGTGAAATTTTAGTCATCCATGATGAGTTAGACTTACCTGTTGGTACGGCACGCCTGAAAAAAGGCGGTGGTCATGGCGGACATAACGGCTTGCGCGATATTATTGCGCGCCTTGGTTCTAATGAATTTTATCGTTTAAGGATTGGTATTGGGCATCCTGGCAACAGAGACGATGTTCATGATTATGTGTTACATAAACCCTCCTTAAGTGATTTGGGCAAAATAAATGAGGCCATTGAGAAATCACTTATGGCCTTACCAGATATCGTGGCAGGCAAATTTGATAAAGCCATGAATTACTTACACACAGAAATTAAATAGGAAGTCATATGGGATTTAAATGCGGCATTGTCGGCTTACCTAATGTAGGAAAATCTACCCTTTTTAACGCACTGACCAAAGCAGGCATTGCAGCGGCCAACTATCCATTTTGCACCATTGAACCCAATGTGGGCATTGTGTCTGTACCCGATAAACGCTTAGACATGCTTGCTGAGATTGTGAAACCACAAAATATTGTTCCAACCATCATGGAATTTGTGGATATTGCAGGCCTTGTCAAAGGCGCTTCTAAAGGCGAAGGCTTAGGAAATCAATTCTTAGCAAACATTCGTGAAACCGCCGCGATTGCCCATGTGGTGCGTTGTTTTGAAAATGACGATGTGGTGCACGTTGCTGGCAGGGTCAATCCTAAAGAAGACATTGATACTATTAATACCGAGTTATTACTGGCTGATATCGATTCTATCGACAAAGCCTTGTTGCGCGCCCAAAAGCTTGCCAAGTCTGGCGATAAAGCGCTCAAGCACCAGCAAGATTTATTAACAAAATTACAAACCCATATGAATGAAGGCAAACCTGCTAGAACATTCGAATGTTCTGATGAAGATAAGCCTTACCTGAAAGCATTGAATCTGCTGAGCATGAAACCAACCATGTTTATCGCGAACGTCGATGAAGGTGGTTTTAACAATAATCCTCTGCTTGATATGGTTATAGAAATAGCCAAGCTGGAAGGTGGTGTCGTTGTGCCTGTATGTGCAGCGATTGAATCTGAAATTGTTGAGTTAAACGATGATGAGAAAGTCGAATTCTTAGCTGAAATGGGCTTAGATGAACCTGGCCTCAATCGTGTGATCAGAAGCGGCCATAAATTGCTTAACTTACAAACCTACTTTACAGCTGGCGTTAAAGAAGTACGTGCCTGGACGATTCCTGTTGGTGCCACCGCACCACAAGCGGCTGGCGTTATTCACTCTGATTTTGAAAAAGGCTTTATTCGCGCTGAAGTTATTGGCTACGAAGATTTTATCCAATACAAAGGCGAACAAGGTGCTAAAGAAGCAGGTAAATGGCGCTTAGAAGGCAAAGAATATGTTGTCTTAGACGGCGATGTTGTTCATTTTAGGTTTAATGTATAAATGCTAAGACTTTTATAAATGTCATCAACAATATTGCTTGTCGTTGATCTCGATTACACGCATTTCTACACTGACAAAAGAGATAAGCTAACAGGCGAACATGTTGTTGCCTGCGAGGCTTGGTTTGGCAGTCCGGCATTTTGGACCCAAATGTACAGAAGTTTCGTCGAAACGGCTGCTAAACACAATGTGGAGGTTATTTTTGGCATCATCACCAGTAAAGGGGAATCTGATGACTTGTGCCAAGAAGCAGCTAAACATTTTAGAAGCTTTCTTTGCAATAAGAAAGAAAGCATGTTTAGAACTGAAGCTTATAAAGAATGTATTCTTTACGAATACCCTGCAAAAAACAAATTATACTATGAAGCCTTAAATGGCGTATTTGCGCAGCCAGCCCCCGAGGCAGAAACCTTCTCGCATTTTATTATCTTAGACGAATATGATAGCAACAAAGCAAAGCCTTTATTAAAGTTGGCAACTATTTATGATATCCCAGCTGATTGGTGCATCATTATGGATGATAGTGCAGATGTATTAAAAAATGCCGCCCACCATGGTATTAATTGCGTATCCATGGCTTGTTTTGACGAAAATATCGTTCCTGCTAAAGACTTGAGTTCTGCAACGTATGTTAATTCACATCTTGAGAGAATAAAATCTGAATTATTTCAGAAACTTGAACAAATTATTGAGAAAAATAAACTTTCTCAAAAATTACAAGAAATTAAAGAAGATTTTGAAGCGCTGAGTACCGCTGTCACCAAGGAAATCGGCTTGAGTGCTGCAAATGCCATTTGTTTTGGCTTTGATGCCAGTGATTTAACCAACATTTTAGAAGCGCCTTCGAATAGTGTTTCAAACAGCAATATGAACCCTAGCATACCCAAGATGTAACAACCTATGCACGGATTAATCTTTGAGTAGGTCAACTACCATTTTTTAATAGTCAAATGTTATGGTGAAATTCAGAAAAACCGCATATTAAGCACTTTGGACTTAATAAATATCTCAACGCTTTACAAGCACTGGTGAATATTATTCAATACCCTCCTTATATTTAAAATATTGCAGTAAAAGGCAGCAAAATGAGTGCTTTACATATTTATCATGAGTCTTGCGCGAACACGTGTTTATCAGCACTAACCTCCCCAAAATTAATCGCCCAAGCATTAAATCAGGTTGGCATCGTTTTTGAGCAATGGCCTACCTATCAATCAATTGGTGTTCAATCAACGCACGAAGAAATTTTAGAAGCTTATGACGAACAAATTAAAAAATTAATTGCCGAAAATGGATTTCAATCTTGGGACGTAGTGGCATTGAACCCAGATAATCCAAATAAAGAAGCGCTAAGAAATAAATTTTTATCAGAGCATACTCATAGTGAAGATGAAGTACGCTTCTTTGTCTCCGGTTCAGGGTTATTTACGCTGCATATTGCTGACAAAGTTTATAGTGTGTTGTGTGAAAGAGGAGACTTTATCAGCGTTCCTGCCAATGTATTACACTGGTTTGATATGGGACCCAACCCACATTTTATCGCTATAAGATTTTTCAACAATCCAGATGGTTGGATTGCACAATATTCCGGTAGTGATATTGGCGATAGATTTCCTAAAGTTGCTTAACAAGGTATTGTATGTCTGATGCACTAAAATTAATCCGTCAGGAATTATTAAATATCAAACCTTTTGATACCTCAAGAGAAGGTTTTGAAACAGGTATTTTATTAGATGCGAATGAATCGCCATGGGATAATAATGACTATGAAGGCATTCAAGCGAATCGCTATGTCGATAGTATGTTTGATCCTAGCATTCTAGAAACGCTATCCAACTTTTATCACGTACAGCAAAATCAGATTTTACTAACACGTGGCAGTTGCGAAGGCATAGATTTGCTCGTTAGGGCCTTTTGTCACTCTTATCAAGATTCCATACTGGTATGCCCACCTACTTTTAGTATTTTTGCACAATGTGCAGCAATACAAGGCGCAAGCGTTATTACGGTTCCCTTAAACGAAGACCAAAATTATGCCTTAGATGTGCAAAAAGTGCTTAAAAGTGTAAGTCCAAATACCAAGTTGGTGTTTATTTGCACGCCAAATAACCCTACAGGCAATCTTATTCCTTTTGCTGATATCCTTGAGATTGTCAAAGCGCTACAAGGCAAAGCCATGGTAGTCGTTGATGAAGCCTATATGGAATTTGCTAAAGGACAAAGCGCCGCAACACTCGTGAATGATTTTAGCAACGTGGTGGTATTACGCACGCTTTCTAAAGCTTTCGGGCTTGCTGGATTACGCTGTGGTGCTCTATTGGCGCAGAATCCTTTAATTCAAATATTGACCGGCATGATGCTACCCTTTCCTTTTTCACCCTTAACAACGCAAGCGCTTAAACAAGCGATTAGCCCTCCTCGACTAGAAGCCATGAAAAAACAAATTACATACATGCGCCAGCAACGAGAATTCGTTAAAGATGCCATTAAGTCCTTGCCTATTGTGAAGCAAGTTTGGGATAGTGAAGGGAATTTCTTATTTATTAAATTCCATCATGCAACGCAGGTTTTACATTCTCTTCAAAAGCACAATATTCTTGTTAGGCATTTTATAGGTGTCAAAGGTTATGAAGATGCATTGCGTATTAGCATCGGGCTTGAAGCACAAAATCAACGTTTAATTAGCCTTTTAAAATCACTTCAAGTGACCTCTGATAATACTTTGCCTGCCTAGCTAAAAAGCGAAAAAGGGCAAAGTAAGATTTGCCCTTTTTCTCTCTTGCAATTGCACGACAATGTAAGCAAAAACCTTTATTTACTTATATACTCTGCAATTTTTATCTGTGCTTAGACATCAAAAAGCATATACAACAATTCATTCTTTTAAATAAGCACAGGGAAATCATAGCGTTATTTATATTTGGGCGACTTTCTTGAATTGCATAAAAGTTTATGATTAACTGGATTGTACAAGTTCGCATCTATATGCATTCACTTGTTCAAGGGGGTATTCCTTATGCGCTCTTATTCTTCTAAAGAAAATAATAATAACTATCGATATTCAACATTAGCACTGGCACTATCTTTGTTCTGTGTAGGCAATGCAAACGCCGCTGCCGCCAACCCTTGCAATCCTGCAGATTCAACTACGGTTGATAAAGTGACGGCCTGTATTTCACAAGGTCATATAACGCAAATGATGCAAGATTTTCAGGCAATTTCCGATAACAATCCTGACTATACCTTTGTGAATTTTACCAAACCAAATAGTTCTACACCTCCTGGTAGCCGCGATAGTGGTACTGCTGGTGACAGAGCTTCGGTGGATTACATTGCGAATTATATGAGATCATTGGGATATTCTGTAACTATACAATCTTATCCTGTCCCTTATAGCGCAGATAAACAAATTCCTATATTGGCTGAAACTTCACCTTCAAGCATTACCTATGTGCCAGGCAAAGACTATTCTTCTGCGACGTTTTCAGGCAATGGCAATATTACAGCGCAAATACAACCTGTTGGTGCCATCATTGATGCAGCACCGCCCGTAGCACCTACAGCAAGCGGTTGCAACGCTTCCGACTTTGCTAGCTTTGTACCAGGACGTATTGCCTTAATGCAAAGAGGAACCTGTCCAAACCGTGATAAAGTTTTAAATGCAATTGCAGCAGGTGCTGTCGGTGTCATTACCTTTAATTACAGCGATGATAACACTGGTAACACATTATTATCACCTGATGGTATGACCGTACCCGTGCTAGCTTACATACCCTATCACGTTGGCATCGGGTTGTATCACCAAGCATTACAAGGGCCTGTATCAGTACATATGTTCCTAGATGTGCTCAATGAAAATCGCACAACTTACAATGTGATTGCAGACTCTAAATATGGTGATGCAGGTGCTGTTGTCTTACTCGGTGGCCATTACGATTCCATTTATGGCGCTGGCATGTTGGATAACGTTTCTGGTGCAGTGAGCATGATGGAAATTGCAGCCGCTATAAAGGATACACCAACCCTTAATAAAGTCCGATTTGGATTTTGGGGTGGTGAAGAACTTAATCTCTATGGCTCCGATTTTTATGCTGGCACCATAAAACAAGGTGACTTAAACAAAATCGTCTACAATTTAGATTTTGATGTTACCGCAACCAAGAACTTCACTTACGATATTTCAGATCCTGCCTGGGCGCTTGCACATCCTGATAGCTCCATCAATGATTCAGCATCCTGGAAAAGCAATGCCGTTAAAGCCTCATCACTTAGTGTGGCTCTATTCAAGCAGTATATGGATTCCAAAGGCATACCCTATACTTCCAGACGTTCGGCTGGCAACATTTCGGGTAGCGATGATGATACCTTCCTAATAGCTGGGATCCCTGTAGGTTCTCTGGTTACAGGTCAAGGGGACGGTAAATCTGCAGCTGAAGCAAGTATATTCGGCGGAACCGCAGGTAACTTTGATGTTTGCGCAGATACGCCATATGTGTTCTGTGACAACATTAATAATACTGATCCTGTTGTTCAAGCCTTGGTGACAAAAGCCTTTGCTGCCGTCACTATTGGTTTGGCTTATGATCATAGTATCAAGAACTCCAAAGGACAAGCCGTATACAAGAAAGGTACCGCGATTATCGAATCAACAGGACGTCATTTCAAACCTTAATTTAAAATAAACAAAAGATGATTCGGCGAAGCGCCGAATCATCTTTTTTTGTATATACATACTTCCCGCAGTGCATTTAAAATGTGTGCTAGAAAATACCAGTTTGGCGCCCTAGCATGACAATTCGTCATTAAAGGCCTCCATTTAATGGATCTTAAGCCTGACGTTACGCTATTGTGACACTTATATATAAATTGTGAGCCTAAGAGACCAAAACATGCGTGAACTTCGCAATCATGAAGTAAAACTTATCAGCGGTGGAGATGACGACGAGGATTATAGCGCCATCGATATTTGTGTTGTTTTAGGCGCTGGTATTGGTTTAATCGGTGGTATGTACAGCACGCTTGCCATTATCAAAAAATATCCTTGTATTTTACTTTCATCAAGAGTCCTTGAACAAGTGACAACAGCAGCCTGTGCAGGTGGTGTTGTAGTTGGTGGCACCATGGGATTTATTACTGGCCTGGTAATTGACAATACCTAATTGCAAAGCCTAACTTTAAATCTAAACCGCATTGTATGTCACAAATGTGACTACCAATTCTAAGTAGATAGCAAATTGCTCTGTCTGAGATAAAAAGTTAAAATTACGACCTTTTTATCATCTACAGTAGAGCTTTTCATGATTAATGCACCTACACTTTCTGATATAGCAAAAAGATTTCGCCAAGCTGCCGCTGCTGGAAAGCTAAGTGACGTTAAAAAGCTTCTTGAAAAAAATAAGCGCCTTGTTAATCATGAAGGCCCAACCTCCGGCAGAACAGCTCTGCATTTCGCCGCAGAAAATGGCCACCAAGCTGTTGTAGAACATTTATTAAAAAATAATGCCTCATTAGACAAAGAAGATTTTGAGCTTAATACGCCTTTAATGGTTGCGCTCATTAATAAGCAGTTTGATCTCGCCATTTATTTAATAGCGCAAAATTGCAGGCTTGACACTTGCAACATGAAAGGCATGAATCCCTTACAACTTGCGTTAAGCCTGCCTGAAGAACAAGCAAAGGAAATCGTAGATTTAATTAGAAATAAAATTGCGCAAAATACTGCTTTACATATTAGCAAACAAGGCGATTTACAATCAATCAATATAGCAGACATTCGCCAAACTTTAATGACACGCTTTAGTGAGCAAAATATACTACAATTACCTGTTATTATTATTTCTATGGGTGATAACAAGGAAGATTTATATGCTCTTATAGAGCAGCAACTACCTGCACTTCATCAATTAGGTTATAGGTTTATCTTAAGAGAATACACGACCGAATCTCATTTCGTTGATGAGCATGCCTTGAACGATGATTTTGCTCAAAAACACTTTAAACAAATCGAAATAGGTTTTAGTGAAAACCAACGACACCAAGCATTATACCAACAAAAAAATGCTAAATTTATTGCTAGGCAATTAGTTGCTAGCGCCAGAGAAAATCAAGGCGGTGCTATACTTCTGCTTAATTCCGGTGCAGTTGATGTCAAGGAAGTAATAAACAAGTTGCCACACGAAATTGCCAACCAATGTTTATGTTACAGCTCTGAATTAAGCGACCCCGTTGAATCATTAAGGCAACAGCTCTCCCAATTAAGTTTATGTGCTTCGCAAGAAAAATCTGTTAAGCAAATATTAGTTAATCCCAATCCACCTCAAAGCACAGATGCACTTGATCTCATTAAAGCAAGGCTGAAGCGCGTCAGCGAAGCATTTGAAATAGTCGTTGATAGCAATAAATTAGTTTGTGGCCTTTTTCCTTTTAACGAACACAACCCCTTTGATGCTAAAACCTATCAACAATTACGCGCTAGAACCCAAAAGAAAATCGGGATCACCCCCCTTTTGGCATGGACTACGACTGTCCAAGCTCAAAAACCGGCATTATCATTATTCGTGCCTGATCTTTCTAAAGCTAAACCGCAAGCATCTGCGTATTTTCCACAAAGTTCTTCTGATAATTTTCAATTCGAAAATGTCATCAAATATTGGTTGACTCTCGAAAGAGGTGCTCCAATTCCAGAATTAAAGGAATTCCCCAGTGTTGAGCGCTATAGCTTAAAATTTCCGCCAGGCAAAGAATTGATCATTGAAGAAGGCGCAATTGTTAAACTTGAATTATTGAGATTGCAAAAGACACTTGATATAGGTGCAGACCATTGCAGCAGAACTAAGCTACTACGTGCCTATCTTAAAATCCATTTTAAAAATAAATCAACCATCATTTGTCCGATGATTTTCAACCTATCAACGAGGGATATGTTAAATATTGAATGTCTAAAGGATACTGTCGAGATGTTGGTTGTAAGAGGAGCCATCGTTGATCAATCATTGGCTGATCAAGAAATAAGAAGGATATACAAATGGAAAACAGGCATTTATACAAATCAATATGACAAAGCAGTAACAGACTATTATCAAAGAGTACATGATTATATTGCTCAATTACTTTTAGGGAAATTATCTTCCATAAATGATGATGTGACTTTATTCTCTTTTGGTTGTGGCGCAGGTAATGAGCTGTTTACTGTTGCAAAACGCTTAAGAGAAAATAAACACAATGTAACCAGCGCTATAGGCATTGATATCAATGAAGAAAATTATGCAAAAAATTTAAACAATAAAGATGGCATTCAATTTATGCAGGGTGATTTGCTAAAATTACACAATCTACTTGCAAAAGCAAAATATGATAGAAATTCACTTAAAATTGGCTTATTTTTAGGGGTTTTAGTGGCAGGTTGCATGAGAGGCTCATATCATGCCTTACAAGTATTACAGCAAGCAAGAAACCTCGACGGCATTATCATTTGTGGCATGACCGTCGTCATTTTAAATAAGGATACCTTAAAGGCTGCTGGCTTTGAGGTTGAGCAACAACAAACCAATGCAAAATTAGAACCGCTCAAAGAAATGATGGTCATTAACGCCGACAACAAAATTGTAGATGCTAAGCATCTTTATTATCTAAAGCCTATGTCATCGCAAATGCGAGAACAGTATTTAATTAAACGCGGAACAAAGCGTTCTAGCGCTAACACGTTTGATTGCTTAGATCTTTCCTTTAGCGCCAATCCCTTGCGAGATATCATGCTATTTGATTTAGATTCTCTTGCGCAAATAAAACAAGTGGATATTAGTTGGAGTTATTTTCTGGATGAAGATATCGAGCCATTTTTTGAGAAATTATCTCAGTTAAAAATGCCATCTCTAAATGTTTTAGTGTCAGAACATCAATTGGGTTACGGTAAAGTTCTTCAAACCCTTAAAAAATATTCAACGATGCATTTAATACTGCGTCAAGACAGTATGAACGAATATGAAATTCCAGCTTATCCCCCCAAAGAAGGCAAAGCGCTTGGGATATACCAGAATTTACCCATCAAGAGAATGAACTTTAAGAAATAGCCTCTTCTATTTTGTTTATGCTACAAGCGAGCCATTAGGAACAGGGTGCGAGGGGTGCAATAATATTGTGCCCTGCTCATCCGACACACAGGCTAAGACCAACACCTCCGATTTTACACCTGCCACCTTTTTTGCCGGAAAATTCATAACTGCGATTATCTGCCTACCGATGAGTGATGATGGCGTATAGTGCTCTGTTATTTGCGCAGAGCTTGTCTTAATGCCCCATGAACCAAAATCGATGGTCAAAATATAGGCAGGCATGCGTGCCTTCTCATTTATTTGTGCATCCAAAATCGTACCAGCACACATTTGTATACTCTGGAACGCTTCAAAAGTAATGGACGGATAATCTTGATTCATCTATGAGTGTAAACTCCTGCTGTTAGAGACATCTTGAGAAGAAGGTATATGCGTAACACCAATTTGTTTTGCAAGCTTGGACTGCGATGAATAAGCAAAAGTTATTATATTAGCGGCTTCACTAAATATAGGGTAAAGCACATCATATTGATCATTTGCGATAAGGCCATGCGAGCTGAGCTGATGAAACAGCGGCTTAAATGTCTCAATAGGCAATTTAAATTGCCAGGCTAATTTTTTCTTACCGTAGAATTCCTTAACATCACCTATCATTTGATATTTAATTATTGAGGGCTCTATATTCTGCAGTAATTTATAAACTCTATATTTACTTAGTGATAAAATCACACACTGCTCCTGTGGACGATAGTCCACATCAACATAGGGCGTTCTATCCTTTTTGGTCTCGGCTTTTAAAATGGCCATAGCATGTTCATTAGAAAGTATGCGCTGATGATATCTTTTTTGTAAATCAATAACCTCTGCCTTCACTTCTTTTACAATATGATCAAGCTTACTATAGCGCAAACCAACAAATTGGATGGGAGGTCGGCCAGATTTTGCGTTGTATTCCTCAATAGAGGCGCGGACTTTCTCCAAATTACTTAATTTATCATCCCACATCACGATATATTCTGGCAGTTCTTCGCTTGTATTAAGGATTGAAAATAAGCATGCGCCTTTGTGCTCCCCGCCAGCTAAAATCATGCCATGATGTAAAATACTCTCTTTTCCTTGAGGCAAATCCTCTACCCTATTTTTAAATCTGCCAAGGTTAAAATCAATTTGAAATCGTTTTAGTTGTTCTATTGTTTGGGATAATAAATAGGAGCCCCTGCTGGTTAAAAGCAGCGTATCTATACCTAGCTCTTGGAGCTTTCGTATAGCTGCGGGCGTGTCTTCTTCGATAGCGTATATATCATCGGGATGAATTTTATTGACTAAATCCAAGTACAAACTTAAGGTATTTTCCTTGGCTTGTATCGTGCTTAATCCTTGTTTTATAAAATCGTTAAAATCAAAATCAAACCACTGATCTGTACCTAGCGTGTGCCTATAACTTAAGATGGTATTATCTAAATCAAATAATGCCATTTTCCTTTTATCTTTTAATTTATTCTTTTCAAGAAAATACAAACCGTCCTTAAAACTAGCTGTTTCATAGATTTTTGCATTTGGTGACTCAGATATTTTTTGCAAGGACATTGGTTTTGACATGATAGACCGCTCCTTTGGCATCTAAGAAATTTGCTGAAATTAAAATTGGTTTAGGCTTAACTTCAATTAGGTCTATAGGGAAATTAATAACAACTTCAAAGCAATAAGTAAAGTGCTAAATTTTGATTAGAATTCTGCCTCTTAATATAGGTTCATGTCACAACCCGATATGTATTGGCTTTAAAGCATGTAGGTACAAGTAAAAAGCAGTTGACTAGTCAGTCAAATGATATATATTATGGATTATTACCAAGCGCATTTGGGGGCCATGATGACCAAATCGGCACCTTTAACTCGTCAAAACATTGTAGATACGGCTTCTGATTTGATTTGGAAGTATAGTTATGCCTCAGTTAGCATTGATGATATCTGCAAAGCCGCCAATGTGCGCAAGGGTTCCTTTTATCATTTCTTTCCCTCTAAAGTAGATTTAGTTATCGCTGTCATGGAAGAATGCTATCAAAGCAAAAAAGCAGCGTACGAGAAAATCTTTTCCGAGCAAAACGCCCCCCTAAAACGTTTTGAAGATTTAGCTGATTTTATGTATGACATTCAAGAAACTGCTTTTGAAAAACATGGCCAAGTCTGCGGCTGCCCTTTTACTTCACTTGGCAGTGAAATGGCCGCACAAGAAAGGCGCATTAGAGATAAATTAAATGAGCTTAATACACTCATGTACTCCTATTATGAAGTGGCAATTAAAGATTTGATAGCACAGGGGCTTTTGCCAAAAAACACAAACAGTGAAGCAAAAGCCAAAGAAATATACACCTTTTTAGTGGGCCTTTTTACGATTGCTCGAATTCAAAACAATCTTGAAATGTTAAAACAAGAGCTCAAACCAGGCTTGTTTCGCACATTGGGTATTAGTGAGCATTATTACGCTTAAAGTTAAACTCGACCTGCAGCTTGCAAAGCATAAGTGGGTTAAGGAGAACTGTCATGTCAAAAAGTTTTAAACTCATTGGGATATTCGCCATACTTATCATTGGCTTTATAAGTATTACTTCATATTCTAGCTCAACAGCAAAAACGCCTCCCAGCGCTCCTGTCATGCCAGCAGTCAGTGTAAGTGTGCAAACAATTGAACCACAAAAGATATTAATTTGGTCTTCTTTTTCTGGTCGTATGCAACCTGTTGATTATGCGCAAATTCGCCCTGAAGTCAGTGGTCGCATTACTGAAATTCGTTTTAAAGACGGTGATATTGTTAAAGCAGGCGATGTTTTAATGGTTATCGATCCCCAGCCTTATGAAGCAGCGGTTGAAAAAGCCCAAGCTAATCTTGTATCTGCTACAACCAAAGCTGAATTTGCCTCTAAGGAATTTGTTCGTTCATCTAGTTTAATAAAATCGCAATCTATCTCACAAAGGAACTTTGATCAAAGTGCAAACGATGAAAAGGTTGCACAAGCCGATATTAAAGTGGCCCAAGCTGAATTGACTCAAGCTAAAATAAACCTCAGTCATGCTTATGTCAAAGCCCCTATCTCCGGACGTGTCTCACGTGCTGAAATAACTGTTGGCAACTTGGTTGATACAGGCCCTAATGCACCAGTACTTACCTCTATTGTCTCAAATGATGGTATTTATGCTGATTTTGAAGTCGATGAGCAAACCTATTTGAAAAGCATTCGTTCTCATGCCACCACCTCGGCCCAAGAACAATCTATCCCTGTAGAACTAACCGTTCTTGGTGATGAGGATCATGTCTACAAAGGCACTATCTATAGTTTTGATAATAAAATTGATGCCACCTCTGGCACCATACGTGCCCGGGCTAAATTTGATAATGCTGATGGCAGCCTGGTGCCCGGCATGTTTGTTTCAGTCAAATTAGCCAGTAGCAATCAGCAAAATGTAATTTTAGTACCTGAGCGCGCCATTGCTAATGATCAAAACAAAAAATATGTGTATGTTGTTAATAACGATAACAAAGTCGCCTATCGCGAAGTAAGTTTAGGACAACATGCAAAGGAAGGCTTACGTATTGTATTGAATGGCTTAACGCCAGGTGAGCGTGTTATTGTTGATGGTTTACAACACGTACAACCTGACATTGTGGTGCAAATTAAAGAGATAGTAACAAAATCGCGTTAACCTTGTAGATTTTCTGTTCAAGGAACAGCACTATGACATTATCAAAATTTTTTATTGATAGACCCATTTTTGCTGGCGTGATATCAATTATTATCTTCCTCGCTGGCCTAATTTCAATGTTTCAGCTACCGATTTCAGAATACCCAGAAGTGGTGCCCCCTTCTGTGGTTGTTAAAGCTCAATTTCCAGGCGCAAGCCCCACTGTGATTGCACAAACTGTTGCCACGCCTTTAGAAGAGCAAATTAACGGTGTGGAAAACATGCTCTATATGTTTTCGCAAGCAGCAAGTGATGGCACTTTAACCTTAACGGTCACCTTTAAACTTGGTACTGATCCTGATCTTGCTACACAATTAGTTCAAAATCGTGTTAATCAAGCACTCCCTAGGTTACCAGATGTAACCAGGCAATTAGGTGTTACTACCGTTAAAAGCTCTCCTGATTTAACCATGGTGGTGCATCTTAATTCCCCCAATGATCGCTACGATATGTTATATCTTCGTAACTATGCTTTGTTGAATGTTAAAGATCAATTATCCAAAATCCCTGGCATCGGCAGCGTTCAGCTCTATGGCTCTGGCGATTATGCGATGCGCATTTGGCTCAACCCGGAAAAAGTTGCAGAGAGAGGCATGTCTGCCAATGAAGTAATTGATGCTATTCGCCGACAAAATGTACAAGTTGCTGCAGGCGTCATCGGTGGCCCACCCTATGAGCAAGGCGTTGAAATTCAAGAACCCGTTAATGCGCAAGGCCGTCTAACGTCCCCTGATGAATTTGGCGATATTATTATCAAAAGAACAAACGGCATCATCACCCGATTAAAAGATGTTGCGCGTATTGAAGTCGATGCTGCAGAGTATGGCTTGCGCTCTTTGCTTGATAATAAAGCCGCTGTTGCTATCCCTATCTTTCAAACACCAGGCTCAAATGCCATTGAGATCTCTAATAAAGTGCGCGAAACAATGAAAGAGCTCAAAGGGCGTTTTCCTGAAGGCATTGATTATAGCATTGTCTATGATCCCACCATTTTTGTGAGAGGCTCTATTGAAGCGGTTATCCATACTTTACTTGAAGCCGTGGCACTGGTTGTATTAGTTGTTATCTTATTTTTACAAACATGGCGCGCATCAATTATTCCTTTGTTAGCGGTGCCCATATCGATTATCGGTACTTTTGCTATCATGCACCTGTTTGGTTTTTCAATTAACGCTTTATCCTTATTTGGCTTAGTCTTAGCCATCGGTATTGTGGTTGACGATGCGATTGTTGTTGTTGAAAATGTTGAGCGCAATATTGAAAATGGCTTAAGCCCCAGAGATGCCACCATTAAAGCCATGCAAGAAGTAACCGGGCCCATTATCGCTATTGCCTTAGTATTATGCGCAGTTTTCATCCCTATCGCGTTTATCAGCGGTCTTACCGGCCAATTTTATCGTCAATTTGCTTTAACTATCGCCTTTTCAACTATTATTTCAGCTTTTAACTCTTTGACGCTATCCCCTGCTTTATCGGTGACACTCCTCAAAGGAACGCATGATTCCCCTGATAGACTGACACGCATCATGAACGCCCTGTTTGGGAAGTTTTTTGCACTGTTTAATCGTTTTTTTCATAAGAATGCACAAAGATATGGCAATGGGGTGAACCGTGCGCTTAGGCATAAATCCATTGCCCTTTTTTGCTATGTGGGGCTTCTTGGCTTTACTTTTATTGGCTTTCAACAGGTTCCACCGGGCTTCGTGCCAGTACAAGACAAACAGTATTTAGTTAGCTTTGCACAATTACCGGATGGTGCAACACTTGATAGAACAGAAAAAGTTATCCGTGAGATGTCCGACATCGCTTTAAAGGAACCCGGTGTAGAAAGCGCTGTTGCTTTTCCTGGACTCTCCATTAATGGTTTTATTAATAGCCCCTCTGCAGGTATTGTGTTTGTTACCCTAAAACCATTCGAAGAGCGCAGATCTCAAGATTTATCTGGGTTTGCCATTTCACAACGCTTACAACAAAAATATGCACAAATGAAAGATGCCTTCATCGCCATCTTCCCACCGCCCCCTGTACAAGGTTTAGGCACCATAGGTGGTTTTAAGCTGCAAGTGGAAGACAGAAGCGATCAAGGGGATGCAGCACTTAATCAAACCATGAAAGCTATTTTAGGCAAAGCAATGAAAACGCCAGAGCTTTCTCGTGTTTTTACAAGTTATAATATAAATACACCGCAATTGTATGCTGATTTAGATCGTGCCAAAGCAATGCAATTAGGGGTAGATGTGCAAGATGCTTTTAATACCATGCAAATTTATCTGGGTTCACTTTATATTAACGATTTTAATAAGTTTGGGCGAACCTATGAAGTTATTGCTCAAGCAGACAAACAATTTCGCTCAAAACCTGATGACATCCTTAAATTACAAACTAAAAATTTTGAAGGCAAAATGGTGCCATTGGGTGCTTTTGTGCAAGTCTCTGAGATTGCAGGGCCCGATAACGCCATGCGTTACAATGCTTACCGCTCTGCAGATATCAACGGCGGCCCTGGTGTTGGCTATTCAACCGGGCAAGCTCAAGCGGCCATAGTTAAAATCTTGAATGAAACCCTTCCTAAAGGCATGCGTTTTGAATGGACTGAACTTACCTATCAACAAATTTTGTCAGGTAATACGGCGCTTATTGTCTTTCCTATATGCGTGCTATTGGTGTTTTTAGTTTTGGCCGCTCAATATGAAAGTTTCTTCTTGCCATTGGCCATTATTTTAATTGTGCCGATGTGTTTACTATCTGCCATCACAGGTGTATGGCTCACCGGCTCAGATAACAATTTGTTTACACAAATTGGCTTTTTCGTTCTTATCGGGCTTGCTTGTAAAAATGCCATTCTTATTGTCGAATTTGCCAGAGAATTAGAATTCCAAGGGCGCAGCACCGTCAACGCCGCTATTGAAGCAGCCGGTCTTCGCTTACGCCCCATTCTCATGACTTCTATGGCCTTTATTATGGGGGTTGTACCATTGGTATTGTCATCAGGTGCAGGCGCAGAAATGCGCCATGCAATGGGTGTGGCCGTATTTTCTGGTATGTTGGGCGTTACCTTTTTTGGTTTATTCCTAACACCTGTCTTTTATGTGGTTATCCGTGCACTTGAAAAGCGTGTCACCGGAACCGAGAAAGTGCATCATCATGTGTAAAAATACTTGAAAGTCACATATAAGATTGCATTAAACTGCTGCCTCCCTCATAAATATGTCGCCATTTCCGCGACATATTATTAAGTAAATTTGCTATAACATATGAAGTTACTCAGCAAACAACCAATACGAACCTATGTTAGATCTTGAATTAAACTTAATTAATTACTTTGACTTTGCATCTGAGAAAGAGAATAGCAACCCTAATGCTCTTGAAAAACCAAGCCAAGATTTTCAACATTTAAAAAGAAATAATGTAAAGCCATCGGCCTTTGAAGAGCCTTTAATCCCCGAACCCTTCGACTTTGAGACATTAATTAGCAACCAAATGCTAAAAATAAATGATACCCTCTCAAGGCAGTATGATGCCTTTTTAGATCGCTTAGATGCTGCAAAAAAACAACCAATGCCTTCAAAATTAAGTGCCTTGATTACGCAGCAAGATTTGAATGAAATATTCAATTTCTTTTTAGAAGTACGCAGCCCACACATTGTAGACTCCGTGAATAAATTAGAACCCGGCAAATCACTATATCTAGATAAAGCGGACACAGGATTGGCCAGAACACTCTCGATTTTGCGACATCAAAGGGGTGAATATAAACTGATTGTTGAAACAAAAAGCAAACTCGCAAATGGCACAAAGTCTGCTCCTATCAAAAAAGTAGGCGGCGACAAAACGGGTAAACCATCATGGCGTGTTGATGTAGGACCTACGCCCTATTTCAATTTAGTAAAAAAAATAAAAAAAGAAAATAATTTAGATGACGCAAAGAAAGAAATTAGGCTCTCACAACTATTTGCCTGTGACACCGTAAATGAAAATGAACTTGGTGCAGTTTATTATGGTAAAAATCGTCGAAAAGTATCTTTCTATTCTTTAAAAGCGGATTATGACTTACGTGATTTAATTTACGAAAGCAAATTATCATTGTCTACCAAACAAATAAACCAAATTATTTCAGACATACTGAATGCCGTTAGAGTATTTCATGATCAAGGTTTTGTTTTTCAGGATCTAAAACCAATGAATGTTTTGATCTATAGTGATGGTCAGGGCGGCTTTAAGGCAAAGCTAACTGATTTTGGATTGTGTGCTAAACATTTAGCTCGAAAGAAACACCCGGTAGCAACGCGGGGATTTGAATCACCTGAAATAGCACATTACCATCTTCATAATAAAACCGTGCAGCATGATTACTTTAATAGGTGCAATTCTTATGGCAAGGCAATAAGCAAAAGTTCCATCTATAATAATATTGAATCTACGCAATTTGAATGTCCCCACAAAGCCAATGATATGTGGTCACTGGGGATCTTATTTTATGAATTAAAATTTAAACAGCATCCAGCACTGTCTTCTTCATCCTCTATATCTAAAATTAAAAGGGATCCACTCATTTGTGCTTTATTAACACCATTACGAGCTTCACGAGCAGATATTAATCGTGCAATTGATATTCATCATCAACATTGCACATCACTGAATTTGCGCACGATAACTAACAAGAAAAGGCAACGACGAAGTTAATCGCAAGCACTATCAAGCCCTGCACAAAACGCTTCGCATAATGTGGAACACTGTAATCCTCAGGAAAAAAAAAGGCAGCTTATGCTGCCTTTTAGACGTGATTAATAAGGACGTGGGCGCGGCAGCTCCATTCTTGGTGCAGCGGTCATTTGATAACGTGCTCTTGCAATGGCATAAGCATCGTTTTCATTTTGATGGGCTCTATATAATTGAAATAAACCATAACCTAACATGGGAACGGCATATTTTAAGCCACCCATTAGACCAGCCGGTACTGCGCCAGCAACAAATGCTAAACCACCTATTTTTTGTTCTTGTGCTCTTTTTAGCTTTTCTTCTTGAAGCATGGAACCCAAAGTATCAGCAGCTGCAAATATAAAATCTAGCATCGTGTTCTCCACAACAATCATTAATATTACTGTTAGATTACTTATTATAAAGTCTTGTTTAAAGCAAAAAGCGACTACCTTGCCCATATTGCAGATAGGCTTAATGATTATAAGAGCATATACACTTTTTTGGTTAAAATTGACCAGAACTGTAGCTAGACAGTTAACAAATTCAATGGTAAATGATAGGATTGTCGGTCTGTTTAGTAGTAGAAAGAGATTAAATCAATGATCGGATTAGCTAAGAGTTATAACAGCCTAGTAGATGATATATGTTCATTATATTCAAAGGGTTTTACCAAACTAATGTGCTCACATACAAGAAATGATGAAGCATTAGCAGCGCTTGAAGCCATTGCGCTTTATGAACACTATCAAAATATTAACTCGACTAAAATCACGACACTGAGTGAATTTGCTACATTTTTAGATAAGGCAAGCGAAGATTACCTTAGCTATTTTGCAGGTCAAGGCTTAGATGTCATTGTATATGCAGATAATCTCGATACCATTAATTTAAATCAAATGCAGCACGCTATTAAGCAAGCACAATTAGCCATTGCATTGAAAGATGTACCCAAACAAACATGCCCTATAGAAAAGGCTATTCAATTACCTGTGCGATTGAATATAAAAGATAATGAAAAAGAAAATAAACACACAAACATCACAAGCAATAAAGGCAGGCATTCTAAAAATGGTTCTGAAAACTACCAACACGGGGCACGATTTGCCAACGATTGGCTGCAAATTCAAATTGCAAAATTAGATAGCTGGGATAATATTCGTAATATGATTTCAAGAGCCAGCCTTGAAAAGGTGCTTAAATCGCATTCACGTTTTGATGATTATCAGCGCGGTGGTCTGGACCAATATGACAAAGTAATGAATGAGATTGCGCCTGAGGTTCAAGCAAACTCTTCAAAAGCAACATTCTAAAGCTAAAGGGCCTCCCTTTATTTATCCCACCTTTATTGTAGGCGGACATAAAGTCCGCCCCTACGCACAAATGCATACTGATTTTAGAAATAGAGTTTGAGAAGGCAGGGATGCTTTCAATCTTTGTACGGGCTGATTAAAAGTAGCTGTTAGCGAAGACTGATAACGTTTGCCGAAGGCGAATAAAGGGATTGCAGTGACTTTGTGCAGCCCGCCTACGCTGTTTAGGCAAGTGCTGAATTTAGAGTAAAGTGGGAGAGCTATGGCGGACACAAGATTTTGTAAGGTTCGCCGAAGGCGAACTAACAAAATCTAGTGGCTACGGGTGGACTCGAACCACCGACCTCAGCATTATGAGTGCCGCGCTCTAACCGGCTGAGCTACGTAGCCTCTGAAGCATCAGGGACCGGTTCTATCCCTGAAGGCTCGACATTATGTCTATTAGCGTGTATGTTGTCAAACCTTCCTAATGTGTATGTTAGTTAACACAGCCCTAAGATCATTTATGTTCAAAAAATTAGTACTACTATTTTCAATTTTGTTAATCTGCTTAGCCAGCCCTGGTTATGCAAAAGAGACAAATAGTATGAATGATTATTGGCATTCAAAATGGGAAACCAACGACACCAAATGGGATCAACAAGAACCTAATCCCCTATTAGTAGAATATCTTAATCATTTGGACCTAAAACCTGGGGCGAGAATATTCGTGCCCCTTAGTGGAAAGAGCATTGATATGCTTTGGCTGGCGAAACAAGGCTATCAGGTGGTTGGGGTTGAGCTTAGCCTTAAGGCCTGTGAACTTTTTTTTAAAGACCACAATATTGCCTATGAAAAAAGCAAAGAAGGCAATTTTGATGTACTCAACAGTGAAAAAATTAGCCTACTCGCTGGTGATTTCTTTGACTTAACACAAAATCAGCTAGGCAAAGTTGATGCTGTTTATGATCGCGCGGCGCTGATTGCACTTTCCTATGAGAAACAATCTGCTTATGCTAAACACTTGCAACAATTAATAAAGCCGCATACACCCATCATGTTAATCACCTTTAGTTACAATCCCCAAGAAATGCAAGGCCCACCTTATGCAGTGAGTGAAAAAGATGTTACAACGCTTTTTGGCTCTCACATTTCGAGCACGGTTTTATCTAACAAAGCTGTTATGAATATACCAGCACATTTACAAGCTAAAGGATTAACCCAAGTGAATGAATTGGTCTTTGTTTTATATTCTGAAACTTAATTACTACAATATAGAGCCGTGTATCTTTCGTGGTTATATAAAGATGCCCAACTTTACAATTTTGTAAAGCGCTTGCACTTTATCTGGTTTAAGCTCAAAAACGTTGACTTTGGCAGTGATTGAATTAAAAATGCATCTCCATTTTAGTCGTATTGGAACATGTATGAAAATAATAAAAACAACTCTTATGGCTCTTCTATTCAGTGCTCTTTCTTTTAATGCACTTGCCTGTGAAGACGAAGCGCCTGTATGCGATACAAGTCATCGTTGGTGGATAAATTTAGGTCTGGGCACAGGCACCTCGATTAATGCGCCCGATGTATCTATTTCAGGGCCTGCAGTACAAATCAGCTTTAATGGCATGCTCACCGATAAGCTATTTGCCACCTTAGAAACCACCGCTGTTGTTGAATCCGAGGGTTATATCGATAGAAGCATCGTTGATTTGGGTTTATTGCTGGGCTATAAATCCAAACATCCAAAGTGGTATTGGTCAGGTGCAGCAGGTATTGCTTATACCAAAGCCGAAATAGAATATAACGGCAGGTATTGGTATGGCAGTACAGAAGAAACGAGCGTCGGGATCCCTGTTGAAGGCCAACTCTTTTGGACGCCTGTTAAGCACTTTGGCATAGGCCTTATTGGCCATGCTGTTGCCAGCAGAAACTCTTATGCTGTTGCAATGCTGGGTATTCAGATATCTTAAAACTGTTCGTGGCTGCTTCCAGCAGCCACTAACCCATTCTTGGTTTATTAATCATTTCCTCAACACTATTTTGTGAATGATAGCGTCCAACATAATAAGCTTGGGGATATTGCCATGTCGCAATAGTCCAATGCGGCAAAAAGCTATTTTGTGAGCGAAAACCTGCTTGCATACTTTCAATTTCACCGGTGCTTAGACTGCTTTGTGAGTCGTTATATTCTTTTAGTGCTTTTCCAATATAAATATCACGTAGATAGTTTGTTGATAATAATACGATGCTACATCCAAGTGATGCCGCCATGGCCAGTTGGTTTTCAAATATCGACAAGGCTCCTGCAATTAAGCAAGCATCATAGAACAGTGACATTGTTGCTGTCCTTGGATTAACTTTATTTGCAAGCTGAAGATATAAAAAATAATAAGCACAAGAAAATAAAAGGCTCAGAGAAAGCATAGCACTCAAAGATGTAGCTGAAATACTAAGAGATAACATATGAATTAAATAAGAGGGTATGATAATCATTTTTGCTTTTCGTTGATAACCATATAGTTGCTTATTTCTTTGCAAGAAATCATTTACTTTGTTTTGAGTCTGTTCATCTAGCAAATTATTGTCTGTTTTAACATTAAGGATGCTGTAATTTGTTTTCAGAAATTCTAAAATATAAGCTCTGAATATCTCCTTTGCAGGCTCAGAGAATTCACATTCTTCATAAATAAGTGAAAAAGCATCCTTGCAGCGTGAATGATAGGCATGCAGGTTATTACGCAGTTCATCAACTGTTTTAACATTTATTCTACAACCTCCTCTGCCGCCTTTAATACGTTTAGTAGTTATATAACAAGTGGCAATAGCCTCATGATCAGGTCCCGCCAAAGTTTTCATGCTGGCTTTGGCCATCACCTTGCATAAGGTTTTTAACTCAGGGCTGATAGTAGATTTTGGCATGATTTGAATGGCTCCCTTTTGTAAGGAAATAAATTATAACAAGGGGATCTTCATTTTTAAAATCACTTTACCATTTTTAAGTGGCTGTTTCTTGTCTTATTCGATATTTATAAGCTTGGCGCTCACTTCAACGTCGTTCTATTTGCGACAAATGTTTATAAGTTGAATACCACTGAATATGCTTTATAATCCTTACACTGAAAAGGATCTTCAGCTTATTAATTATAAACATGCGAGAGTTCCTAATGACCATTAAAATTTTAGTCGCCTTTGATCTTGAAGCCCTTTTTAATTCTCAATCAGAAAATGACTGGGTGAGAAATCCACGCTTTTTAAGAAATACTTTTCACCAGCTTATAGAATTAGCACAAAAGCAGCATGTGCAAATTCATTTTGAAATTATATCGCGTCAAAGTGATAGTCTTCACTTTGACGCATTTAAAAAGGAATTTGAAATTTTAGAAAATAGGGATTTAAGTAATTTTCATCATGTCGCCATTCAAAATGATGCTTTGCAAGAATATAAATATGATGAATTAAAAACCCAAACCATACGCTATTTAGCAAATAATTTATCCATCCCCTTACAGCATTGTCTGTTTATGGACAGTAATGAGGGTTCATTAGAGAATGCAAGAAAATATCAGATTGAAACCCTCTCTATCACTAACCTTGCTCAAAGAGTCGTTTTCCCATCAGACATAGTATTAAATAACGAGAACAATGAAGCGCAAACGACATTGCTCAGCAAATTCAACAGCATGATCACTAAAGCCAAGGAAAATTACATCACGCAGCAGTATATTGATATGCTCAATAGAATGACGCCTGATTTTAACTTATCATGCCTTGTGAATAATAATAAAACCACGTCAAAACCAAGATTAGCTTATTTTGAAAACAATTGGCGCAGCCAATCTTGCCCAACGCCTGAAGTTAACACAACCACACCAGTTAATATTAGAAAATCCTCTAATTTTTAGTTTATTCATTTTTAGGGGATAAAGCATTTATAAAATGCTTTATCCCTTTCATAGGCCTTGCCCATCAAATTAGGTGAATATACTTGCTTTGCTAAGTTTGAGGATAGGTCTATTAAAAATATACTTTGAACTAATCTGTATAAAATTTGCCTAAAGGGTATGAAACCTATATTGGGTAAGTAATATTATGGGTGATATATTAATTCAAGTACTAGCTGAGCAAGAATTACAGCGTGTTTTAGAACCCATTTTTGATACTTACCAGGCATATGCCTGCTCAGATGGTAGGAATTTTGCAGGTAACATTGGATGCGTGCGCAAAAATGAAGACAACGTAATCGTCGCAGTTGATATAAACGATTGGGGTGAAGCTAGAGAAAATGCCATGGCAGGGGTTTTCTTAAGAATTGAAGAAAGAACAGATATAGATAAGGAATTTGAAGCCGCCGCTTTTGGCGCAACCTTAGGGGCCGCACAGGGATATACTGTTGAAAAAATTAAAACAGCTGCAGATAACATTGATTCGGCAAGATCAGCCGTTTGCACCACCTTTGCTGTTTCGGGCGCAAACAAGCTGCTTGAACTGCAAAAAAATCCTGAATTTAAAGATAAAATAAAACGCATTGAAATTATTGCCAGAAAGTTAGGTCATCGTGGCACACATTGTTATGTGATTATTAATCGAAAAGAAGGCTCAGAACTAAGCAAACCCGCGACCTGGGGTGATGAAACACTGATTGTAGATCCCTGGTTATCTAGTTTGCAAAATCCCAGTGTTTACAAACCAGCTGAGTATGAGTTAACAGGCTTTTTGGGTGGAAAATTAGAGTGTAACTTCGATTCCACAAATCCAAATTTAAGAAAACAAAAAAGATTCAATACTGAATATAAACAAGAAATCAAAAAGGGATATATTGAAAACATTAAAAACGGAGAAATTGATGAGCTTTTAAAGTCATTAACCTTATATGGAAAGAAAGTTGAAACGCTCAAACTAGGCAAGGGTTTTGAAAATATATTCACCAAAGCTATTGAATACAATCAGAATGAACTATTTAAAGTGGCATGGTCAAAAATTGAAGATCCTGAATTTATAAAAAACCGTGGGCCATTGATATTAAACAAAGCAATTTTAGCGAATAATTTCGAGCTGGTTAAATTCTTGCATGAAAACGGCGTTGAGCTTTGCAATCATGCAGTTGAACCCTTTGCAATAGATAGAGCTATGGATATCGCTCTTGCTACCGGTAATGATGCCATGTTTGCTTATATATTTGAGCAAGAGATAGCCACAGATCCAAGTTGCGGATTTATTATTTCAACATTACTGAAATTACCACAGTTGAGTGCTGAGCAAGGGCTATTTATAAATTCATATTTATGTCGTTTATCTGATGAAGTGATCAATGAACTTTCAAGTTGGTCAGAAAATACGAAAAATGTATACCAATGGGTTGGCTCTCAACTTGATAATTGGGAAGTTGATGCAAAAGAAAAATACCCTGCTGCATTCGCAGCTGATAAAGATTCAACCTTAGATAAACCGCCCATCTCACCAGCGGTATCGCCGCGTTTATCACCGTTGGCACCTGTCTTAAATACTGAAGGTATCCCCCCACCAGCACCTACAATGCCTTCAGCTGATTATTTTAAACCCATGGCAAAATCAAATAGAGAAGTTGATACAAGTAAATATCGCAAAGAAAAAGCAAATTTTATTGGCGCAATTAAAGAACATTGTAAAACAAATTGCCAAATGGAAATATCAAATGATGTCATTGCTCATCTAGGTAAGCACATTGATAATTGGGAGAGATTGCAAAGCACTTTTAATAATTTTTCTCACTTGAAAACAAGTTTAAATAAGCAAATTGAAAGTGATTCAGACAAGGAACAGATCCTTAAAGATTTATTGGTATTGTGTGAATATAGAGATAAAATGGACACACTCTCTGAATCCATACAAGCTCTAAGAGATAATTTGAACGAACTCCTTCCCACCAAAGCCCTCGGTTCAGTTTCTTATCTTAAAACCAAAAATGTAGCAACGCTAAAGTTGCTATTAGCAGGATACAAAGCTAAACAAGAAGCCCTGGCAAGTGGAATGAACGAATTACTAACTAAATATCCATATTTGGAAGGCTCAGCAAAAGACTATATTGTAAAATGTGATAAATTAGGGTTTGAAATTGATAATTTATCTCGGCTGGCTGAAGGTCTATCGTCTAAAGATCAACAATCACTTTTGATAGCTGCACAGTTGGGTGAATTTGAGCTTGTAAAAATTTCAGCCTTAAATGCAACAAAACTATTCGAGCGAGATAGTAGTGACAGAACTTTTCTCGATTACTTGACACCAGCACAAATAAAAGAACTCACACAATATTTAGAACAACATGGCTCGATAACAACCCTGTTTAAAATTGCCCTGTTACAACAGGATCTAAATTGTATCAACAAAATAAGAACACAATACAATGTTGATCTATTCAATTTTGACAGCAAAAATGATCCAATATCAAATTATATAGCTCCCAAAGTTAATGCAGAGTCAACCTTTTCAAAAATGTCCTATTTCTTTTCTAGCCATGAAACATTTAACCATTGGCTCAGCCAAGCACTAACGGATGAATTTAAAAAATGCTATAGTTTTCACCAAGAACATTTTAAGCAACTAGATTTGGAATTGATGGAAATCAATGAAACGATAATGGGAATTCGTGATCCAGACACAAATATTGAAGACTACATTACCAAGGCTAATCAAAGGTGTAACGATATTACCTCTAAGCTTGAAGCCTTTGATTCAGAACATCATTCAATTCTTAGCTTAGATCTTGGAAATGTGAAGGAAGTCTCAGAAAAGGAAAAAGCGCTTAAAAAATCTCTAAAAGAAATACATGAGTTATTGAAAGATATCCCATCAAACACACAAGAAAGAATTAAGTTTGAAGCAGAAATGAAAGGGACGCCAAAACCAAAAGTCTAATAACTACAGCACTTAATAACCATGTTCATGGAAATACAGTTTTAAATTTTGAAGCAAACTTCTCTCTTGCCAGTTTTTAAATTATCTGACAAGAGTCAAATCCATATAGCAAATTAAGAATATTTCCTCAGCATTCCTTTATTAACATCGGTGCTGCTTGGAGAATTGCTTGCTGAGCTACTTGCTGCTTGGATACTGCTCGTTGCTTTGTTATTGCTAAGCTTTGTAGAGTAACTGAACAAGAAGGTATTACTATATTCTGATTCAGATGAAATATCTTGTTGATGTTCATAAGCTGGCAAAATCACTTTCATTAATTCCGCCAATTCGATAATAAGTGCGTCTGAATTAGGGCGCAAAATGGGATCAGCACTGAGCATTCTGCATATCATGGCAATGGATTTATCTGTATAATCTTCGAAATCGTTTGATAAATTTGGGATTTTTAGAAGAGCATTTCTCAGCAGCTCAGGATTAATAAATTTCTCGAAACCGCCTAGTTCTGTAGTAATATTTATCATTGCAGGCCCTAAAAGTATAAATCCAACAATAATTGCACTTGCATACATATCAGATTTAGTTGAGAAAATAATATTTCCCCTCCTTAAAAGCTCAGGTGCAATATACGCTAGTGTGCCCATAGGGTATTTGTCGACAACATATCCTTCTGGGAATTGTTGATTGAATTGCATTCTTTCCGATAATCCCAAATCAATAATTTTTATTTTTTGTTGGACTGGATCCCACATAATATTTTCTAATTTTAGATCTCTGTGTACTAATTTATGCTTTTGATGAAATTCATTCAGTGCTTGAAAATAGCTAATCGCCATTTGTATACGATATGCTAAGGGCAATTCCATAGAATTAATTTTAAAATTAATCTCAGGGTTAATTCTAAAATTTTTACCTACCACCAGAAAATCAAACAAATCATATCCTCTTGCTAATTTCTGGGCAAAGAATACATATTTATTTCCTTGCTGAACCCAATCAACAAGTTGGCCTGTTTGTTCTAGTTTATCTATTTCATTTTCAGCGATTCTTAATAACTCAGGCTGATTTATCCGGTGCTTTTTTACAACACATAATTCACTGCTGTCTAGGTTATATCCAAGATATACCTTACCAAAACTCCCTGCACCGATTTTTGAATGATGATATATTACAATTGTATGTCCATTCTTCCCCTTCATTATCGGAAAATCAATTTCTGATAATCGAGCAGGCACTTTAGTGCTTGATAGGTAAAATACTTCATTTAATTGATTTTCTTTATTACTTAAGGCGCTCATCAATTGTAACTTACGAGATTTGAAGCTTGCCGAACTAATCCATTCCAGCAATTTAGCTTTGTTAGATAATAGTTCACGTACGCTTAATTTAGCCTTAACACCTAGGACTGCCATATTCTTCTCTCAACATAAATAGATAACAAAATAACAAATACACAAAACTATTGTGCATAATAAATGCGTTTTAAATAAAATAGTTGCGCTTAATAATAGCCGGCAAATTTTTGAATTGAATAATTAAATAAGGGCAAATAACAAGCGAAGGGAAAATGAGACAGATTAACCCAAGGTGTCTTCAAAAATCTCAGCCGTTGCATCGCGCTGCGTGCCCTTCTATGTGTTCTATCTGAAGGGTTTGAATTATATGACATAAATTATGTCGTGTAAACAACTACATCTCACTTATAAACACTTGTATATCAGCGTATTTCGAGATTAGATGAGCAATTATAGAGAAACTGCGATTTATTTCAGATGAAAGCAGTATAAAAGTAGATATACGGTAAATGATGTAGAATTTATAAAAAATTAATATCGTATAATAATTACAATATCTAATTAAATATGATGCAAAATTATGTCTACAAAGGGCCCCATACTCGAGGAACTGCCTCTTGAGTTACTCATAAAATCTTTCGCAAACTTAACACTTGCCGAGCTTGTCCCTATTAGACAAAGCTCAAAACAGATGTCTGGTGTTGCTAAACACCCTTATTTACTTGATGATATTTCGCAGCGTGCCTTAATGGATAGTATTACTCAAATTAAGGAGGATGCCCCTCATTTGAGCGGCATGGAAATTGAAGAGCATTTAAATGTGGTTTGGGGTAACTCATTCTTCGAAACCTTTAAGCTTACATTTCAAGAATATAAGCGTGAATTACAATCCTTAGTCACACACCCCGATATTGATGCAACGGTTAAAGATAGCATAGCTGAACTTATAGAAGCCCTTACTAATGACTCACCTGAAAAAATATTTTATAGCGCTAACAAATTCATTGAATTATGTAATATGAATTTTTGCTTATTTGGTTCTAATGTGATCTTCTATACTGATGCTAATGAATATGGTCTTAATATTTCAAATCAGGGCTTAACGCGTCTTCCTATTAGCTTGCTTGCAAAGAAATTAAATTTTCCGCACCCAATATCTTCACTCTGTGTTAGAAATAATGCCATTAAACATTTACCTGATACATTATGGGAATTCAAAGCGCTATGGTGCTTAGAACTATCTAACAACGAGTTAGAAACCATTTCTGAAAATCTTCAAAAATTAAGTCATTTAAAACGCCTTGATATAAACAAAAACAATCTCACAACGATTTTATCTGCCAATAAGGCAATAATAGAAAAAACAAGCATTGGTTCAATTAAAACTATTTTGGAATCTCAAAAAATTAAATTTACCAGAGCTTTACAACTCGGTGAAGTAGCAATGCGCTATTTTATATATCCTTTGATGCTATTAAAAGAATTCAATGAGGCCCATCTAACAACGAACCCTACGCATGATTTTATGCCAACTTTCATAGCAGAGCTTATTTCATTTTCACTGCAAATCTATATTCTATATGGCATGCTAGTATGTGCAAAGGAAGTTGCTTCATACATTATTGAAAACAATACCGCTTATTCAGCTTTGCCTTTTAGAGAAGACATGATTAGCCATTTCTGTTCAAGTACCCAAAGCAAGTTTTCACGGGATTCAAAAGAAGCGAGAAGTTATGATATTGGAAGAGAGAGTGCACGCGCATGGCTTCCTTATCTGCACTCATTTGCATCACGTGATGGATACAGTAAAGCTTATTATGCTGGTATCGATGATGCGCGAAACAACATACCATCCAGAATTATTGGAACCCATAACTTCAAAGAGTTTGCTCGGGATAAATTAGGATTAAGCTAAATTCAAGAATTATCAGAATCTTGAATAAATGAGCATTACAACTAAAGGTAAAATCTTTTAAACGCGTGATTTATCACCTTCTTTCATTTTATATAGAATTTGCTAAAGTTCCCACAATATTTATTTTTTTCTTTAGTTAAGGCGCCATAACCGATTGAAAGCAAAATCCAACGGACGTAATATTATTAATACTTAGGGTTTTTTAGTTGTACATTGCAGATACACCGTAGCAAGTCTTAAGTAAATCTAACATTTGAAATCTTTATAGATTTCTATCGAGTTAAGCCATGAAAAGCATCTCCTCATTTACATCGATTGCTGTAATGTTATCGGGGTTTGGTTTAGGAATGGTTTCAAGCAGCTTTGCCGCATCAAGCAATTATGCTTTGTATGGACAATGGCCATCCAACAATGCCTCAGCCCAAAATCTCAACGTTACACCTAATGACAATAAATTAAACATCAATAACGTTGCTAGTTTAACGTTACAATTTACTACCTTTGCACTTGATCCCTTAGGCTTGGGATTAAATGGGGTACAATCAACGCCTGTCATCGCTGATGGGATCATCTACATTGCTGAAGCAGGCGGTACTGTCAAAGCTTATTCTGAGGCAGATGGTCACCAAGTATGGAGCACCGTACTTTATGAATCCAATGATGTACCTTCAGCACCTGAGTTTTTTGATGAATCCCCCATTTTGACCAAGAAATATCTTTTCATCGCTGGAAAACAAATGCATAAATTAGACAGGATGACCGGTTCAGAAGTTGTAACCCCCAGATTGTATGATTCATCTGCTGCAAATTTACCTCATGGCGATGTACAACCTTCACAATTAATTATTGCAGGCGATAAAGTAATCTATGGCGTTTCCTTTGGAGATGAAACCAAAGGTAATGGCCTAAATTTTGATGCTGCACACGGAAGATTTATTGCCTTTAATCAATCCGATCTCTCCATTGCTTGGCGTTTTGATACGACATTAATAAATGGCGTTCAGTATGGACCTGGTGCCAGCACTTATAGTGGCGGTGGTGTTGATGAAAAAAGGCATTTATTTTTTATGGGTACAGGAAACAACTATGCCCCCCCTATTAGCCCATTGAGTAATTCGATTGTGGCTATTGATTACAACACAGGTAAACTTGTTTGGTCATACCAATATACTGCTAACGATCTTTGGGGTGATGGTGGTAACAACATTGGATATGATGGTATCCATGATTCAGACGTGAATGGTCATCCTCAGGTATTTTCTTTACAATTAGTTCAAGGTGCCCCACTTAGTACAGTTGATTTAGTTGGTGCACGGGGTAAAGATGGTACTTATCGTATATTCACCCGCGATCAAATTCCAGGCGCTAAGGTGCTACCTATTGCACAAATTCAATTAGATCCAATGACCCAAGTGAATGGCGCAATACAAGCAGATCCCGTGATTAGTGATAGCATGATGTATGTCGTGTCAGAATCATGGCGTGGTATTGCTAATGATCCTACTTATCCACTTGGGCCTCACTATTCTCTAGACTTAGGTGCCTTAAATTATGGGCCATTTCCATTCTTGCTAGGGCACATAGGTGAAGTTGATGCTACCGTTAGAGCAATAGACTTAAGACAACTCGTTATTTATGGTATTAAGCAACTGCTTCAAGGAAATCAAAAACCCGTTTGTGTAGGAACTTATTCCTTTGTACCAGCTATTAATCCATCTGGTGATAACATATGTCAAGGAACATTACCCAGTAACATTGTTAAATGGACAAGCGTATTACCCGGTGTTGTGCCATTAAGCTCTTCGGGCTTAACCTATGATAATGGTGTGTTATTTATACCTGGTGGTATCACAGGGCAGTTTACGATGATTAACACCAATAACGGCGCTACCATTGCAACGATGGCTTCCAACCCCTACGCACCTATTCCCGCCTTGGGCGGCATAGCAATAGATAATGGCAAAGTTGTTGTACCATTTGGTGTCTTCTTCGGTGATTTAGCAGGCGCTGTTCCCTACGGTGGCATATCCGTCTTTAAGCTACCTTAATCATTCATCCGCCTTAAACACAAAGCGCTTTAATGAGCTTAGCGTTATTTAAAGGTCAATGTGAAATCTCTAAACTGCTCCGCTAATATGGGATCGCTTGGTAAAGGTAAAGGCGATGCATTTCGAACAGCCTTAACGATAAGTTTATCCCTTTCTTTATCGCCGGTGGATTTTACTATTGAAACATCTAGCACTTTACCATTTTGAGATAGCTGTGTTCTCACCTTGCACTTGGCATGCCAATTTGCACTTTCGGGAGATATTTTTTGTAGGCTTTTTCGCACTTTATCGTGGATAGCAATTGCGCTATCTTCTAATATTCTCACATTTTCATGTGATAGTTCTTTGTTATTTTTTTGGCCAGACTTCTGTGGATATTCTGAATATTTGGTCTTTGGGCAATCTCCTTTACCCTTTTCTAAACATAGGTGATGCGCTGTAACAAACGCTACCATTCGAGCAATCTCATCATTCTTCATTTTTATGTTTTTGTTGATCAATTCAGAAGCAGCATGCATTTTTGCAAGATAAGGCCTTTCTTCAAGTAAATAGCTATTTTTTAAAAGATTTTCCATCTCGGATATGCTAAAGTTTCTTTTAAGGGCGTCCTCGATGATAGGTTCGTATACATGATAAAAATGTGCTTTTAAATGAAGAATATAAGCCATCTTTTGATCATCATTAAAGCGCTTGAACACATGAGTTTCTTTTATAGGATCTAATACATGGTTGATAGTTGTTTCCATGCTATAACCATATACATCTTGAGCAAAAGCGTGAAGGCTATCATCGGTTTTTGCTTGTAAGGCAAAGGATGTCATTACAAAACAGAGTAACAAAATGCTTTTTAAAATTGAATTTACTTTCATAGATCATCCAAATTTGTCAGTATGCTTAATTATGTAGTGATTATTGCTATGTTATTTGAATTGGCTGATTTCTTCAATATATTTGGTGTGAAAAATGCGCAAGCTGCATGTGGGTAGGCGATTTTTAACTTTTAACGTGATGGCTTTTACATGAAACTAAAGTCAAAGAACTACAGTTAAGAGAGATCCCTCGCTTCGCTCGGGATGACACTAATAGTGCTTCTAATACCGCTCTCTGTCATCCCGAGCAAAGCGAGGGATCTCTCTTATAAAGTACTTTATATACGGCATATAAATTATCCATTAGGACCAAGCACACTCAAGAGAGATCCCTCGCTTCGCTCGGGATGACACTTGCATGGTTTATTATGAACCCCATCATGTCATCCCGCGTATCTTTTTCCCTGTCATCCCGAGCAAAGCGAGGGATCTCTCTTATAAAGTACTTTATATACGGCATATAAATTATCCATTAGAACCGAGCACACTCAAGAGAGATCCCTCGCTTTGCTCGGGATGACACTTCCATGGTTTGTTATAAAACCATCAAGTCATCAGTCACGCCCAAGCTCTCTCAAGAGAGATCCCTCGCTTCGCTCGGGATGACACTTGCATGGTTTATTATGAA
>CAZBZP010000001.1:199480-403667 GCA_964496435.1 Uncultured Candidatus Berkiella sp.
CTCGCTTCGCTCGGGATGACACTTGCATGGTTTATTATGAACCCCATCATGTCATTCGGCGTCTCTTTTTCCCTGTCATCCCGAGCGAAGCGAGGGATCTCTTTTATGAAAATTCAAGTAATCCGCCCCCTGAACTATAAAGTGCATAAATCTATTGCATGCACACGCATGTTTTGTCTATTAGCAAGATTACTAGAGTTTTTCAGAATATTTGCAATCATAAAAAGCAGGCGTGTTTTAAGATATTGATAGAAAGGTTGATTAGTTTTTTACTAAGTGGTGTAATAATAGCCAAATTTATTAAAGGGTGTATAGCTATGCTTATTTGGGGATCCTCTCAGAAAATTAAAGAATTGAATATTGAAGAAACACATTACTGCCAACATTGTCAAAAAGATCTACCCTTTAAATCAATTTTAACTTACCGTTGCGCTCATCTTTGGTATTTATTTAGAAGTGCAAACAAAGCGGAATATCTATTTTTTTGCACAATATGTAATTTTGTTATTAAAGCTAATAGCAAAGAAATGTTGAAGAAACTTAATAAAAATCCTATTCCTGCTTTTGACCGATGGGGTGCTCTTTATCTTATCCTTATTATTGCATTTTGTTATTTATGGCGGTAAAACACTGTTCGCTGAAGACGATTCCATGGCAATAATACTGATAGCTACAGTTCCTAACACCGTTCGCTTGCAACGCTATCTGTCATTCCGCAAGCCTATTCCCTGTCATCCCGAGCGAAGCGAGGGATCTCTCTTACAGAAGCAAAGAAAAAAGCGCTTCATACCACCAGTATATTATCAACATCTAAAGCGTTTTTTATTATTTGATTCCACTTTGTACTCGCAAAGCATTTGAGGATTATGCAAATTAATTTTGCCTTGGCAAAGACTCATCACAAGATTACCTTGTTGATCAAAAATAACAGCATTTTGAGTGTCTGCTAAACTTTCTAAGGCTGTTTTAGATAAAGCAGACAGTCTCGGATTTTCAATCGCTGCCTTGTAAATACCTTGGCCTTTTGTCCATTGCCAGTAAATTTGTATACAATCAGCTAGAGAAGCACCACTGCCTGCCAATTTCCTTTCTTTGCTATTAGTTTCTTCATCAATATAAAAGGATTTTCCCTCCTTTAAGATATCAACAGTTCCTAATTTGTATTTTCCATCTGCTAAACCAGAAGGCCCCAAAGAATCACTCACAAGAGCGATCTTATCTTTGAGTTTGGTTTGCACATAGCTAACAAAATGGGATGAAAGATGAACGCCATCAACAATAAGTTCAACACCAGCAGGACAATCATCAGGATGATTCAATATCCACTTAACAAGCTCACTTGAAAACTCATCGCCGTGCAATGGTGTTGAGATGCGACTGCATTTTTCAGAACAAGCATTACCAAAATGGGTAATACCAGCAACACCCGCAGCTATAGCGGAGGTGATGTATTCAGGTTTAGGATTCGTGTGACCTATAAAAACTTTGACGAAGATCCCCTCCTGCTGCAATTTATTGAGATCTTTGATAAATTCTATGGCCCCATGTATATCAGGGCTAAGCGTTATTTTCCATTCCTTAATATGTGGTGCATGTTTAATGATGTTTTTAAAAATTTCTAAAGAAATAGTATCTTGAAGCACATTTTTATCATGTGCACCCTTACAAGGCTCAGAAATATAAGGTCCCTCTAGATGAACACCCACAATTTGCGCCAAACCTGGGGCCCCTAAAGTAGATTGTGCTGCTACATATTTATCAAGCACTTGCAAAATGTTTGTTAAGGTGGGTATCGCTAAGGAAACCAATGTGGGCATAATGTAAGATATGCCCGTTTTCCCTATTGCAGCTAAAATAGTCTTTAGGGCATCATCATGATTATGAATTTGTGAAAAATCAAATCCGCCATGGCCATGAATATGGCTATCCAATAAACCAGGTAAAAAGCTAGCTTCTGCTTTAAAATCATAAACATCTACATCATCTGGTATTTCTTCATTTGTTGGTTCATAAATAATAGTGCCTTGCTGTGTAACTAATAGGGACTTTGAACACATTGATTGAGAGGTGGGATCCCACAGTTGAATAGCTTTTAATAGCATAATTAATAATATTCCACATAATTTTTGATATTGTATATATGACGTGCTTAAATACTATATTATATACTCAATTCTAACTAGGTTATTAAATCGCTAATTCTAGTTCCCTAACCTATCATTTTGTATCCCCATATTGTAAAGAAAGTCTTTACAAGTCGAAATCATCAAATGAGATAAACTGTACTAAAAATACTTTACACGTGTCTTTGCAAGATATAAAAACTATATAATGATATCTTCAATTTGTCGCTTTATATTTGACATAAGTGTCCGCGTGTAAAATATAGATCTTATACGCTATAATGCCGCCGCTGAAATGGAACTTCTTCATTGTTTATATTAAAAAAGAGTTTCCATGATGCCTAACAATTCCCTCTTATCATTTAATCTTTATACCCTTTTTACAGCCATATTAGCCGACACAAATAAAGAAATCTGTATTAATTTTAAAACATAGACAAAAGTGAGCCACAAATGAAAACAGGATCTGTTTCAAATACGCAAATGCGTGATGCCTATTTCCCGCCTAACACTAAAACATATGAAGAGACTAAGCGTGATTTTGAAAAACGTTCAGCACCAACAAAAGCACTAGCGTCAAAATATTTAAAATGCTTTGATTCTTTAGATGAGAAAGACATTGAGAATAACTTCAATATTTTAAAATATGCGCTGTCTAAAACGGATTTTAATATCGTTGATTTAATGACATCCATTTTAGATTTAAGGTATATTCAAGAATGTGTAGTTTCCTTACCAACGCATGAAGGTAAATCGCATAATAATCAGAAAGCCTATCTTGATTTAAACTCAGGTACAAATGAGCTTTACTTAATGCATAAGCAGAAAAATGTTCAAATATGGCAGCACTTTATTGAGGTGCTTTTGCCATTCATATCAAAGGAAAAATCAATTTCTTCCCAAGTGCAAGAGCATCTAAGATGTCAAATGCTTATGCATATGTTCGATAATTTAATATACAGCACAAGCCCTCTTCATAGTCGCTGTTTGCAAGAAAATTTAACCTGTTTTCCAATCGAGACCTATGTATGGGAAATTGCTAAAAAATTCAAACTATTTATTCTCTATGGTGAAACAGTGCAAGATGGTCTTTTAACATGCATTGCACAAAGCATCCCAAGCAACGATAGGAAAAAGCCCAATCCACAAGGGTTAACGGGTGAAAAAAGCAAGCTTGCAGCACTTAGAATACTGGATATTTTAGAGACTTATCTTTGCATGACCACCTACAATATGTTTGAGCTTGAAGTTGTTATCAGTACCCGGGCACAAGAATTTATTAATAATCTAATAAAACATAATTTTAAAAAGTCTTCAATCTATAAACTACATAAGCTTAGATATGATCAATTACTTAAAGATATTCCTCTAAAGCTAAAAGAAAATCCGATTGAATTAATACAAACTGTAGCTCAAATTAAAGCAGATGAGCAAGACCTAACGAGCTTGCTTGCCAATTTGAGCTTAGATGCTCAAAGCGATGAAAACTCCACTATCAAAGTATTAGCTGAGGTAGAGACGCAACATCAAGTTTATACACAAGCTAAAGTGACTCAAAATCATAATGAAGCTAATGACGCCCATCAAGAGATGTTAACAACACTGCTTGAAGAACAGGCAGCACGCCATGCAAAAGATATTGAAGAATTGGAAAAATCCTTGACACTTCAAAAAGAAGCTTTGGAAAATGAACTAAAACAACAAAGAACACATACTCTCGAACAGCTTCAGGCTAAGCATGAGCAAAGTATTGCATCAAGAAAGAAAAATGCGCAAGATGCACTAACAAAAAGAAAAGAAGAGGCTAAAACTCAATTAGAAAGGGAAATAAAAGCCCTTAACACAAGTCATGCCAATCGTTGTGATACCATAAAAAAAGAACATGAAAAAGAGACCGAAACAATTGCTAGTGATAGTCAAAAGGAAATAGCTAAGCAGAAAACCGTTAACCAAAAAAAGCTTTCAACAGTAAAGGCAACATATGCTCAAACTGAGAGCTCTTTAAAGCAAATACAGCAACAAGAAATAGAGAAGTTGCAACAAGAAAACACTGCAGAAATGCAAACTTTAGAAAGCAATTTACAGACTAAATTAGAGAGTTTAAGAAAAGCACATTTAGAGAATAAATCATCTCTTAAGAGGGAAAATGAAAATAAAAATAAAGACTTAAGGACGTCATTTCAAGAAAAGGAAGCGCAGTTAAAGAAAGTATACATGGAAGAACTTGATGGTTTAGATAAAGCACAGGCTCAAACCTTAGCCCAAGCTGAAACTAATTTTAAGCAACAAATAGCTGAACTTGATAAGGAACATCAAGAGAATAAATCCAGACGCTTTGAGGAACATCAGCTGAATATTGTAAGGATACAAGAAGAATATGAACGTTCTATTCAATTCCATGTTAATCAATTAGCCCAAAAGCCGTATAAAGAATATCTTGGTTCATTAGCACAACTCTTTAAACTTGATTCACCTACTGATGTTTTTAAATTTCTATACGACAATAACAAATTGCATCTGGCCATACCAACCATTCCAGCAAACTATAAAATGTATATGCAAAGCAATCCTATTTTGTATAATTTTTGGCTTTCTAAACTAGCAGTGTATCCCAATATGTCACCACAGCACATCATTGGTCTGTTCTTGCTATTACCCATCATAATTATTAATGCCGAATATCTAAATGATAATGCAAGCTGCAAGCATTGCATCGATGATTTTATTGGTTATTTTGAAACTGATATTACCGCCAATGATATGAATGCCCTAACAAAATCATTACAATCAGTCCTTGTAAATCAAACAGGCCTGTTTGCTGAGTATAAGATATTCCAATTTGATGAGCTAAATAGATACGCTTATGTGGCTAATCACTATCCTACAAATGCTGTTTATTTACCAACTTATGTCTATCAAGGCAATAGAAATAACAATGAGCCAGAAGCAAAAATAATACTCAACAAAAAAAACCGCTTCTAAAATTAATCGAACCTTAGTCTACATTTTACGGTTTTGGTTATATATAAACCAAAACCGCAATTTATCTTTTAAATCGCTATCGCATTTTTTTTGACAGCCTTTCACATTTTTTTATTTACATTGTATTTGTGTCGCATTTAACCTGACAATATAAGGTAAGTTTGAAACTCATTATATTTACGATATAATACTGCCCCTGAAATGGATCTTCGTTTTTGTGCACCAAAAAAATGTAAGGCTCCATGATGTCTAGAAAAATCCTAGTTGCTTTTGATCTATATGCTTTTATTAAACCATCAGCAGAATCTGCTAAAGTTAAGTGGGTAGTTGATCCTATCTTTTGGAAAGTTGCTTTTGGCTATTTGATAAGCGAAGCGAAGAAACATAACATAGATATATATTTTCAAATTATTTGCAAAGAAGAAACAAATGATCCGCTTTATAAAACCTTTGTAGATACATTTGAAATTTTTAAAAACACCTTGGCTTGTAAATTCCATCATGTTGAAATACAAAATAATACGCTTTCAAATTATAGCTATAACGCCCTAAAACCTCATGCAGTGTCGAGTTTTGCTAAGGAATTTTCAATTCCAAATTCACAATGCATTTATATAGATGAAACCTTATGTTGCTTAGCAATTGCTGGCCACATAGGTATTAGATGCCTATCTATGTTCAATTACGCAAATCCCAAAATTCTTGAACAAGCACTATTTGATGTTTTTGAAAAATCAATTGCTAAAATAATTGAATTGGACCCATTACAAGCACTGCTTAATAATGTTTACAATTTGCAACATAATCTACAACTCCCCAAAATTCTGCATCATTACGACAAAATAAATCCAAATAATGTAAGACTGCCCTATCTTGAAAACAAATTTAATGGGAACGGTCTTAGTAAATCATGTCCATCTATTCCTAATGAGGAAGATGAAAACATAAGCCCAATTAAATGCAAATTAACTTATTAATAACTTAGTATTATACCCTATTGAGAACCCACACATGATAACCGGAACAAGCCCTAAGATGCTAATGCGTGATGCCTACGGTAGTCCAGATGCTGCAAAGCTAAAAGAAACTGAGCAACGCATGAATAAAAAAGCGCAACCCATCATAAATTTGGCTAAAGAATATATTGAATGTGCAACCTCAATTGATGAATTTCTTTCAAGCGATAAATTTGAAATGTTTAAAATCAATTTCAACAAAGCCAAGGTTGATCTTTCTGATTTTGCAAGTATCATTTTTGATATGCAATATATTAGCGAATGCGCTATCGCTTTACCTCCAACACAAAAAAAAGCTAAAACAAGTGATAAGCGTTATCTTGATCTAAGCACTGATGAAAATGAAAATTATTTAGTGTTTAAGCAAAACAATGTTAATTTATGGCAGCATTTTATTGAGCATTTGTTAGCTTTTGTCGCTAATAAAAAATCCATTCCCTATAAAATGTATGATCAAATTAGAAGCCAAGCCCTGGTTTATTTGTTTGATAATTTAATCTACAGCACACATCCATTGCACAGTCGGTTTTCCCAAAGCAATCTAAAGTGCCATTCAGAAGAGCTATTGCTTTGTGAATTTGCAAAAAAATTCAAGGCATTCATAACATATGCTCCAAGTGTTCAAAATGGACTAATAACAAGCATAGGACAAAAAGGTTTAGTTGGCGAAAAAAGTAGAATGCTCTCTCTAAGAATATTAGACACCTTAGAGACATATCTATGTATTTCTTCTTACTATGAAGAAACTTTACTTAATAAAATTACTGCGCTGGCAAATCAATTCATGGCCGATTTAAAAAGGAATGATTTTAAAAGCTCTTCCTTCTATAAACTTCATAAGGATCGCTTTAATCAATTATTAATTGAGATACCGCGCCAATTAAAGGAAAGTGCTGAGCATCCACTAGAAAGCTTAGATGAGATTGAGGAAGAAATTGACAAAGTAGCCGCTGATATTAGCAAAATAACTTTAGCATACGAAGATGAAGATGCGAATCAAAACTTAATCAATGATGTAGAGCATCAGCATCAAGGTTACATGAACGCACTCACAACACATAAATATAGTCAATGTAATGAGGAACATCAAGATTTGCTGGCACAAATGCTTGAGGAACAAGCAAATCTTCATGCGAAGGAATTAGAGGAACTGGAAAGTTCTTTGAAAACACAGATAAATGAATTGACACAAGAGTTAAACCAACAAAGAACACTCACCTTGGCACAGCAGCAATCAAATTTTGAGAAAAAGCTTGAATTGAGAAGGCAAAACGCACAAGCTGAAATAGCTACCCTAAGGCAGAAATCAGAAGATGTTCTGGAGAAGGAATTAAAAGCACTCAATATCAACCACTCACAAAATTGCGAACAAACAAGAAAGAAATATGAAGCTGATTGCGAAAATATACGTACAATTTCCAGTAAAAGAAAGTCCAAACTAGAAATTGAGCTAAAGGATAAACAAGCTAATCTCAAAAAATATTATGCAGAGCAAGAAGAAATCATAAAAAAGCAGCAACAACAAGAGATTGATACATTAAAACAACAAGCGAAAAGCCAAAGAGAAAAAAGCCAAAGCGAACATGAAGCGAGATTGACATCATTAGAAAATGAACATCAACAGAAAAAAGATTCATTACAAAAGGATTGTAAAGATACTCTTAATAAACTGATAAAAGAAAACCAAGAGAAAGAACAAAGGGTTAAGCAAGAACAACAAGCAGAATATGACAGCATAGATAAAGCTCACGCAGAGCATGTTTTAAAAATTGAGAATCAATTTCAGGAAAGCATTGTTCAGCTAGAAAAAGAACATCAAGAAAGGAAGTCTAACAGCTTTACTGAGCATACAAACAACATTTTGGAACTACAGCAAAGATATAAGCGTTCAATTCAATACCATGTTAACAATTTGAAGGAAATGCCATATAGAGACTATTTGGGCGCTCTATCTGAATTGTTTAAGCTAGATGAGCCCTCTATTATTTTTTACTATTTATACAACTGTAATACACTACACCTTGTTATACCAACTTTGCCCCAAAACTATAAAATGCTATTAGAGAGCGCACCTTTATTGTATAACTTTTGGCTTAAGAAAATTACTGAGGCCAAAACAATGTCGCCACAGCAAATTATTGCGCTATTTTTACTGCTGCCAATTGTAATTAATAAGACAGCTTATCTGGACGATAATGAAAACTGCAAGACTTGTATTGATGTGTTTATAGCTTACTTTGAAAATGACATCTCAGCTGAGGACATGAAATCACTGACGAAATCATTAGAATCAATCATTTTGCATCAAACCGGGCTCTTTGCTGCTTATAAGATATACCAATATGATGAAATCAGCAGAATCGCCTCCGTAGCAAACCAATACCCAATAAATGCAGTGTATTTACCAGCGCATCAAGGGTTTGTAAATAATGCTAATTTAAATAACGATTTAGAAAAACCAAGACAAAAAGTTTACCACACTAATAGATATTGAAAAAAAGTTAAAGCTGCTTTGGATTTTTAAAACCCAAAGCAGTTTTTCTTTTTGGTCTTATTTTGTATTTTATTCAGACCAGCATTTTCATTAAATGAATCGCGACGCTTGATGCTCTTAAATGCAGGAGTGGTATATTCGCATTTTCTTACTTCTTCCATCGAATCATCTCCACTACAAGCAGAATGTGCAGATTCTACAGATTCTTTTGGTTCTACAGCTTCTGCTGAATTTTTTATAGCTACGAAGAAATCATTCATTTTTCACCATTAAATATTGATTTTTTTAAAAAATATATATTCTTTACTGAATGCAGGATTATACAAAATTTGAAAAATGAGACAAGACAGCACTTACACAACAAACAGTATTTTAAAGGTTTATGAACTTTGTTAGTTTTTAAAATGTCTATGTAAGTATAGTGCCGTGGAGTTTCTCCTGATGAGTATTGGCGAAATACCTGTAGATCCACTAAAACAATTACCTGAAAATCTTCAACTTGCGATTGAACAATTTGATCCTAAAAATCAAGATAAAATTGATTTATCGCTACCTAATTTGGATGAAAACAACCGCGCCCTATTTGTTAAGGGCATACTTGATAAATTTACAAGCAACCCGACCCCCGCATCAATCCAAAAATTGTTTTCACTCTCCTTTATTCAGGGTGATGCTGCACCCTTTGAAAAAGCCTATAAAGCCGCCTTAGTTCAAGCATTGGATGATTTCACTGAAAGCAAAAGAGATAAAAAGGCACCAAAAAATAAGAACGAGGAAATAGAACAAACCAACAACATGCTTGCTAAAGCTATTAAAGCTTTGGATGATTTGAATATAAAAGCAATGGGTTTAGAAGAAACCAGATTTAATTTAATCATGCAAGCATTTAAAGAATTCTCTGTAAGACAAATCCAAGATGCACCAGCTCAAACTGGCATTAAAAAGAATAATTTTAAGCCAAGAGGACATTTTGAGCAGGCATTTTATGAGGCTAAAAGCGAATATCTTATCAATAGCGCCAAAGATAGTTTTACTGAAATAATGCAAGAACCTGATGCAGAGCAAGCATTACGAACCATGCTTGATTATGCAGGGACCAAGGAGTTTATTTTAAAGAAAAGTAAAGTTGAAAAAGAATCTAATCTTGAAAAAGATATTCTCACTGATTACTTTACGATGTTAGATCCACTTGTTCAGGAACAAGCTTTAAAAGTATTAGCAAAAAAATACAATTGTGATGTCAAAGATTTCTCTTTACAGCTTTCAAAAGAAAAGCGTGAAGAGAATTTTCTAAAAATGTATGGCGAATACTACAATCAAAATATAAATAACCAAGTAGTGGGCTCTATCGAGTTATTACCAAAATCATATGCTGGCGGAATTTATGCGAAAGATCTACTAAAAGCCAGCTTAGATTTTATGGCCAGAGGCTATTTTAAGAATAGAATAGGTCAACTAGATATCATCGAAATGGGCCCTACCCTAGGTAGACCGCCGTCTATGATGAGTATCAGCGATTTATTAGATCCGCTTATTGCGCACTTGGATGACGGCAAAGCTTTACCATTTAAAACTATTTATGTTAAGCATACCGGGGATAACACAGGGCTTTATGATAAATTGTTAAGCATTGCTGAAAAAGTAGCTGCCCATCCTGGGGATTACTATGGCCTACAGGAATTTAAGATAGATCCAACTCAAGAACTTGCAAATCCTAATGTTGAAGAATTTGAAAAATTTATTGCAAAATTGACTGTCCTAGCACAGCAGGAAGCAAATCCGCTAATAACCAATTTTAATTTAGAAAATGTTCACAAAATGATCATTTCAAACTCAGGTGCTTCCCCTGAAAAATTAAAAGAAATTCAGACAAATATTGATGCTTTGAATTTGCAGATTGCTAAAAACAGACGTGCTATTAACTCCAAGATATTAATGGAAGGCATTGAGGCCATAGGCCAAGTAACTGGCATTGAAGTTAAATCAGGCAAAGTAGAAAAAGCGACTTCTAAGACAGACATCAGACAATGCAAAAGAATGAGCTTGGAAGAAGCGCTTGCAGCAACAGGTCAGGAACAGGAGCAAGAACAGGAGCAAGAGCAAGAAAAGGAGCAAGAAAAAGAGCAGGAACAAGAGCAAGAGCAAGAACAAGAGCAACAACAAGCTCATGGTAACGCTGAGGATAATATTGATAGCGTTGAGGCCTTTGTTGAATATGCAAAATCACAACGTGGCGATCTTGCTAGCAGAGCGGATGATTTGAGGCAATTATGGCATGATATTGTCGGCAATGTTAATAAGGAAGATGGCAGCTACCTAATCACGCACAACATACAAGCGCTTTCAAAAGAAGTTGCCCGTCAGATATTAAAAGATCCAGACGCTTTCCGCTTTGGTTTAGTTGAAGGTAATTTGCCTGAGGGTTTCCACTTTGGCAAGCTAAATACTGGCCCCGGGAAAGAGTCCAAAGGGATTTATTTTGATATCAGTAAAGAATCTACACCAACACCTTTAGCCATCACAATGAAAGGTGGTTATACAGATAGCGTTAGACTTAAAGCCGCCCCTTCGCATTTCACATTGAAAGAAAGACCTGGTGAATTAGGTGGCATTGAAGCATCCATCATTGAAAAGCAATTCAAACCTTTAACAGATGATGAAATTAAGGCCTATAATGTTGGCAGATTGGATTCTGGCGACACACTCTCAGACAATACGCAACTAGATGGTAAATACGTTGCTTTAAGAATGATGTTTATGACTTCATCTAAAGGCGGCTTAGAATTTAAAAAATGGTATGACGAAAAGATAACCAGCAAAATAATTGGGTCAAAAAATAGTCAAGAAATAGCTGAAATTGCAGTTTCACATGGTGGCGATGCCATTATAGAATTTACCAACCGATTAAAAGCAATTCAAAACCAATGTGGCAAAGTTGATATTAAATCTGCTGAACAAAAAAAATTATTTGATGACTTTTTAGATAATGTCATTTTGCAAAACCATTATGTGGAAAATAAAGGACTTTCCTTAGCAAAGAAATTTGGCGACCATGTAATGCAACCTGAACAATTTGCTGCCCTAAATAAAATCGCCAAGCTTGAAAGGAATGAATTAGCATGGTTCATGTCATTTGCTAATGAACATGCTAAATACAACGCGAGTGTAGATATCAATCAGCTATATAATAATTTCTCTTATTTTTTAACGGAATTTAAAAAACTTTCTCCCGAAGCTGAGCTTCCTTTGGAAGGGTTGAAGGACATAACTAAAGATGCACGCAACATGAATGTTGCTTTAGACAGAATATTAGTTATTCTTCAAAACGCTAAACAACATAATATGTTTGATGAGCAATTGGCTGTTTTAACCCAATTGGATCTTCATAGCGCGACGGTATATCAAGCTGTAAAACGTGATCAATACAGCATTGTCTTACCTGAGATGGCTTTAACACAAAGTCATTTAATCAATGATAAAGGTAAACGCACAACAAAGGACAATGTAGACGACAAGCATGTTCAAATATTAACTGATGATCTTTACTCTTCACCAAAAGAATCACACGCTTCAAGAATTGAATTTTATAGACATTTTGCCTTAGCAAAAACACCACCTACTTTTGAACAGTTCAGCAAGCTTTCTCAATTTATAGATAAAATTGGCACAAGAGAACAAAGCGGCGAACCCTATAAAAATCCGAATGAAGTTAAAGCATTTTTATATGCCATGTCCAGCTTTTGTTTTTATAACCCAAATGGTTTGCAAGATATTAATGATGTTGAAAAGTTAGATAAATTAGCACGCATTATCGATAAATTGGATTACTCAATTCCTGAAGATTCATCTGCGCCTGCTATGCAGTATTTGGTAAATCTTGCCAATACTCAGTATTCAACGCATAAATTCAACTTAACGCCTCCTACCATTGATTCTCTGACCTCATATATGGCTATGATGGATAGGCTGGGACCTAATTTTGCTAAAATTGATTCGTTTAGAGATCGACCTGATAGACGACTGCTCACCAACTATTTTTATTCGCAAGGCCAAGATATCATTAATCCCTTACATAAGCTTAATACTAAGCCCGGTAGTAAATTATCAGACGATAATATTGCACAGTTATTAATATCATTTGAGCAAGTTTTAACGGCAGGGTTTTTTATTCAAGAAGCTGTTCCTAAAGAACATAGGATGGCTTTTGTAAAATTAGAAGCTAAGCTTCTTAACGCCTTCGCTTTAATCAGTGATCCTGGCCCCACATTTGCTGCAGGCCTAAACGATTATATTACAAAGGTCATGAAGGAATATTGCCAAGGGGACTCTACTGCCTATCAATCCATTGAAATGACACTTAAAATACTCGAGCATGTTGATTGGGGGAAATTAACTGAAGATCAATACCCCAGTTTTGAGCAATTAAAATCGTTGATTGATAATGCCGCAATCAGCCCTCAACCAGATCCACAAAGTGTGGCCGCTTGGATTAAACAACAACCTGGTTTTGCAGGCCTCACATTTAATCTCGATACTTTTGCTAAAAAGGAAGTCACTTCACAATCATTCTCTCAAGCATTTCTCAATGCAAAACCTACCTTTATCACGCACTTACAAAAGCTTGATCCAAGTATAGATCCTAACGATGTAAAAATTAAAGATATTGCAAGCTTTAAGGATTTTATTAATTATGTAAATGCAAATGACAATATAGATAAAAATTCAATTATCTTTAAAAATATTGTTATACCTGCTCTTAAGCAGTTTGTTTATGAAGCCAATGAGGGCTGTTTTAATTACATAAAGGATAACAAATTACCTGGCGTTGGTGTAGCAGAAAGAAATCAAATAAAAGCCTTGTTTGAAAATAACTATGCTGAAAAGCCCATTGCGGTAAACACATTAGACGATTTGCTATCGTTGTCTAATAGTAATGAAGAAGCCCAAGACAAATTTGATAAACTCTGCGTAGCGCTCAATCAAACAAAGGTTAATACCAAAACACAGTTTTCAGGCATCGTCACACAACTTTCCGGCATGAATTTAAAAGCCATTCCAGTTGATAAATTAACAACATTGTTAGATAACTTAAACAAAGACGCACACCTTAATAGTATTTTTGAATCAGGCATCATAAAGCAACTAGCCAAAGTAGATAATCTCGCTCTCTTAACAAAACACTGGGACACCATCAATAACACCTTGAATGATGTTATTTTGGCAACACCAGGTATCAACAAACCGTCGATTTTTGAATTAGCGTTAAAATTAGCCCAGCATGACAATCTCAACCCAGATGATATAAACAAAGTTATTTCTTTACATGCTAAAGATAGTAAAGCCTATGACGCAACAGTAACGGCGTTAAGCGTTGCACATGCAAATAACCAGAATGTACCCATTGCGGGTTTCGTTAACGCGGTTGATAGTATTTTAAACGCTAAACCTGCCACACCGGCATTTTTAGCAATACTCACGAAACTATCTACCCCAGACAATATTGCCATATTATCACCCGTTGTTAATGCCTTATCTTTGGTACCCAATGTCAAAGATCAGCGTGACAATATTATGATCATCCTCAATCGCGCGCTTGAGACTAATCCTAACTTTACTGATCTACAAGCAACCATTGAAGTCTTAGCAAAAGCAAGCCACATCGATTTAGCGCGTTTAGCAACAATTGATTTAGATGGCCCTTATCCCTCTGTGCAAAGCATAAAAGCGGGCATGGAAAAATTGCAAAGAAACGAATATGCTAATTTAGATGGATATCTTGGCGATTTGCAAAAGGAATTCTTTGCTAAAAGAAATGATCCCAAAACGCTTGCCTCACACTTTGATGATTCACGCGTTTTACCTGTTCTCAATGACTCTCAATCCCTTGATTTTTCAACACCAGTTGGCATGGCGCATAAGGATAAAGAAGAGCTATTACAAGATTATGCCTATATTCATGCGATAGGCAGAGATAAACCCATACGCTTTGATAAGCCATTAAAGGATTTCACCAAAGAAGAAATTCGCTTATTCAGGGATGAGTTACAAACTATTTTACGCAACAAGGATAAGACACCTCAAGAGAAGCATCAGGCCAATCTTGAATATATTGCACTCATGCGTGAGTCATATTACCGGGCTGAAGGAAAATTCCCCTTCAGCACCCAAATCCTCAGTTTGATGGTGGCCTTGCGTAACCCCGAGATGAATATCAATGAAATTGCCACAGGCCAAGGTAAATCTCTTACCGCAGCTCTTTATGCTTCTATGCTACATGCCCAAGGGCGACCAGCCATTATTTGTACTTCAAATTTAACCCTCGCCAAAGAAGGTCAGGAAGAAAATCATCGCTTCTTTCAATATATGGATATTGGCACATCCCTGATTGAAGCAGGCTCTGATGCAAAGGATTTCCTCCACAAAGGTATCAATTATACCGATGTATCTAATATGGCCTTGTTCTTGGCTAAAACGGATATTCAAAAATCCCTCGATATGGAAAATCCTGGCTTAGTGTTAGATGAAGTAGATTTTACTGTTTTAGATGAAGTAACCGATTTTAGATATGCAGTCACTTTGGATGGTGACAATCTTTCCTCTGAAGTTAACATGGATGAGTGGCTATATAAGCAATTAAACGAATTTGTCGATTCACCAGACTTTTTAGGACAAGATGTCACCCGTGAATCTGATGTTGTGAATGCTATTGCCTTTTTACAAAAGAGATTATCAGATCACGAAGCCCAACATGAAGTTAAAGAACCCATTCTTTCACACTTAAAAGAAAGAATCGGTGAATTTCTAACGCCTGCTAGTGAAGGCAGAAAGCGTCTTGATACCTGGCTAGATTCAGCTTATAACGCCAAAATTATATTTGAGCAAGGCAAAGAAAAAGCTTGGACTTTACAACAATTTCAACACAAAGATGGGGAAACCTATTCTGTTGCCAGAATCATTTCACATCATCGTGTTTCAAGTGGTTCAAAATGGTCTAAGGGTGTTCATCAATTTCTTCATGCCAGAATCAATGCCAATTTGCCACCTGATACACCACCTTGTCGAATAGATGTTGAAAAATCACATGTTGCTGCCCTCTCTAGCAAAAACTTCATCGATTATTTTACCAACCGTGGTGGTTGTGTTTGGGGCATGACAGGTACCATCGGTTCACAACAAGAACGCATGGAATTGCAAAAGAAATATAACTTTAAGCTTACACAAATTGAGCCGCACCAAAAGCGTAAGGCCGTTCAGCTTGAACCACTGTTTGCAAATGGTACCAAGGGTCATATAGATGCAATTTATGGTCAAATCAAAAAGCATGCTATCAAGAAAAATAAAATGCCCACAATCATTGTGGAAGAAGATGCTCAAAAAGCCGCTGATTTTAAAAATCACTTTTTAAAGAAGCTCAGTACCGAAGCCAAGAAAAACCCTAATCCACCCGCCTTGCAATATTATAACGGTGTTGAGCACGTAATTTATGAATATGTAGATAGAAAATATGTTCAAAAAGTACTACCAGAATTCAAGTCGGCTATTGAAAGAGAAATATACATCAAGGAATATGCCGGCAAGGAAAATACCATTACGATAGCAACCCCTCTATTAGGGCGTGGTACTGATTTTAAACCTCTAACCAAAGAGGGCAAGCCTCACCCAGACGGATTGTTTGTTATAGGTGCCTATGTAGAAGCCAGTGAGCGCGAAGAAAGACAAATTATTGGTCGCATGGGTCGCCAGGGTAATAATGGCTTATACATCAACGTCGTAGATAAAAACAGATTCATCTCAAAACTAGAGGCGATTGGCGTAACAGTACCAGCCAGTGTGCGCTATTTTAACCCACAAAGGTTGGTGGGCAACTTTGATCATTATAAAAAGTCATCCAATACCTCGCAAGCAAAGAACAGGCAACTAAAGCAAGCCTATGGTGATATTCGTGGTCATTTCTATCAGAAATTTCTCTCTTCATTTCAGCTTGCCGCCACGGATGGTCCCTTAAATGATATTTTAAAGTTACCGCATTTTGAGAAAACATTTTCAACCAGTATGCTTGCCGCCTGGAGCCGTTATTTAAATAATATTGATAAAGAATTCGTTCGCTTAAAAGACAAGCACCCTGGCGATTTTGACACCATAATGCAGGAGTTAAGCAAATTTGCACATGAAAGCTGGAATAAGGATGTTATTGATAATATCGTTAATCAATACGCAAAAGACAATGAGAATGCCAGCAAGCTCTTTTTAGAGCATCGTTCATATAATACATTTGAAGAATATATTGCTTTAACAGCCAAAGGACAAGATGTACAAGGCAATCTTGAAAAGTATAAATCTGAGTTTGCAGAAGTTGATTTTAGCCTTACCGTTAAAGATATAATAGATAAAAGTAAAGCAAATGCAGCGCAGAACCCTGATATTAATGTGCAAAGGGAAAAATTAGATCAAGTCTGTGTTAATTACACCAAGTACTATTATGCTCGCCATGAAGATAAGTTTAAGAATGCTGATAATCCCAAAAAAGAAGTCATGGAAATTTTTGCTGTTGACTTGGTCAATGAGATTAATAAGTTCAACAACATAATCGCCCATGACAAAGCACTGCAGATGACACCCATCGATGTTACAAAGCTCTTAGGTGTGCCCTTTAATCAAATTCAATCAAAATTAAACGAAGATCCACAAGCATGCACTACATTATTAAAAGCTTACTATGAACAAGTTGTTACAGCTAACAGTTTTGACAAAGTAAAATATCCTCTTGATGCCAATGATTGCATTAAGCTAATCACACCTTATGAAAACATGGTCTTTAAAAATCAAAATCCCGTTAATGACATGAGGGAAATGGCCAAGGGCATTAAGGAAAAAGCAATTGAAAGCTTCAAAGCAGAAAAGCCTTTGATGAATGAAATGCAAAGGCAAGCCTTAATCAGTATCACGCAGTATCAAGCTGCCAACTTCAGATCTGCTTCAAAAATAAAGCAAACCACCGAATTGGCTAGCAAAATTGCACAAGTAAATAAATATTCCGACTTACCGGCCTTGTTAGACGAATTTAGAAATGCAAGAAGCAAAGCATACGATGATGATGCTAAACCTTCGATTAAGAAGAAAATATTCGGCAATAAATTATCTTTAGGTAGTCGCTTTCATGGCATGCTCGATAATTTGCAAGCTAAAGTGATTGCGTCTGTTGATCCTAAAGATAAAGCTGCACTCAACATGATACTTTCATCAGAGAAAGAAGATCTCAAATTACTAATTAATCATATTAAAAATAAATACGCTAAAAAAGCAGATATTGATAATCAAGCTAAGCTTGTATTAGCATTGATAAATGAAGATTCCCCTAAAAATTGTATAGAGCAAATGAAAAAGCTTTCATCATTATTAGAGGATGATCCTAATTTACGCACTCGCATATCAAATAAAATTGCTAATCTCAATGAAATTGATTTACGTAAGCAGCTACAAACAGATGTAGTTGCAATAAAAGATAAAGTAGCTAAACTTGATTCACCTCAAGTTGATAAACTGCCAAAACCAAAAGAACTTTCTATCCCTCGAGAAATGCCTCCTTTACCTGAGATACCCCGCATGCCAGATGCGCCTAAAAAACAAGAAAACGTGCGTTTACCTGAAGTATCACATTCTCAAGAACATACCAATCCACCAGGGGTTACGCCACCTTTAACAGTTGAAATGTCAAAAGCAAAACCTTTGGTTTTTTCAGCACAGGGAACGAAACGAAAAAGAGCCTCTAGCGAACCACTACCACCTGCAAAAGTTAAAGCGTTAGGGAATGTAACCCCTATTATCCCTGTGGGTAATGATGATAAAGACAAATTCAAGCCTTAAAATATTGAACTTTTTTACACTATCCTGAGTCTAATTAATGTGTGAGTAAAATATGAAAAAGGTAACCATGAAGACTAAATTCATTGCACTAATCTTAATCATATTGCTTGCGTATTTGCCGATGGAAGCTGTGGCTCATTACCACGGCGGTCATTATCATGCCTATGCTAGGCATTATGGCGGACACTATGGTGGCTATCATTATTACTATGGCCATCCTCGTGTTTACTATCATTATCACCGTTATTATAGCAATCCCTATTATGGTGGTTATCCCTATTATTATAATGGGGGCTATCCATACTACTATGACAATGGCGATAACGGCGCAGCATTATTTGGCTTAATGCTAGGCATCATTGGCGCTGCAGCAATAAATAGTGGGCATTATCATCATCACCATTATTAGAAAATAGCCCATCTTTAGATGCGTTACTGGCATCCTGTGTACTATTGCCTTTTTTAGTTCATCTATCACTAATCTCCGTATTGCTACCATTTATCACTTAGATTATGAGCATTATTTATATTAGCTAAACCAAGTGGTATTATTTATGACGTAAAGGGTCTTCTCGACTGGATTTATCGAGAACTAGTGTCTTAATTTCACTTAGTTTTAATTAGTAAACGGGTCCTAAACAAGAAAGCGAATATTTTCTTGTGCTGGCCACATTCAAATAATTGCTTTCCATATATAAGTTTAAATATTTTCAGGACGGGGAAGTAATTATGTTAGATTCAACTTTTAAAGAACAATCAAAAGCGCTTGATGTACAAATCAAAGATCTTCAATCAAAACTCAATATGCAAAATATTGCTAACGAAAATGCTTTTGCGGCGATGCGAGAAGAGTCAGATGAATTTGCACATAAACTAAACAAAGAAATTGCAAAATTAGCGACTAAAGAAACGCCTCCGAGCGTTTTAGAAATGGCAGCTTATGCTGGCAACCTCGATGAAGTAAAACAAATTGTAGCAATGCATGAAGATTATCCAGTTATTTCTGGTAAAACATTACTCAAACTAATTGATCCCTTCTTGTTTCCTGGTGTTAGACTGCAAAATAACAACCACACCAAGATAGCACTTTACCTAATGGATAATTGTTATTGGAGTTTATTTGATATTGAAGCTGCTTACAAAGAAGCAGGTCTAGCCGCCGACACATCTTTCTTTGAGTGGATCTCGGCGCAAAAAAATCATGAATTTCATGGCTTTCCCCACATTGAATATTACATTAGATTTAAAAGTATTGAAGAAGAATTAAACTTAGCGGTAAAAGCGAATGATGTCACTTCTTTTAGTAGAAAGCTTGCACATTATACACGTGATGATTCCTATTTGGCTGAAGGTCTGGATTATATACTTCCCGAATTTCTCAACAGCCGCTTAAGAAGAACCTTAAGAAAGCACAATTTGCCACAAACGAGCGAATATCTATCAATGCAAGCTAGCAACGAAGTTGATTATTTGCTTGTATATTTAATGCCTAAAGTGAATAAAAAAAATGTCGCGATGCTGGCTAAATTTTTGACATCAGGCGTGATGATTGAATCCTTTGAAATGCATGTTGGCATGACAGTTAAAGAATGGTGTCAACAAAATTACTGCCTAGATCTTCTGGAAGATAAGGTTGTTATTGCTAGCCTCGACAAGCAGCAAAAAAGAAAAACTTTCTCAGATCTCGTTAAAAAATCAAATAATACCAAATTAACAGAACATGACAAAACATCTCTTATGAACATCATCGATGCACAAGGGATAGATTTCTTGAAAAATTCTTTCATTATGTGCTCTGATGCCAAACCAAATCAAGCATTTTATCAGTGGGCTGTTAATAGTGATCTTTCTGATATTTTAGCAATTGAGGATGTGTTACCATCTGCAAATGCGCATGTTTATCATTATTTAGTTCTAGCAGCAGCTGAAAATAATGCATCGAATTCTTTAGATTTCTTAATAGCGTATGCAAACCTAGAATGTCCAGAAGCACTTCGATTCTCTAAGGATGAGATCAACGAACTTCGCTCTCAGGGTCATTCACAATCAGCTGAAACACTTTCAACAGCGTATCATCCCACCAAGCGACCATCATTGTTGTGGCAAGGACTAAGCTACTTTGCAAATGCGGCCCTGTCTCATGCTACACAAGTTGAAGGCTACTCGTATAATGATGACCAACCTTCCTTGTTTACGGCTGGATTGTCTTCCTAATTTTCATTCTTTAATAAAAGGGCGCTTCATGCGCCCTTTTTATTGTCTTGCCTTTCATTTGTGGCCATTAGCTTTATTTCAACCCGCTCTTTTTCACTGCCTATATTTATTCTTTTCAAGCTAATCAACCCTACTTCTGCTGTTGACCTAACATGCGTGCCACCACAAGGTACTTTAGAAAATCCTTCTATTTCCCAATAACGCTTTTGTGTTTCCACATCTGAAAAGCCTTTATGAATTGGCAGATCTTTAGCAATAATCTCGTTATAGTCTTTTATTATTTCGCCAAACACATGAGAGATATTTTGCGCATAGCGAAAATCTATTCTCGCTTTTGTTTCGCTAATGTGCGCGCCTATTTTTTCAGAGTTAAGCTTTGTGCTGATGAGCTCTAAGATTATTTCAGCCGCAAAATGCAAGCGCATCAAGCGATAACGACGTTGCCAATCAATCTCCATGCACACATTATCGCCTACACAAAAGCCATGTCCCTTGGGCAAGGTATAATATATAAGTTTGCCAATGCATTCTGAATCTATAATTTCTAGCTTGTTCACAAACGCTTTGTCACTTTCTTGTCCACCGGAAAATGAAAAGGCAATGGTTTCATCAAAGAGGATTTTATCCCCTTCTACCTGTGCTACGCGTGTCATCAAAGTGCATTGATAGGGATTATCCCAAAATACTTTGCGCATTTTAGTTCTCTCATTTTATCGCCAAAGCGAGAATTTTCTCGTTAATTCAGTGACTTTATCCCAATCGCCAAATAGCACAATGCCATAATATACAAGATCTTCTTCGATGGTATTGCGTGTTTTTTCAATTTGTTCTTGGTAAGTCCCAATTGTCATGGTATCGGTAAAATCATTAAACATAATATTGTGCGCTATGGCATCATGACGAAGTTTTCTGATTTTATTTGAATTCTCAGCCAATATAATAAAAGGGATCTCTGATATATAGGGATGAGAGCCTTGATTAGCATCTTGATAATCTGTTAAGCGCAAGGCGTCCTTTCCTAGTGCAGCCCCCAAACCGATGCACATATGTGCTAGTGCATTCATGACTTTGCCCACATCACACTTCTTGTTAAGAACAGCGACCAACTTATTCTCAAATTTCACTTCAGACATATAACCTCGCTTGCTCTTTTAATGTTGTGCGTTATAACGCATAATAGCCTATACTAGCATTGTGCGCTATAACGCACAACCATCCATAGGACAAAAGGTTAAGTTTGAAAGACATTAATAAGCGTATTTCCACTATTTTAAAGGCATTGCGCAAGGAAAAGGGCTGGAGTTTAGACAAAGCCGCCCAAGAAACCGGCGTCAGTAAGGCCATGCTAGGGCAAATTGAACGGGGCGAATCAAGCCCTACGATTGCTACCCTATGGAAGATAGCGGCTGGCTTTCAAACCTCTTTCTCTGCCTTTATAGAAGAAAGCACACAAGACAACCTTGCTCCTATTCATCGCCATGGGATTGCACGCCAGTTACATCCCCAGGATGAGAAAATACGTGTTATGCCCCTCTTTCCCTTTGATCAGAAATTAAATTTTGAAGTCTTTGTGCTTGAGTTACTTAGTGGCTGTGAACATCTCTCACCAGCACATGAAAAAGGTGTTGTTGAACACATCATTGTAGTGGAGGGTAAAATGGAAGTGCTTGTCGATGGCAATTGGCACCCTTTAAATAAGGGAGAAGGTTTGCGTTTTAATGCCAATCAACCACATGGCTATCGCAACCTTCACAAAAAGATAGCCACTGTTCACGATATTATTCACTATCCATGAATTTATTATACTTTTTTAACGAACTCTGATTTTAACATCATGGGGCCAATGCCTTCTATTTTACAATCAATATTATGATCACCTTCAACAAGGCGATTAATTTTAACTTTCGTCCCTATTTTTGCCACAGAAGAAGAACCCTTCACCTTTAAATCTTTTATTAAGGTGACAGAATCGCCATCATGTAGCTGATTGCCATTTGCATCTCTGACGATGAGTACATTTTCTTGTGCGTGCGTTTGCTTTACTGCCCACTCATGTCCACATTCTGGACAAACATAAAGATCTCTGTCTTCATATGCATAAGTCGATTTGCATTGAGGGCAAGGCGGTAGCTCGTTCGTTTCACTCATGTCTTTCTCTTTTTTAAAATTGTAAGTTTTATAAATAATTATTAATTCACATGCTCTCAAAGTCAGGCAAACCTTTCAACAATTTGGCTGGCTATCTTTCATAATATTTGCCATAATCGAAGATTAGGCATTAATTAACTAAATCACATAGATAGGACATCACTCATGTTAAAGCGCTTTTGCCAACCCATATTGCAAGCTTCAACGTGGGAAACAGGTTTAGCAATCTTTTCCATGTTTTTTGGTGCAGGCAACGTCGTATTCCCTTTGGTGATGGGAAGAGATTCGGGTCACATGATGTGGGTTGGTATCATAGGCTTAATGCTGACTGCGGTTTTGGGTCCCCTGTTGGGACTTTATGCCACCATTTTACAAGATGGCGAGGCAGGCAAATTATTTTATAAGATTGGTAAAATCCCAGGCGTAACCTTAATGACGATTGGCCTTGTCATGCTAGGCCCCTTTGCTATCATGCCAAGATGTTTTACCGTTGCTTATGGCGCACTAACGCCCTATTTCCCTCAATTGAGTTTGCTTAGCTTTACCTTGATTGCAGGCATTATCACTTTAGCCTGCATTTTTCGTCGTGAACAAGTATTAGCTATTTTAGGTTATATCCTATCACCTGCTTTGGTGGTTTGTTTGTTGACCATTATTTATTTTGGTTTAACAACGCCTGGCGTAACGCAACCTGTTGAAGCCAGTGCAGGCCTTGCCTTTAAATTAGGCTTTGACGGTGGATATTATACCCTGGATTTAATGTGTTCCATCTTTTATTGTGCTGCCACCTGGGCATTGCTTAATTTTCAAAAGGAAGCCGCGCAAAAACAAGGTAAGGAATATTCTGTTTTCTTAACCTGCTTTTGGGCAAGCATCATTTCAGTTGTGTTTCTTGCCATCATTTATCTGGGGCTTGCTTTCTCAGCTTCAAAACATAACGCTGTTTTATTTGATGTGCCTCGCGAACAAATCTTAATTCATTTGAGTATGCATATTCTGCACCCCAAATTAGCGCTTATATCCAATGTTGCTATCGCCCTAGCTTGCTTTACAACCGCGCTTGGCGCAGGCGTTACGTTTGCTGATATTATTTGCGACGAAGTAGAGCGCTCAGATACTTTTAAGCACATTAAGATCCCCTATCTGTTGATGTCAGGCGGCGTGGTCACGGTTACAGTGATACTCGCTAATTTGGGCTTTGAAGGCTTAATGAAAATTATTGAGCCACTTGTCCAAACTATTTACCCTTCTGTGGTTGCTTTAGCCATCACCAGCATCATTGAGAAAGTATGGAAAATTAATATTATTAAAATAACTGTGTTGATTACTTTTATCGCAACCTTATTATTTAATTATGCAATCTAGCATGTGTGCCACAGGGCACACGCTAGATTTTCATATTTGAAATCCGCTTAATAAAACTATTAAATTCTTGCTGCGCTTGTTGCTCTTTTTGTGCTTTCAAATATCGCAAAGGGGTAATTCTTTTATTATGAATTAAGTAACGGCTCTCATTCTCAAGCTTTATTTCAGGTACGCATTGCAATAAGAGATCTATCACTTTATTGCAAAGCGCCTTATCATATAACCCTTTGCACAGCACAACTAAAGGTGTTTCACCTTTGCAAAGAGGATGGGTGCCTACGCAGTTCCAATCGATATGATTGAGTAAATTTTCAGCACATATTTTATTTAACACCAATGGCCCCAATGTGCCATTATTTTTTGCTGATGCAATAATATGTAAAAAAATACTGGCACCATTAACAATAACATTTAAATCTAAGCCTGCTAAGGAATAGCTTTGCAAAAATATCAGCAATGTCTGGGCTTGGTTGATGCAAATTTCCCCTGAATCATTGAATACCTTAGCTACTAAGTTATTCAATATTGTTTGAGGATTATCAAATTCTTTTTCCCTATCGTATTCAAGATCATCTCCTTTGCGTTTGCCACAACAAATAAGCTGTTTTTGAATTTTAATCTTTTTTTCTTGCCCTTGTTCAATAACAAGGCTTGATTTGGTTTTTTTAGGATTGACTTGTATAGCCCTCGATTCTGCCGACGTTGTAGACAGCGGCATCACAAGTTCGGGCGTCGCTACAAAGTCATTAGGTCTGTTGCGTTTGGTCATCGAATTTTCAAGTAGATCTTCGGCACTACGTAGCATTTATCAATTCCTTCAAAGTGGGTTCCCACCATTTTAAAAGAAATTAATCATACAACAATGAATATCAGATATATGGTATATATCGTCCCATCAATAACACTTCAAAATTTGGCATAACGCTATATATGTTGCAATAATTGCTACATTTTTTGGAATTGTATTTTGTAAATATTTTTGTTGTAATCGCTTAAAGTTAGAAAAGGATTTCCATGAAAATATTATACTTGTTGATCTATATGCTTTTTCATTCCAACATCCTTTATGCTGCAAACTCGTGGAGCACACAAAATCAGCGCGCTATTGATTCTTTTTTAAATCAATCTTATTCATCAGGCATCGCTGTTTTTGATGCTGATGGCACGCTCTGGCAAAAAGATATTGGCGAAGCCTTTTTGTTATGGCTTATTGACCATCACAAACTGAGCAATGTTGATTACAGCAAAGATATCTTTGCACAGTACCAAAACAAAGTTGCTCAAAATACCAAAGAGGGCTACATATGGGCTGTTAGCTTAATGGCAGGCTTGAGTGAAAATGAAATAAAATCATGGGCAAATCAATTTTTCAAAGAACATTTCCGTAATGACATTTTTGCGCCTCAAAAATTACTTATCTCCCAGTTAACAGAAAAAGGTATTCCTGTTTGGATTGTTTCTGCAAGTAATCGCTGGATTATTGAAGCCGCTGCACCCTACTTAGGTATTGATGCATCAAAGGTTATAGGCATATCCTTGGAAGTAGAAAATGGCATTCTTACAAACAAGATACAACAACCAGTTCCCTATGGCGAAGGTAAATTACTTGCTCTTTTACAACGCACCCCAGGTCCGATTCTTTATGCCAGTGGCGATAGTTTAGGAGACAAAGATCTTCTTCTGAATGCGACTAAGATGTGTACACTGATTGTAAATAAAGATAAGCAAGCACAAGAGATATTGAATATTGCACGTAACAGTAATTGCAATATTCAATATTGGTAAATGGCTTTGGCATCTCTCTAAACGAAAATGCTTACACACTAATAATGCTGTTAGCTCTTGCGCTGCGTCTCATTGGAGCATGCGTGGGATTATCTTGCGCTTTTGTATCGGTTCTTTGCTGTTTGATAATGAGATTTTTGGAACCCACCTCTAAAGCAGCATCCACTAAATCTATATTCGCAGGAGAGTGCATTTGGTATTTTCTTGGAAAAGAGGATTCTAAGTCCTTTAGCTTCATCGCAAAATAGTTTCTCATATCATAGTGCAAGTGATTACTAAAGAGATTGACCACTGAAATAAAGTTACGCATTACGTCAATATCGTCAGACACAAAATGAATATATTCATTTATGTAGGGAAAAGGCGTTATATTAAATTTATGAAAATTAAGGAAGTCTGTTAATGCCTGGGCATTTTCAATGCTATCCAGTTTTAACCGGCAATGCAGATTTGAATCTTCATTTTTTCTTAATTCGTATGAAATAAATCCTATCATACACACCACTTATGGCTAACTAACTTGAATGTGCTCATCATGCTATCTAAGCCATTTTAAAATCGCAAGTAGCAAAAAAAGTGTCCAAATATATAACAGCTTGATTTTTCAGCTCTTTCATAAAAAGTATGTATATCGCAGGGTTAAAGAATGATATTTAACAATAAACTTCGCTTCTTCTGGCAAACGTGACTGCGCTTTGATTACTTGATATAAATATTCATCATGTCCCCAGCTCATGATGACATTTTTCAAACCAATTTTTTCTTTACACTTGCTATATATACCTAATTTGGTGTTATAAAGCGGATTTTAAGTATAACGTGCTGCGGCGCTTGATTATAATCTCGAAAGCCATCCTTTTGCGGATTATCTTTAGCAAACAATATTGGACTGCATAATAGAAGCACAGCAACATAAGATTTAATTTTTATGCTCATGACATACCCCTCTCATTTCATGACATCAAATAAACTTTAGTCCGGCAGAGGATACGTAACCTTTTGATAAATTTCTAGTTATTTTTACGTCTTGCATAAAACACATTTTTCATATTTGTAATAATAAATTGTTGCATGATAAACTTAATGCTCTCAAACACCCGGGTTAGCTAACGGAGATTTAATCATGTCAAGTAATGGGCCAATATCCTTCTCTGCATCTGAATTTGCTTTAGCAGATGATGCGTCTCATCATGAAGCATTAACGCCCTCGATCGCAGGCTCTGCCCCGATGACCCAAAAGGATGAAGAGCTTATCGAAGCTGCCAAGAATATAGGCAGAAGAAATGCAATAGTGTTTACAAGCTTAACGCCAGAAGATCAAAGAGCACTGCAAGATCTTCAACACGCCAATCAACAAAAACGCAAATTCTTTTCTAAATAGCAAATAGTGCATGGGGACCGAATCAATTTGGCTCCCCTTTTATATCTGTATTTCTAGGTATATCGTTATATCCCCACAGCCTTTGTAACATTAGCAGTTGACCCACTTAGCCCCTTTGTGTCAATTTTCATTTTTAGCATTGAAACAGTGAACATGGAAAAATGATGAGTGTGCATGAGCAAATACTAAATGGCATGAAAGAAATGGCAACCCTGTTTGCTTCCCAAAACATCTCTTTAGAAATGCCGCCACAATCAAGCCTTACATTGGGCTCAACCTACACTGAGGTTGAATTCGGAAAAATGCTAACAGCCGTGTTTAAATTCAACAATAAATTTACCAATCCCATTAAGACTTTTCATGGTGGATTTTTGAGCGCAGCTTTTGATGATACTTTTGGCCCTTTATCTTACATGGTTGCCCAAAGACCCGTTGCAACGGTAGCCTTGAATACCACCTACATTCGCCCCTTCACCGCTTTAGATGAATATATAACCATACGCGCGGAATTAATTGAAAAAACCGCTTCTCTTGTGATCATGAGTGCGCAAGCTAAAAGAAAGGATGGAAAGCTTATTGCCACAGCAACAAGCCATTCCTTAATTTTATCAGACGCTCAATTGAATATAAAACGTTAAAAGTAAGAGCAACTAGCTTCTGTTTCTGGTTTTTGCTTTACTTTCAACGACAACTTGTTGCTCAATATCAATTGTTTTTTTCATCTCTTTTACCATTTTTGCCAATCCTTGGATATTCTCTGGCAATGGTTTTTTATCTTTCCTTTGACCACCGTTACACAAATGCTGCAGAACATCTAGTTGATGGCTCGATACTTTACCTTTGGTATTAACCTCTTTTAATATTTTTTGTATTTGCTCAAATCCCTTAATACTTTCATTCTTGAACCCAAATAGCACCTTGCTTCTTGGCGTAGATTTAGGATGTGCATTATTCATTTCATCCTGTAACTTCGCAAATTGCTGTTTTTGCCCCTGGTTTAAAGGCATTTCAAGTGAAATAAATCTTTTACGTGCAAAGTTATCAAAGTGCGAGTTCGCAGGCTTCCCTTTGGCATTTCTTGCACCATGACGCATTAACTCACCATGATCATCAAAATTATAAATATGATCATTATGCCCAACAAGCAGCTTCCTTTCTTTGTCATTTTCTTTTTCTAATGATACCTTCGCTTCATCCTTCTCCTTGGCTCTTTGTTTTTTAATAGCACCTGCCAATCCGGATACTTTAGGTGGAATCACCTCGTCATGCTTTGCATAGCAATACTCTTTATATTGCGCTGGGATTTTATTCCATGCTTTAATCGCATTCATTTCCCAGCCTGCTTTTTTGATAATAAATCCAACCAATTTTCCAATGGGACCACCAATCGCTTTAGCTGGCACATCACTGAGTTTAGAAAAGGAACGTTCATTATATAAACTCACTTTTTGTCCTTTATCGTGCAACTTAGCAGCGGTTAAAGTTGCAACACCACCACCGATGGATTGCCCTTTAAGCATAATATTTTCAGCAGGAACGCCCATGTCCAATAAACGCTGCACTTGGGCTAACCCTGCATCAACCATATGCTTAGCACGATAGGATTTCCCCGTACTTTCACCAACGCCTGGATAGTCAAAGTTGATGACAACACACTCATGCTCTTGCCCTTCAGCTGCTAAAGTAGGTATAGTTTGATTTGCAAAAGTGCCATTACCATTAAAATGTATTATGTATTTTTTATCTTTTACTGGTGTATTTGGATCTGAGAAATCAAGTTGAAAGCCCCAAAGCTCAGATTGTTTCGTTTTAACGTCTTTTACTTGTGAGTAGCGATTTCCTAATCTAACAATAAGCTCTTGATTTGCATTCGGTTTATAGGCTTTGGCTTTATAGGATGCATGTTGGGCAGGCAAGGTTAAGCCTTTAAGTGGGCTTCCCATAATATCTTTTATACCTGAACCAAAATCTGCTATGGCTTCTCGAATACGTGATTTAAATTTTTTCGACCCCACAGGTGCGACATTACCCATGACAGGTTCAATATTTTGCACTACAGCGTCTGTAATCTCTTCGGTTTTAGCTATCGGGACATAAGTCTTTGGGGAACCAAAAAAAATGTCAGCTTTGACCATTTCGTTCCAAATTTGAATCGCCAGCTTTTTAACTTCATCTGAACGTTGATCATTGGTGTAATCCCGAAGCTCTTCCTTCATTCTTCTTCTTCTTTGTTCACCATCCATTTTGTTTTTGTAAGCAGCATATTCCTTCTGGAAGTTCAATAAATACGATTTAATTGTATTTTCAAGGGCTGCTGATCTTGGCTCTGACATAATGATAACCCCCTTATTTTAAAGCACTTTTTTCTTGGGAAATATTAAATTTGAGATTAAAAATCTAGAAGAAGTTCAATGCTGTAATTATTTCAAGAACGACAAAGTCAATTATTGACTATGCTTGAATTAAATAGATGGTGATTTGTCAGCCACCTATTGCAAGCGATAAAGCATAAGCAAATGCCTTATTAATGTTTTTCAAGGAGGCAACTATGTTAGCTGAAAACTTTGCTGTCAAAATTTATACTAGCGCTTTAGAATACGATTACAAAACTCCCTGGACTGCACCTACTATTTCCAAATGGACTGGCTCTGGCTTTATTATCGAGGGTAAACGCATCATCACCAACGCCCATGTTGCTGGTGGCTCCATCTTCCTTGAAGTTCAACTTGCCAATGATTCTGTTAAATATCCTGCAAAATTAAAGGCCGTCAGCCATGAATGTGATTTAGCTGAAATTGAAATTGATAGTGATGAATTTTGGAACAAAACAAGTGCTTTGCAAATAGGTAATATTCCATCACGTAAACAAAAGGTGGAGGTGCATGGCTTTCCCATCGGTGGAGAAGGATATTGTATTACTGATGGCATTGTTTCGCGACTTGAAAATGATATGTATGTTCATGGTGAGCAGATGTTATTAAGCACCCAAGTGAGTGCACCTATCAATCCAGGTAATAGCGGTGGCGCTGTTATCAGTGATGGGAAAGTTGTTGGGGTTGTCCATCAAGGTATCAATGGCGGACAAAGCATTGGTTATATGATCCCAGCAAGTGTGCTCAAACATTTTATTCAGCAAGTAGATGATCACAATATGGGCTTTCCCACCTTAGGCATCGTAACGCAAAACATGGAGAATCCATTTTTAAGAGAGCAATACCAACTACCAGTCAATACAACGGGTATTTTAATTAGAAAAGTACCAGACACGTCATGTGTTAAGGGTAAAATGCAAGAAGGCGATGTTTTACTTTCTATTAATGGTATAAAGATATGGAATGATGGCACAGTACATGTTGAACCCATCAAACGCATTGATTACAAGTATTTGATTAATAATAGCAAGGTGGGAGATGAAATGACATTTACCATCTTGCGAAATGGCACACTTATTGAAGATAAAGTTACGCTGAATAATACGCTCGGCTCCATGCATGTTATTCAACCACTGGCCTTTGGTAAACAACCCACCTTCTACATCATTGGTGGTGGGATTGTCGTTCAACCGCTATCAAAAAACTATATCTATGACTCACGAAATTCTTTTGCTAATAAGTTTAAAGATAAACAAAGCGATCAGCTTGTCGTTATCAATACTATTTTGAAAAGCGAATATACACAAGGCTATGACAATTTCAGTGGCGAACTTATTGCCAAAGTGAATGATCTTGATATTTCGAATATCAGTGATGTCATGCAAGCCATACAAAGTAATCGTCAAAAATTCAATAAAATCGAAACAACAAATGGTAAAATACTCATTGTACCCAGATTGTCAAACAAACTGCGCTCAGAACTTCTTCATGCTTATCAAATCAATACTGATCGCTCTGTCGATTTAACGCTCCATCCCAAACCTGAGCACTTACTCCCCAGCCTTGGCGCTAAAACTGTTAAACCGATTATTTTTTCTGCAAGTGGACTTGTCCCCTTGTCTAGAAAAAACATAGCGCACTACCAACCCAACCCTGAAGATAAAAAACGAATTGGTGCACGCTTATAGCGTGCATCATTCTCTATACATTTAAAATGAGCGCACACTTTAGTTTGTTTACTTATAAAGTTTCATTAAAGTAGTGGCTGTCCCTTTAATTTAACCTTGTGTTGGGTGTCCTGGAGGTGATTAAATAATCCTACATGGATGGATGAGAGACAATATGAAGACAAAGTTGCATAAGGTTTTGCTGAGTGCTTTAGTTTCAACAACTTCAGTGACATGCTTTGCTGAGCCAGGGAATTTTCTTATTGGCGCAACAGGCGGCTATTTTGCGAGAAACAGTAATGTCAGTGCCAATGTAACTTACTTTAACCCCGCTCAAGCCTTTATAGGCATCCCCCCCACCAATGTAATTGAAGATTATGATGATAACGGGCTTCAATGGGGATTATTGGTTGGTTACCAAGCGCGTTGTGATACTTGGGTCTTAGGTGGGGAACTAAGTGTTGATTGGGAACATAGCAACAGAATTCATCCTTTTGCTTTTTCTGATATTGAAGCAATTAATGATGGCCTTGGATTGGGTTGGAATGGCACTTTCCGCTATCAAAGAGAATATGCCCTTGGATTTAGTCTTAGAATGGGATACATCTTAGAATCTTTACGTTATTTCCTACCACCTGTCTTTATGCCCTATGTGCGCGCAGGCATCGAACTGAGCAAGGATTCCCTTGATGTTACTTATAGCGGTAGCACACCCTTTTATCCTTTTAAGACAGCAAGTCACTTCGACAAATGGCCCTATCGTTTCGTTGCAGGTATTGGCTGTGAGATCCCCGTCTTTGAAACAAATGCTTCATTACGTTTTGAATATAATTATCACTCTTCAGGGCAATCCCTGGAGACACAAAGCAGTATTAATGACAACGGTATCGTTAATCCAACTTTTGTGACAGCAATGAATCCTGTCATTCAATCAGCAAAAATTGGATTAATCTGGAATTTCTATTAATTCCTTAACTTTAAAAAGGCGGTGGTAATATCACTTCCTCATTCAAGTCCATACGCTTGGGCTTGCGTTTGGCATAATAATCATTTTCACTCAATGGTGATGGCGTGATGGGTTCATCAACAAAGTATTGATCGAGCACATCATATGATTCAAGTTGTGCACGACGGGTTTGTTCATACTTACTTGTGCTTATCCTTGTGCCTCTATCATTGTCATAAATAATTTTGGGGCGCAAGAATACCATCAAATTACGCTTCACTAATTCCTTACTTTGACTCTTAAAAAATTGGCCAACCCAAGGGATCCGAGCTAAAAAGGGCACTTGGTTTTGTGTTTCTTGCCATGTGTCTTGAATTAAACCACCTAACACCAAAATCTTCCCTTCATTCACAAGAACATTAGTCACAATCGTTCTTTCATTTGTTGTTGGATTACCACCTGTGTTGGCATTGGCACTATTAGCCACTATGTTGGATAAGATATTTTCAATTTGAAGCTTAATTTCACCGTTATTGATAATTTGAGGTCTAATCGTTAAAGATAAACCAACTTCCTCTCTATCGAATGAAGTAAATGGATTTCCACCGGTATTTTGATTATTGGTTTGGCCTACAGCAAAGGGTACTTTCTGGCCTACTTTAATCATCGCCGTTTGATTATCCAAGGTAACCAAGGTGGGGGTTGACAAAATATTGGCCGAGGTATCTGATGCCAGCGCTTTTATCAAAGCCCGCAAGCTGCCATGTCGGAAAATGCCCACTGAAATACCTGTGCCTAATTCTGCAACTGAGCCACCTGAGAAGCCACCGAGAATACCTGCCGTAGTGCCATCTGGATTAGATTGATTATTATAAAATCTTGTGCCAAATTTTACGCTCGCATTTGGCGAAACGTCCCATTCCACACCAAAATCTTCTAAGCGATCAAGTTGAATTTCAGCAATAATCACTTCGATAATCACTTGGGGTCTTCTGATATCTAGTTTGGCGACAATAGTTTTTATGGCCTGCATGATAACTGGTGGTGCTTTCACAATAATGGAGTTTGTGGTTTCTTCCCATTGCACAAAGCGATTAATAATACCACTCTTGGGCTTATTCTCATTATCAGTAAACAAGCTGCCCTGTGCACCGCCTGTATCATCATTTTCCTTTAAGGCTTTTAAATGATTTGGAAATGAACTACTACCAGCTTGGCTTGAGGTTGCTGTTGCAGTAACCTGTGTACTACCTGAATCTTTTCCTTCAGATTTTATTTTCTCATCTTTGCTGGTGTGGATAGCTTCTTCCAAGTAAGCTGCTACAATTGGCGCAATATCGCTTGCTTGTACATAGCGAAGGTATATGACTTCAGAGTTCGCGCCATTTTCAATAGGTTCATCTAATTTTCTAATAACAGAATTTATGTATGAACGCATTTCCCTTGTTCCGCCCGATATTACAAGGCTGTTTGTTCTTTCATCTGGCACAACCGTGATGGCAAGGCCTCTTTGTGTATTTTTATCTTTTAACAAATTGGTTACAGTTGTGGCAACTTCTGTTGCTGATGCATGCCTTAGGGCAATGACATCAACAGATTGCGATAAAGGCGTATCGACTTCGTTTACAATTTTTTCCACTTTCATCACATTGCTTTGTGTATCAGCAATGATAAGGTGATTGGTTGAATTTAAGGCTACAACATGACTTGTTCTTGGGATCATTTCTCTGATAACGTTAACAAGATCAATAGGAGGAACATATTTAAGGGCTATCACCTTAACAACTTGTTGATCTGTATTTCCAAGAATTTTATTTACAACATTGCCATTATCACTATTGGCGGAATCTTGAGGAATAATCTTAACAACATTGTTTGCTTCTATTGCTTTAAAACCATGAACGCGTAAAACAGAAAGAAATACCTGATAAACTTCACTGGGTGATAAGGGTTGTTGAGATATGATAGTTACTTTACCCTGAACACGGGGATCGATAATAAAGTTCTTTTTAGTTTCATCAGCCACACGCTTTGCAACAATGGCAATATCAGCATTATCAAAATTCCATAATTCTTGATGTTTCGCAGCTTCTGGTTTTTCAACGGCTGCCCCAAGTGGTAGGGTCCAACTTAAGGCGAACAACCCCAATGCAAATATCACCATCTTATTTAAATTGAAAACTGTTAATCGCATTGTTTAACCTTTCCAGTTGGAAGTTACCCAACTACTGTAAATTAAAATATGATCTCTTATTAATCAAAGATGATGATTAGGCTGTCGTCAATTAGGTTGTATTCTAACTACGAATAAGTGAGGGAAATATAATCCGTGCTAGTAGGCACGCTATTGATGAAAGGAACCGACAGTGTCTCTATTGATTCGGTGTTATGCAGCTTATTGTCTAAAAAAGAAAGAAGAGAGAATGCATCGATAACAGAATATTCATTTTGCGATACTGATTTATCTGCAGCTGTAACTGCGCCCTGCTCATTAGCGAGCAAGTCAAAGAACAGCTCCCTTTTGAATGGTTTCTCAAACATGGCCATCCCATCGCTCACCTTGTTGTTAGGCTGTATTTGACTAACGGGATAAACATCATCATCGAGCCTTTCTTTTGAAATGATCACTTGACCTTTAGTTGGCATCTCATTTAGCGCGTTGTCTTGCATTAGCGGAATTTGTGAATGACTCAGTTTCTCTAAGGCTAATATGGCAGGTCCATATCCATTCAGTGCTGATTCTTTTATCCAGGCTATGCCCAAAGATTTATTCGTAGGTGCGCCTATTCCATAAAAATACATATAGCCCAAGGTGTATTTTGATTTAGGATCACCCTGATATGCCATTGCTTCTGTCAGCCGAAAAGAACGGGCAAAATTTCCAGCATAATAGCTTTCTCTGGCCTCATATTTAGTAAGGCTGCGATTTATCTCTTTCATGCAACCTACATTAAATAAGGTTGCCATCATGAGAACTATAAATAGTTTGATTTTAGCCATGGTAAATACTGGGTGTTTCATCCTAGGTCAACTATTACTAGTCATCCATTCATACTAAATATTTATAAGTCTATATTTGAGCAAGTTAATTAAGTTACCATAATGTATTGTCTATCTCATACTTTATATATTCGAGTATAAGTGAAAACGATGAAGATGCACGTAAACGCATTACAAAAAGTCACAGGGCAAAAATTCAGTGCAAGTAGCATTGCTATAATTGCTTCTTATGTTGCTTTAGTGCTTCTCATCTTCTATTGCTATTACGCTTTTTCTTCAAAAACGCCAGCAATACAAAAGCAACAAAGTACTGCTAGCGCATATTCAAAAGGCGTAAATTTCGACGTGATCCCTTCCTTTCATTTGTTTGGTATAAACGACGATCCTAACCTGAGAAAATTGAAAGACAGTCATATAGAACTTGTGGGTATTATCTTTAAAGATAAGGCTAGCAAAGCGATTATACTAATAAATTCAAAGGAGCAGGTACTGAGTACTGGTGATAAAATTGACAATAACTATAGCATTCACAAGATAGAACCTTCTCGTGTCATCATCTCTACTAGCAATGGCTTAGAAGAGCTTGGATTGTTTGATACCCTAGAACAACGACCAGCTAATTCTTCTACCAAAAGTCAATTTCCTCAAATAGAAGAATTTTCTCAACAAGAACAGCCGCTAGATCCTGTACAACTTGATAATCTAAACAATTTACCAAAGTTTAATAATATTGAACCAAGAACAGGTCGACGAAATGGCAATTTCTAAAGAAATAGAACAAATTAACTTTTCTTTTGCCAAGAAGCACCGTGTGTTTGTGGATTCATATACTGAAAATCTTGTAAATATTATTTGCAGCAAACCTAGTATTGATATATTGCTCGAAATAAGGCGCGCTCTAGAATGTCCTATCTCAATAAAAGAAGTTGATGAGCATGAATTTTCAAAATTGCTAAACCAACACTACGAAAGCAATAAAAAATCCAAGCCAAATATTGCTCAAGATATTGAAGAGCATTTAGATCTTAACGCCCTGCTAGAAGAATTACCTGATATTGAAGACCTACTTGAATCTCAAGAAGAAGCACCTGTTATTAAATTAATTAATGCTTTACTTAGCGAAGCTATTAACATGAATGCTTCGGATATTCATTTTGAAGTTTTTAAAAACGAATTTTCAGTTAGATTCAGAATAGATGGCGTCTTGCATGAGATCTTTAAACCATCAAAAAACTTATCAGGCTTAATTGTTTCAAGAATTAAAGTTATGTCAAAGCTTGATATCGCAGAAAAGAAAATCCCACAAGATGGACGTATTAGTTTGAAAATAGCGGGAAGAATGATAGACGTGCGTGTTTCTGTGCTTCCCTCGAATCATGGTGAAAGAGTTGTGCTGAGAATTTTAGACCAAAAGAACGCTAAGCTTGATCTTGATGATCTTGTGCCACGCGAAGCAATAAGAAGCAATATTAAAGGCTTGGTTGATAATTCACATGGCATTATCTTGGTCACAGGCCCCACAGGCTCTGGCAAAACCACAACCCTTTATGGTGCCATTAATCATCTTAACGAGGTTGAAAGAAATATCATCACGGTAGAAGATCCCATAGAATATGATTTACCTGGCATCGGTCAAACACAGGTAAATCCAAAGGTTGGAATGACCTTTGCAAAGGGCCTTCGCGCTATTTTACGTCAAGATCCTGATGTGATCATGGTAGGTGAAATAAGAGATAAAGAAACCGCTGATATCGCTATAGAAGCAAGTCTTACTGGTCACTTGGTTTTATCAACGCTGCACACAAACAGTGCCTTAGGCGCCATCACACGTTTGCAAGACATGGGCGTGCAATCATTTTTACTCTCATCTAGTCTGTTGGGTGTTATTGCTCAACGTCTTGTTAGAAAATTGTGCACAGAATGCAGAGAAGCTTATAGCCCCACAGAAAAAGATATAGCCTTATATCCTTTATTAGGAGGCAATCATCAAATCTATCATGCTAAAGGTTGCAAAACTTGCAACAATGTAGGCTATAACGGCCGAATCGCCATATATGAAATTGTAGGCATCGATGAACAATTAAAAAAAATGATTCATGACCAAGCTTCTGAATTAGAAATGAAAAACTACGCTATACAAAAAACAGATGATCTCTTAACAGATGGTTTAAAAAGGGTGTTAGCAGGTGAAACCTCTTTAGAAGAAGTATTACGAGTCATTTCTGGACAAAAAGTGATGTCGAGTTAATTATGGCATTATTTGAATACAACGCCTTGGATATTGGCGGAAAAGAAAAAAAGGGAACCATTCAAGCAGATAGTGAAAAGCTTGCAAGAAATAAACTTAGAGCGGACGGGCTCATTCCTATTGATATTATTGCTATAACAAAGCAGCTGAGTTTAACCGATAAGAAAATCAAACATATTGATAGAAAGATACCACTATCTGAATTAACTTTGTTTACAAGAGAGCTCTGCTCATTACTTACCGCTGGTCTTGAAATTGAGCATAGTGTGGCATCTGTTGCACAGCAAATTGAACATAAGCAATTTAAAGAAATCGTAGAAGCGGTGCATACTCGTATCTTAGAAGGTTTCTCATTCTCCTCAGGATTAAGTGAATTCCCAAAAGCTTTCCCGCATGTCTATATTGCAACGATTAAATCGGGAGAGGATGCAGGGCATCTGGCCAAAGTCTTGCTTAATTTAGCGGATTACTTAGAAAGACAAGAACAAATCAGACAAAAAGTCGTACAGGCGATTATATATCCTTGTATTCTAACATGTATGTCCCTATCAATCGTTGCTTTCTTGTTAATATATGTTACCCCCAAGATAATTAGCATTTTTGAAGAAACAAAAAAAGGCCTGCCTCTTGCAACCCAAATTTTATTGAGCATCAGTCAGTTTCTTCAAAACTATGGTTTGCTTTGTTTTCTTATTTTAGTTGCACTTGTTTTTGGCTTTAGAAAAATGATGAAGAATCCTGTTTTTAAAGAGCGTTTTGATAGATTTATGCTTTCTCTGCCTTTAATTGGCAAAATGATAAAATTGATAGAAACATCGCGTTTTTTAAGAACACTTGCCATTTTAACCCAAGCAACAGTCCCCATTTTGCAATCATTCACAGTTGCGGCAAACTTAGTAAATTCACTTCCAATCAAACATGAGATATTAAAAGCCAGAGACAGAATTAAAGAAGGCTCCACCATTAATGCGGCCTTGAAAAAATTTTCTTATTTTAGCCCCAGTTCGCTGCAATTTATTGCCAGTGGTGAAAACTCAGGGAATTTAGAAGAAATGCTAATGCGTTCAGCACAAAATCAAGAACGTCATGTTGAATATAGCATAAATACAGTGCTTGCTTTATTTGAACCTTTATTAATCATAGTGATGGGAACACTTGTATTATTTATTGTATTGGCAACCTTATTACCAATCTTTCAATTATCCAGCATGGTGGCATAAACATATGAAGATAAATAAATATAAAATCAAACAATCAGGCTTCACTTTAATTGAAGTAATGGTTGTGGTGGTGATTCTTGGCGTTCTTGCGGCAATCATTGTACCGAATGTGATTGGCCGAGCAGATGATGCCAAATTAGTTAAAGCCAAACAAGATGTCTTAGCTATTGAAAATGCACTTGAAATGTATCGCTTAGACAATGGATTTTATCCTTCAACAGATCAGGGACTGGCAGCGCTTGTTAAAAGGCCAGAAAACGACCCCAAACCACTTTCCTGGCGTGAAGGTGGCTACATTAAGCAATTAAGACAAGATCCATGGGGTAACCCTTATCAATATTTAAATCCTGGCTCTCATAAAGAAATTGATATCTTTAGCAATGGTAAACCTGATAAACAAAATAATGAAAGCAATATAATTGGCAATTGGAATACCGATGAAAAGAAGTAAATCTATTTTAGGTTTTACACTGATTGAAATAATGATGGTATTGCTTATCTTCATTGTGATGATTAGCTTTATTACCATCAATGCTAATTTTTCCTTGAATGAATCTGCAAAAATTAAAGCCTTCTCAACCAACATGCTTGAAAGAATTAAGCTTGCAAGACAACAAGCCTTATTTAAACATGAAGTATTAAGATTATTCATTTGGGGCGATAATTATGGATTCCAGCATTTGGTTCAACAACAAAACAATGATATGAAATGGGCATGGATAGAAAATGATTCACTGTTAGCTAAAACCCCCATTGATAATAACATTCAAGTTGAATTGAAAGAGCCTATTATTTTTAATCCAACTGGAGAAATGCCCATATTTTCAGTACAGGTGAGCAATAAGAAGCAAACCATTCAATATAGCATTGTCAGTAATGATCAGGGTACTTTGAAGGTAGTGCAACATGAATAGAAAAAATGGCTTTACCTTAGTCGAAGTTCTCATTGCGCTATTGATAGTTAGCTTAGTCTTTTTTAGTTGTTTGCTTACGCTTTCTGAAATGATTAGAAATACCGAAACACTAACTGACAAAACGATAAGTGCCCTTATCAGCAATAATATCATCACGCAGACCAAACTGGGCATGATTAAAGATGATGTTTCATCTGGAAATCAAGTGATGTTAAATCATACATGGCATTGGTCCATACAAAGAGAAAATACAGACGTTGAAAACCTTAAGAAAATTAATGTTATTGTAAAAAATAGCAAAAGCAACAATAGTTATGAGATAAGTAGCTTTTACCATGAAAGTAAATAAAATTTGCAATCAACAAAATGGATATACCTTGATTGAGGTGCTTGCTACCTTAGTTATCTTTTTTATCATCATCTCTATTGTGTCCGTGACTTTAGTGCAGATCCTTAACAATGTTGATTCCATCAAACAAAAAGAACAAAGATTAACATCCATTCAGGAGATGATAACAATTTTCCAATTTGATCTCTCGCAAGTAACAGCCAAAGTAACTCAATCAGATACAAACAAGAACCAATTGCTCGGTACTTTCTATACAAAAAACAATATTTTACATTTTTATAAGTCAGGCTATATCAATCCCGGGTATGAGTATAACCGTTCATCTCTTGAAGAAGTGGAATATCGCCTTGATAAACAACAATTGATAAGGCTATCTAAAACTGATAATGAGAAAAGCTATCGTACTCAGGTTATATTAGACAATGTATCCGATTTTAAATGGGTTTTATATGATAAGAAGCTAAGCCAATATACCAACTGGCCACCAACCCAAGATTGGCAGTTTTTAACCCCTACGGCAATTAAACTGGAAGTTAATTTAAAAGATTTAGGCCAAATTGTACAAATAGTTGATATGGCAAGTCATGAGTAATATAAATTATAGAAGTAATAATAATTTTTATATGAAAGGCACTATTTTGATAGTGGCATTATTTATTATCACTTTAATTGAAATCGTGATCGCAGGCTTTATTACTTATCATCGTATTTCCATTCGACATAGTAAAAACTATCTTGACGCTTATCAGGCGCTTAATTTGTCTTATGTCGGTGAAGAGTTAGCACGCACAAAAATATTAGAAAGTTTTAAAAAAAATGACAACATGGTTCATGATAAAATACCTAAAACAACTTTCAACAAGGGTTACTTCACTGCTGAAATTAATGACGCTCAGGGAAATTTTAATATTAATAATTTATCAAGCACTGATTTCAACTTTGAATGTTTTAATAATTTTATGAGTAATATGACTGGTTCCAACGGAGATAATAACGCACAGTCTCTTATTGCGAACATTCAAAAATATACGGCTTCATATGCCACTGGACAGGCTGTTCCTTTTCGTAGTACCACTGAATTAAGGCCAATCCCTGGCATGACAAAAAAGTTCTTTTTAAAGCTGAATCAAAATATCACTGCGCTGCCAGAACCTACTTCTATAAATGTTAACTCAGCAACAGCATATAGTTTATTAGTATTAAGCCCTCAGATGACAATGAGCGCAGCAGAAGCGCTTATTAAGATAAGAGATAACCAGCATGGCTTCAAATCAATTAATCAATTTATGGCATTAAATCCTATTTTTAAAAAGAATGGTACTCAGGTACCAATAACCACGCAAAGTCAATATTTTATAGCGACGATAGCCGTAAATTACAATAATATCGATTTAATTTTATATTCATTATATAAAGTTAATAAAACTAATAATGGCCTTAATGTTTCGGTAATACAGCGAAGCTTTGGAATGTTATGAAAAATAAAATCATTATTAAATGTACAGATGCATTCGATTTTGCCGATTGGATGTTAGTCACATCAAAAGGTGAAATAACAAGCAAAACAGAACATGAAGCCTTAAATACGCTTTCGCAAAAGGTTGCACTTAATCGCCACCAAGTTATAATTCTTGTTGCAAGTTCCGACATTGTTATAAGGCAAGTCACTTTACCCAAAAAAATTAATCAAAAATATATGGCGAAAATTTTGCCTAATATGCTTGAAGAAGATTTAAATAGTAATATCAATTCATTACATTTCTCTTATGGAAAGACAAATAATTCTACAATTCCTATTGCGATTATTGCACAAGAAAAACTCAATAAATGGTTAGATCAACTAAAGAGCTATCATATTGAGGCCGATAGTATACACCCTATCAGCCTTGCACTTAAAAATTCGGATGAAAAGTGGCAGGTGTGGGTCGATAATGATTTAAGTATCGTCAAAACTCAAAAGTCTATGGGATATCATATTGAAAACAAGCATTTACCCTTTATGCTTGATCTTTTATATAAAAATCAGGAATCTAAGCCTCTTTCAATTCAGATCAACACTAAAGATGAAGCACTGTTACAGCAAATTCACTTTGATCAATATCCAGATTTATTAGCACTGATAAACCAACAGCAATCTACATTCTGGGACATTTATAATCCTGCCATACCTTCTATTAATCTTTTGCAGCAGGATTTCACTAAGAAATTTAAATTTAATCAGCATAAAAAACTATTTATACATGCCAGCATTATTTTGACACTTTTTATGGTTACGCTTTTAGGATTCTTTGTTAGAGATATTATTGATTATGGTAATATTAAACAAAACCAACAAGTAGCAATAGAGAATCTCTACCGTAGCATCTATCCTAATGCAACAGCGGTGGTTAGTCCAAAAATGAGAATGGAGCGCGATCTTACACAATCCACCAAAGCCAATAATGACTTTTTCGATTTGCTTTTTTTAACTGCGCCAATATTGCATAAGAGCAATAATATCAGCCTTAATAACCTATCTTATAAACAAGGTAGTATAATCTTGAATTTGGAAGCGAAAAATTATGCTGACATTGAGCAGCTTGTTCGCGAGTTGAAAAAAAATCAACTTAATGTTACCCAAGACAAAACTGAACAGCAAAAATCAAAACTCAGCGCTACTTTTATTGTCAGCAGGAGCAAAAGCAAGTGATTAAACAATTTTGGGAAAACTTAACTTATAAAGAAAAGCAACAGGCAAAGATATTGGCTCTCATTTGTTTATTGCTCTTTATTATTCTATTTATTTTCTTTCCATTGTATTCTATGAGAAGCTCCCTTATTCAAGAAGTAGAAAATCAACATGTTCTCTTTCAATGGATGCAAGAAAAAGCGCCTCTACTAAAAGAGAAGCAACAACATACCCCACTGCAATCGGTCGATATTTTTAGCGATATTGAAGCTAACTTTAAAAAATCTCCCGATTTGATTAACAACATTGTTATTACACGACTCTCTGAAACTAAAGTGAACATTAATTTTAATAATGTGGCTTTTGATGAACTCATTAATCAGTTATTAATTTTACATAAGCAATTAAATATCAGTGTTGAAGAAATCCAAGTTAATAAACTCGAAAAACCAGGTTTGGTTGCAGGCAAGGTTGTCCTTTCTACTTCCCCTTAAGCTTTACAGTGACTGATTCATCCCATCTTGCTATGCTCACAAAATAGCATATCTGTCTTCCTAGTAATTTATATAAATTATTAAGATGATTTAATATTTTTTAGCCTTAAGCTTGGATTTGGAGGCATTGCGTGAATGATAGCAGCGTCTTATTTGCTACTTTTGTTTTTCTGGGGGCAGCCTGTCTTGTTGTTCCTCTGGCCAGCAAATTTAGATTAGGTTCTGTATTAGGTTATTTACTTGCGGGGATCATTATTGGTCCCTTTGGCTTTGGCTTAATTCATAATAGCAGTGAAATCATGCACTATGCCGAATTTGGCGTTGTAATGATGTTGTTTCTCATTGGTCTTGAACTTGAGCCAGACAGGATTTGGCGTCTTCGGAAATCCATTATCGGTTTGGGTAGCTTACAAGTTATTATTACGAGTCTTGTGCTGACTGGTATTGGCATATCTTGTGGTTTTCCCTGGCAAGGTAGTCTTGCCTGTGCAATGGCCCTCTCCATGTCATCAACCGCCTTGGTATTGCAAATGTTGCAAGAAAAAGGGCTCATGCAAACTGAAGGTGGAGAAAGTGCTTTCTCTGTGCTGCTTTTTCAAGATATAGCCGTAATTCCGATTTTAATTATTATACCCTTGCTTGGGATTAATCGCGCGACAGATACGCTTTCACATCATCGCTGGATAGACACCTTAAGTAGTTGGCATCACGCTTTTATTATTTTAAGCGCCATTTTATTGGTTATCATTTGCGGTCGCTATTTCTCGCGTTCGGTTTTTAGATTTATTGCCAAAACAAACCTCAGAGAAGTGTTTACTGCTACCTCTTTGGCCATGGTTGTCGGTATTACCCTCTTAATGGACATTGTAGGTGTATCACCAGCGCTTGGTGCATTTATTGCCGGCCTTGTCTTGGCCAATTCTGAATATAAACATACCATCGAAGCTGATATAGAGCCTTTCAAAGGATTATTGCTGGGCTTATTTTTCATTTCTGTTGGCATGGGCATGAATTTTGATCTTTTAAATGAAAACCCCACTCAAATTTTAGCAATGGTTTTTTCTCTTATTGCCATAAAACTTCTTGTTTTATTATCTCTTGGGCGGTTTTTTGGATTATCTTTTGCACAAAATTCACTTTTTGCGGCTGCAATATCCCAAGGTGGTGAATTCGCTTTTGTGCTTTTTAAATATGCAAGTCAGTTGCAAGTAATACCGCTTGAAGATGCTGCGAAGCTAACCTTGACTGTTGCTTTATCAATGGCGTCCACTCCCTTTTTAATGATACTCAATGAACGCTTTATTTTATCAAAGACTGTCTCCATTTTGCCTGACTATGATAATTTCAAAAATCTTCATAATCCTGTCATTATTGCTGGATATGGGCGTTTTGGACAAATTATCGGTCGATTTATGAAAGCCCAAGGTATCAAGATCACGATTCTTGAGAAAGACCCTGAGCAAATAGAGCAGATCAGGCGTTTTGGCAATAAGGCTTATTTTGGGGATGCTTCAAAAATTGATCTTCTACGAAATGCCGGCATTGAAAAAGCAAAATTATTGGTTATCGCGATTGATGATGCCGATAAGGCTTTAGAAATGGTTTACTTGGTTAAAGAGCATTTTCCCAAGGTGAAAGTGCTAGCCAGAGCCCGTAACCGACGTCATGCTTATAATCTACATAAAGCCGGTGCTGATTACTTTAGACGGGAAACATTTGATTCTTCTTTAAAAATGGCGCAACAAGCCATGGTCATGATGGGTAAATCAGCTTCCGAGATGCGAAATAAAGCTACGCAATTTAGGCGGCACGATGAAAAAACGCTTCGTATTTCTTTTGATTTCTTTGAGAAGGAACCTGAGCTAATCACCTTTTCAAAACAAGCCTCTAGTGAGTTAGAAAGGATTTTACAAAGCGATATCAGTGAGGAGAAGCGCTGAGGCTTCTCCTGCTTTTATTACCTTTTATGTTTTGGGGGGGCAGAATGATCGTGTTCGGGAGTTTGAGCATGATCATCATTGCTTGCCGCACTCTCCATTGCTTTTTCAGTAACCTGCTCAGCCGGCTTGTTCATCGTTACTGTTGTTGAATCTGCGGACTGCTCTTGTGTGGCTTGAACATTATTCTTTTCATCGGCTTTTTTGCCTAAAATAGCTGCCAAACGCTGCTCACAATGTGCTTTACGCTCCGCTTCAGTAAGGCTTGTGGTAGGTTCAAGAACAAGTACAAGATGATTCTGTTTTAACCAAGTTAACCTTTTGGCAGCTAAAAATGCGATTGGATTTCTAAGATGCCTAAACAATGCAGAATAGGGCTGCGAGCAACCGGCTGTAAATGCAGCATAATTTGCTGTAGTGGTGTCGATAATGTCTTTGTTCTCATGAAAATGATGAGCAAGTTTATCAAGCACCCTACTGAGTGACACATTAGCTGCAAAGGTTGCAGCCGTCAGGACGAACACATACGGGAATAAAGCAGCACTAACAATATAAGATGAGACAAATAAACCCAGTGCCGTTATTATGAATGCACCTGTGGATTTATGTTTATAGATATCTGTTGCTTTATAAAAACGTTCAAATTGCTCTTTGCATTTGAGGTTAGTTTCAAGTTTTTTCGCTTGTTCTGGTGTGTACACAGATAGTTTCTTTAGAAATTGATGACGATAATTCTTATTCTTCACCAAAATTTCAGTAATCGCTTCCAGCGCGTATTCAGGCAAATCATTGGAAAAGTTATACCTACTAAAAGCAATTTCAAGGCCATAGCCTCGCTTTTTGGTATGAAGATCCGTTATCTCATTTTTTTGAAATTGTTTAATCGCTTTGTAAAACGCAGCTAAAAATTCCGCTTTGTTACTAAAATATAAGGGGATTTCCATTTCCATCATTGAATCACTGTCTTTAGGCTTCGATATATCTGCAAGCCTAATATTCACGTCCATTTGCAAGCGATCATTGCTTTTGATAAAGCCCTCTTTTGCCCTTTCATGTGGACTGATATACGGTCTAATAACCGTGGATTTTTCGACATCAGTCTTATCAATGAAAGTTTTTGCATGCAATTTAACGGAATACGTGCTCATTGGATTAACCATAAGTGCTTAAAAACAGGAAATTTACTATCTAACTACCTAAATGTCAACAAATCAAGCCGGATATAGTTGCTCAACTCACTGCTTTTTTGTCAAAGAAATGGCTGGTTTTAGTAAATTAATGCCTGCAATTTGCAAGTGAAATTGTTTATAGTTAGAATATTGAATTCAATATGTTAGCAGATGCACTAACTACATGCTGGGCAGATTAAAACAATTCGGGCTTCGTGCTTTAGACACCTTTGAAAATGTCATGGCTATCATCGGTGTTTACCTTGCTGTGTGCAGTATACGCAGTCTTTGGAGCACTGAGGCATCTGAGCGCTATTCCAAAAAACAACGTATTGCCCTCTTCTTCTTTTATCTTTTACATATTACAGCGCTTATCCTTGCAACGGGTGTTTTCGGGGAATTTATAATAAGCGCCTCAATGGCCGTTTTTTTGGTTAATGTCACTAGCATCATTAACGATTTATACGACTATGTTCAAGAATATTATGATAACTACAAACGAAAGAAAGAGCTAAGAGAGCTAGAGGATGAAATCCCAAATCATGAGCTTCTTTTCTCTCAAAATGCACTAATTTTGAAAGAATTTGTTGAATTAAAAGATGAAGTGGATAGTCTGAATGAGAGACAACATGAGTTAGTGCTTTTAAATAGCATGTTAGATGATAACGCATCACCTACGCCACAAAGCTGTATTGAAAAATTAACAAAAATTACCGATATGCTTAATAAAAAGTGTCAGTTTATTGTTACTGAACAACTTGTGATTGACCGCTATCACCAAAAATATGGCTTTGAATTAGATGAGAAACAAATAGTTAAAGATACTAATGCTGCTATACAAGTTATGCAGCAAAGAAAAAAAGAACTCCAAGATATCATAGCGAATTTAAAACAACGACATCCCATTCCTCATGATGACATTGTTGCATTTGAGCATAGCATTACCTCTCTTGAAAGCAGCATTAGAAAGAAAACTATTATTAACCAACATTTCTTTAAACTATCGCAAGCAAGGGACGTGTTAGGCGATGTCGAAAGACAATTAATGAATTTAGACGCTCGCTATGAACAAGCACCTTTTGATAATGTTGATCCAACCGAGAAAGAACAAATCAAAGGGCTCGAGCGCGATCACTTACTAGAAAGAGATAACGCCCTGCGGCAATTTATTGAAAATCCCATTCAACCAATACCAGTTTCTGAGGAAAGAGCTAAATTCGATCTGTGGTCTAATGCTCAAAATGCCATCGAAAAGCTAAAAGCTTCCCAAGACAGAGAGACTATTAGAGAAATTCTAAGTGAACAAATTAAAACTTTAGAGCACATGATTCTTGAAGCTAATGATAAATATAACAAACAGAAAAAGTTTATCCAGGCAATCAGCTCTAACCAAAGACAGGACATCGCGCTGAATTTTGACAACATTTACAAATCAGGCAAAAAGTTAATTGACATCAAAAGAGAAATTAAGCTTTCCAATTTGGAAGAGAAACATAAGCTTTGGTCAACCACAGGAAGTATAGTATCGGCTTGCTTATCACTTTTTGGTCGTCTTGTTTCTTTCCGCTTTCACGCGCTTCTGATTGAGGGTGCAATTAAATTAGTAACCATTTGTGGCGCCATATTAAGTTTCTACGCAAGAAATGAAAACATTCATGCACAAAGGGCAAATCGTTTAGTAGCGGCAAGAGAAAGGGAAATACATGATAGAGAATGTGCTGAAAGAGCAAGATTAGTCGCAGATCCTAGTTTGCGCCAAAATTGTGAACAGATGATAGAAAAAACCAAGAAAAAGGTGAATGAGCGTTATCCACTCATAAGATCGCCGCAAAAATCTGATGCGCAACCACGCTTTACACCTCAAGCAAACCAAACTTTTTCAAGAAATTCAAGATTGAGAAGCCCTGATTCACCTACTAGAAGATATCATCGCAAGAATAATCATTGATTATTATTGTTGATTGCCTCTTGCGCAACATCTCTATCAGCTTGTGTTGCTTTTTCATTATTAACAATCATGCCCATCCAATTTTTACTAATTGTATCATTCCCGGCATCACACTCGATTTTTGCAATTGTTTCAACTGCGACGAAATTACCAGAAATAGCCATAGCCCGCATGCCTACAGCAATACATTGATTAAGTGATTCGGGATCAGTCACATCGGGACGTTGTTTACAATTGTTTTCAAAGTTTGCCACCATTTGGGCTTGATCGCTCGACTCTGGCGAGTGCTTGGGCAGTTTAGCTAAAATGGTTTTACAATCCAAAGCATTTGCAACATTCGACAGTGTTACTATTGCAATGAAGCCAGCTACTTTCATGGATTTAAACAGCATAGAATGCCTTCCCTATTTTCTCTTAAGATTCCTTTTATTGTAGATGAATTGTGCCCACCTGAAGCTATGTCTTTTTCTTCAGTAAATTTGCAATAAATCTTCACTATGTTTCATAAAGCGCCTTGTGATTCTAATTGTTATTAAATGCAGTAGCGGTGTCTTATGAAGCAATTTGTAATTTCGATTTTTTGTAGTTTCTTAACAGTTGCTTGCTCTACAGCAATTGCATCTCATCACCACCAACCTTTCTATCATGGTCCTTATCATCCAGGGCACTCTTTTTACATGTATAAAGGTATATGTTATGCCAAGGGTGCTCCCTATTATGGTCCTGGGAGAAATCAATATTGGTGTGCTAAAAACCCCGATGCATGCCACCATTGGTGTGTAAATCACCGTTCAAAATGTACTATCGATGGCAATATGGCTTATATTACTCATCCTTAATAAATTGATGCATATGACAGGCATAAGAGCGAAGCAAGCTATTTTAATCATTTTCACTGATCATGTTTTCAGAAAAAAAATTTTTTGAACCTTCTCATAAACCCCTAAGTCACATATACGTCGCAGATTAATTAACGCGAGGTATATTATGAGAGCATTACTATTTCTTTTACTAGTTACATTCTCAACAGCATCACTAGCTCATAGACATCATCATTACCGACACTATGGATATGGTTATACCAATTTCTATTTTGTCCCAGGTAATGTTGTTGAACGTGATGTCGTTAGAGTACGTGGAGGTTATTTAGTAGACTCCTATTATCCAAGAGTTTATTATTGGCCCGATCGTCAATATAAAGCCTATTATTACAACGGATATGGCCCCAGAGCTTACTATCGTAACTACTACTGGTGGTAATAGCCCTTGAGGACATTTTGAGCTTTAAACAGGTTCAGAATGTCCTCTTTCTCTCTTCCTAACTACTTTATTTTAAAATACACTATATTAAATATTACAATGGTGCTATGTCAGCACATGGAAAACTAAGCAAATGCTTGCATTCATAATCACGGTGTATGGCCGGGTATTTAAACTTTTTGCGAAAAGCTTTATTTTAATTTTACCTTTTAACGCGCTATATGCTATGACAAATTATCTTTTGAACATCTTCATGCCATTAAAGCCCACTTTCTTTCATGATGAATTTAGATACTATGCAAGCCATATCATGTTAAACACAATTACCTTCACTTTCTTTTTTGTCATGATATTGTATGCCATTCAACTTAACAGTCACCATCAACAAACAAATTATAGAACCTTGATGTTAATAGGGATTAAGCGGTTTATGGCTGTCTTTTTCTCTTTGCTTATTATCGCGCTACCTTTTATTGTTATGGCCTTTTTGTTAAATTTTTTCAGTCAAATATTTGAAATGCTCAGTCCGCCAGACCCAGCCCACATAAATTCATTATTAATTCTAATGTCTCTTGTTCTTTTTCTATTTTTTGTTGGGAATATTTTTTGGATGGGATATTGCTTTTATTTCTTCCTGGCCCCATTTGATATGATAGTAAATAATAAAAATGTCATTGAAGCCTTAAAACATAGCCGTGAACTGATAAAAAACCATTGGTTTAAAACCTTCATGCTCGTTTTTGTTTTGCTTTTTATTTCTACCATTATTCAAATTGTCTTGTATAAGTTCTTAGGCGAAGCTACTTTTGCCTTTATTTCACTTTTTATATTGCCTTTATCAGCAAGCCTGATGATTGTTCATTATGAACACATGGATAAGAAGGAAATCGGATTAAAATGACATGGGTTTTGTTTTAGAGCATATATTTTTCAGACTTTGCCATTCACTGGGTGAAAGAGAGGCTTCTGGCTTTTTTACTTTCTCACTTTGATTAATTAATTCTATACGTTCATCATGCGGCGGGTGATCAGTTAAATACGCTTCCAGCCCCTCAAATTCTGATGATTCTTGCGCCAAGTATTCCATCGCTTGTCTAAAACCATGGGTGTCAATATTCGCTTTTTGCACTAAATCGATAGCTATTTTATCCGCTTCCAACTCATAATCACGGCTAAACTTTAAGTTGAGAAAATCAAAGGCGAGATTTTTTTCTGATATGCCTAATACAGCTTGATAAAACGCTTTTATACCCATTTCATTTATAAAGCTTGCAATCACATGGTGTTTCAAAGAATGTCCCATTTCATGAGCAATAACACCTGAGATAGCATCTGGAGAATCGATTTTAAAAAGGCCACTATAAATAAAAATATGAAACCCTGGCGTCGATTCTGCATTGACAAAATCAGGTGAATCTATAACACGTATATCGAATTTATGTTTTGTGTTCGTTTGTTTAGCAAGTCTATCTACTATTTTATCAAGCGCTTTTACACCATCTTCACTAACACATTGCGTTGTGCCGACAAATCTTTGTTTTATTTCATTGTCCCATATATCTTCTTCCCAACTATAGGGGATAATTTCAGCAATCCAAGTAGATACGATACGAAAGTGCCATAGTGGTAAGAAAAGGGTAATTGCAACGGCGAAAACAAGAAGCCAAGCTATCCGCCAAGGATGATGCACATGTGATAGTTTAATATTTTTCTTTGCAATTAAAGGCAATATGGCTTGAAAAGCTTCTTGATTTTCGATTATGAGTCTTGCCCCCAGCATCGTCTTAGATCCAATTACCGCAGGCTTAGTGCCATAGGGACGTTCCATTAGCTGCAAACTCTCTTTTGGCCAAGTAATCTGTGTATCATTTGAGGTTAAAAGTAATGCCTCAGCAGTAATTTCTACCATAGCGATATTTGATTTGATATTAACCCCATCAAAAAATCTGGCACTAAATTTATAACTCATTTCAATATGCTCACTAAAAGAGAAATCTAGATTAAACCAATTTCTAAATTCATAACCGAGGCAAAGCCCCCACCAAATTTTGTTTTCTTACCCGTTGCTTGTTCAATTTGCAGCTCATTCAAGTTGCCAGTAACTTTTACATGCTTACAAAAAAAGCGCATGCGTCTTTGCCAAATCCAAGGTAATCCTAAAGTTAATGTAAAGATAAATATAAGATCGTTAATCACAAATAATTTAAAATAATCAAATCCACTGGCATCACATACAAAACCAATAGAGCCAATATGCAAACAATTATATCGTGTTCTCAACACTGCTGCCCTATACCAGTAACGCGGTATATAACAAATCCAAAGTAGTAAAAAAACACAAATATAGTAACCTTCTTTAATTAAGGTGAAAATGAGTTTTTCAATTAACCACCCTTCATGTGGTGTCAGACTGACAATAAAGGGTAAAATAAAATAGCCCAATATTGACATTAAACCTACTAAGTATAGGCAGGCACCTATCGTTGCTAAATTGACTAAGATCAACGACTTATAAGGACTATCAAAAGAAGCTTTTTGATTACCAAAAAATAATTTCTTTAGTTTAAAGCGCGTCATCATAATATCGCTTAAAGGGATCCAAAATCCTGCTGTAATCACTTTTAAAAAGGTATGCATCAGGCCCAGAAGTCCATACACTAAGGCCGAACCATCTAAATGACCACGAATCCCACGCCAACGTAAACGTGAAACACGATAACGTAATGAACCATAAACAACTAAAAATGGTAAATAGATGAAGAAAAAGACAAGATATAGCGGCATTATCATTATGGCCAATAAAAGTGGAATATGCTTTGCCGGGTTAAATTGTACATCCAGCGTTGAATCCAAAAAGAAAAAACTGAATCGCCATTTGATATCAAGTGTGTTCTTTTTATATTTAATAAAGAAACCTTGGTCGTTAAATTGAACCCAAAAATTAGTGATACTGGTAAATTCTGCTACCAACTTGTTTTGATGAAAGGGATCATGTTGCTCAAAATGATGGGGCTCCTCATTATCTTTTTCAGCGCCAAGGTATGTTTGCTGTTTCTTATGTTGTTCTGATTTTATCTCATGGTTATAATTTTTAATTTCCTCACTCGCCCACATGAGCGGCAATGAGAAACTCACTAATAAAATAACACCCAAGATAAGCCCGACTAATAATTCACTTCCATAACCTGTATATTCAAATCTGTCCTTATCTAAAATAAAGCAGGAAGTAATATAACGTCGTTTACGTGTTTTACCCCAAAAATGATATATCCCTAAAGTAAAAATGCTCAGCAAAATACTTAAGGCATATATTTTATACAGCTCAGATTCTTTCCCATCATATTGCAGGGTGTGCTCTGACAAAGTATCTCTCAACATGTACATGAAACGGCCCTTGCGCCTATAAGCCTAATTGGTTTATCGATACTATTGATAAATGCTTGATGCCATTATATGCAAACACCGCAGTGATGTTTTTTTAATTGACAGACCTTTTAAATTTCAATATGTTTAAAGTAGTAAGGGGGTACATGCAACACTCTTGAGTTAGTCACACTTCGCAAGGAATCGTTGGTTTTAATTTCAGTTGTTTTTGTTTTCACTCTCTGTTGTAAACGTTTAAGATTCTAAACCAAGGAGAGCATGCCATGACCTATCCACAGCAACAAATCAGTCACATCATAAATTTTCTGGTTGATAATCTTCGTTTCAAAGATAAGCATGATGGCTATGTCACATTAACTGGAGGTCAGAAAAAGACCAAACGTAGAGAGTTTTCAGTCTACCTTGATAATGAAGTTCATAGAAATCCAGCGCAAATTATTATTGCGCCTCCCAGCGACAAATATAAGCGAGAAAATAAATTCATCGAATTTTTTTCCATGCTAGAAGAAGAAGGTTATCTGTTTCCAGAGGATACGTGTTTTATACTAGAGCCCAATAAAACCTATCTCAAACAAAATGGTATGAAAACGCAGATTTACGATAGACAAAAAAGAAAGCATCAAACAAAAATGGAACGCGTAAGCGAATTATCCGATTTGCTTGCACAAATGTCTTTACAAAATACTTATGATTCTCATTCTGATGGTAGTATTCAAGAACTTTCTAATGCCGATGATGACAGCTATGATGAAATGCTGAGCACATCACCCAGCACATTTACCCCTTCTTTTAACAGTCCGGCAGCATTATCCTCCTCACCGAGCAGGGATAATTTGAATCAATCTACACAACTTAAACCTTCATTATGTCTATAAAGGGAATGGGGACATTTAACGCCTCTATTTAAATAATATGAGGCGTTGAATCTCCAGCATCAACTTTAGGGATTTCAAACAAAAAGAGGATTAAAAAGGAAACACTGATCCCAATTGTTGTCATCAATGCCAAATGAAACATGGAATCATTGTCTAGAAGAGTCACGATGGCTGTGGAAAATACGCCAAAGAAACTCATAAAAGATGAAAAGATAGCCATTCTTCTACCCATGGGCTCTTCGCATACTTCAATGGCAAAGCGTGAAAGCGGCCCGAAAGTCATCGCCATACCAAGCGCTGCAAAGATCATGGCTATCACCAAGGTATAGAGTGGCCAAGCTAAGAAACTCAAGACGCTAAAAGCAATTGCGCCTAATAAGGCGATGATAATCCCAGCTTTGATCAAGATTACTGTTTCTACCCGATTTACAAGTAAGCTTGTTACTTGGGCGCCGATGATAAAGCCACCAAATACATAAAGTTGAATTAAGCCATATTGAATGTTGCTCTGCTGATAATGATTTATCAAAATAAACGGGCTTTCTACTACCCAGCAAATGAGAGACAAGAACATAAAGCAAAATGGAATGGTAAAGATTAAAAAAGATTTTCTGGTGCTAATTTTCCAATAATCTTTAAATATATCGCCAAGATGTAAAGGGAATTTTTCTTTTTGGGTTTGTGGCATGACAAAGGATAAAAGAATAAGACTAATGATGCCCCAGATACCTAAAATAATAAAAATCGTGCGCCACTTCGAAAATTCAATCACAATTGCCCCCAAAATTGGGCCAAAGGCAGGCGCAAGAATGACAACCGATCCCATGATGCTAATTATTTTAATCGCCATTTTGGTGTCGTAGCTTTCATGAATAGCAGAGTAGCCTGCCACAATGACTGAACACACCGCACAGCCTTGAATAAAACGGCTTATTAAAAACAAGGCAATCTGGCTGGTATAGGCGCAAGCAAAACTCGATGCCGTGTAGCACAACACCCCAAATATCAACACCGCTTTTCTGCCGTATCTATCAGATAAGGGCCCCATTAACAGTTGCATAGACGCTGAGCCCAAAAACCAGTACAGCAGGGTGTCTTGGGCCAAGTGCTGAGAAATTTGTAGATCTGTCATTAATGCAGGCAAACCAGGCAAATACATATCATTGGCCAGGTAGGTTGCTATTTCAAAAAAGACCACAGCAAATGGAAAGCAAAGTGAGATCTTATTATGTGTCATGTTATTGTTTAGTTAGTATTATAATATGTGTCCAAATAACGTATTATTGATTATCAACTTTAAGTATTGGACAATGTCTGTTTTCTTACAAATAATTGTGCCTAATAATGAGATTACTATTCACAAATGAACTAAGCGAAGTCAGTGGTGGAAACCCTTTAATTGATAGCATCAAGCACTTGCTTGAATTTGGGATTTCAAAGGATGATGTTCATCACGATGTGCAACAACAACCTGCATTGAATGCCGTTGCTTACACTAATCATCTAAGCTGTAGTCTTGATGAAAGAAATCATAGCACACTTCCTCACGAGTGCACGCACACCAGCCAACAACTTTAAAAAAGATTCACATCTCTTCTTTGGGGCTGTTATAGTAGATTTTGGATTTTTTAAAGGGACGAAAAAATGCGAAATTTCAAAGTGCTGATTTGCTTAAGTCTTTTGGCCTTTTTTGGCAATGCTAATAGCCAAGATACCCCACCACCCGGCACTGTAGAAGCCTGCGCTGATAAAGGTGAAGGTGATGCCTGTGACTTTGTAAATAATCGAGGTGATGATATTAATGGCTTTTGTCGCACCACCAATGTAAATGGCGAGGGCAAATTGGTTTGTGTAGCTCCGCAGCTGTAATTTAACTGACTATTAAGTATTCTATTATCTGGCTTCCTCAGAAAAAAATCGTTAAACTTTGCTTTTTATTTTTCTAAGGATTTAACTTAGTGCCCGTGGCAAAGCATTTGTATATCGAGACCTGGGGCTGCCAGATGAATGAGTATGACTCAAAGCGTATGGCAGAGTTGCTTGAAGCAAGCCATGGATTGAAGTTATGTAACTCAGCAGATAATGCTGATGTCCTTCTGATGAATACCTGTTCGATTCGAGAAAAAGCACAAGAAAAGGTATTTTCTCGCCTAGGACAATGGCGTGAATTAAAAGAACAAAATCCAAAACTCATTATTGGTGTTGGTGGTTGTGTTGCCAGCCAAGAAGGCAAAGCTATTCGCCAAAGAGCGCCTTATGTGGATATTGTCTTTGGACCACAAACCTTGCATCGCTTACCTACTCTGCTTAATAGCGTTAAGCAAGATGGGAAACCAGCCATAGATATCACTTTTCCTCTTATTGAAAAATTCGATAACCTCCCTGAACCAACTGTATCAGGCCCTTGTGCGATGGTTTCGATTCAAGAAGGTTGTAGCAAATATTGTTCATATTGCATCGTTCCCTATACACGCGGTGAAGAAGTAAACCGCCCCTTAGACGATGTGATAGCAGAAGTTGCTCATTTAGCTGCCAATGGCGTTCGCGAAGTGACCTTACTTGGCCAGAACGTGAATGCTTATCGTGGCCTCATGCATGATGGACACGTCGCTGATCTGGCTCTTTTAATCCGTTATATCGCACAAATTGAAGGTATTGGTAGAATACGTTTTACCACTTCACACCCGAATGAATTTTCACCCAGCTTGATTCAAGCCTACGCAGATGTGCCTGCCCTGGTTAACCATCTTCACTTACCCGTGCAAAGTGGTAGCGATAGAATTTTAGGATTAATGGGACGAGGTCACACTGCTTTAGAATACAAATCTAAAATTCGCGCACTACGCAAGGTAAGACCCAACATCAGCATCACCTCCGATTTTATCGTTGGCTATCCTGGTGAAACGGAACAGGATTTCCAGGCCACCTTAGATCTCGTTAATGCCGTTGGTTTTGATTTATCTTATTGTTTCATCTATAGCCCAAGACCTGGCACACCCGCAGCCAATTTAGAGGATCAGCTGCCACTTGAGCTAAAAAAAGAACGCTTAAAAACACTGCAAGATTTACTGGCAAGTCATGCAACACGTATTGGCGAGAAAATGGTTGGGGGCAAAGAGCGTATATTGATCACCAATGTCTCTCGCAAAGCGCCTGATACAGAAATATTTGGTCGAACCGAAAATAACCGCGCAGTTCATTTGGCAGGCAATAAGTCTTTGGTCGGTGAATTTGTGGATGTACACATTATTCAAGCAAGGCCCAATTCACTCAGAGGGCAAATTGAGACCATAGCCTGATTTTAAGTGTCTGATTAATATGGAGTTTTATGATTATGGGGATTCAGCTTTGCAGGGCTTTCATTAAGAGTTATGCTTAAAGATGAACACCTTATAATAAGGAAGCCAGGAACTCTCTTGAGCGAGAAAGTCAGTATTTGTGAAATTACCTTAGCGCCGATGGATAACCGCAGATTAATGAGCCTCTGCGGGCGTCTAGATGAGCACTTACGACAAATTGAACGTCGTATGGGCGTTGAAATACGCAATCGTGGCAACACTTTTCAAATTTTGGGTAATAAAGAAGCAGTGCACCTTACCCACAATCTTATCAATTCACTCTATTCACAAACCCAACATGGCACAGAACTTACTCCTGCACTCATTCATTTATCAATACAAGAAAGTGTTCAAATGCTTGAAAATACAAAATCAGAACCAGTTACAAAATCAACCAGTGAAGAAAAACAAGAAGATCTGGATTTAAGCGTTAAAACCCGTGGCGGCTTAATCAAACCCCACAGTAAAAACCAAGCTCGCTATCTTAAGAGCATTTTGCTTAATGATATCAATTTTGGTATCGGCCCCGCTGGCACAGGCAAAACCTATTTAGCTGTTGCTATGGCGGTTAAAGCTCTAGAAGAGCAAAGAGTCCGTCGCATTGTCTTAGTGCGCCCTGCCGTTGAAGCAGGAGAACGCTTAGGATTTTTACCCGGTGATTTAAACCAAAAAATTGATCCCTATTTGCGACCACTTTACGATGCACTTTATGAAATGTTGGGATTTGAGCGCGTGAGCAAATTGATGGATAGAAACATCATTGAGCTTGCCCCACTTGCCTACATGCGCGGACGAACATTGAATGATGCCTTTATCATCTTAGATGAGAGCCAAAACACAACCAAAGAACAAATGAAAATGTTTCTCACCCGTCTGGGGTTTGGTTCTACCGCCGTAATCACGGGAGATATCACCCAAGTCGATTTACCTAAAGGCATGATGTCTGGCCTAAAACATGCCATTAATGTTTTAAAAGATATTCCCCAAATGAGCTTCACCTTTTTTGAAGCCACTGATGTAGTCAGACACCCATTGGTGCAACGTGTTGTTGAAGCCTATGAACGCTATGAAAACCAACATGGCGAAGGCCACCAACGATGAAAGGTATAGAGCTTCAAGTTGCAACCACGCTGCCCTGCCCCAAAAAGCAAGATATTAAAAAATGGGCACAAGCAGCACTGACTCAGCAACACAAAGTCGGCTCCATGGTGGTACGTATTGTTGATGAAGATGAAATTAAAACTTTAAATCATCATTATAGAAATAAAGACAAAGCAACAAACGTTTTATCTTTTAAATGTAACCTACCCGAAAATTTAAGGGGAGATATATTAGGTGACATTGTGATTTGCGCAAGCGTTGTTGCCTTTGAAGCAAAGACACAGGGCAAAGAATTCAACCATCATTTTGCCCACATGGTGGTACATGGTGTATTACATTTGTTGGGATACGATCATGAAATAGAAACAGAGGCCGTCGTGATGGAAAATCACGAAATTGCCATTTTAAAAGATTTAGGTTTTTCTGATCCTTATAGAGTTGAACATACATGAGTGACGACGATATAGCACATAGCAATCCCCCGTCTTGGCTAAAAAGATTAAGTGGGGCACTGGGCAAACATCCCAAAACACGGGATCAATTATTGGAGTTACTGCGCGATCCGCAACTTAATTTGATTGATCCTGAATCACTGCGCATGATTGAAGGCGTATTACAAGTTGCTGAAATGACAGTGAGCGAAATAATGCTGCCTAGGGCAGAAATGGTTGTTGTCAACAAAGATGCACCGATGGATCAAATATTACCCATCACGATTAAATCTGGTCATTCACGTTTTCCCGTGATTGGTGAAAATAAAGATGAAGTGATAGGGATCCTCATGGCCAAAGATTTACTCAATTATGCTTTGGCAGAAGAAGGCATGCGCTTTTCCTTAAAAGATATATTAAGACCCGCCGTTTTTATTCCTGAAAATAAACGACTTGGTGCCTTATTAAATGAATTTCGTAAAAATAAAAATCATATCGCTATCGTTGTAGATGAATATGGTGGGGTAACAGGGCTTATTTCCATTGAAGACATCCTAGAGCAAATAGTCGGTGATATTGAAGATGAACATGATGTGGAGAAGGATGTCTACATTCGGGAACACAAAGACCATACTTATTCAGTTAAAGCGATAACCCCCATTGAAGAATTTAATTTATTCTTTGGCACAACACTTAAAGATGATGAGTACGACACCATAGGTGGTCTGGTCTTACAAGGCTTTGGTTATTTGCCCAAACGAGGCGAAACCATTACGATTAATGAGATCCCCTTTAAAGTATTACGTGCTAACAATCGACGCATACAAGTATTACAAACTGTACTATCACCCGCGCAAAAATAACCGGGGCCTAATAAGGGAAATGCCATGAAGGATCTTTTTAAGAAAATTAAACCCTATCTTCCCTATATTCTTTCTTTAATGGCAGGTGGCCTACTAATACTAGCCTTTGCTCCCTATGATTTTGGTATTATTGCTATTGTTGCACCTGCCATTTTATTGTGGTGCTTGAACAAGCAATCCCCGAAAAAAGCCTTCTGGATTGGTTTTTGTTTTGGTCTGGGCATGTTTGGCTTTGGGGTAAATTGGGTTTACGTAAGCATACATACCTACGGCAATTCCCCTGAATGGCTTGCCGCCATCATTACGGGTTTATTTATTCTTTTAATGAGTGTGTACCCAGCCTTACTCAGTTGGGTTATGAATAAATACTTTACTAAGCATGAGTATGTGCGAACGCTGGTGATCTACCCTGTATTATGGACGGTATTTGAAATAGCCCGTGGCTGGATCTTAACGGGTTTTCCCTGGCTGTATCTGGGTTATACCCAAATGGGAAGCCAATTACGTTCTTTTGCACAAGTAGGCGGTGTGTTTGCTGTTTCTTGGATGACTGTTTTAGTTGCTAGTTTTCTTTACAATATCATCATCTATTTTTATGAGAACCAAAGTAATACTAAATTAAGAAACAAATTATTAGCTGCATTATTTGGCGTATGGGTATTAGCCTATGGTGTTACTCAGCTTCCAGATCCAGAAAAAACGGATCAATTGTTAGATGTTGCGCTGGTACAAGGCAATATCCCTCAATTAATGCGTTGGGATCCTGAGCATGTAGCAAATATTGTGCAAACCTACCGCTCACTTACCGAAAAAAATCTCAGCAATACACAAGTTATAGTTTGGCCAGAAGGCGCTATTCCCATTCCTTTACCCCTTTCTTTGAATTTCTTTAAAGAAATGGGGGCAACAATACGAGCAAATCAAAATGCCTTAATCAGTGGTGTACCTAATCAATTAGCTGATCAAACGCATTATTATAATTCCATCATCGCCGTTGGTAATGTAGGCATCAATAATAGTGGCTGTGAAAATTATAACTCTCCAGGATGCATTTATGATAAAACACATCTTGTCCCCTTTGGTGAGTATGTGCCTTTAGAAAAAATACTCCGTGGACTCATTGCCTTTTTTAATTTACCCATGTCGAGTTTTGTTTCAGGCCCGAGCAATCAATCCCCCTTAATAGTGCAAGGCTTTCGTTTTGCGCCGGCCCTTTGTTATGAAATAGCTTATCCTTTTTACGTGCAAGAGATGAGTAAAGATGCCGATTTTATCCTCACTATCTCTAATGATACCTGGTTTGGCGATTCAATTGGCCCATTACAACACTTACAAATTGCGCAATTTCGTGCTTTAGAAACAGGTCGTTATGTTATTCGGGGCACCAATACTGGCTATACCGCCATCATTGCACCAAACGGTAAAATCCAAAACATCGCTAATGCCAATGAAGCCACTGTTTTAGTGGGCGAAGTTGCGCAAATGAATGGACAAACCTACTGGGTACGATTTGGTTATTGGCCCTTGTTTGGCGCATTAGCCCTCACCTTTGCTGGTGGCATATACTGGCAGAATCGCAAGAAGAAAAAGAAATAATATAAACTACCATTTCGACAACCGCCTTTGCAGTGTAGCGAAGGCGTAAGCCTCTGCGAGCAGTTGCGAGGCGGTAGGTTCCATACCTTAAAAAAGGCAGTTACAGGCAATGGGCAAATTACGTGTAAAATACCTAAACGATCTTGGTTTGTCGGCAGATGAATCTTCTTTTGAGCTAATCAAGAAAGCCTATCGTAAGCTTGCACTTCAATATCACCCCGATAAAAATAAAGCACCAGAGGCTGAGGATAAGTTTAAACAAATTGCCGCCGCTTATGAATTTCTATCATTATCTCCTACAGAACAAGAATGGCGAGAACAACAAGAATCCCTTGCGGATGAATGGCATTATAGCAATTTATGTAGCAGCCTATTTACAACCGCTTTTACTGTCCTATCGTCTTTAACGGGGTGTGGCTTCTCGCAAACAAGCGATTATGACAGTAGATATACTACTGATAACTATTCAAGCAAAAGAAGAATATAAAACACACTAAACCGATTTCTTTAGCTTCCTCATCGAAAATCTTCATTAATTGTATTTACACGGCATTGAACTTTAGCACCTCATTATTGGTCGTAATGATATTAGTTCAGTAATTGTAGAAGTTTAGAACGATGCTAAATACGCCAAACGAGCCAAAGCCAACAAACAAGTCGATTCTTAAAAAATCAAGACAAGCACATGATGTTGTTATTGGCGATCTCTTTGCAAAAATGCAAGACCCTGCTGACAAAAAAGCATGGCCTATTATTGTTGATCCAGCCCACGAAAAGACAATGAACGGCAAGGGTGGTATGTCTGGTGCTATCAAAGCTTTTTACGAAAAAAATGGAAAGAAAAAAGACTACATTCGTGATTTGCTCCATTTTCCCAAGGTGAATGGTGTACGCTGCCCTAATGGCGATGTACGCAGAACCTCCACCGATGGCGTTGAGATTTTACACACCTCTGCCCCCGATCTGCGCAAAAAAGGGAATATGAAAAATGGTGAACCCACCGAGGAAGCCAAACAAAAATTATTTAATGCCTATTACAATACTTTTGCCTCAGCTGGTGCCTTAAATAGAAATGAGGGCACCTCAAGGGAGCTTAGCTGCCCTGTGCTGGGTGCGGGCATTTTCAAGTGGCCAATGGAATTATCGGCAGAAATAGCAGGAAAAGCCTTGCAAAAATTTAGAGCAGAACAGGGGAACAATTTGCAAGTCAATTTCTATGTACACCCCAGCGCACTCAAGCCAGGACAAAGCGCAGAAGAACTCAAAGACAGGCTAAATCATAATGTATCTACAGGAAAACCAAACCCCAGTGGAAGCACGCAAATGCAAGCCCAACTTGCTGATAAAGAAGTTGTGCAGCAATTAATTAAGTATGTATCCTCAGTAAAAAAAGATAATTATGATGTTTACAAGCCGCTAGCTGCATCACTCCAAGCCATCGCCGATGCACATGAGTCTGGTCCAAAGCTGGGCGCTGCTGCAAGTGCCCTTATTCAAGCAACCCTAGATAAGGTAAATGCTGATCCTAACTTTTATCCCAAAAATCTTGCCGGCGCTATCCGAGGTAATGTGGAAACCGCTTATGAATCAGTGTTATACAAAGATAAAGTCAAAGAAAACAAGGTAACCTTCAGTGATACAGTTAGCGTAAAAGATGATAAAGGTGAACGCGAAGAAAAAATGGCAACAAAGGACGCTCATGGAAAAGCAGATCACGAGCTGGTTAAGGAAGGCGTTGTAAAAAATAAAAAAGCCGAATTACCTTCTGCCGAAGAGCTGCAAAACAGCCCAATGAGAAAAGTGTATGTGTGTTTGCAAGCAAGTGATGCCAAAGATCCGACTCTCGTTGCAATGAGAAAATTAACAAACGATTTAGCGGGTCTCACTGGATTTGAAGCAGTCAGCAAGCAACAACCAAATCACTTTGCAACGACAACGGATCCTGAAGCAATTGCTGAGTGGGCTGAGCAACTGCAAGAGGATTTAAAGGGCAAACCAGTTGTTATTGTATCGATGGAAATTCCTGAAATACTTTTGCAAGACGGCGATAAACTGGATAACAGGATATTGGGTGATGTTAAAAAGGCAAATAGTGATTTGGTAAAAATAACGGGCCTTACACCAGCAGCTGAATTCAAGGCAGCACCATCTGAACCAACACAATCAGCCCCCACTGCACAAGCGGCGCAAGTTGAACAAGGCGCGCCTTCTATTGTGGCGCAATCTTCCCAACCAGCTCCTTTGCCAGAGCAACCAACTCAACCGGTGCCCCAATCCGCGCCAATTCCCACAGTAGCACCATCACAAAATACGCCTGATGGAAAAGCAAGAACACTTGATTTACTTGATAGATTAGCTAATCCAGAGAACGAAGCGTTATCAGATGAAGCACAAGCGCTTTATGATATTACTCAGCAAAAGCCTATGGTTCGCTTTTCTCAACCCGTGCCCGAATCCCCGCAAATGCCCCCATTAGCACCAGCACAAAATACGCCTAATGGACAAGCAAGAACAATGGATTTACTTGATAGATTAGCTAATCCAGAGAACGAAAAGTTATCAGATGAAGCACAAGCGCTTTATGATATTACTCAACAGCAGCCAACATTAGAAGAAAAAGCGCCTGATATAAATCCTAAAATCAAAATTGAAGATCAAGAACATAAAACTGAAATCAGCAATCTAGTTGCTTTATGCGAAGATCTTATTTTTGACACAATGCAACCTTTAGAAGGAGAAGCTGTTGATAATATGATGGCAAGGGTGGGGTTTTTAAGGGATCTAAATGACACTATCAGAATGTTTGGCCAAGGTCATCGGACCTTAGGTGACGTTCAAAAAGTGATAGCCGACTCCGGATTGGTATCTGATAAAAATGCCAACCCCTTACAAGTTCTTGCTGATGGGGTGGAAAGCATCCTTAAAGAAACCGGCATTCAGGATAAGAAGACAGCTCAGATAACCCAAATTCATGAAATCGTGGCACAGATCTCATCAGAAGCGCTTAAAGTGCCCGTTAACGATAAACCCGTTGCGCTATCAACCAGCGCTTCTAAACCTGCTCCCACCGTTAGTGAGCCCAAGCATGCACAAGTGAGTGCTTCCGGCATGCAAGGCATTGACGTTCAAGCCCTATATAATACAGAACGTGAAAATGCTCATAAAGAAAAAACTGTATTTCATTCTTTTGCACGTAGTGTAGTCAAAGGTTTTGGGGATCTCAAAGCCAATGATGCAAGAGGCAATCAAATTGCAAATCTTCAAGAACTTATCAATCAATATAATGCACCTAATGCGGACAAGCCTCAAGCCGCCATGCAGCTCATATGTGCTTTAAATTACGTGAAAGCAGAAATTGGTGCTGAAAAAAACAAATTTAGCTCTTCCTTAGCTATCGTTTGCGACAATATTCTCAACAAAATGCCCCAAGCTGAACGCGATAATGTCAAACAACACTTCGAAAAAATGTCCCCCGGGAACATTCAAGGTGCTATTAATAGTGTAGGTAAGTCAGCCATGGATAATGCTAAGCCAACACCACGCGTTGAAAACAGTCAAAAGCAAAAGCTGTAATAAAGCGCTGTGTTAGACTAGACCTTATGCAACGGCGCCTTTATTATATTGTCATCCTTCTCTTGCATTGAATGATTAGCTCTCCTAGCACGCAGTTTGTTAAACTCCGTTAATACCGTATCTTTATAAAGTATTGCCAATGGGCCTTGTCCATATTTCTTTAATGCTTCTTTTTTTAATTTATTCTCATCAAGCTGTTCTTGGGTTGAGCTATTGAGATCTTTGGCAAGCTTCTGCGCTTTTCTGATGACAATATCACTTTCAGATAAGGCATTTCTTGCCTGTGAAAAAGCATTTTTATAAGCATTCTCAAATGCAGCAGCATTAGCACCATAGGATGCCATTGTTTCTGTTAATTTGTCATCGTTGATATCAAATCCTGATTCGGCACGTTTGAGACCCATTTTGGATGCGATGCTTTCTACTTCTGTCTTATTCGCGCTGTCTTTCAAGCTATTCCACTTTTCTGTATTGCCATTTTGATAACCTTGAAGGTAAAATTCTTTTTGTTCAAGGTACACAGAAGGTATAGCATTCATATTGAGCTTATTCGCTTTATAGCCTTCTTTTGCTGCTAAAAGCCCATCACGGTATCCTCTACAAATTGCTCTTGTCTGTGGCGATAATGTTTGCCAAACAGAGTCATGGCCCTGCACTATACCCTTTATATATTCTTCCTTAGATGCCCCTTCAAGCATTTTTCGTGCATTAAGGACACTTTGCAATTTATGCATATCTAAGGGATGACCACACTTTGCTATCTGCACTCCGTAATTATAACCTCTTCGAAAAAGTGAATTTTCCTCTAAAGGGTTTTCTTTGGGTGGGAGCACCTCATGTATTGCTTCCTCAATCTGCTCTTTACTTAAATTTTCAAAGAATTTTTGCTGCTTTGATTCTTGTTGCTCTATGGCCTTTCTCACTAAGCTCTGCATAAGCCTGAAGTTGTTCTCTTGATGCGGCGTTAAGGATTTTATGTATGCCTCATCAGCATCTAACCAAATATTCGCAAGTTTAAAGTGTGGCATAGTCTTGGCTTTATTTTGATGTGCATGACTGCGCGTATGCCATGCAACACTAAAAGGTACTACGCCAAGTAAACCAGCTTGAGCTTCATTTTCTGTAAGTTGTAAAATCGCTAGCATATTATAATAATCTTCACCCCACCATAAAGAACAGGGTGATATTAATTCATGAAGGGCTTTGTTTTCAGTTTTTAACTTTTTACTGAGTCTTTTATAATCTACAAACATTATCTTTGAACCTAATCGTTCTTCAATATCTTCTATTTGTTTTGCCTCTAAAGGGTGAGTTATGGGTTTGAAAAATTCAAAACTGCCCAGGGTCGCACAAATGGTTCCTTTTGCTTTATATTGATGAAAAAGCGTAAAGAGCGATTCTACTGAATTATCATTTGCAACTTCCTGCGCCATTTGTATTTGCGTTGTATTGTCATCCATAAGTACAAAGCTTTTTAAGCCAAAGCCTTCTGCTAAGGCAAAGGCAATGGTGCGCTTAATATTGGATGCTCTTAGATATCCTCCCTCTTGCCCTAGAGGTTGATTTTTCAAAGCGCAAGATTCTATGATTCCTACTTTAATATGCGAAGGCAATTTGAACAAAGGCGAAAAGCCCAAACTTTTCTCCATTTCCTCAAGTTCTTCACCTGTCATTAATATAACTATAATCGTGTTTTCATCCTGCATTAAGCTAGGGATCAAAGCCTTTTCCATTCTACCAGCTCGAACAAAAACAATATTATTATTTAAAAACACTTCTTTGAGGTTTTCTTGTTGAGATTTATATATACTCACAATGGCTTTAATGCCATCAAAATCAATGCTGATATCTGTTTTAAATCTTTTGTTATTTTCCTTTTCAAATGCATTTTGCAATTCTTCAAAAGGGATCACATGCCCTTTTGATAACATGTTTTCATTATCTTTGTCCGCCTTTTCGGCGGATATATCCATCGGTATTGCAAATGCGCCATCAAGATACTTAACTGATATGCCACCTTTAGTATTCTCCGCTTTTTGTGGTTTTTCAGTTTTCTTTGCTTTTAATTTTTTGGCTTTTTGAACCGGAACTGTTGATCTTTTTGTTAATGACTCATTAATAATAGGATGTGCTATCCATTTTTCATAATCATCGACACTGATTTCAACGCGCCCTTGATTCATTCTGAATGATACTTTTATTCCTAATAATTTTGCGAGCGCCTTAAGCGATCTGTTAATGATATAGCGATCTTCAGATGTTTGGGCGTAATACACATTATTTTGCTCATCCTTTCTAAAGGTGAGCCCATAAGCCTTACTTCTATTTGCTTTCTTTTTTAGATATTGTATTTTGAATATAGTAAAATTTTCATTAGAGACTTCAATTTTATCATCATGAAGGTAAAAAACATTATGTCCAATATTACGTCTGCCACAAGCTGTTCTTAAGGTGTTAAGCACGTTGAGCAAATCTTCGTCTTGTTTTGCCTTTAGAGTCCATACGTCACGAGTTTGGTCGTAAACAAATTCACGCGTTAAAATACCTTGAAATAATTTTGGTTTTTTCACTTTTTTCTGGAGTGCTTGAATGCAAGCAAATACCTGCTCATTACATTCTACGCGATTCAATTCAACATTTTTATGAAATCTAATATCAATGGCCAATGCTTTATTTCTGTTTAGTGCATTTCTTAATTTGTTGTTTAATTGATCTAAGGTTTCCCCTTCAAGCGGAGAAGTATAATGGCATTTTTTGCCCTCATCCCATCCATAGAGTCGTTTGGCTATTGAGCCAAACTTTACTTTGAGAAATGATTTTGTTTGAAAAAGTTGATAATCATGTTCAGATATTTCCACGATACCATAAGTGGTGTTAAGGTTAATTTTAAGATCAACCTCACGCAGTCTTGCTGCGGATTTTATTTTCTTTTTAAGTAATTCAATCGTTTCATTATCTACAGGAATGCTAAAGTAATTTTGATTCCCCTTAAAGAAAATGCGTTGGCTAGTAGAAAAGCGTTTTTTTCCTTTATAGTAACTTGATAAGACTTCTTTTTGCCATTTTATAAAATCGTGTTTGTTTATTGAAATGCTGTTATTTTTGGCGTCCCATCTAAAGATATCAAATAATGCATATTGCTGGGCATTCTCTTTTAATTGCTTAAGATACCCTTCGCCAATTTTGGTATTTTCTGCGGATAATACAAAATTTTCTATGCCATCTATTATTACTGCATTAAATAATTGGCTTAGTTCTTTAATATTCTTCATCGCGGAGATACCTCACAACATTATCATCATGCGGATTATCCGCCTAAATTAGGCAAATGATGATAATGTTTGCAAGATAGCAAAGACAAGTCATAAGAAAATGGATATCAGGCAAAAATGCTTATATAAATAAAGCAACCAATGCAGGAGCCAGTACAGCACCAACCAATGTTCCACCGGCAGCGCCCATTATATCTTTTTTAGAGTCGAGCCCTAAGTGTCCCAATTTATAGGAAATTAAATAGTCTCTTGCCCGTCCTGCTAAGCTTGGTTCTTTAGGATTTAAGTAGTTGATGGCTGGTTCATAGTAATTCGCACCAAGTAGCCCGCCCACTGTCATACCGCCAAGCGAAGTGAGCGCAAGGCCTGCTGCAAGACAAACACCTGCGCCATGTACGGCATGGATTTCATTTTGTTTCAGCTCTTGCATAGGGATACCTTTTCAACATATTAGGTGAGCAACTTATTACATTTGTCGACTTATGTCAACAATTCATCGCTATGTGTAGATACGCCTTAAAATGCCTACCCTGCTTTAGTAATAAACAAGCCTAATCTGTGTTGTTCTCATAACTATAGTGAGTTGGTGCATAGCCCATACCGACTGCTGCGCCAATCGCAGCGCCAACAACGGCCCCCACAACACGTAAAGGAAAGGTGACAATGGACATCACGACATTAGAGGAAGCTGCACTGCTTGCCGCAGCAGTTGAGGTGTTTGTGGCACAACCATAACCAAGCATTGCCGTCAGTAGAAGAATGGCGCCTAATTTCCTTTTTTTCATGTTATTTCCTTACGTATGATAATATAGCCAAACTTGGCCTACTTTATAGATAAAAAAACACTATGCAAGAGCATTATCATCCAGAAGAAATTGAACGACAAACGCAAGCCTATTGGGAGCAACATAACAGTTTTACTGTGAAAGAAGATCCTAACAAGGAAAAATTTTACTGCCTAAGTATGTTCCCTTACCCAAGTGGCCACCTGCATGTCGGCCACGTGCGTAACTATACCCTGGGTGATGTGATTGCTCGTTTTCAACGCATGCAGGGCAAAAATGTCCTTCATCCCATCGGTTGGGATGCCTTTGGTCTTCCTGCAGAAAATGCTGCCATTCAACATCAAGTGCCACCGAGCGTATGGACTTACGACAATATTGCTCATATGCGTAAGCAATTTAAAAGCTTAGGACTTTCTTTTGATTGGTCAAGAGAACTTGCAACCTGCGCACCAGATTACTATCGCTGGGAGCAATGGTTTTTTATCAAAATGTATGAAAAAGGCTTAGTGTACAAAAAGAATTCGGTGGTCAATTGGGATCCGGTCGATCAAACCGTGCTTGCTAACGAGCAAGTGATTGATGGTCGTGGCTGGCGCTCTGGGGCTAAGGTAGAGCGTCGCGCTATACCGCAATGGTTTTTGAAAATTACCGATTATGCACAAGAACTGCTTGATTCACTTGATCATATGCCGGGCTGGCCTGAACAAGTACGCACCATGCAACGTAACTGGATTGGCCGTTCTGAGGGTGTTAATTTTCACTTCAAAGTAGAAAATGATGCTTTTGCGCCGCTTGAAGTCTACACCACACGTATTGATACCTTAATGGGCGTCACTTATCTTGCTGTAGCACCTCAACATCCTATTGTTGAGCTTGCCTTAAAAGAACAGCCTGAATTAAAGCGTTTTGTTGATGCTTGTCGTAATATTAAAGTAGCTGAAGCTGATATGGCAACCTTGGAAAAAGAAGGTAAACCAACAGGGCTCTACGCTATTCACCCCATTAGCAATGAACGCCTTCCTATTTGGGTGGGTAATTATGTGGTCATGGATTATGGTACTGGCGCTGTGATGGCCGTGCCTGCGCATGATCAACGTGATTATGAATTTGCTAAAAAATATGAATTACCTATCAAAGAAGTTATTCAGCCTTTAGCGGGTGAAACACATTCGCTTGAAAAACAAGCTTATACCGCCTTGGAAGGCAAATTAATAAACGCTGGCCAGTTTAATGATCTAAGCCCTCGTGAGGCCTTGGTCAAAATTGCTGAATTTTTGGAAGCAAAAGGCATCGGCAAAAGGCAAGTGAATTTCCGGCTCAGAGATTGGGGCGTTTCCAGACAACGTTACTGGGGCGCACCTATCCCCATGATTGAATGCCCTAGCTGTGGCACAGTGCCAGTGCCAGAAAAAGACTTACCAGTGAGATTACCTGAAGGTGTCACACCCCAGGGAGCAAGTTCCATACTCACGCAGATGAAAGAATTTTACGAAGTCGATTGTCCCAAGTGCAAACAAAAAGCACGACGTGAAACCGATACCTTCGATACCTTTATGGAATCATCTTGGTACTATTTACGTTATGCTTGCCCTGATCAGCACGAACATATTTTTGATGATCGCGTGCATTATTGGACACCCGTTGATCAATACATCGGGGGTATTGAACATGCCATTTTGCATTTACTGTATTCGCGCTTTTTGCATAAAGTGTTGCGCGATATGAAATTGGTTAACAGCGATGAACCTTTTAGTAATTTGCTCACCCAAGGCATGGTGCTCAAAGATGGCAGCAAAATGTCTAAGTCCAAAGGCAATACGGTTGATCCCCAATTATTAATTAATCAATACGGCGCAGATACCGTACGCTTGTTTATCATGTTTGCCGCGCCCCCAGAGCAATCCCTGGAGTGGTCAGATACTGGTGTGGAAGGCGCTTTTCGTTTCCTTCGACGCTTATGGCGTTTAATTTCAGAGCATGTGAATCAACATGGGCTGCATGATGCAAATCTAAGTGCAATGACCTTAAATGATAAGCAAAAGAATTTGAATCGCCATATTCATGAAACGATTGCCAAAGTAACCGACGATTTACTTCGTCGCTACACCTTTAACACCGCCATTGCCGCAGTGATGGAACTTGTTAATGCAACTTCGAGTTTCGTAGTTGAAGATGACAATGACAAGAAAGTAAAGCAAGCCGCCTTGGAAACCATAGTGTTGATGCTTTCACCTATTGTACCCCACATTACCCATGTGCTTTGGCAATACCTTGGCAAACAAGGTGCAATGATGGATGCTACCTGGCCGCAAGTGGATAGCAATGCATTAAAGAAAGATGTCCTTCAAGTGGTTGTGCAAATTAACGGTAAAGTTCGTGCCAACATTGAAATGCCGGCTACTGTCACCGAAGATCAGATGAAAGATGGCGCGCTTCACCATGAGAATATCGCCAAGCATTTGGAAGATAAAACCGTGCGTAAGATTATTGTTGTTGGGCAGAAATTAGTGAATATAGTGGCGAACTAAATAGCTTGGTGAGAGAACAAAGAAGAGAAAAAACCGTGCTATCAAAACTAAAAACAATCATTTTACTTCTGTGCTTTGTTGCTATTGGCGGTTGTGGCTTTCATTTAAGACACCACACCGCCGAAATTGGCAACAAATACCCGACTATTATTTTGGCGCCCTCTGGCTCTAATACCTTGAACCAGGGAATTTATCGCGCCTTAATTTCATCCTCGGTTCATGTGGTTGAAAATAGCGCCCTCTATACTGATGCGCCACAACTATGGATAACCTCACAAGGCATTACTTCGCAGCCTTTGGTCTATGGCTCTGATAGTGAGCTTCGACGTGAAAGATTAAAAATGTCAGTGAAGTTTTCCTTTGGTACGCCCAATTCATTACAACAATTTGAGCTTACAACGGAACGTGACCGGCAGCTTAATCCCAATCAGCATCTGGGTGATAACGCGGAAAAAATCGTGATTGAGCGCGAAATGCAAGCGGATATCATTAGTCAATTAATGCGCTATTTAGCAACCACACGGTATTAATAATGCGTCTTTTTCCCTCACAGCTTTCTAACCATTTAAGCAAGCAAATTGCTTGTCTTTATGTGCTCTATGGTAATGAAAGTTTTTTGGTTGAAGAAAGTGCGACCTTGATTAAAGCGCATATTCAACAACAAGGCGAATGTGAGCTTATCAAGAAAGAAGAAACCCGTGATTTGGCAGCCCTTTTAGATCAACCTTCTCTTTTTTCCTCGCAGAAAATCATTGAGCTTAAAATACCCAAGCCCACCGCCGCCCTCATGGCTGAAGTAGCTGAACTGCTTGAAAAGCCATACAGTGGTTGTTTTGTCATTATTGAAAGTGGGCTTATTACCAAGCAACAGCAACAGGCGAAATGGTTTAAGGCTCTTGAACAAAAGGGCATTATCATTGCGCACTGGCCCCTACAAGGCATGCAATATGCTCAATGGCTAGATGAGCGTGCAAGGCGCAATAACCTCAACATGAGCCCAGAAATTCGCCAGCGTTTAATAGCCTTTACAGAAGGAAATTGCTTGGCTGGTGCCCAAGAAATAGACAGGCTGCGTCTTTTATCAGAAGATCAAACCTATATTGTGGCACAAAACCATTATGAAGTGTCCGAACTGTGTGAAGCGGCACTTTTAAAGCAACCTGAACGTGTCGTCAAAATTGTGAGTTACCTTAAAAACTCTAAGGAAGCATTACAATTGGTGGTCTGGACCTTAGGACAAACCCTGCGCGCATTAAATCACTGCGCCAGCCAGCCACGAGAACGTCATAGTACAACGCTCATTCAAAGTGGGATCCGCCCCCAGCTCCATGCTTTATATTCCCGCGCCGTACAGGAGTCTCCTGCTTCACGCTGGCTCGTCTTAATAACGACTTTATCTTGGATAGATAAACAATTAAAATCCGGGAATGAGCAAAGTGCATGGCAAAAATTATTGGACGTTAGTTTAGAATTATCAGGTTCGCCAATTTTTTAGCCTTTTTTTTCCAACCCCCTATAAACCTGTGACATCTAGGTATATATTAAAAATAAGGAACAAGGAAAAGAAGGGGGAATATGCAAGTAAATACTTAATTTCAATGCTGATAGAAGGGTCACAAGTATTGAAAACTAACATAAGGCAAACTATGCAGACAACAGCGTTACTCGAAACTGTAGTCAATGTTCTTAGTGACATAAAAGCCGTTAACATAACTCCTCTTGATGTTCGTAATCTCACCTCCATTACCGATTACATGGTTATTGCATCTGGCAACTCAAGCCGACATGTTCGTGCGATTGCAGATAACCTCGTTCACAAAATGAAAGAGCACACTATTCAACCTATCAGCATCGAAGGTGACACTGACGATGAATGGGTGCTGGTTGATTTAGGGGATGTCGTTGTTCATATCATGCAGCCAAGAACTCGAGATTTTTATAATCTTGAAAAATTATGGTCCATGATGGAACCCCCGTCATTACAAGCCACGGCATAATCAATGCAGTGTATCGTTCTTGCCGTTGGTAATAAAATGCCATCTTGGTGTACGCTTGCTTGTGAGGAATATTTAACCCGTTTACAACACTTTATGAAGTGTTCACTGGTTGAGATTCCCACAGCCAAGCGCCATAAAGCAGGCAATGTGGCGCAATATAAAGAAGAAGAAGCGCAGAAAATTTTACAAAAAATTACGCCCTCTCACCATGTCATCGCCATGGAAGTAACAGGCAGCGCTTGGAACACAGCCACCTTGTCTCACAAATTATCCGCTTGGCAACAACAAGGAAAAGATATTGCTTTTATGATTGGTGGACCAGATGGACTTTCTGAAAAATGTCTTGCACGGGCTAATCAACAACTTTCATTATCTGCTTTAACCTATCCCCATGCTTTAGCCAGGGTAGTATTGCTCGAGCAGCTATACCGTGCACATTCTATGTTGGTGAATCATCCGTATCATAGAGAGTGAATCCCTCGAAAATCCCCCCTAACCCCCCTTTTAATCAAAGGGGGGGATCGGATCTTAACCCCCTTTGATTAAAAGGGGGTCGCCACGTCGAAATGAAATGTAGGCGGGCGGGGGGATTTCCAAAGATTAAGGGTAAGAAACTCTAATTAATTCGTCTTGGCTTTGTCTTTCACTAAATACTTGCCAATAATGGCCATGTATTCTCGTTCATGTTTCTTTAACAAAATTTCGCCAATTTTTTGTGTTTTAATTTTGAGATCAGGATCAGCTTTGATTAACTTTTGACCAACAGGGCTTTGGTAAAATTTAATTAAATCCTGCATATCATCTAAAGTGAAGTATTGCGCATAAACGATGGCGAGTTCTTTAATAGTTTCAGGAGACAAAAATAATTCATAGAAAAACTGTTCTAAGTCCGCCAACAAGGCAGGCGTCAGCATCTGCTTTATTTTGGGATCATGTTCCATTTCTAATTTGAATTTACCAACGATTACTTCGGCTGCATTTTGCGCAAAGTTGGTTACTTTAGCCCACTGCAATACGACTTGGGTATAAACGGGGCCTGGATCTTCGCCAAGGGAGGATACCTGTGGGGTATTTGCTTTAGATTGTTCTTGAGCGTTGGCTTTAGGCTTTTGGGCTTGTGACGCAGGTGTTTGGCTTGTTCCTGTGGCCCAAACACTTGTTTGAAAGCCAACCAACAAGAGCGTGATTAATATGCGCCTAGCAGATTTGTTTATTAGCCAACCAAATGATAGTTTCATTCCTTTGCCTTAATCCTTTGCAGCTTACTATTAAAAATAAGCCAGAAAGAGCCTTGGCACAATCTCTTTATGCAAATATAAGGAAGTTAATTGACAACATGTTAGGGTTTTAGGGGTAAAAGCTTGAGCTAACTAATACTTTGCAAGATACTGTGAATAATGAAATATAGACACCAGCATATACATGCCAAAGTGCATGAGCAACGCCTGACAACACAACGTGCTGCTGTGGGCATTGGTATTATCGGCATCATGATGGTCATTCTGCTGGTGCGCGTGGCCTACTTGCAGATCTTAGACCATCAAAAGTATTCAACTTTATCCAACAAAAACCAACTGCGCTTAGTGCCCATAGCCCCTCCACGTGGCCTTATTTATGATAGAAACGGTAAGCTACTGGCCAAAAATATCCCCGCGTTCCATCTAAGCGTTATCCCTGATGATGTACCCGACATGGATGGCATGCTGGATGAAGTAAATAAAATCATTCCTATCGATGCTGATGCGCGTAAAGCTTTTCTGGAAAAAGTGGACAACAGCCCTTCGCATCAACGTCAATTACTTAAATTAAAATTAAGCGAAGAAGAAGTCAGTCGTTTTGCCGTCAATCAATATCGTCTGCCGGGTGTTTCCCTTACGGTCGATATGATTAGAGATTATCCTTATGGCGACTTACTGGGTCATGTCATTGGCTATGTCAGTGAGGCCAACAAAGATGATTTGCGTAAAATGGATAAAAAGCGATACGCCGGTACTTACCAAATCGGCAAAATCGGCTTAGAGAAATTTTATGAAACCCAACTTCAAGGTACCCCCGGCTACCAGCAAATGGAAACCGATGTCTTAGGCAGAGAAGTGCGCGCCTTGGCCACAATGCCCTCGAATGCAGGCGGCGATTTACATTTAACCATTGATGTTGATTTACAAAGAATAGCTACGCAAGCCTTGGGTGAAAATCGTGGTGCTATTGTCATGGTTGATCCCAATAACGGCGAAGTCCTTGCCATGGCAAGCACACCCACCTTTGATCCTAATTTGTTCGTACGCGGCTTAGACAATCGTGCCTATAACGCACTACGCCAAGCGCTCGATAGACCTTTATTCAATCGTGCCATACAGGGGCAATATCCTCCAGGTTCCACTGTTAAACCCATCGTTGCTTTGGCAGGGCTCTCTACACAAAAAGTAAATACCACTCAAAAAGTATTTGATCCAGGTTACTATCAATTAAATGGGCAAGGTCGACACTATCGGGATTGGCAAAAACAAGGTCATGGTTGGACAGATTTAGAAAAATCTATTCGAGAATCCTGTGATATTTATTATTATATCTTGGCTGAGAAATTGGGGATAACGCAGCTCTCCAATTGGTTTTCCGATGTGGGTTTAGGTAAATCGACGGGCATCGACTTACCCGGTGAACAAAAAGGCATTGTTCCCTCTATTGCTTGGAAGAAAAAAGCGCTTAATACCGTCTGGTATCCCGGTGAAACTTTAATTACCGGTATCGGGCAGGGTTACACCACGGCAACCCCTTTGCAATTAGCCGTGATGGCTTCCTACATCGCTACCCGTGGTCAAGCCTATGGATTACATTTAAATAAAGCACTTGCACCCAAAAAATTACCTTCATTAAAAGTCCCTGATGAAAATAGCTGGGATGCCATTATTGAACCCATGCACCAAGTGACGCAGCATCCACGGGGTACTGCTTTTAAATATTTTACGGGCTTTAATGTAGAGGTTGCAGGCAAAACAGGTACTTCTCAAGTATTTGGCATAAAACAAAATGAAAAATATGAGCATGATAAAATAGCGCAGCATCTACGCGATCACTCATTATTTATTGGCTTTGCCCCTATTAACAATCCAACGGTTGTGATTACGGTCTTGTTAGAAAATCAGCGCGCCAGCGCTTCTGTTGCCAGACTTGTACTGGAAAAATATTTTACGGAAATAAAGCATGCTGAACCGAGCGAAATATCCAGCGCACCTCAACCCACCTAAGTGGCAACAGTTGCCAGGTGGAAGATTAGTCCGTCATCTCAATTGGGATGGTTGGTTATTTATTCTTATCGCCCTGCTTTTAACCTTGAGCTTTGGTTTAATTTATAGCGCGGGCGGTCAAAAGCCCGCTATTTTACTTCGCCACGGCATTCACGTTGGGATCAGTTTTGTTGCTTATTTTATCATGGCGCAAATATCCCCACGCACTTTTAAACAATGGGCACCTTTTCTTTACGGGATTGGGATATTGTTATTACTCGCAGTCTTTGTAATCGGCACCGCCAGCAAAGGGGCACAACGTTGGGTACCCTTAGGTCCTATTCGTTTTCAACCTTCTGAATTCATGAAATTTGCAGCGCCCTTGATGTTGGCTTATTACCTCTCAAACAAGCCATTGCCCGTCGATAGAATGGATTTGCTGGTCAGTCTTATCATCATTTTCGTTCCTGGCTTGCTCATCGCTAAGCAACCCGACTTGGGCACGGGCTTACAAGTAATCGGTACTGGTTTTGGCGTGCTCTTTTTTGCTGGGATCCGCTGGCGGCTCATTATTAAAATGACAGCCTTGGCAACAGCTGCCATGCCCTTACTGTGGTATTGCTTACATGACTATCAACGCCAACGGGTATTAACTTTCTTAAACCCAGAGAGTGATCCCTTAGGCGCTGGATATCATATTATCCAATCTAAGATTGCGATTGGCTCTGGTGGGCTCTATGGCAAAGGTTGGTGTCTTGGCACCCAAGTACAGCTCAATTTCTTACCTGAACGAACCACCGACTTTATCTTTAGTGTGTTAGGCGAGGAATTTGGTTTTATCGGTGCTTGTGTTTTGAGCTTACTTTATTTTGCAGTGATCCTGCGCGGCATTAAAATCATGACACAAACCCAAGATTTGTTTTCGCGCTTAGTGGCTGGCGGGATTGTGTTTGGTTTCTTTATTTGCTTTTTTATTAACATCGGCATGGTGAGTGGATTACTGCCTGTTGTAGGATGCCCCTTACCATTAATCAGTTATGGTGGTACTTCCCTGGTGACGTGGATGGCAGCTTTCGGTATGCTAGTAGCCATTCAATCACAACAAAAAAGTTCGCCAAGGTAGGCAACATGCAAAAAAATACATTAATAAAATTTTTACTGACATTTTTCTGTTTCTTTTCGATAGTCAGCGCAAAAGCGGAATCTGAAGTTTTAAGCGACAGAGCGGATGTGAAAGCCTTTATTAACATGATGGGCAAAAAACATCATTACAATGAGGCTCAACTAACTAAAATATTAAATAGCGCCACCATTCAACCCAGCATTTTAAAAGCCATTGCTAAGCCAGCTGAAAAATTGACTTGGGCGCGTTATGAACCCATATTCCTCACCCCCAAGCGCATTGATGAAGGCGTTGTATTTTGGCAGCAAAATAAAGCTGCCTTAGCAAAAGCTGAAAAAGAATATGGCGTGCCCGCTGAAATTATCGTCGCCATCATTGGTGTTGAAACCTTTTATGGTAAACATACCGGACAATACAGTGTCCTCGACGCATTAGTCACCTTAGGCTTTAATTACCCACCACGCGGTAAATTCTTCCTCTCTGAATTAGAAGAATTTTTACTGCTTGCCAAAGAACAAGGCTGGGATCCTAAACAAATTAAAGGCTCCTATGCAGGTGCTATGGGTAAACCCCAATTTATTGCCAGCAGTTATCGCCGTTATGCCATCGATTTCAATAAAAAGGGCAACCGCGATTTAATCAATAATGTTGACGATGCTATTGGTAGTGTTGCCAATTACTTCAAATTAAATGGCTGGAGAAAAGGCGCGCCGGTTGTATTTGGTGCCAAAGTAAACGGCGACAAATTTAAAGCAGCCCTTGTTGCAGGTAATAATCCTAAACCGGATAACACCTTACAAAAAATGGCTCAACTTGGGGTGAGCGCTCCTGCTGCTAAAAATATTGATAAAAACAAACAGCAATTTGCACTCATTGGTCTTGAAGGAAAAGAAGGCCCAGAGTACTGGTTAGGTGCTGATAACTTCTATGTGATCACACGTTATAATCGCAGCAGCCTTTATGCGATGGCGGTTTATAACTTAAGTGAAGAAATCAAAAGCAGTTATAAGCAATCTCAGCGCACCTAAATCACTTCGAAGGGGGAAACCCCTTCTCTAACATTGAAGGGTTTGAATGGAATCATGCTAAATCGTCTACTTATCAAAATTTCACTGCTCTTCATGATTATCTTGCTTAGCGCATGTAGCCATCATGGTGCACATAAACCACAAGTCCATAAAAAGAGAGGGATCTTTTCTTCTGCACCTTCAGAAGAAGATCAAATAGCCGATGCAGTTGCCGGAGATGGGCCTCCTGAGAGTGAATTTGATGTTACCCATATCCCTAATGCTACACCCAGAATCGAACCCTTAAGCCGTTATGGCAACCCCAACAAATACGAAGTTTTTGGTAAACATTACTACACCTTACCGCATAGCGACGGCTACTCTGCTGAAGGCACGGCTTCCTGGTATGGCCGAAAATTTCACGGACAGCGCACCTCCAGCGGTGAAAAATTTGATATGTATGGCATGACCGCTGCACACCGTTCACTGCCCTTACCTACTTATGCAAAAATTGAAAATTTACATAACGGCAAAGAAGTCATTGTTAAAATTAATGATAGAGGCCCCTTTGTTAAAAATAGATTAATCGATTTATCCTATGCGGCTGCTAAAAAGTTAGGGATCCATTCCTCTGGCACAGGAAAAGTGCGCATCACAGCAATTGATCCTGTGGCTTGGCATAAACAACAAAAAGAACATACCCTTGCCAAAGCGGATAATAAATTAACCAAAGCCAAGACAAGTAAATCCGCCGCCAAAGGTGCTAAAGACAATAAGGCAACCACCCTTGTCCAAGCTGATAAAGCCAAAACTGCTAGCACTGCTAAATCTTCAAAAGATACAAAAACTAGCAAAGCTACTAAAGTGGCGAGCGCTGCCAAGGCCACTGATAAAGCTACTGATAAAAAACAAATCTATATTCAGTTAGGTGCCTTTAGCAAAAAGAACAATGCGCAAAAGCTGGCAGACAAGGCTACAACCCTCACCACCGCATTGAATAACATTAATGTTCAGGTACACGAAGGAAAGTTATCTGACAAAGGTGCTTATAAGGTTCGTGTTGGGCCGCTAAAAGATGAAAAAGAAGCAAAGACCTTACAAAAGAAATTGGTGGCTTTAAATGGCGCAACACCAAAAGTGATTTACGAGTAAAACCATTCCCCCTTTGATAACAAAGGGGCGCACGCTTAGTGCGGGGGGTTTAAGCTCGTGTTAAAATAAATTCAACATGACTTTTATATCTTTTACAGTGTGGGGTAACTAACATGCGTCGAATCGCTTTTCTAAGGATGTGTTTACTGTCATTGTTCTTTTTAGCACCCATCAGTATGGCTGCTACAAATACAACGCCGCATGCCGTGCCTGCCGCACCCGAAGTTGGTGCTGATGCCTATATCTTGGTTGATTATTTAAGCGGCAAAGTACTCGCTGAAAAAGAATCTAAAAAACGCATCGACCCTGCCAGCCTTACCAAAATGATGACAGTGTATGTGTTTGACCATGAATTAAAAAACGGTCGCTTTACACTAGACGATGAAATTACGGTTAGTGAAACAGCCTGGAAAACAGAAGGTTCCAGAATGTTCGTGCCTGTTGGTAAAAAAATCCCTGCTAAAGAACTCTTACGCGGCGTGATTATTCAATCGGGTAATGATGCCACTGTCGCTATTGCGGAATATGTTGCGGGTTCTGAAAAATCTTTTACCGATTTAATGAATCAATACGCACAAAAGCTTGGCATGAAAGATACGCATTTTGCCAATTCAACCGGTATTCCTGATCAAGATCACTATACAACAGCTTATGACTTGAGCTTATTGGCTAAAGCATTGATAACTGAGTTTCCAGAAACCTATAAAATTTACTCTGAAAAATGGTTTACCTTTAACGGTATCAAACAGCCTAACCGCAATCGTTTGTTGTGGCGTGAACCCTATATCGATGGTATCAAAACCGGTCACTCCAGCACGGCAGGCTATTGCTTAGCGGCTTCAGGCCAAAAAGACAATATGCGTTTGATCTCCATTCTTGTTGGCGCGCAAACCGAAGGCGACAGAACTGAACAAACCTTACAATTGTTACGATTTGGTTTTCGCTTTTTTGAAACCCATCACCTTTTCCAAGCTAACACCCCCTTAAACGAACCACGCGTTTGGATGGGCGATAGAAAAACTTTATCCTTAGGTATCAACAAAGATTTATATATCACTATCCCACAAGGGCAATATAAGAGCTTAGATGCCAAGATGAATATTGATAAGAGCCTAACCGCCCCTATTAACAAGGGTGAAAATCATGGCCAGCTCGTGGTGAAATTGGGCGATGAATTAATCGCTGAATTACCCTTGATTGCCTTAGAAGATGTGCACAAAGGCACCGTGTGGAATCGCTTCTCTGATTATGTCAGCTTAGGTTTCCACAAGATGCTCAATCCTGCTAACAATGCAGAAGAGACCCAAGGTACCTAATGTCATCGCAACCAACAGGTAAACTCACTTTTCCTTGTGAGTTTACCTTTAAAATCATCGGCCAAGCAGATAGTGAATTTGAAATGGCCGCGCTCACCATCATGCGCCAGCACTTCCCACAAATGGGTGAAGGCGCAATGAGCACTAAATTAAGCAAAAATGGGAAATACTTGGCATTCACAGCGACAGTGACTGCTATCAGCCAAGCTCAACTTGATGCAGCCTACCAGGACTTAAGCGCTCATCCCTTAGTTTTATTTGCAATATAATGAATGCTGCCTTTGCTTTAAAAACCTTTTCTTCCTTTCAAGAATACCAACACATTTTCCAGTTGATGAAAGGTTATACCCAAGAACGTGATGAGATAAGCCAAGATGCCCTTTGGCTTTTAGAACATCAACCCGTATTTACCCAAGGCCAAGCTGGCAAAGCTGAACATGTCCTTAATCCAGGCTCCATCCCCCTCGTTCAAAGCGATAGAGGCGGTCAAGTCACCTACCATGGCCCCGGACAATTGATGATTTATACGCTCTTCGATTTAAAGCGCCTACAACTCGGCATAAAGGATTTTGTCCAGATTTTAGAGCAAAGTATTATTACTATGCTTAAGTCTTATGGCATCAATGCACACACTCAATGCAAAGCACCCGGTGTCTATGTGGATAATGCTAAAATTTGCTCTATTGGTTTGAGAATAAGACATTTTCGCGCTTATCATGGTTTAAGCTTGAATGTGAATATGGATTTGTCACCCTTTAAGCGTATTAATCCTTGTGGTTTCAAACAATTAAAAATGACGCAAATAAGCGATTTTGTACCCGATATTACTGTCGATAAGGTGGCCAAGGCCTATCCTTGCTTTCTCGCACAACAATTTAGCCAACAACGCACCGTTGGCACAGGAGTTTGTCATGACTGAAAAACAACGTGGTGAAGATAAGTTCGCGCGCATTCCCATTAAAATTGTGCCAACCCCTATTGAGCAAAGAAAGCGTCTACCAGAATGGATCCGCATTAAAGCACCTATTACCCCGGCTGTGAGCAATCTTAAGCAATTATTAAGGGAACATAAATTAGTGACAGTATGTGAAGAAGCAGCCTGCCCTAATTTAAGCGAATGTTTTAGTCATGGCACAGCCACCTTTATGATCATGGGTGATAAATGCACGCGCCGTTGTACCTTCTGTGATGTTGCGCATGGTAGACCTGATCCCTTGGATAAAGACGAGCCACGCAACTTAGCCACTGCCTTGGGCAAAATGGGTTTAAAATATGTCGTTATCACTTCTGTTGATAGGGATGATTTACGCGATGGCGGTGCGAGCCACTTTGCTGAATGTATCCAAGCAGCACGCGAACATTGCCCCACAACCAAGATTGAAATTTTAGTACCTGATTTTCGTGGGCGCATGGATAAAGCACTAGATAATCTAGGCGTTGCCCTTCCAGATGTTTTTAATCACAATCTTGAAACGGTGCCCAGACTTTACAAACAAGTTCGACCAGGCTCCGATTATGTAGAATCCCTAAAGTTAATCCAAGCCTTTAAAAAACGCTACCCACATATTCCCACCAAAAGCGGCATCATGTTGGGACTTGGCGAAACCAATGCAGAAATCATTGAAACGCTAAAAGATATGCGCGCCTATGATTGCGATATGTTAACCCTCGGACAATATCTACAACCCAGCCGCTTCCATATGCCAGTTGATAGATATGTCACACCACAAGAATTCCAAGAATTAGCCAAACAGGCTTATGATCTTGGCTTTGCCAATGTGGCCAGCGGACCTTTGGTGCGCTCCTCTTATCATGCTGACAAACAAGCTGCCGGGGAGATTGTTTCCTAATGACAACACCCGCTCAAAGACAACAGTTTTTAGCGCGGGAAAGAAGGTTAATAACCAATCGCTGTAAAAAATCAGCGACCCTTTATCACTTAGCGCCTGGTGAAAATCTCAAAGATATCACTGAGCTGGTGTTGGCCCATGTTAATACCTCGGCAATTGTAAAACAGGCCATATTGGAGAAACGCCATCAGTTTTATGCTTTTTCCTACCCCAGTGATAATTTAACGATAAAAGGTTATTTGAGTTTACCCACCACGCTCAACCACGATATTCCCTTGATTGTATTATTAAGGGGCGGCGCACATTATTTTGGTTTGCCTCACCCCAGTGAAATAAGCGTGCAGCCTGGGTATGCTTTAGTCGCAACGACTTATCGTGATGGTATCAATGAAGGTAAAGATGAGTATGGCGGCAATGATGTAAATGATGTCAAAAACCTTGTTGATTATCTAAGCACACTTGAAGCGCAACTTGCTATCAATTTTCATCCCCAACGAAAATACATGGTTGGCACCAGCCGCGGTGCTTTACAGCTCTTTTTATGCTTGGGTCGTTATCCACAGATCCAACAAAAAATTGCAAAAGTAGCCTCAATTGCTGGCGTCATGAACCTTAAAGCCATTTTTCAAGAAAGAGATGAATTTAAACAAAAGATGATTGATAAGTATGGTTACACTGAGGATGAACAAGGCAAAGCTTGGTTAGCGCTTCGCGAGCCCATGAATGTCATTCCACAGTTGAGCAAAAATTTGCCCATCCTTATTATGCAGGGAACAAATGATCTACGCATTTATCCTGGTGTTGGATATGATATGGTAGAAGCGCTGCGCGCGCATGATTGTGATGTCACTTATATTGAAGTGAAAGGCGGAGATCATTGGTTATTAAATGCAGAAAATGTGATCCCCGCGCTGATGCACTGGTTAGAGAGTGGTAGCTAAACACTTCACTAGCAGTGCTTAATATTTTTTACAGGATTTTTAGCTTCAGGTTCCTTTTGATCTTGCAGATCTTTTTCCAAAGCAGCTAAATAGACTGTAACAGGATGATTTTCATTGCGATGTTGGTTTTGCGCATGAAGCGGTGTATAACTAGGCACTTCTTGTACTACCCTGCGATAAATAGTTGTTTCCAATTCAGCAATTGCAGCAAGATAATTCTCACATTTTTTTCTGTCGTCATTGGATAACTCAGCCATTTGATTTTCTCTTTCTTGCCTATCCTCGATACGCCAAATACTATCAAATAACTGTTGCAAGGCAGGCGGATAAACTAGCTCAAAAGCTTCATATGCATCATGTGCCGTGAGTTGAGATGGCCCCTTTTGTAGCGACATAATCTTTCCTATTTTTAAAAGGAAGAATTATAAATTGTTATGACAAGGACTTCAAAAATTTTCAACAATGCATAAAGTCAATGTCGGATACTTTTTAAGGTATTTCCGAGCATTTTATAAAAAGTTGATATTGAGGGGTGTTTTTTATGGCTTCAATTTTGGCTGACCATTTATTCATTTCAGCCGTATCTTTAAAATATTCGGCCAAATTAACCAGATCGGCTTGGGCAAAAATATTACCCGCATTGGCAAGTGCTAATTCATTTTCGCGTAAACATTTATTTCTATTGGTTTCTAAAATATCAATTTCATGTCTGTTAAGGGGGGGGTGTTTTTTTTCGGCTTCAACCCAGTCTAAATAACATTTAGCATACACTTTGCGAACGATTTTTTTTTCATCTATTTGACAATGTTTAATGTTAAATGCTAAATCCTTTTTTGACCATTCCAAATATTTTAAAAAGGCTGAATATAATATATTTTTTTGTTCTTTAGCCAATTGTTCTAATTGGGGTTTCATATTCAATTCACATTGCTCATCAAATTCACACTTGGCCATCATTTCGATAATGGTGTATTTTGCAACAACGCCTTTTAAAGGATCGCTAACATATTCCTGCGCATCATCTAATTTTCCCAGTAAATTAATTTCAACGGCAGAAGCTTGCAAAGAAAAACTGAGCATCAAGCAAAGAAAACCAACCGTGTTTTTAAACAACATACTAAAGCCTTTAGGGTCAATGTACCATTTAGTAACTTAGCAAAATATAACCTCTGGCGCCATAAATCTAAACTTTCTTAGCTAAACAACAACGTTAAAATTGATTATTTAAACAGTATTTTGCAGTAACATACAGCAAAATCCCCTTTTTAGGTTTTCTTTTGCGCATCAACTATGTTAAAAAGCCACATCTTCTTTGGTCAAACAAAGAAAGAGAAAAAACCAGCTACCCTGCTTGGTTTTTTGCCTAGGAAGTTTATACGCAAAAAAGGAGTCCAAAAATGGCTTTAAATGGCGCCGATCAAACAATAATAGACACTGCACAATCAGCTGTTAGTGATCCTACATTTTTACAAAATTTGGGTGGTTTTTTTACAGAAACAGTACCACAGTTTTGTACACAAACTGTGCCTGAATTTGTTAACGCATGGGGACCATGGGCATTTTGGAATGGTATCGGTTTTGGTAAAGCAATAGCCTGGGACTATACCTTACAACCTGCTGGCAATTTTGTTTTTGAAAATGCGCTTCCTGTAGGTATCGCTGTTAGTGCAGGGGTAGTTGGCGTTGGGCTTTTTAAAGCACATCAAAAAGGATATGACCTCAACCCACTTCATTTACCCGCAAATGCAAGAGCATGGAACGAAGCAAGAAATAAAATCAAAGCTGCAACAGTTTCTACGACAGGAACTGGCGAAAAATCTACTTCAGGCAAAGATGACTCTATTGCTACACGTGTGAAAGCACGTCACGAAGGTTCAGGGTCTGAATCTGAAGAACGCGGTAGAAAAAAGGATGATGATGATGACAATAGCAACGACGACGTAAATAAAGAGCGTAGTCGTAGCCGTAGTCCTTCTAAATAATCCTTTGCGGATTAAAAAAGCCGGCTGTTGCCGGCTTTTTTTTGCTTAGTCTTCCTCTTCAATCCTGATTTTTCTTTGTTGTTTATTTTCTTGCGCCTTGGGCACATGAATGGCCAAGACACCTTGCTTTGCTTTGGCGCTAATTTTATCGGCATCAACATTTTCTGGCAGTGTAAATTGCCGGTAAAATTTACCACTCACGCGCTCTAAGCGATAGAAATTATTGTCTTTGTCTTCCTTGAAAGCTTTCTTTTCTCCTTTGACGATAAGTGTATTTCCTTCCATGCCAATTTCAATTTCTTTTGGATCAACACCGGGGATATCCGCATAGAGCACAAATTCATTGGCTTGCTCTTTTATGTCCACTTTAGGTGTCCAGGATTCCGCTTGTTGCTTTTGCGCTGCCAACCCCACTAAAGGAAAGAGTTCATTTTGCAGCTCACGCATTAAAGAGGCTGGTTTTACGTAACAGTAAGTCATTTTAATTCCTCCACTTAAGATAAATAATTTTCACTGCTTACAATACCTAAATGGGGATGGGTTTTAGGATTTCAAGGGGGTATGGATCCTGGGGTCGAATAAACTTATAATCAAAGGCTAACTCACATAGAATCTAGTTGGTTATCATTCATGAAGCAGAAAACCCAGACATGTCAACGAACCGCTTATTAAGTGTACTCAGAACATTCCTTAAACGTGTCGGTCTGCCTTTATTTCTTCTTTTAATTTTAATCATCCCCCTTTATATAGGGCCTCATGTATCAATCCAAGCCAAAGCATTTTTATATTCCATCAGCTTAACTATTAAAGAGCTGCTGCTATTTATTTTACCCGTTATTATTTTCAGTTTCGTTTTTGCCGCATTACTTAATCTAAAATCCGGTGTCATTAAATTCATAGTCACGCTCGTTGCCATGATCTTTGTCAGCAACTGCACCGCCATTTTTACCGGCTTTACAGTGGGCTCTTTAACGCTCACCAAGCTCAGCATCCCTGCGCATGTGCCAGTTGATGCCGAATCTGCGTTGAATGCACTGTGGACCTTGAAATTGCCTAAATGGATAGGCAATCAATATGCTTTAATCATTGGTTTTGTGTTAGGCATTATTTTCTCATTTAAACGCAATGCCGCAGTCGATAGAGCCGCCAAAAAGTTGCATTTTTATGCCATCACTTTTTTAAAGAAAGTGTTTATTCCCCTTTTACCCATATTTATTTTAGGCTTTGTCTTTAAGCTCGAACATGAGCATCTTTTGGCGCGCGCCCTCAAAACCTATGGGCCTGTTTGCTTGATTGTGGTCAGCACACAACTTTGTTATATGTTGCTGCTTTATTTTGTGGTTGCTAAATTTAACATAAAGCGTTTTTTGAATTATCTCAAAAATGTTCTGCCCGCCACTATTACGGGATTTAGCACGCTATCAAGTGCCGCCACTATGCCTTTGCTTATTTTGTGCACTGAAAAGAATCTAAAAGATCCTGAAGTGGCTGAAATGGTTATTCCTGCCACCATCAACACCCACACCTTGGGCAGCGCTTTAGGGATCACCATTTTATCCCTAACCACCCTGCTGGCTTTTGGACATGAGTTACCCAGCATCACTGAATTTATGGAATTTGGTTTTCTTTATGCACTCGCTAAATTTGCCGTAGCCGCCGTACCCGGTGGCGCCATCATCGTCGTGACCCCACTATTAGAGGCTTACCTTCATTTCTCCAGTGAAATGATTGGCTTAATTACAGCAATTTATATGTTATTTGACCCATTTGGCACCGCGACGAACGTCACGGGCAATGGCTTTTTTGCTATCGCATTTTCTAAAATCTATAAGCTAAATAAGATTGAAGAAACGCAAAATGAAGACCTAGAAGTCGTATAACTTATACCTCCTATCATACTGTTTATTCCATTTATCGCAAATGAGGCGATAAACGTAGATTGTCCTTATTTTTTAGCTAAAATCCCCTTAAGAAAAAATAAAAAGCTTGAGGGGAAAACGCAATGTCCATTAATCCAAATGATCTTATCGATAAATTTGCGAATTTATTAGAGCAAGGTGAAACCCTTGATTCATCTGCATTTGCAGACAAAGCCGTTGAAATCATTGCCATGATAAGCGTTGCACCCAATCTTGGTGAAACACTGCAAAAAATTAATGCAAAATTATATTCTATTATTCAAACACCCCAGGACATTAAAGACAAAGCCATGGAAACAGGGCTAAATAGCAAAGCTTGCGCTGCACGCGAATTGCGCTCCTTAAAGATGGGCAGTCATGCGGACACGCTGCATTAAGAAAATAAACATATTCCAATATTCGCTTATTCCCTCCAAACGGTAACGAATGAACAGCCCAACGGTTGTTTACACTCTTTAAATCTTGCTATATATTAAAAATAGATTTTTATTGATTTGAGCAACTAAAATGATCGTAGCCACATCGCTCTCTCTATTCGGAATGAATCGATTTACTTCCTATCGATTTACAGGCTATCGATTTGTTATGTATTACATCCTAACTAAAGTTGCCAAGCTTAAACCGAATAGAGAAATAAAATGCAAACCAAAACCCCAAATGAACGAGCACAACACTTAAAATCTCCTTATTTTTCCTCAGTCATCCCTTTCAAATTAAATACTTACGCTGCGGGGCAAATATGATCAATGCCCTCGCATTATTAGCTGCTATTGAAATAGGCTTACTCTATGCCCTTGTTGCTATGGGTGTTTATCTTAGCTTTCGCATTATTGATTTCCCCGATCTTAGCGTCGATGGCAGCTTCACCTTGGGAGCGGCCATGAGTGCGGCTTTGATTGTGGCAGGTTATTCTCCTCTTTTAGCAACCTTGATTGCTTGTCTTGCAGGCGCCATGGCAGGACTTTGCACCGGGTATTTACATGTTAAATGGAAAATCATGGGCCTGCTTGCGTCCATTCTGACCATGACCGCCTTGTATTCCATCAATTTAAGAATCATGGACAAGCCTAATATTGCTCTTCTTCATGAAACCACACTCTTTTCACACACCCATGTTATTGGGCTCTTGGTCCTTTTGGTCATGGGTGTTTTAGGCTTGCTTACATGGCTTTTTGCTACTGATTTTGGATTAGGGATCAGAGCGATTGGCCTTAACCCCAGAGTCAGCCGCGCTTATGGCCTTAGCATAGACAAGCTGAAACTTTTTAGCTTGGCCTTAAGCAATGCCCTGGTGGCTTTTGCAGGTGCTTTATTCTGCCAATCACAAGGCTTTGCAGATATCTCCATGGGCACGGGCACCATCATTATTGGCTTAGCCTCTTTGATTATCGGTGAAACCTTACTTTCGCCCAAAAAAGTGGCCATGGCTTTGCTTGCCTGTGTTATGGGCTCTCTAGTCTATCGAATTGTCATCGGGCTTGCCTTAAATACACATCAACTAGGGCTAAAAGCGACCGATTTAAATTTACTGACGGCGATGCTGGTTACACTCACCATGATTTTACCCCAACTAAAAAAAGGGAGGGCACATGATTAAACTTGAAAATATTCATGTGAATTTCAATCAAGGAACGCACCTTGAAAATCATGTGTTAAAAGGCATTAACCTCCTTATTGAAAAGGGTCAATTTATCACCATCATTGGTGGTAATGGTGCTGGCAAATCAACCTTGATGAATATTTTGGCTGGCGATCTACTGTGCAGCCAGGGTCGCTTGTTGATTGATGATGTGGACATTACAAAACTCCCTACCGAAAAGCGTGCTAAATTCATTGCGCGTATTTTTCAAGATCCCATGATAGGCACATTTTCCCATTTAACCATTGAAGAAAACTTAAGTCTTGCTTATAAGCGCGGCTTACCTCGTGGTCTTGGTTTTTGTTTAAAAGCTTCACTCAGGGATAAGTTCAAGCAAGCTTTAAGTGCCTTAGAAATGAACTTAGAAAACCGTTTGCAAGACAATGTTGCTTCTCTTTCAGGTGGGCAGCGCCAAGCCTTGAGTTTAATCATGGCTACATTGCAAGATTGTCAGTTGCTGCTACTGGATGAGCACACCGCAGCCTTAGATCCCAAAATCGCAAAAACGATTATGGAAGTCACCAATGATATTGTGAAAAAACATCAATTAACCACACTGATGATCACCCACAGTATGCATCAAGCATTAGCCTATGGGGACAGAACCCTTATGCTTTATCATGGTGAAATCGTAAAAGATATGAGGGGCCCACAAAGAACAAACCTGAGCCCTGAAGATTTATTGGCGTTTTTTGAGGTGTAAAACTTTTTGAGTTCTTTAGCGCTTTGCCTTAAATTGCTGTTTTTCTTCTACTTCAACAGGCTTTGCTTTCTGCTCTGTTTGGGGCAAAGCTGATTGCCTTTTAATGGATGTTGTCGCTTGTAAAGCAGCCTTTTCATTGTGCAATTGTTGAATAAGCAGGTCCACTTTTTGCGCTAAACCATATTGATGTGGGAGTGATATATTTGATTTATCATCAATGCCATTGCTTTTATCTACTATCGCATTCGTTAATTCTCCAACATTAATAAAATTGCCATCATCTGCTTGAATGTAACCACTAAAACTAGAAATTATCCTAATTAACGATTTTATAGATTTTGCTTGTTCTATCTTTTGGCTGAATTTTCTTTGCAGTGCGCCAATATCTTGGATTGCAGAACAGATAGCTTCATAATGCCTATTAAAGTCCGCCTTTTCTATGCGTATTCTTAAACTATCAAAGTCTATCTCATAAGGTATATTCAAATAGACAAGCGTATGCAAAAATGAATCTAGATTACTTCGCGCCATGCTTTTACATGTCATCTCGATTGTATTCTGCAGATCTAGCATGTAATATTGCTGCCCATAATAGCGATACAACTTGAGTAATTTGGCTGCCAGATCATCGCTACTCCATTCAGGATGTGCGGACATTTCTGCAGCTTCGCTTGTATCATGGACCATTGCGGAACAAGAAGCGTTATCGACACTTGGCGGTTTCGTCATTGTGGCATTATCGAGCATCTCTATACGCTTAATCATCTCTCTTGCTGGATATTTCCCATACCCCAATTTTAAGGGCTTAGTTCTATCTACTCTTTGTACATTTTCCCAGCGTGGATCGATAACCCATATTGCATTAGCTCTAAAATGATTGTAAACAGCCCAGGCGTGGCCCGCGTTATATCCGCTTCCCTTGACATGAATTAAGGAACGATAAAAACGAGAGCTACCAAAAGGCAGAATTTTTCTCTGTATCAATTTTCCAATAATAACAGCTGCTAAAAGACCTTTATGAGAACAGTTAAGTAATCCTGCCGCCATCAATTCATCTATTGGGATATCCAAATCGGCAGGTTTTCCCTTTATTAGTCCAAATTTGCGCCGTACAAGATATTCATCAATTCTTGTATCTAAGCCTTGATCAATTGTTTCCCTCACTTCATCTGCAACGCTAGGATGAAGCATTGTATAATCATCAATTGTTTGAGAGACAAGCGTTAAAATATCAAAATTGGTTTTCAATGATGATAGTTCGCAAATTTTTTCAAACAAAGCATTAATGGGTTTAGAATTACAATCGACAAATAATCTTTCAATTCCCTTTATTGAGGAGAGTAAAACAAAATATGGCGATGTAATTTCTGCAAAATTGTCGCCTAGACTGATTGCTTTCCACTCTTTATCAGCAAATCTGATGGGGCCTTCAACGTGATGGGATCGCAAGGCAAGTCTTGAATAATTATGTAAATGAAGCATTGGGCCCTTTCCTTTTCTTAAGCAAATCGAGCAGAAATCAGCACCAAAACGTGTAGCTATTCTTTTTGCTTTTTTTATGTCGTAATTTTGCCGACATATTCTACACGAGCAGCTAAGGAAATGAATGGGTTATCCGACCAATGGAGCACCTGAAAGGGATATCGAGGAAAACGCCTTTAGAATTATCGCAAAAGCGCAGAAAATTATTTACAAGCCAATTCACCAACGCTAACTTTTAATTGTCTTGGCCCTATTATTTTAGGCTCATGGGCAGATTCTTCTTGTGTCACCGTCACTTTTAAGGTGCATTTTTCAGAAGCTACTTCGTAGTTAGCTTCACTCACCTCTTTAACAGACACTATCCAATTCACTGAACCTAATTTATCGTAAACCTCATGGGAATCCATGATAGACTTGATGCGACGCATACTTTCAGCGGTGGGAGGAAGTGCCGCAAAAGTAAATTGTGAAACAAATAATAAAATAAATAACGCGTACTTTCTCATTATGTATTTCCCCATTTTTTAGAAATTTGCGGCTCAATGCCAATATTTTCTAACATCCTGGCTACAACAAAATCGACAATGTCATCTACAGATTGCGGGTTAAAATAAAAACCGGGGCTTGCTGGCATAATGCAAACGCCTAAACGAGAGAGTTTTAACATATGCTCTAGATGAATAGCAGAGAGTGGCATTTCACGCACCAACAAGAGCAGTTTACCTTGCTCTTTGATAACAACATCAGCCGCACGCTCAATTAAATTATCACTCGTGCCTAAGGCAATAGCAGCCAAACAACCTACACTGCAAGGACATACCACCATGGTTTTAGGGGCGCTAGAGCCACTGGCCAATTTAGAATACCAATCATCTTTACCATATACGGTAATTTGGCCGTTTTTAGCCTGATATTTTTCGTTTAAAATTTCATTTATCTTTTGCACATTACCGGATAGTTTGAGATCTGTTTCATCATTGATGACCATTAATCCAGCAGTTGAAATCACCACACTGATTTGCCAATCTGCTTTCACCAGTTGCTCAAGAAGGCGTAAACCATAAAGGGCACCTGAGGCGCCAGCAAAGGCGAGGGTAATTTCTTTTTTAACCATAAAATGATTCTTTCCAATTAAGAATTAGGTGTGAGAAATCGCGGGACGTATGGGGAAACAACTTTATTTCGTGGCTACGCCACAAAAAAAGTGATTCCCCACACGCCATTCGATTACGATAGACACCTAATTTTTTTATCATGTCAGTAGCGCAGGCTCATTTTCCAAGGCACTGAGCAATCTTTGATGTAAATTATCAAAACCACCATTACTCATTACCAAAATATGATCATTGGCTTTTGCTTGTTGCGCCAAGGCATCAATAATGGCTTGAGTATCTTGTGCAATCAACATCGGCTTGTTAAGTTTGCCAAAGGTTTCTTTGACATCCCATTGTACTTTTGGAGATTGATAAACATAAATCGCATCAGCCTCTTTTAAAGAATCCGGCATCTCATGTTGATGCGTCCCCATGCACATGGTGTTAGAACGAATATCTACCACAGCAATTAATTTTTGCGTGCCAATTTTCGCACGAAGCCCTGCAACGGTTGTGGCAATGGCGGTGGGATGATGTGCAAAGTCATCATAAACCGTAATGCCATTCACTTGACCGCGGATTTCCATGCGGCGTTTCACTGATTTAAAATGTCCTAAAGCTTCAATAGCACAGTCGGGTTTAATGCCTGCATGACAGCTTGCAGCAATCGAGGCAAGTGCATTGCTTACATTGTGCGCCCCAATTAATGACCATTTAACTTGGCCTTGCGATTTTCCTTGATAGAATACTTCAAATTGGCTGCCATCTTGCTCAATGAGCTTTGCTTGCCAATGTCCATCCACGCCAAAAGAAATAATATCACTCCATTTACCCATCGCCAGAACATCTTGTATTGCTTTATCTTGGGTGGGCACAATCAAAGCCCCTTTGCCAGGAACTGTGCGCACTAAATGGTTAAATTGTTTTTTAATATCATCTAGGCTGTTAAAAATATCGGCATGATCAAATTCTAGATTGTTTAAGACACAAGTTCTGGGATGATAATGAACAAACTTAGAGCGCTTATCAAAAAAAGCACTATCATATTCATCGGCTTCGACTACAAAATAAGGATCTTGTCCCCATTTTGCTGAAACGCCAAAGTTAGCAGGGATCCCACCAATTAAAAAGCCTGGGTTAAAACCCGCATACTCTATTATCCAAGCAATCATGCTGGTTGTGGTGGTTTTGCCATGCGTGCCTGCCACACCAATGACCCACCTTTCTTTAAGCAGGTTTTCTGCCAGCCATTGTGGGCCCGATTGATAAGGAATGCCTTCATCTAAAACATATTCTACAGCATCAATACCACGCTTTAAGGCATTACCAATCACCACCACATCGGGACGTAGCTGTTGAATATGCTCACGTTTATAGCCTTCATGTAAGGTGATGCCTAATTTCTCTAATTGGGTACTCATGGGAGGATAAACATTCTCATCACTGCCACTTACCTTAATGCCATTTTCAACGGCAAGACTGGCAATCCCGCCCATAAAGGTGCCACAGATCCCTAATATATGAATATGCATTGCTCTCTCCTATTCTGTTGGCGGTAAATTTTGCGGAATATATTCGCCCAATAAAAACTGAATGGGTAAGGTTGAAATAATCAATATGCCAAAAGTGATTAACACCGCTCTGGACATTTTCATTTCGCAGGCATTTTTAATGATGTAAGCTTTTATGACGACATTCCATGTAAAAAATCCAATTTGTAAAACAGCTTGAATCGTTCTGGTGTTTTGCAAACTCTCTGGCATGATCACAAGTATGATTTTTAAAATCAGCGTTAACAATAACTCTGTTCCAAACCAAGCAATCAACACTTTGTAGAGACGGTTTTGCATTTTTCGTTGCGCTAGCATGGCATAGATAAGCGCTACTAAAACAACTAAAGATAAAAGCGTGGCAGTGATGACTTCTGGTAGGGAGACGCCCTTGAGTTGGTTGAGCGTCACCACATTTAAAACAAGTTCGGCGACCATTAAAACCACTAAGACTATGGCCGAGTAGGGTAACAACGAAGGGCTGCTTCTCAATGAACATAAATTGAACAAGATATAGATGGTTTGAAAAAAGCTATTGATCATTTTCTCTTCTATTCAGTTTATTAACTTACAACTACTAGCAATTCTGTTTTAAAAATTGTAACCTTCGCTTTATTTTTCGACAAAGGTAACCTCAATATGGCTCTTAAAAATGCTTTTTATGCGCAATCGGGCGGTGTCACCGCTGTTATCAATGCCTCTGCCTGCGGTGTTCTTGAAACCGCTCGTGCCCACCCTGATAAAATCGGCACCGTTTTTGCCGGCAAAAATGGCATTCTGGGGGCACTCAAAGAAGAGTTAATTGATACTTCCACCCTAAGTGATGCCCAAATCGCGCAATTGCGTCATACACCAGCTGGCGCTTTTGGCTCCTGCCGTTACAAGCTAAAAGGCTTACAGGAAAACCGCGAAGAATACGAACGCCTCATTGCTGTTTTCGAAGCCCATAACATAGGTTACTTCTTTTACAATGGTGGCGGAGATTCCCAAGATACCGCTAACAAGGTGTCCCAGATAAGCCAGGAAATGGGCTATCCTATCACGTGCATTGGGATCCCCAAAACGGTGGATAACGATTTGCCCTTTACCGATAACTGCCCAGGATTTGGTTCTGTAGCTAAATATGTAGCAATTTCTACCTTAGAAGCAAGCTTAGATGTTGCCTCTATGGCAGCAAGCTCTACCAAGGTATTTATTCTGGAAGTAATGGGCCGTCATGCGGGCTGGATTGCTGCGGCAAGCGGACTTGCGCAAAGTGCTGCTAATGGTGCGCCACATCTTATTTTATTTCCCGAAATTGCCTTTAACAAAGCTGAATTTTTACAAAAAGTGCAAAGCACTGTTAAGAGCAATGGCTATTGCGTCATCGTTGTCTCAGAAGGCACTCAAAATCCCGATGGCAGTTTTTTAGCTGAATCAGGCCTTAAAGATGCGTTTGGCCACGCCCAATTGGGTGGTGTTGCGCCTTTCTTAGCGCAAATGATTAAAAAAGAACTCAATTTAAAAAATCATTGGGCTGTTGCTGATTATCTTCAACGTGCCGCAAGACATATTTCCTCACAAACAGATGTTGACCAAGCTTATGCTTTAGGCAAGAGCGCGGTTGAATTTGCACTTGCTGGCAAAAATGCCGTTATGCCTGTCGTTGTGCGTGATAGCGCAACACCTTATCGCTGGCATATTGAGGAAGTTGCACTTTCAAAAGTGGCAAACGTAGAAAAAACCTTGCCGCGTGAATTTATCACACCAGATGGTTATGGGATCACCCAAGCTTGTAAGGATTACTTATTGCCCCTCATTGCGGGTGAAGCGTATCCACCTTATGAAAGTGGTTTGCCCGTTTACGTTCAACTGCCGCTTGAAACGGTTGCGAAAAAACTCAAAGAAAGTTTTGCAACCGCTTAAAGCGCACAAATTTGTGACGACGAAGTTGCTTCGTCGTCACAATTACCAACCGAATGATTGTGACTTTGATGAAGAAGCAGATTCTGGCACACTAGACCTAATCTCCCCGGAAAGCTTCAGTGATGAAGAAGCCTCTTCAGAAATCTTGAATCGATTAAACATCTGCAACAACACATTGCTTGAAGTGCTTTCTGGTACAAACAGCTCTGGCATTTGTAGCGACAATGGATCTCTTCTCACCTGCGGTGACACGCAAACCTGGAAACCATGCGCGACATTGTCTATATTAACGTGATGATTTTCTATCTCTTTTTCAAGGCTAAAATAACCACCAAAGTATAAATTCGCAGGCACCTGACGATGTTCGCTTGAGCCCAGAATACACCCTTTAGCGCGGTGATAATCAGGGTTAGCCAACACATCCTCACTGCAAGTTGGGAATCCTCTTTGCTGAAACCATTGTGAAATTTTTTCAAGATCTTGCATACTAAATGAAACTGTTTTGTGTGGATTCAAGTTATAAATCACCACATCAGTTTGCGCAGCATATCCATAACCATTCACTCTCACCGCTATTAATATTTCATTATCTAGGGTTTTAAATAGCTCAGACCAAAAATGCGTTTTAGAAGCTGGCAATTTGCTAAGGATCTTATTCACATGTGCATAAAATTCAGGATTTGCAAAAGCTTCCAGTGCTTGGGGTGCTTGCCAGCCATTTTTATAGCTGTCTTCAAATTCAACTTCGTCAAGTAAATTTTCTGACCATGCAAGATGTTCTGCCTTGAATGTTTTTTTAAGTTGAAAAACGAATCTTTCTTTCGTGTTTATTATGTTTGCATTGATTTCGTTTCTTAATTGCTCTTTAATCGCACTCAGGATAATTGCCTTGTTCGGTGAATCTAGTTTTGCATACATATCCTTATACTTTCTTCCCAAGATAGCAGACTCGGCCATCCTATGTAGAACGCGCTCACAAAGGTCTTTATGGGTTAAAAAGATTTGCAGTTGCTTATTGGGATGTACTGCTTCTCCATTGGGGCGCACAAATACACTGGGTGTCTTAAATGAGGCAAATTCATCGCCTGACATCATAAAATAACCACCGCTGCCACAAAAAACGCTTGTTAAAAATTTATCACGAAAATGTATACCAAACCGATTTATCTGCGCATTAAAAAAATCCGGGTTATGTAATTCAGCAATAATTTCTTTAACATAGTGATGAAAGAAGAAGGATTTGAGCAGCTCTTTGCCAGCATCAGAAAGATTTTCCTTTTCTCCTATAAAATTACGATAAGCTTCAAAGAGCTCGGCATTTTCTTCTAACCTTTCTCTTGCCAACTCGCGACAAACCGTCATCGCGCAGGAATAATGATCATGATTGCCGCTAAAGTTAACAACGCCAAACTCAACCATCGATTTTTTGAAAAAATCCTCAAAGCTTGGATCTTCTGGCAAGCCACCATGCCATAAACGCTCCTTATAATATGTGCTGCCCATGTTGTGGGTAGCATTTGCACCGCCCACTTTTTGCAAAAATTCTTCAGGGCTTAAATCTGAAAATAAGGTTTCTTCCATGATAACCACAGGCATAGGATGTTCTTGTCTTTCAACTTCTTGTCGAATGAGCCCATAAACTTGTGCTCTTAATTCTTTGGGTACTTTCCTCACGCAATCGACGCGTGCACCACAAAAACCCCATTCACGAACATACTGTTGAATAAAGGGTCGCCACACATGTTCAATGATTGTTGGAATTTGTTCTACAATACTTGCTCTTTCTTCATCTGAAAGAGACTCAACATTACGTCTTGAACCTAATAATTTACTATAAGTAAAAGCGGTGGCATCAGGAAAGGTTTTATCATCAAAATTAAAAAATTCAGCCCTCTCATGAACCAAGGCCGCATCATTGGACACATGGTTAAATACCAAATCAAAAATCGGTGTCATGCCCAATTTTTTGGCGGTTAGGGTAAATTTTTGCATTGCTAGCCCATCTAGCAATTGAATGCACTCTCTTTGTGTTTGTTGATACTTAACATATTCTTGGTTTAATTTTTCCAGCTCAACATAATAAGCATCTAATTTCATTTTAATATTTACATTTGTTGTTCTTATGTTTTCATATTTTGCTGATTTATCTTCAGCATTTTGCCCTAACATTTTGATGTTTTTATGATAATCCTTTTCTCTTTTATCAATTTCAAATTGTGTCGCCGCTACTTTTGCGCTCAATTTTTTACAACGATTAATGGTTTCTAAAATGTTTAAACCTGTGCTCTCAAGAAACCTTTGCTGTTCTTGCGTCAGGGCCATATCGCCATCAGCATCACGTGCAACCACACTAAATCTAGGGTCGATTAAGGTAGGATCCGCCATCGCATAAATACTGCCTTTGTAGTCTTGATTTTGCCCTGTAATCATATCGGCTTTTTCTGTAACAGTCTGTCCTGCTAATTGGACAGGGTTAATCCAGACGACATTTATCCCAAGTTTGTTAAGGGCAGGTAAATACGCGGTCATATCATCAATATTTTTAAAATAGCTTGGAAACATGTTGTAACAACGAATAAGACCATTTTCGAGGGTTGCCACAGGAACCGGAGATAGCATAAAAAAAGCCCCAAATATCTTTTTAAGAATCAAACTTGAAGAATGTAGCAATTGAGCCGTCTTAGCTAGGATAAGCTGATAAGTGGTTAACTCAAAGGTATGAACGGTAAGATTAAAAACTCAGTTTTCTTCTGACTGTCGATTGACCAAAACCTTTAGCTATTTCGCTGGTTTCCTTTATCCCCATATTGCTGAGAAAAATTTGGGCTTTTTGAATTAATTCATTATTAAAGTCAAAGTCTTGAACAAAGCTTCTTAATTCACTAGCGATGGCACGAGATAGTAATATTTTCTTGGTTGGTGAATTTGTGGTTGATGATTGGCTGCTCAGCCTGGGATCAAATATCTGGCTATAAATTTCATTATCAACGCTTATTTTCCCTAAGCACAGTTTGTTAAAGTTAAGCATTAACTCTCTAAAATAGCTATTCTGCGGGTAAAAAGTGCTTGTTTCTTCTACGGGAGGATAATAAAAATTAAACAGCGATTCATAAACGTCAAACGGCAAAGAGAGCGCACAGACAATTAAATAGGCGCGAAGTGATTTCATCTCATGGTCTTCAACGACCTCAATGAATTTCTCAAAGCCCGGTTTAAACTTGCCCTCAAAATACGCTTCTACCAATGACAATTGGGTAGAGTTAAAAGAAATAGATGCCCCACTGTGGGCGCTCGAAAACAGGACGGCAGAAGGTGGCAGAGTCGCCTGTTCACCTGATACTGATCCTGATAAATGCGCTGCTGATAAATGGGGGCCATCTTGCATGGCTGTAAATCATCCGTTTAGAAAAGTAGTAACATTCTACTGAAAACAACAAACCAGGCCAATGTTAATTATCGTATGATGAAAAACAGATGATATACACCTGGTTACTGACGAAGATAAAAATCAGCATCAATAATCAGGCGTGTTATATGCCTAAATGAATATCTTCTTTTTCTGCATTCGAAGATGTCAAAGCGCTGGGTAGCTCTGGTGACTTTCTTCTTGTTGAGACTCCCTGTGGATTGAGCTTGAGACGATTAAAGGTGTCTAGCAATGCTTGAGGAATTTTTTCTGCGATGAATGCCGCGGGTATGGAAGGTGACAACGGTGGCTTCATATTTCTTTGGGGATGAACAACAATATTAAATTTGCACAATGTGTTATTTTGCTCAAGGCTATAATCAAGAAGTTCATCCTCCAAATAGAAATATCCACCAAAATAGAGATTGGCTGGTGCCTGGTTAAAAGTTGTAGATCCCATGATGCAACCTTTGGCTTTATGGAAATCTGGGTTTTCTTTAACGGCATCATTCACAACCGGAAAACCTCTTTGTTGTAACCACTGTGAAATTTTCTCAATATCCTGCAAGCTAAAATCAATGGTTTTATGCGGATTTAAGTTAAATATGATGACATCTGTGGGCCCAGCATAACCCAGACCGTTGACCCTGACAGCAACCAAGACATCACCATCCACAGCTTTAAACAATTCACTCCAATAATGTGTTTGGGAGGCAGGAAGCTTTGAAAGAATAGAATTAGTATGGGCAAAGAACTCAACTGGGGTAAAAGCAGATAAACTTTCTGGTGCTTGCCAACCATTTGTATGATCATTTTTGAGTTTGACTTCCTGAAGCAGCTCTGTTCGCCATTTAATATTAGCTTTGCGCATCACACTCTTAATTGTTGCAACAAAGGCATCTTTTGTTTCCTGGATGCTATGAGTTTCGTTATAGAGCTGTTCTTTGGTTGCGCTCAAAAATATTTGCTTATTCGCAGGACTCAAGCGTGCATAAACATCTCTATATTTTTTTCTTCTAACAAGCTGTTCTGCCATTAGCGTTAAGGCTTCGTCACATTTTTCCTTGTATTCTTCAAAAACTCTTAATCGTAAATTAGGATAAATTTCTTGCCCGTTGGCACGCAAAAATACGCTTGGCGTTCTTAAGGATGCAAATTCATCACCGGACATCATATAATAACCGCCACTGCCTGAAAAAGCGCTTGTCAGAAATTTGTCACGATACTGAAGTCCAAAACGATTGATTTGTTCATTAAAGTTATCAGGGTCATGCAACTCTTCAATAATTTCTTTAACATAGTGATGTATAAAAACAGATTTTATTGAATCTTTTGCAGCCTCAGACATTTGATCTCTTTGTGCTAAACATTCAAGATAAGCCTGATAGAGCTCAGCATTTTCCTGCAATCTTTCAAAGGCAAGATCACGACACACTGTCATTGCACAGGAAAAATGATCATGGATCCCGGTGAAGTTAATAACGCCTTGTTCAACCATGGATTTTTTATAGTGATCTTCGAAGCTAGGATCTTCAGGAAGACCTCCATGCCATAAACGTTGCTTGTAGTAGACACTGCCCATATTGTGTGTTGCCCCAGCACCTTGAACAGTAGTTACAAAATCTTGTGGGCTTAATTCTGAAAACAAGGATTCTTCTAATATAACAATAGGTGCAGCATCTTCTTGCATACTAATTTCTTTTCGGATTGCGCTATAAATCATCGTCCTTAGTTGATGCGGAATTTTACGCACGCAGTCTACTCGCACACCACCAAAGCCCCATTCTCCTACATATTGGTTAATCAAAGGAAGCCATACTTCCTTGAAGATGGTGGGAATTTGCCCAAGAAGCGCTTCTTTTTCAGCAGCACTGAGGCTGCGAGGACCTAATAATTTGGTATAGGCAAACGCTGTTGCATCATGATAAGTTCTATCTGCAAAATTGAAAAAGTCTTTGTGTTCTTGCACGATGGGGGCATCATTAGCGACATGATTCACAACCAAATCAAATATGGGTGTTATACCCAAACTTTTTGCTGTACTAGCAAATTCTTTCATTGCCAGCCCATCTAAAAATTGAATACATCTTTTTTGCAATAGCAAACTTTCATTAAATTTCTTATTTAATTTAGCTTTTTCCTTTGTGAGCTTAGCGTGCTCTTCTTTTAAATCTGAGGCATCAGATTCGAAAAGTTCATAGTCAAAACCTTGTTTGGCCCTTGGTTTTTTTAAAGTTGATTCGTTCGCAACAATCTCTTTATCTTTAACACTAAGCTCAACTTCAAGATCTTCAATTTCTTCTCTTAGGGTTTTGATACGGCTGGTTATGGTTAAAACGTTATCAATGCCCAGTTTTTTTTCTTTGTTTAATAGTGCAATCTGAACCATAGTCAAAACTATATCGCCATCCGCATCGCGCTTGACGACACTGAACCTAGGATCAATTAAGCTCATATCAGCCATGGCATATAAGCTTCGACTCACTGCTTGATTTTGTGCCGTGATAGGATCAGATTTCTCAATAACGGTTTCCCCGGCGAGCGAAAGCGGATTTACCCAAACAACATTAGCGCCTAGTTTCTTCAATTGTTTTAAATAGGCGGTCATTTCATGAAGATTAGCGAAATAGCTGGGGAACATATTGTAACAGCGGATAAGACCATTCCCTTGCTGTGAAGGACTCTGAATAGACATAAAGCACCGTTTGTATTCAAAAAGTGCGCCATACTAGCATTTTTTTTGACAAAGGGACATTGTTATAGGGTTTTAGAGATTAAGCATCAGGTCCCAAAGAGCTTTCTTCTTACCCTAGAGCTCCCATAGCCCACATCTTCAAGTAGCGAATGGGCATCAGGATACTGATGAGAAAGTAATTCGATTATTTCTTTTATGAACAGATCTTTAGCTAAGTCATATTTTTTCACTAATTGCCACACTTCATGCTTTAGCTGTTGTGCAACCATACGTTTCTTTGTAGGAGAATGTGTCGTGTGACTATTATCAATACGTTCATCAAAAATCTGCCTATAAATGAGTTCATTGATATCAAATCCTCCTTTACAGAGCTTATTAAAATTACTTAAAAGCCCTCTAAAGTAGTTATTTTGCAGCAGTATTTTATCATCTGCTACCGCGCCCAATCCCTCATCCATTTTTAAGGCAGGATAATAATTGCTCAATAGCTCTTGGTAGATTTCACAGGGCACATCAAGTGCAGATACAATTAAAAATGCACGCAGATTTTCTAATTCGGTACCAGCTACTTCAATAAACTTCTCAAATCCCGTTTTAAAATGCGCATCAAAATAGAGCGCTACTATACTCTGTTGTGATTCACTCAGACTGCCACTATCAAACGTAAGTGCAGCTACAGACAGCGCTAGCGTTGCCTGTGATCCAGCCGAGGGTAAATAAGGAACAACAAAGTCATCAAAATAAGAGAGATTGGGAGATGCAACTTCATTCTCTACATAATCTTTAAGATCATTTTCAAGATCATCTTCATTGTCGTTGTCGTCAATACCGTTAATCATTCGCTGCGGCTTTTATCAATTGAGTAGCACAATTTTACGGTAAAATTCAAAGACTATCCAATAGATAATCCCCAAAATATAGGATGATATACACGAGAAATAGCTAAGCTATTAAGGATGTAGGTAATGATAAAGATTATAAACACAAAGCAAGATCATGACAGTCCATGTGCCAACAACCCCTGAAAAGCGCCCAAATGAAGCACCGCGGGTACGGCTTAGACCATAGGCATGTAACAAACGTGAAAGTAGCAAACAGTTCCCCAGCATATGTAAGTGGATTGCTGGCATGCTCATGCTCTCTGCACAAGCAAATAAGATTAAGGTCAAGGGTACCCATTCGGCGGCATTGCCATGCACTCTTATGGCTTTGAGCAAATCGGGATTGCCACCATCTAACACACCCACACGATGCCTCATTCGTAAAAAAGCAACGCGCGCGCCTAAGCAAATAATAAGTAGGGCAAGTATCGAAGCATAAAGACTGCTGATGTGTAACATTTTTAACCCTTTAAGGTGAAAGTGATGCTGGCCCCATCATTAAATTGAGCATGATATTCCCCTGCTTTGGCTTTTACCATTTGGCCCAATGCACCTGTTATCAGTAAATTATCTTTTTCTATGGTCCAACCATGTGCTATCACTTGATTAACCAGCCAACGCAATGCTTCCCATTGATCGCCCATCGCATCAATACCTTGCCCTTGATTTACAATGACGCCGTTGTGCTTCAAGCTCACAGTGATGCCGTTAATATCTTCACCATACCAATTGATAGCAGGTGAAATAATATAACTCGCCACTCCCGTATTGGCGGCGACCAAATCAGGCGCCGTGATGCCCTCATGGGCAAAACCAATATCTGGCAATTCAATGACGGGCAGAACCTGGCTGATGTAAGTTTTTAATTCTGATGCTGAGTTCACGGTATGCTTAATGGGTTTTTTAGTAATAAAGCCCAGCTCTGTTTCAACCATCAAATGATGATATTGAGACAAGGATATAACTGGATTTTGAGTAAAATCACCGCTTTTAAATAAAACACCAAAGATAGGGCGATTAATGCCTAAAAGGAGTTGTGATTCTGTATTGGTTAACCCAGCCTTAAAGCCTGCTATTTTATCTTTAGTCAGTCGATGTTTGACAAAGGCGGTTTGGATTTCATAAGCACCTGCCATGTCTATATTCGCATAACGCGCTAAACAAGGAAGTGGTTCTCCTTTTGCCTGCGCTTCAATCAATTGTTTTGAAAGCGCATCAACTTGAGCACCTGCATTGAGGCTCAGCAAAGAGAGCCATATAAATATCAATTTTCTTAATAACAAGGACATATTCCCCACGACTTCTTCTGTCATTTTAAAAAAGAAGCTTAGATTGCGTCAAAATCTAACGATTGAACTGTGTCTTTTGCTATTAAGTCAAAAGACATAATACATAATGCGTCGCAACAATATACTAACTGGGATAAAACCTCAATTTTGTGCCTTTGCGCCTAGCAACACTGTTCAAATAAATATTTATCGTTATTGTAACGCATTAATCGACAAGTTGATTAATGAAATTATATATCAATCCAAAAAAACTCATATTTACAGCGAAAAAAATTGATTTCCAAAAAGGTATGTCTACAATGGCAACCATTATTTTCAAGGAGATTAAAATGTTTCGCTTATCCATCGAAGAACCAAACTGTCCATTCACGCAAATCGAAATTAATGAAAAGTACATAATACTTAGCCTTGGAAAAAATATACAAACTGAAACATTTTTATCTATGTACAATATCTCAGAAAGTGCAGGCATTGCACTATACCACCACAGTAATGACAATCAACTTTGGATAACTTTTCATAACAATATAGAGCAAAAAACACTATCAACTTTTATGACTTTATTACCCACTGAATTTTCTGCAGATTTAAAACAAAAGATAGAAATTGCTTTTCTTGATCATAATACTCTCCCTTTGCGCCTTAAGAATGAACCCTTTGATATTCAAGACCAACACAGAAAATATAATCTCGCCTTTCAAATCATAAGTACTGTGGCCACAACAGGATTAGGCTATCTCTGCGGTCTTGGCGAAATGAGCTTAGCCTTGAGCGCTGTCGCAAGCTTGGGGGCAGCACATTGGCTTTGTGTATCAAGAGAAAGGTGGAAAACGCAAGGCTATTCCACTTTAATCAAAAAACATAATGAAAAAACCCCATTAAATGAAGATGAAATATATTCTCTTATTGTGGGTGAATGTGCTGGCAAGAGTTTTATTCATCAAGCAACAGGTCTGGCTATTACTAACACCTGGACGAAATTTCCCCATAATCCAGAATATTATGGCGCACTCTCTGCTATAGAACGTGGGGATAACGAAGTAGTTGCACATCTGCGGGTGCGAAACCCCTTAAATAAAAGATAATAAATCAAAGGGCGCTATTTTTGTTTTTCACGACAAAGTAGCGCGCCGATTACGACAAAGCTGGCGCCAATCCAAATTGGCATCATGGCATAGGCCAGACCACTTAGCATTAAAAAGCTAATGCTTAAGATGGGATTGAAATACGCTAAGGTATTAAGCAAAGCAAAATTGCCACGCTTAATACCATAATCCCAACAAAAATAAGAAGCTGCCAAGGTAACACACCCTTTGATGGCGATGAGCAATCCTTCCTCTAAGTTGGGCTTTACAAAGTCATCAACAGCAAAATGATAGGCCAAAGCAAAAAGCGCTCCCACCCCAAGATACATGCCAATCATCTCTGATGAGAGGTGCGCAAATTTTCTGGTGAGGATGACATAGGCTGTCCATAAAAAAGCGCTCAATAAGGCAAGCACATAGCCCTTTACATAGACGAGATGAAAACCCTCAAGCAATTTGCCATCGGTAATTACAATAAAAACGCCAAAGAATCCAATAAGGACGCCAATCACCGTGAGCAAGCTTAAGCGTTGCTTTTGCAAGAGCCAGCCCCCGATAATCACCACAAAGATAGGCCACATAGCACCAATCGTGATAATTTGCTCTGAGGGTCCATAACGAAGGGCTGCCACCATCAAGCAATGTGCAGCGCAGATCCCAAGCGATCCGATTAGCCACATCAGCGGGTTTTGTTCAACCTTATGCCATTCTTTGCGATAGCTTAACACCAGGGCATACAGCAAAAAGCAAAGCCCCCAAGCCATGCCTAAAACCTCAGCGACGGGTATGCGCGCTAATTTAACATTGATAACGGTATCGATTGCCCAAAGAAAAATAGCAACACATCCCAACCACGTTGCTTGGCTTTTGGAGATAGTCATATAGATAAGAAATGTAGTTGGATGCTCATAAATGAAGTATGGCATATAACCCCCCCCGCGCTAGAAGCGCTTTTTGAATTTTCCCCCCTTTGTTATTAAAGGGGGGTAGGGGGGGTTAAACGAGCGTTTTACTATTCTGAATCAGCAGATTCCGCAGCAGGTGCTTGAGCTGATTCTTGCTCTTGTGAAGCATTTGCTTCAGGAGCAACTTCACCGCCCTCACCTTCTACTTCTTTCATGCTCAAACGAATACGACCTTGTCTATCAATTTCAAGTACTTTGACTTTGATCATCTGGCCGACTTGCAACACTTGGTTAATATCTGAAATCCGTTGTGAGGATATTTGAGAAATATGAACCAAGCCATCCTTACCAGGTAAGATGGTAACAAAAGCACCAAAATCAACGATTCTGGCAACTTTGCCTTCGTAGATTTTGTTTACTTCAACATCTTCTGTTAAGGATTCAATACGACGCTTCACTGCTTCACCAGCAAATTTATCGTTAGCAACAATGTTGATAACGCCATCATCATTTACTTCGATGCTGGTGCCAGTTTCTTCAGTCAAGGTACGAATGGTTGCGCCACCTTTACCAATCACATCACGAATACGCTCTGGATTGACTTTGATGGTGTAAACCCTAGGTGCGAAATCAGACATCTCAGTACGTGCGTTGTTAATCGCATCGTTCATGATATTGAGAATATGGAGACGTCCTTTTTGCGCTTGCGCTAAAGCCACTTCCATAATTTCTCTGGTAATACCATCAATTTTGATGTCCATTTGTAAAGCTGTGACACCTGTTGTGGTACCAGCCACTTTAAAGTCCATATCGCCTAAGTGATCTTCATCACCTAAGATATCCGAAAGAATGGCAAACTTATCGTCTTCTTTAATTAATCCCATGGCAATACCAGCAACATGAGATTTTAAAGGAACCCCAGCATCCATTAAGGCCAAGCTTGAGCCACACACGCTGGCCATAGAGCTTGAACCATTGGATTCGGTGATTTCTGAAACGACGCGCATGACATAAGGGAATTTACTGGTATCAGGCAAAACACCTTGAACCGCACGGCGCGCTAAGCGACCATGACCAATTTCACGACGTTTTGGACTGCCAATCATGCCCACTTCCCCAACGCAATAAGGAGGGAAGTTGTAATGCAACATAAAGGGTTCTTTCTTTTCACCAACCGCATTATCAACCACTTGCGCATCACGGCCTGTACCCAATGTCGCCACAACAATCGCTTGCGTTTCACCACGTGTGAAAAGCGCAGAACCATGGGTGCGAGGCAAAATGCCGGTTTGCACAGTGATAGGACGAATGGTTTCCGTATCTCTGCCATCAATACGTGGTTCACCACTTAAGATACGACCACGTACATATTTTTCTTCTAATTCGCTCAAGGCATTAACAACTTGGCCTTCAGTGAAGCCCGTTGTTTCGTTTGCTAATTGAGCAACCAATTCTTTACGTAAAGTTTTGAGTGCGCTTTGACGTGCTGCTTTGTCGGCAATAGCATAAGCTTGTTCGACACCAGCGCCTGCCACTTCTTTGGTTTTTGCCAGCAATTCGCTATGCGCCATTGTTGGCTGCCAATCCCACTTGGGTTTGCCAGCATCTTTGGCTAAAGCTTGAATAGCTTTAATCACGATTTGCATCTTCGCATGACCAAACATAACCGCTTCTAACATCACTGATTCTGGCAATTGATTGGCTTCAGACTCTACCATCAAAACGGAGGTAGCTGTGCCTGCCACAACGAGATCAAGTTCGGTTTTTTCCATTTGTGCTGCTGTAGGATTCAACACAAATTCGCCATTGATGTAGCCCACTCTTGCGCCACCAATAGGACCATTGAATGGGATCCCAGAAATAGCTAAAGCAGCAGAAGCACCAATCATGGCAGGAATATCAGGATTCACTTCAGGATTGATAGACATGACAGTTGCCACGATTTGCACTTCGTTCATGAAGCCCACTGGGAACAGCGGACGAAGTGGTCTATCAATTAAACGTGAAGTTAATGTTTCGTTTTCAGTAGGACGGCCTTCACGTTTAAAGAAGCCGCCAGGAATTCTACCAGCCGCATACATACGCTCTTGGTAGTTTACGGTTAAGGGGAAGAAATCTCTTCCCTCGGCTACGTCTTTAACACCAACAACAGTAACCAAAACAACGGTTCCATCCATGTTTACCATGACAGCGCCTGTTGCTTGACGGGCTACAACGCCCGTTTCAATGCTGACGGTATTATTTCCATATTGAAAGGTTTTTACACATGTACTCACAGGCAATTTCCTTTAGCGACGCAATTCTAAGCGTTCAATTAAACTCTTATAAACATCTGTTTTTGTAGATTTTAAGTAATCCAACAACTTACGACGACGCGCTACTAAATTCATCAACCCTTGGCGTGAATGCACATCTTTAGGATGTGTTTTTAAATGTTCTGTAAGGTGGTTGATGCGCGTTGTCAACAAAGCCACCTGGACTTCTGGAGATCCGGTGTCGCCAGCAAATCGTTGATATTTCTCAACAACCTGGGCCTTAGCTTCTACAGTAAGAGACATACAATAAACTCCTTGAGATATTCTTTTAAGTTATTCAAATTTCAAATAAAGCGATTTACATAGAAATCGCCATCGCGGATTGTAACATCCATAGTCAAGAAGAGCCAATAAATTCAGGCCAAATCGGGGAAGGTAAAAGTGCTAGATAAGTGGTAGTTTAGTTTAAAGATAAACAGCATTTTACTCTTCGCGCTCATTTACTAAAATCGCCCTTCACAACAATAAAAAATCAAAGGAAAATTACTATGTGGAATGCTATTTTGGGTGGCTAATCTGAAACAGAAAAATGTTATTTTACCAACTTATACAATGCTTCAAAGCCACAATCTAAACTCAAAACAACCACACCTGCCTTAGAACCTTCAAAATCGACGGTCTAAACCACGAGGGGTTTGCCTGCTTTTATCTCTAAAACAGGAAAAGGAGTTCAACTAACTCGCGATCATAATGAGCAATTCACTTCCTGCTGGGGTGTTACAAACCATTGGCTGATAAAACTGGGCATATAAGCACTCAACCAGGAACTTGCCGGTGTTGGGGCACAAATTACTTCGGCTGTAGTAACTGCATGATTAATATCCGGCACAGACGGAGTTTCAGCATGATTATCCTCCAATCCAATTATATTATTATCTGAAATAACATCATTTAACGACAAAGGTACACTTTGGGTATGCTGGATTGATTGAACAGCATCGCTATCAATATGATTTTGACTGTTAATTACTTCATGGTCATTTGTAACATCAATTATATCTGCAATAGGTTCAGAAGCGGGTAAAGCTGGCTGAGGATTTATAATATCCATAAGTGCTTCATAATCTTGCCCTAATTCTAAGACAGATTTTCCTTGATTATTGGTTATTGTAAAATCGGCACCTAGCTTTGCAAGCTCATAAAATGCTTGAAGGAGGGATTGATATTCGCCTCTAAAATGATAGGGTCTACTCAATTCATTAAATAGTAGATGTGCAGCTGTATCGCCATTCGCATTTTGGATATTAATATCTGCAGCATATTCAGCAAGTAAATTTACACCATAAGCTGCACAGTAATCACCCCCGTGACTAGCTGCATACTTATGAAGCGCTGTATTGCCATTGGAATCTACACTATTAGGATTTGCGCCATATTCAAGCAATAATTGTGTCGCTGTGTAAGTGATGTCCATTGGACGGCAAACACATTTTGCAAGCACATTCAAAGCAGGAATTTGATTCTCTTTTGTGAATAAACTAAAGTCAGAAAAATTAGGATCTGCGCCTTGTTCCAATAATTCTTTTATTTTAGAAACATCAATATCAAATCCCATGTCAAACCCATTGCTTGAGCAAGCTTGATGTAGCTTATATTCTAAAACATGATCGGGATAAACAGCCAACAAGTAGTTTTCAATAATGTCATTAATTATATCTAATCTTGCTATTTCATGATTGTCTTGCATCAATTCATTTAAATCACGCAAATCATATTGCGGTAATTTATTTATAATTTGCTGTGCTGTTTCATTATCAATAGTGTTATTGATAGCACCCTCTATCAGGCCTTTTATGATGGCTTTCTTAAGATCTATCCTGTTTTGAGCCAACATCAAAACCGTTTTGTTTTCGTTATTAAAAATTGTTAAATCTGCGCCTAAACTAACGAGTTTTTGGATGATGGATAATCTTTCATTTTTAGGATATGCCCCTTCATTATATGAGACAGCAATATGAAGAGGAGTAGATTTACCTTTATCACTTTGCACATTAAGATCGCTTGTAACACCATATTCAACAAGCAAATCAACTATTTCTGGTTCTGCAAATGATCCAAATCCACCACAAGCTAGATGTAAAACGTTATAACCTAAATCAATTTGCTTGTGAACATCAGCACCATTTTCAAGTAAAACCTTTACGAGTGGATATATTCCTTTGCTTCCAATAGCCCCATGTAATGGGGTAGTAAATTCTGTGCCACCATTAACATTAGCACCATACTGAAGTAACAATTTGGCGACTTGTACTGCCTTTTCATGATTATAATCGCTACGATAACTAGCTAATAAATCTAATGGAGATTGATAATATTTTGGAAATATATCGTCATCCCAATCACTTCTATCACGTAGTGTTAAATAGTTGGGATCGGCTCCTTGCGCTAATAATGATTCAACTGCTTGAACGTCTTCATCGATGCAAGCTTGAATGAGTTTTTCATTTAAGGTGTTTAATTCATCAGACATGAGATTTCTCCAAAACTACAAGAAGATAGCCTCCGCAGTGTATCCAGCCGACAGCTGGATACACATCTTCTTTAAAAAGGGGAATTAAACTTTAACTAAAAAAGTTTTCTGGAAGTACATACGTACATCCTTCAGTTGCGGAAAGCATGGAAGGAAATGCATAGGGTATATATTCTCCATTTACTAAGACAATACCATCAGAAAAAAACATAACATTATTTTCTGAGTTAATTTTATAAAAAAAATCCTGATTTTCTTTTAAATTCAACAAATATCGCCCATCTTCTAAATGGCTCATCAACAAACCACCGTAAATTTGATTTGTTTGGTTAATGTCAAGTGTATACATTTTATCTCCTTAACTTGCAAAACTACCTATAAAATTTTTTTGAGTTATCTTGTGATTTAAAATTGAATTTCAATCGCTTTTTGCAGCTCAATTCCACCCTTCTCTAATTTTGGATAGATGCCTTTAAATCTCTGAATAAAATCAAAGAAACCGCCATTATTAGTTAACAGCTAATGAGGTAATATTATTTCCCCATTTGCTGCAATTCTTTTAATAAAGCATCCTCAACCAGTGATTTTTTTTCAGCCTGCGATAAGCTATCCCAATGAAGATGGCTAACCGCTTTGATATCGACCTCAACTGGTTTAATTGGACGTATCTGTTGCCAATTGACGACTTTTCTACTGCCGCATTTGGGGCAGAGAGGATTTAAATTCATTTCAAAGGCACTGCCATCCTCAGCTTTATCGCAAGTAATGGCAAATATTCGCTGCTCTAAACTGACTATTAAACTTAAGTTTGTTTGAGGAGTAATAGCTTTATTTTCTTCAACTATTTTAATTAGTTCAGCAAAAGCTTTATCTTCAGGAGCAAACAAATAACGCAGTTCATCTTTTGAATTTCTTAAAATAAATTCACCATAACTGAATTCATCATCTAGTTCTAGTGTTTCAAAAGTGTTCCCGCATTCACAGGTACATTTCCACCTAAATAATTGCATAACTTATACTCTTTATTTTTTTTGCTTAAATATAGATTGTAAGATTTCACTAGGTACTACCATTTGTGGTTTTAACTTATCAAAATCTTTAAGAAGCGCTAAATTAATATTGCCAGCATGCCTCTCTGAAGGATATTTAATGGCATTATAACCCTGCTCTATTGCTTTAGCCCTCAATTGAGGATACTTGTCGCTCATGCTTGGAAAATAGTCAAAAGCCGCAGCAATTTTAGGCTTGGTCAAATCTAAAATTCTCAGTTGGTTTGTGTCTATTGTATATCTTATTGTATGAGTGGCAATAGCGCCGTGATGATTTAATTCATAAAGCGTGGTATCAGCCACTTCGGATAAATAAAGTGCCTCTCCAAATCTAGAGCCTGGGTTTAAAAATCTTGGGTTAACGCCTTGCAATATACTCTGTGCATTAGTTGGTGAGGTGACGCTATGGTATAAATCAATATTGCTGGGTCCGGGGCGTCGTGAAGCACGACCTGCTATCCCCCCAAAAATCAAAGGCAGCACTACGTTGGAGATGGCTTCTGTTCTTTCTACGCCACCATTTTGTAATGGCATTACGACATCATGATGAAATGCAATGCCCCGTTCACGATTGCGTTGGCGAGCATCTTCGGTGGATACACCTAGAACTTGATCGCCGATAGCATTATAGCCATCCCATGCCTGCAAAGCAGCGCCTTCCGCCATTTCAAGGGGGTAACTTAAAACGTCAAGTCCAATTCCTATGAGCCCACCAAGGCTGCGTCCAATAGCTAGTAGATGATCATCAATGGTTGTGCGTCTTGTCCCTGCAGTATAGTACGTCGAAAAACCAGGTATTTTTACTGGTGAAATTAATGAATTAAAAAGATCTACGCGAGCATTACTGGCGCTTACTTTAGATAGTAAACTTTCTGGCTCTGTCCTACCATAGATAGCCCCAGAGCGCGTCGTACGTACATTAGGGTCAACACTTATTGCGGTAGAAGCAGAAGCAATTGCTACTGGCGGATTAATTGTTGCTTGATTAGCCATTGTTGTCGCTGCTCTTAATGGCATATACGTTGATGTTGCTCCTAATGCTAATGAAGGCATATAAGTACGCAGCGGTAATACCGGCTCTGATGCACTTGTTGCAGCTCTTTGACTCAACAATGGAGGTTGTACTGGTGCCTTGTCGGGTGACCATGACATTAACCATCGCATCGCAAAGGAAGCATTATATGTCTGGGGAGCAGGAGCTGGTACTTCTGCTGCATGCGCTGCAGGCACTAATAAATTGAGAAATCTTATTCCAATCGGTGTGCTACCAGGATTCGGTTCACGTCGCTCAACATTCTCTAACGCTTGCGTTAGAGAAGATATTCTTTGTGGGTTTAAAGGTCCTAAAGGAGTTGCCTTGGGATCCAAAACAGGGTTTTGAATGGGTAATGAGGGTTGTTTAGCCGTAGGCAAAACTTGCACCTTAGAGGTTGGCAATCTTTGAGGGATTGTAGGAGGGCTCAGTAAAGGCACAACCGTTGTTGGTGGTTTCCAGGGTGCATGAGGGAAAATCGTCGGCAAAGGTGCTCCAGATAATTTTGTAGCGTTCACCGGCACTGCTGAGCTTGGATGATAAACGGGATCGTTTGCCCATGTCTTCTCAGGAAGTTGAAAGAGTACAGGAGCTGGCTTAAAACTTGCTAAGTTAAACTGCTGTTGATGAGTGAATCCTCCTCCAACGCCAGAAGAATTGACAACTACTCCCACTCCATTTTGAGCGGCACCTGCCAAAATTACTTTTCCAACATGAACCGCAGCATTGCCAACCTTATGTAAAATGCGACTGAGACCATGACGCTTTTTCTTTGGCGCTGGACTTGACTCAGGAACTGGCGCAGGTGTGACTGGGACAGGTTTTGGTGCTTCCCATTTGCAAATTTCATTTTCAGAAACAATGCGCGCATTTTCCTGCAGAGTTTGAACAATTACGTTGCTAACGGCATCAAGGTTATTGTTTGCGAACGCACCTGTCAGTGTTGTCTCTAATGCTTTCCAATCTATGTTGAGCAGAGCTTCACTAGAGTCAAAGCTTAAACTTCTTTGAAGTTGCGCAACAGCGCTAGCACTCACCATTTCTGAATGGTGTTGTATGCCATTTGCGTCGTGATGAGCGATAGCCTCACTGATTGCCGTTTGTGTTATGCCTGTCGCAATTTGCTTCTCAACGATATTTTTTTCAAGTGCAATACTTTCCGCCGTAAGAGGTGAACTTTGCAGTCGTAAGGACAACGCTGTTACTTCAGCAAGTTTAGCATCTACAGTCGGCTTTGCTAAGAAAAGATATTTATAATCAAGCAACCAATTGGCTAACAAGTCACATTTAAATATTTTTTGATGGCTTGGGTTTAAGCTTTGACTTTGATCGTTAAGTATTTCTGCACTCAGGCCCACTTGGCCTAATAAAGCTAAGACTTGTTTATTTGCTTGTTCTGGGTGGGCAGCCTTCCAAAATAAATCTTCGTTTGACGCTAACTGTTGATTAAATTTCTCTTCAAATGATTTTTGATCTTCCCCTGCCAAGGTTTGTTGGAATTGATTTTTTGCCACATCAAGCTTTTGCTGTTCGTTATTCAAATGTGTTAAAACATTTTGATAGTGTGACTTTTCTGCCTCTATCTTTATCTTTAAGGCTTGCGCCATTAAAACAAAATTGGCTCTATAATCATTTCTCAGCGCCAACCAAAGTTCCGTTACTTTGAGCTCCAATGCAGGTTGCGGTTTGCGAGTATCTTGAGCGTCGACAAAGGTTGATTCCATCCTGTGCATAGCTTCAGGTTCATCAATTGCACCGGTTGCTACAATTTGATCGATAATATGTTTAGCAACAGCAGTGGGATTATTATATCCATGCGCAAGAAGTGCGTTATAAACAGCCTCTTTAGCAATAAACCTTCCAGGATTATCAATTTTATAAATTTTGTCGTTAATTACCTTTAACTGAGCCAATAAGCCATTATACGCATATTCAGACTGTTCTGTTGCTAAACGAGCATCAAATACCGATGTTACAGCTTGATTTAAGATGATGGACTTATCAAGATGATCACTATGCTGATTCTTTAGTTGAGTTAAAGACTCATTTACTTCTGATTGTCGTTTAATTTCATTTTTATCATATTCTGCTTTTTCAAGTGGAGTGATGACTTCTAAGAACGCCTGTTCAGCCTGTTGTAAAGCTTTGGTACATTTTTGCAGTTCAGATTCTGCGTCATCTAATTTGTTTTGAGCCGCGAGTCTTTCCTGTTCATTTGAACCAAGTTTGTCTTGATAGCTTAGTTCAAGTTGTGCTATTTCTTTATTGACTTGAGCTTGAAATTGATTATCGCTCGCTGTTTTTAATGCCTCAGTTTGGATCCCTTTAGGGGATTGAGCCCAAGCTTGTTGGATGCGTGTTTCAAGTTGACCTTTCTGAAGAACAAGCGCTTCATAGACTGAATGTGCCAACTCATGTGCCTGTTTTGCTTTATCCAGTTGTTGACCTGCCGCTATTTTGCATTGTTCTTCAGTCTCCTCACATTTATTAAATGCATCTTTTGCTCTATTGAGTTCTTCATTAGTGGTTGATTGGTCTAATTCTGCTTCATGAACTTTATTGTTTAATAATTGTAATTGGGTTTGCATGAGATACTGCAAGGCTGTATTACGATAACTACCTTCTGAGAGTGCATTTTCGTATATCCACGCTTCAATATCTTGAATTAATTGTTCTCTATAATTAGCAATCTCACGTTGTGCATATTGAAGCTTGGAAAATAGAATGTCAGCTGAAGAAACGACGCCTTGTACGGGCGCAAGTATTTCGCAACCTAATGTCAAGAAATGGGTTAATTTGTTATAACTCTCAAAGCTTTTGAGGGTTGAATTAAAATTTTCAATTTGCTGACTTGCTGCATCTATCGCATTATGTTCAGCCAAACCAACTAATTGATATAAGTCGTTTTGCAATTGAGTGATTGAATGCATCGACTGTACAAATTGTTCTCCTCTTGCTTTACCTAATATACTAATCCAAATGTCATAGCCTTTATTTAATTCGTAATTAAAGGATGGATTATTAGGATCTAAAGTAGCGGTTTTGGCATAGTAATGATATGCATCCACAAGGCCCATGCCAATTTCACGGCCCATAAAGTACGATGCTGCTTGCAATTGTTTATTGTCAGTGAAATTAGTAGCTAAATTGGCTAAAAGCAAACTGGTCGAGTATCCAACTGTTTTACGTATAGGGCTTGTAGCCCAATCCGAGAGCCGCACTACAGAAAGGCCGGCTGCAACTGTATTTGAGGTAAGAGACGCCACACTATCTAGCCCTTTTTCTATTGTCCAATGCGTATAGTTATGAACAAAAGGTTTGGCGCTATAATAGAGTGTTGAGACTCCGTTGATAACGGGAAATGTTGAACAGGAGATTAATTGTTGAGCCAAAACCAGTGCCATCGGCACAGGACCTGCTGCATAACACATGACTGCAGGCAAAACCATACGGCCGCCATTTAAAACCTGGAAAATAAGCGTTTGTTCTAATTCTGAGCTAAATTCATTTTGCTTTTGTATATACTCATGCGTTCTTTTTGCAATTCCTTTTGAGGTATTTGGCCCTGCAACTTGTCGAGCGCCTTTAGTAACCAAATAGTCCATCACTTTTTGTTGTTTGTTATTCTCTGCAAGCAGCCATGCTGTTTCACCTTTTTCAGTTTTTGCTTCTATATTAAAATTTGCTATTGGAGTAGAAGCTATTATGCCTGGGTGTGGAACGACAACCTCCATGATATGGCGGACAATGTCAAGATGCCCCAGTTGCGCTGCGATATGCAAGGGCGTTAATCCTAATTCATTCGCTGCAAAAGGGTAATAAGATCTGCGTGCAACAGTACTAAAATAATTTAGTTCACCGTGAAATGCAAAATAGTGCAGTAAGGTATTGCCAAGAGATGAAATAGTGCCGTCTACATCGATGGATTGATTAGCTGTTATTTGGAGATCTACTATTTTTTTGATAAGAGGAGCGCAACCAAACTCTAACGCCAACCATAAAGTGTCAGCTGTCTTCACCGTAATTTTGTTTGTATGCATTCGGCTTTGAACAAAACTAGGATGAACACAGCGACTTATAACAGCATTGCCTTGTTGTAGCTCATCAAATGCTTCGACATGTTTTCCAATAGTAGCCATATGCAAAGGTGTAAGGCCATCTTTATTTATATGATCTAAATAAGCACCATGCCCTAGTAAAATTCTTATGCCCACAACATTGTTATTATTTGCTGCTAGATGAAGTGCAGTTAAGTTTTTCGCATCCTGATGTTTAACATCAGCTCTTTTTAAAATAAGATGCTCAAGCAAATCATTGTTGCTAAGAGCCGCGGCTAAAAATAGCGGTGTTTGTCCCTCTCTATTCGTTACATCTACAGACATACCTGCGTTGATTAACAAATTTATTAATTCTTTGGTTCCCTCAGTGCCTTCTAAAACAACATAATGCAATAGAGAATTTTGCTCTTCATCATGCTCTGTTAGCAGATTAGGATGTTGTGTAATTAAACGCGTAAGTTGAGGAATATCGTTTACGGAAATAGCCTCCAAAGCAAATTCAAAATTATCATGTGCATTATTGTTAGTCAAAATTTCTATCACTGCGGAATGATTCTTTTGTTTGGCCAATCGATGGGCGGATTGATGAAATTTGTTCTTTGCTCGTAAATTAATGGGTTTGATAGCCTGCGCTTGCGCCCTAGCACAGATATATGCTACTACTTCAACATGGCCTCTCTCAGCTGCAAGATGTAAAGGTTGATTCCCTTGATTATCTAGCGTATCAAGCGTTGCACCTATGCTGAGTAAAAACTTAAGAACTTCAAGTTGACCACCTTGTGCTGCACTATGAATAGCGGTTCTTCCATTATCGTCATAACATCCTACGATTTGTTGTGGAGAAAATTCATTCGACCATTTTTGAAGCAGCTCAAGCCAACCAAAATGAGCGGCGAGATGTATCGCGGTACGCCCATCAGAAATTCCTACTTCTGCTAAATTATGAAGTCCTAAATCCACCAGACGAATACTACTGGCCGTCAAGCGAGTGCGCATCCAAACTTTTTTTGGAAAAATAAATGTTGAAATTAATTCTTTTTGAGCGAGTTCTAAAGCGATCCATAAAGGTGATAGATGTTCGGCAATTTTTTGTTCTGGAAATAGCCTTTTCATGCTTTGAGGATCTGCATTAATATATTGATCTGCACCCGCTGCCAAAATCAATTTGACATTTTCTATCCTGCTCATGAGCGTCGAATAGTGTAATGCAGTAAGGCCCCATTGATCTTGTTGATCAAGTTTAGCAAGAGAAAATCCGGGTAACCTAAGTAGAAGCTGGATATTCTCCTGAGAAGGATGAGAAGCTGCATAATGTAAGGGCGTTCTCTTCACGTTGTTCTGAAGGCCCATATCATAATTAACGACTAAGTTATTATTGGCAAATAAGGTAGCAAGCATTTGGGGAACTGAAGAAGAGGCGGCATAATGCAACGGTGTTTCACCCGCAGCATCTTGTTTAGTCATATCAAGACCATAATAACTTGTTTTGCGCTTAAACCATCCAAGCTGCGTGGCCTTCTCAAGTTCAATTTGAATGATGCCCTCTAATATTCTCACTGTTCCTAAAGCACAAACTAAATGCAATGGCGAAACCTTTTTAGCATTGGTTTCATATATACTTTTTCCTGCTCGTATTAAACGTAGTGCTTTCTCAATCTGATTTTGGCGAACAGCATTGTGAAGCTCGCTATCACCCGTGATATCATCAATTGGACTTAGTTCGGATTTTATTTTTTCTTTCCAATTTGAACCCGGCTCATTCATTTCAGAAGGGATTGCAGCAGCATATCTGAGCACCGAATTTAGTAATTCATATTTATTTTCTGTAGCCAGCGTATATAGCAATGTATTGCGAATTTCTGGACTTTCATTAAAAAAGCGGAGTAAGGCTGATATGTCGCAAGATGAAATTGCTGAATTTAAGGCCTCTTTTTTTCGACTATCTAATTCCCTGCGATTGTTTATTTCCTGGCGTAACTGAGAAATGGATTGTTGTGCGAATAATGATGTTCCATACTTCCAGAGCGTATCTTGAATCGTTTGTTGTTGCACAAATTCAACCTTTGGCTGCCAATGGTTATTTGTACATACGGCCGTTAATTGACCTAGTGGATGATCCCCGGTAAAACCGTTATTGCCTCCATCAATTTCTGAGTTTGCGCCCATGACACGCAAATGAATATGTAAATCCGAACTGAGCAGCGACAGTTCCTCTGCTGTGATCATGGGGCAGTTTTCTTCAATGCGTCCCATATATTCACAATAGTGAGGATACGCGCTGCGTTGCCAATAATTTTCAAGGTTTCTCTTTTCAGATGCCCTATCAAATTTTTGTTTTTTTTGTCGTGAAGTTAGATTTCTGCAGTCATGCTTAAACTGTTCAAAATAGCTTTTATTGCTATTAAAGACATTCAGATACTCATTTTCTGAAGGGACTTCTCCTTCGATGACATATTGTCTCAAGGCTGCGCTGAATGTCTGAAATAAACGATCTCGATAATCGTGATTTGAAAGCAAAACCTTTCTGAGGTGTATGCGCAGAGCAGGGATCCAGAAAATTTGTTGATCTTGTGGGTGATGATAAGATTTTACTATCTGGGTTATCTTTTCCCAGTTCAAGGTGAGGTCTTGATAAACGTTCCGAAAGCTTTCCAATAAGCTTTGACCACCTTGCGAATTAGCATAAGTTGACCATTCTGGTGATTCTAATTTGCTAGTTAATACAGTTGAAACACTTGCAAGAGCGCAGCCGTTTTTCCACGTTGTTGTAGTCAGAGGATACTTCATAGCCATTCCTTGAAAAAATAATATATTGTGTTTCCTTCTGGTGATAAGACTGCTTTAAGCGCATTTTTAAAATCCATAATTTCCAAAGTCATAAAACTACTCCTATGAATGACTTTCAAAGTAAAAAGATAAGTGACAACCTGATTTACATAGCTGAAACAGTTTTATGAGGAAAGCAAAATGTATGAAAAGATGGGGAAAACGAATGGCATGTCTGTGCTTGCATAACTACTCCTTGCACTTAAAGCTCCTGTTAGGACCAGCATTATAAAAGACCGTGACAAAATTGCAATAATAAAACAGGCTAATACCAACCTATTTTAACGTGTAAATACTTAGTAAAAGCTCCTCAATTAAATGATTATTTATCCCAATAAAAGGTTATTTAAGACAAATTTTCTATCCGTCTATCATTTAAATCTAACAAACGTCCCATCAGCAAAGGCCCCATTTCAGAAATCGTTGTTCTTAATGGGTGACCGTTTATGCCGTAAAGATCCCAAAAGATAACCAGATTTGCATGAGGGCTATAATTTTCTCACTGTGCCATGCTCATGCCTTATTCAAGAATAAACTCTTTATTTATATACTATTGCATATACAGTGCTTGTTGCTCTTTTTCATCAAGCTGCATACTTTTGTTGTTCGTTTCTATGCAAGTAACTTTCCTTTGTGTATTTGCTTGCGCACGGTAGGAACTTTGCCAACATTCGAGATAATAGTTTGTCATGACTGGTTTCACATTCACCCGAAAGCAGTGCTTGTCACCTTCTTTAAATTCCCCGCGAAAATTATTGCAATAAAATTCGATGGTATCCTCTACCTGTTTATCAATAGTGCCGTTGGGATCTTTGCATAACCTTTCAACGAGCTGCGGCAATAATAAAAGTGATACGCTATGATAAAAGCCATATTGTTGTTCTCTGAGTTCTTTCGAACATTGATCAATCAGCCTGAATTTGTTGCGAATAAATTTTGAAATAAAACTGAGATCGTAGCTATAGGTAATTAGCTCGGCCCCTGGTAGAAAAGAATGGGTTAAATTAAAGGAGGCTAAATTATCCCATAACTTCGCGGCCTTTCCGGAATTAAAAAGTTTTGCGAAGTTACTGAAATATTTTCCATGTTGAATATTGGTTAAAAACCCAACAATCTTACTAAGCGCTTTAAAATTCAGTGATATATTCCAATTTAATTTTTCACTTAAGCGAAAATAGCGCATTAAGATCGTTGGATCTTCTGCAAATCTATCATAGACTGTGGCATTATTCGCTTTTGGGATAACATGCAATTCTTTAATGGTGCTGTCTTCTTTAAAAAAGGACAAGACGTTCAAAATATCATAAACGCGCCCCTCACAATCAGCACATAAGGTATTCTCATAGAAATCTTGCAGTTCCAATTCTTCTTCAAGTGATAAGGTAGTGCAAGTGATATCAATTTTATTTTCAACTTTAAACTGTCGCAGCATTTCATCTTGTAAATTGACGCGAGCTTGCGGAATAAATCCTCTTAACAGCTCATTTGGACAATTCGTGCTGATATCCCAATCTGCCACTTCTAAGCCAAGAACACTATCTCTAACAGCACCTCCGCGCACAACCGCCCAATACCCAAAGTCATTTAATGTGGTTAATATTGCTTTAACTTGGGGATCAATGACAATAATGCGATCGGTAGGCTTATAGGGCAGATTGGTGTCCACCACAGACAACTGCTGCATTTGTTCTATTAGGCTGGCTTCTTGCGTTTTGGGCTGCTTAACAATGAGCGCTTCTTTAATCTGCGGTTTTAATGGTTTTACATAGTTCTTAGCTTTATCATATAGTTTTGCAATTCCTTCTCTTGATAAATAGGGATCCTCCTTTTCCATCAGATGCGCTTTATTTTTTTTCTCAGATATCTGATTACTATTATTGTTGTTTTGACTAACATTCTTTGGTTTTTCTTGTTTTTTATGCTGGGCTGCTTTTTTTGTGGTATTGTCTGATTTTGTATTATTTTTTACATTGCCCACAAACGGCTTTTGGCTTTTATGTTCTGTTTTAACTTTAGGCTCTTTAATTCTTTTTATATCTGAATACAATTCCGTGTTCGTGCTTTGATAATACACAACTTGCATCGTTTCATTCGTGTTGGGTGTAGCCGATTGTCCAACCATTGATGTCTTGGGTGATATGGCTGCGATGCTAACAGCCTTGGTATCACGATTATTTTTTTGCTCTGGCAGCGATTGCACTACTGTTTTATTTTCTGCATTCACTTTTTCACTGAGCTTTAGACTGATTTGGATCATCCTGAAACGCAATTTATCTAAAATAACACTATTGAGAATTGAATAGGGACTGTCTGCTTTCTTAAAAATGCCAGCCCATTTGGCAAGCAATTGTTGCATAGCAGGGAGTAATTGCCTTGCTTGATCCCTTGAACATTTTCTTAAGTGTGCACAAAATTCCAATGACTTAGAGAAATCTGACTTTTCTTGGGGTGAGCCAAGCAGCGCATTGTTGTCTTTGCTCATCATAGATTCAATTTGTCTTTTAAGAACATTCATCTCTATGCTAGTAAAATTTAAATTAGCTCTGAAAGAAAATTGCTGCATATCATCTAAAGTTCTTTCGATACGTGCTGCAAAGCTATCTAGTTGGACCCAAGAAAGTTCATAAGCTAACATCTCATTAACTTGGCAATCATTTGAAATCTTATTGATATAGTTAAGGAAATTTTGGGCGTCTTGTTTTAATTTTTTAAAACTGCACGATGAGACTTGAGCGATTTTTTCTGCTTGTGTCTTAACAAAGGCAACTGCAAATCTGGTTAAAACAAAGGTTTTGTAATCACAATTCGCGCTATCAAATTCATTACACCATATAAAGTAAAAGCAATTAACTTTAATAAGATGCGTATAGTTTTGATATAGATTGATGCGACACTTAGCAAGCACCATGTCAGACATTTCGATGCGTTCATAAAGCACATCTTCTAGAAAACGTCCCATCTCCATTTGGTATTGATTAAAAATGTAATAATAATTCCTAAGAACAAAGAATATGTCACCTCTTAGTTTTTGAACGCTTTGCTTTTCTTGTGTGGTTTCTTTGGGGTAGGAATAATCTAAGAGTGCTTGGCCAAACGTATAGTAATTCATCATATTAGATAGCAACAATTCTAAATATAAATTTTGAATTTCTTTATCTGTGCTTTTAAATTTTGGCAAAACATACTTCATGAAAAAATAAGTGCATGAAATTTTTTTTTGATATCCAAAAAATATATTGTTTGTCTGCTCTAAATCCAATTTCAAAGCAATTGATTGTGTTTGACAATAAAAATATTCTTCCTGGGAGCGAAAGAAATACTCACGCAATATCAAATTGCCAACTACTTTATCTTCTAGTTGAGCACGAAATTTTTCATAGACCGCAAGATATTGTTCGTGACCTGTAACAGGATTAATACTGGCTGTTAGCTCTTTTATACTTGCGACCAACGTTTTAATATCGGGGGAAGATTCTTGTGGCAATACATCAACAGCACCAGTTAACATGCTTTTGTCTCATCTTATTTACTAGGAAAAACTATTCTGAATAAGCGCTTTCGGTTTTAGATAATCTTCTTGGCGTGATTGTTCCAGGCGTTAGGATTTCACCCACACCCAACAAACAGCCTTCAGGTGTCATCAGTGCTACCCAACCGGTTTTATCAGTTTCGACTTTGACCTTTTGGCCTTGTCTTAAAAAATGAGCAGATTGGGATGAAAGAGAAAGGGAAGGCAATAACTGTGGTAATATTGTTTCCAAAGGAATTAAATGGCTTAAGATTTCTTGCGGACTTTGTTCTTGCAATGTTGTCAGGGCTACCATGGGATGTTGATGAAAAGGCCAGACCCACAGTCGTCTTAAAAAAGTGACATGAGCGCCACAACCTAAAAACCGCCCCATGTCTTCAGCCAATGTACGGATATAAGTGCCTGTTGAACATTCGACCCTAAAAGTTAAAAAGGTACCACTCTCATTTTGCTCAATTTTTTCTAAGCTTAAATGCGAAATATGCACGGTGCGCACTTTGCGCTCAATTTCTTTACCTTGGCGTGCCAATTTATAAAGCGGCTGTCCTTGATGCTTAATGGCTGAATACATAGGTGGGATCTGTTTCTGTTCGCCCTGAAAGTGCTGCACTAATTGATGCAGTACCTTATCACTTAGCGCTGGCACCTCTTTTCGCTCAAGCACTTCACCCTCACCATCACCTGTTGTGGTGGTGATCCCCAATTGAATGGTGGTTTGATAGCATTTGCGTTCTTCGAGTAAGAAGCGGGTATATTTTGTCGCTTCACCAAAACAAAGTGGCAGCATCCCCGTGGCTAAGGGATCTAAACTACCGGTATGGCCAGCCTTTTCTGCATTGAATAAGCGTTTGGATTTTTGTAGGGCAACATTGCTCGACAAACCTAATGGCTTATCAAGCAAAAGGACGCCATTGATAGGATTAGGCATCGCTCTCGTCGTCATGAGACGATTTATCTTTAGCGCGTGCTTCATCTATGAGTTTAGATAAACGATTCGCTTTGATGGTTGTGTCATCATATACAAAGCTCAAATTAGGCATGATGCGAATTTGAATGCGCTTTGCCAATAAGCCGCGTAAAAATCCTGATGCTTTATTGAGCGTATCCAGGGTTTCTTTGGCCTTTTCTTCTTGCATGACGCTAACATAAATTTTTGCGTAATTGAGATCTTTGCTCACCTTAACATCTAAAATGGTGAGCATGCCCACGCGCGGATCTTTCATTTCTTGTTGAATGATCTGCGCGAGTTCTTTTTGGATGAGATCGCCAATCCTGTCTGTTCTATTAAAATCTTTTGGCATTAAGAGGACTCATAAACTGCTGCGACTTCGATTTTCTCATAAGTCTCAATCATATCGCCGGCTTTGATGTCATTGTAGTTTTTGACACCTATACCACATTCCATACCGTTACGAACTTCCTTGGCATCTTCTTTGAAGCGGCGTAAAGATTCTAATACCCCTTCATAGATAACGACATCATTTCGTAGTACACGGATAGGCAGATTACGTTTGACCACCCCTTCGACAACCATACAACCTGCGATGGCGCCAAACTTAGAGGATCTGAAAACATCACGTACTTCAGCCAAGCCCACGATTTGTTCTTTAAATTTAGGACCAATCATGCCGGTGATGGCTGACTTAACGGTATCAATCACATCGTAAATAATACTGAAGTAATGGATTTCAATGCCTTCTTGTTCAGCGATACGACGGGCAGTTGCATCTGCGCGTACGTTAAAGCCTACCATGATACCTTTTGAAGCCATGGCCAAGTTGACATCGGATTCGTTTAAACCACCCACGCCACGACCAACAATCTTCACGGTGACATCACTGTTTGAAAGTTGTTCTAATACTTCGGTTAATGCCTCAACAGAACCCTGCACGTCAGCTTTTAAGACAATATTTAATTGTCTGGTTTCGCCTTCTTGCATTCTGTCCATAAAGCCTTCAAGTTTGGAAGCTTGTTGTCTGGCCAGTTTGACGTCTCGGTATTTACCTTGTCTGAATAGTGCAATTTCTCTGGCTTTTTTCTCATCGCTAACAACGGTCATTTCATCGCCAGCTGCTGGTGTGCCAGAAAGGCCAAATACTTCAACAGGAATTGATGGACCAGCCTGTTCAACATGGTGGCCTGCTTCATCATTCATCATGCGCACACGACCATACTGTAAGCCGGTAATGATAACATCGCCTTTTCTTAAGGTACCATTTTGTACCAAGATGGTAGCGACAGGGCCTCTACCTTTATCAAGGCGAGATTCAATCACCAGACCTGTTGCTGGGCAATCGACAATCGCTTTTAATTCTAAAACTTCTGATTGCAGCAGGATGGCTTCTAAGAGTTCATCAACCCCTTGTCCTGTTTTAGCAGAAACGGGCGCGAGAATTGTATCACCGCCCCATTCTTCAGGGACAATCCCATGTTGAACCAGTTCATTTTTAACTCTATCTAAGTCGATACCATGTTTATCTACTTTATTAATGGCAACGACTAAGGGCACTTCAGCAGCTTTGGCATGTTGAATTGCTTCAATAGTTTGTGGTTTAACGCCATCATCTGCAGCGACAACCAAAACAACGATATCTGTTACTTTGGCGCCTCTGGCACGCATTGCACTGAATGCAGCGTGACCTGGTGTATCTAAAAAGGTGATCATGCCGCGTGGTGTTTCAACATGGTATGCACCAATATGTTGAGTAATACCACCTGCTTCACCAGCTGCAACTTTCGTGCGGCGGATATAATCCAAGAGAGAAGTTTTACCATGATCAACGTGACCCATGATGGTAACGATAGGTGCACGGTGTGATTCATCACCTTCATATTTAATGTTAATGGTATCTTCAATGGAGTCTTGCTTACGCAATACTGCTTTATGCCCCATTTCTTCACATACCAAGGCAGCGGTGTCTTGATCAATCACTTGGTTAATGGTGGCCATTGCCCCCATTTTCATCATGACTTTGATGACTTCTACCGCTTTAACAGACATTCTCAGAGCTAAATCACTGACGCTGATTGTCTCTGGTATAACCACTTCTTTAATAACAGGTGCTGTTGGTTTTTCAAAAGCGTGTTTTTTAGCAGCTTCTTCGAATTTACGTGGACCTTTACGTTTCTTGCGGTTATGTCTGCCGCCTTCATCAGATTCCACATCTTGAATATCACGGATCTTTTTATTGCCTTTGGGAGGCGCTGCTTTGGGTGACTTTTTAACACCTTGATCTCTTTCACGAGATTCACCGCGCTTTCCTGGCTCTTTATCTGCTGGTCTTGCTTCAACTTTACCGTGTTTTGGACGTGCCTTGTCAGTGCGAGCTTCTGTTTGTGCTGCAGTTTCTTCAACGACAACTTCTTGTGCAACAACAGCTTGCGCCGCGATAGGTTGTTCTTCAGGAGTTACTTCAGGCTCTACAATTTCTTCTTGTACTTGAACTGGTGCGCTTTGCTCTTCAAAGACTTGCTCCGCTTCAGGCTGTGCAAGTGCAGCAGCTTCTTCTTGTACTTCGAGAGCGCCTTCATTGTTTTCTGCTTCAAGAGGCGAGGTGCGCTTGATAAAGGTACGTCGCTTCTTGGTAACGACTTTGACCGCTTTTTTAGCAGTAGAACCAGCCACTTTCACATTCAATTCACTAACCCGTTCACGGGTAATGGTAAATTGTGTTACACCGGCAGCTGTTTGCTCTTTCTCACCATGATCACTTTTAAGCTTATCAAGGAGTTTTTGCTTCTCTTCATCCGTTACCCGATGCTTTAAACCGTTTTCACACGGGATCCCTGCACCTATCAATTGTTCTAATAGTAATTTTGGCGGGATTTTTAAAATCTGCGCGTATTCTTCAACGGTTACCTCTGACATGTTGGGTCCTCCGGCTTATCGCAGCATTAATTTTCAATAAACCAATGAGCACGTGCTGCCATAATTAGCTTGCCCGCACGTTCTTCAGTCATCCCTTCAATCTCTAACAGTTCATCGATGGATTGTTCTGCTAGATCTTCTCTGGTGACAACACCCTTTTGCGCTAAAATATAGGCTAGGTGTTTGTCCATGCCTTCCAATTCCAATAAATCGGCAGCAGGTGCATTTTCACCAAGACGTTCTTCTTGTGCGATGGCTTTGGTTAATAAGCTATCTTTGGCTCGCTGGCGCAAAGCTGCTAATAGCGCTTCGTCCATGCCTTCAACTTCCATGAGTTCATGTGCTGGAACATAAGCAATTTCTTCAAGACTGGTGAAACCTGCTTCAATTAAACTTTGTGCAATTTCAGTTGAAACTTGAAGATGTTGCACAAACAATTGCGACAATTTTTCAAATTCTTCTTGGTCACGTGTTTGTGCCTGGTTTTGTGATATCACGTTGAGCTCCCAACCTGTAAGCAAACTTGCCAGGCGTATATTTTGACCATTTCGACCGATTGCTGCAGATAGCTGATCATCAGCTACAACAACATCCATCGATTTTGCGTCATCATCGATAATAATAGAAACTACTTCTGCAGGTGCAATGGAATTAATGACATATTGTGCTGGATTATCATCCCATAGCACGATATCGACACGTTCCCCACCCAATTCTCCAGAGACGGCTTGTACCCTTGCGCCGCGCATACCCACGCAAGCGCCGACTGGATCAATGCGGTTATCTTTAGCAAGAACAGCAATCTTTGCTCTTGAGCCTGGATCGCGCGCTGCTCCTTTAAGTTCGATTAAACCATCACCGATTTCAGGTACTTCAATTTTAAATAATTCAATTAACATTTCAGGGCAGGTACGGCTGACAATTAATTGCGGCCCGCGCATATCAGAGCGGACATCTTGCAAATAAGCACGTACTCTGTCGCCAACACGTACGATTTCACGTGGCAACATATCACTGCGACGAAGTAATGCTTCAGCATTAGGGCCCAGTTCTATAATGATATTATCTCGCGTGACTTTCTTAACGGTGCCCGCAACGAGATCACCAATACGCGCCCGATATTCTTCAGCAATTTGATCGCGCTTAGCTGCGCGCAATTTTTGCATAATGACTTGCTTGGCTGTTTGCGCTGCAATTCTGCCAAACTCAACAGAGGCGACAGGTTCTAATATGACATCACCTACTTTCGCATCCGCTTTCATATCCACGGCATCAATCATATACACTTCGGCTTCAGGATTTTGCATCCCAACCACTTCACCCAGTTCATTGGTGGTGTTTACATCAACGACTGTCCAGGTGCGAAATGTATCGTAATCACCAGTTTGGCGATTTATGATGACCTTAAATTCCCAATTTGCTCCATAGAGCTTTTTGCTGGCTATTTCCAATGCCGCTTCAAGCGCTTCAAATACGATTTCTTTTGAAACATTTTTCTCATTAGAGACGGCATCTACTACCAAACGAATTTCATTATTCATTGTGAGCCTCTTTATTTGCCGTTGGCTATTTTAATGTCAGGTACTGATTTAGCTTTTTCGATATCTTCATAATTAAATGAAAACAATTGAGCATCTACTTCTACTTGTATGCCCTGCTCGTTGCACTCACGCAAAATTCCTTTAAAATTTTGCCTATTTTCCATTGGAAAGCTGGTTCTGACAAAAACCGTATTTCCCAATTGCTGCTTAAAATGCGCGGGCGTAAACAAAGGTCTTTCTAATCCAGGGGAAGAAACCTCCAAGGTATAGTGACCTTTAATGGGCTCTTCTACATCCATCACAACACTGATTTGACGACTTAATTGCGCAATCTCATCAATGTTGATGCCACCTTGTTTATCGATAAAGATACGTACAATCGTATGTTTACCGCCACCTACACATTCTACACCGACCAATTCAAAGGGCGTGTCTTTTAAAATTGGGCCAATAATGCCCTGCCATTTATCTTGTCGGCGCATCACATTTTCCGTTAACAAACAAAAAAGTGGGCATTGCCCACTTCCTTCTTAAAAATCTGCTTGCCTCGCCTAAGCACTAGCACCAGCGGGCCGCCGTCTTTCAAAGCAAAAAAAACCCCTAACGGGGCCTTTGAACTTCAAACGGCTGGTAGCGGGGGCAGGATTTGAACCTACGACCTTCGGGTTATGAGCCCGACGAGCTGCCAGACTGCTCCACCCCGCGATAAGTCGAAACATGATATGCGAATAAGGCTAGATAAGCAAGTAAAAAGCGGTTTTCTTGCTGTAACAATTTGATTTAAATTGAAAAGTGCCCAGCAAGCAACAATTAATTAAACCGCCTAAATTATAATATGCTTGATAAAACCTGTTGGCAAATGACGAACAAGGGCGCAGGAATAATACCTAACCCTAAAATTGCCAAACCATTCACAGCCAAGGCGACGCGCATATCAACACTGCCTTTTACAGGATAAGTTACTTCAGGCGCATCGAAGTACATAGTACGAACGATTTTGAGGTAATAGTAAGCACCAATCACAGAGAAAAACATCACAAAGGCAGCTAACCAAGTATACCCCGTGTCCACGAGCGCACTTAAAACAACAAACTTTGCATAGAAACCGATAGTTGGAGGAACACCGGTTAAGGAAAAGGCGACTAATAACATGATGAAAGCTAAAAAGGGACTGCGTTGAGCCAAACCTTTCAAGTCACTCAATTTATCGCTTTCATAATCTTGATGGCTTAAATAGAGGATCACACCAAAACCACATGCTGCTACCAAGGCATAAGCGACAATGTAATACATCGCTGCGCCATAACCGATTTGGGGTGCAACCAGTAATGCTAAAAACACAAAGCCGACATGCGCAATCGTTGAATAAGCGAGCAGACGCTTGATATTGGTTTGTACGATGGCGGCAATATTACCAAGTGCTATCGAAATAACCGCAATAACTATAAAGAATTGGCTCCACTGCCAAGCCAAGGAAGGCAATGTGTCGTGTAGTAAACGATAAGCCATCCCAAAGGCAGCTACTTTAGGCGCAGTACCAATCAAAAGCGTAACACTGGTTGGTGCACCTTGGTAAATATCGGGTACCCACATATGAAAAGGCACCGCACCTAATTTAAAGGCAAGTCCAGCGATAATAAAGACCAAGGCTGCTAATGCAACTTGTGCATTAGGTGCACTTGCTGTCTGAATGCTCGTTGCCACTTCACTTAACATGATGCTGCCGGTGATGCCATATAAAAGGGAAATACCATACAACATCAGCCCTGAAGCCAAGGCGCCCATCACAAAATATTTGATCCCAGCCTCAACGGCATTGTAAGCATCTCTTTGTAGCGCAACCAAAGCATATAAAGGTAAGGTTAAAAGCTCTAAACCAAGATAAATCATCAACAAACTTTTTGCTGATACTAAGAACATCATGCCCAAGGTTGAAAATAAGGCCAAGGCATGAAATTCACCAAAGGCCATTTTTCGATGCTTAACATAGGAACGTGAATAAAGTAGAACAAAAAACATCAATATTAAGATAAATAGTTTGATCACTTGCGAAAAGCTATCAGCAACAAACTGATCAGAAAATGCTGTTAATTGTGTTCCGTGGGGAAAAGTCACACAGCAGAATGCGGTCGCAATAAGTGATACTTGGCTGAACAAATATGTGATAATCCGGGTTCTGTCGCTTACATATAAATCGACAACCAAGCACAAGCATGCCATCGAAGCTAATACGATTTCAGGCATTACAACTAATAAATCTTTCATTACTCTCTAACTCCCGGTTCTCTTCTTATCCCCTCTCCCTTTGGGAGAGGGTTAGGGTGAGGGTTCTAATATTTAGGCTTTGCAATATGCTCTAACAATCCATTGATGGACGATTGCGCCACATCGACAATGGGTGCAGGCCATAAACCAAATAACAATACTAATAAGGCTAAAATCGTTAAAAAGGTTATTTCACGCGCATTGATATCGGTTAAGGCAGCAACATGATCATTGGCAACCTCACCAAAGACAACGCGTTTTATCATCCACAAGGTATAAGCTGCGCCCAAAATCAAGGTCATGCTCGCTAAGAAAGCAAACCAAGGGGAAGCTTGGAATGAACTTAAAATAACAAAGAATTCGCCCACAAAACCGGAGGTGCCTGGCAACCCTGCGTTGGCCAAACCAAACAACACAAAGAAGCTTGCAAAAATAGGCATTTTGTTAGCAACGCCACCATAGGCTGAAATTTCACGTGAATGCACTCTGTCGTAAAGTACACCAACGCACAAGAACAAGGCGCCTGATATAAAGCCATGGGAAATCATTTGGACATAAGCGCCTTGCAATCCCATTGCCGCAGCATTAGGTGCATCAAAGTTAATCAATGAAAAGGCAATAAATATACCCAAGGTAACAAAGCCCATATGCGCAACGGAAGAATAAGCGATGAGCTTCTTCATATCCTTTTGCACTATGGCTATCAAGCCAATATACACAACCGCAACCAATGACGCGCCTATAATAATGAGCTGCCATTCACGACTAGCATCAGGCACGATGGGTAAAATGAAACGTAAGAAACCATAAGCACCCATTTTTAATAAGATTGCCGCCAAAACGACAGAACCGCCAGTAGGTGCTTCCACATGCGCATCAGGTAACCAGGTATGCACCGGCACCATGGGCACCTTCACAGCAAAGGCTAACAAGAAGGCGACTAAAATCCATTTTTGTGCCGTTAAGGAAAGCGGCAATTGATGGAATTCGCTAATGGAGAATGGCTGTAAAACACCGGCCTCTTTGGCTTGTAAGTGCAAGTAGATTAGGGCAACAAGTAAAAATACCGATCCCAAGAAGGTGTAAAGAAAAAATTTGATGGTCGCATAAACGCGATTAGGGCCGCCCCAGATCCCAATAATGAGAAACATGGGAACCAACATGGCTTCCCAAAAAATATAAAATAAAATGGCATCCATTGCTGCAAACACACCGCACATCAAGCCCTGCATAATCAAAAAAGCGGCCATATAATGCGCAACGCGTTGCTGAATAACCTGCCAAGCCGAAATAATCACGATGGGTGTGAAGAAACAGGTCAACACTATCAAGGGCATTGCAAAACCATCTACCCCCAAGGTGTAACGTATATGCAAAGCCTCAAACCAAGTTGTGTCTTCTACAAACTGATATTGTGCTGTTTGTATATCAAAATGCTGCCACAAAGGAACACATAAGGCCAAGCAGACCAAAGAGACCAGCAGTGCTATCCATCTTGCGCGCGCAGGTGTTTTATCGCCACCCAATGCAAAAATAAGGAGTGCCCCCATAATGGGTAACCAAACAAGCACACTTAATATAGGAAAAGAGAGTTGCATTTATAACCGCCTCTTTATTTCAACATCTGCCAAATCAAGAGCAGAATCAGCCCTGTGATCATAGCGAAAGCATAATGATAGACATATCCTGATTGCAGGTGACGAACAACCTTTGAAAAATAACCAACTGTCTTTGCTGAACCATTGACAAAGAACCCATCGATAATTGCTCTGTCCCCTACGCGCCAGCACAACCAACCGATGCCGCGGGTGGTAGGTGCAAGAATGACTTGGTTAAAGGCATCAAAACCATATTTGCGCACCAAAATGGCATAAAGCGGTGCAAATATTTTACGTCCCAGATGGGAAAGCGATGGGAACTGAACATAACCCAGCCAAGCAACCACTATACCCGCTAAGGCCAACCAAAAGGGTGTTGCTGTAAAACCATGTATGGCCATGGCTGTTGCACCATGAAATTCTTCGCCCAAGGTAGCCATGACATTGTGCTCAGGCAATACATAAATTGCTTGGCCAAAGAAATTGCTAAAGATGGGTTTTGCAAACACATAGCCAATGAAGACAGAAGGTATGGCGAGTAACACTAAAGGAAGCCACACCACCGCAGGCGATTCATGTAAATGTTCTTGGGTGTGATGATCCATTCTGGGTTTGGTGTGAAACACCAAGAAGAACATTCTAAAAGAATAAAGCGCTGTTACGAAAACACTGCCTAATACTGCCCAATAAGCAATGTTAGCACCAGGTATTTGGCTTAAATGCACCGCTTCAATAATGGTGTCTTTGGAATAAAAACCAGAGAAGAAAGGAAAACCTACCAAAGCAAGGTTACCGATTAACATGGTGATATAGGTAATGGGCATATATTTTCTAAGCCCACCCATGTGACGAATATCTTGCTCATGATGCATAGCGATGATGCAAGAACCGGCGCCTAAGAATAAAAGTGCTTTAAAGAAGGCATGGGTCATTAAATGGAAGATACCAGCAGAATAAGCTGACACGCCTAATGCTGTAACCATGTAACCTAGTTGCGATAATGTCGAGTAAGCGACCACTCGTTTGATATCGTTTTGAACAATACCAATCAAGCCCATGAAAAAGCAGGTGGCGCAACCTATCATCATGACAAAACTTAAAGCCGTTTCAGAGTGTTCAAAAATGGGGGACATTCTTGCCACCATAAAGACACCCGCGGTAACCATGGTTGCCGCATGGATAAGTGCTGAAATAGGTGTTGGGCCTTCCATGGAATCTGGTAGCCAAACATGTAATGGCATTTGGGCAGATTTACCCATAGCACCGATAAACAGTAAGATGCCAATAACAGTAAAGAGTGACCAAGGATGGCCTGCCATAATTTCTATCATGGGATTGGATTGGGCTAACACAGGTGCTTTTTGAAACACAACGGCATAGTCCAAGGAGCCAAAGGCAAAAAGCACGGCAGCAATGCCAAGCAAAAAGCCCATATCACCCACACGGTTAACTAAGAAGGCTTTGAGGTTCGCAAATATAGCTGTATCGCGTTTAAACCAAAAGCCAATCAATAAATAGGAAACCACGCCCACAGCTTCCCAACCAAAGAACAGTTGTAAGAAATTGTTGGACATGACTAACATTAACATCGCAAAAGTGAATAAAGAGATATAGCTAAAGAATCGTTGATAACCTGGATCATCAGCCATATAGCCAATGGTATAGATATGCACCATCCAGGAAACAAAGGTAACCACACACATCATTAAAATAGTGAGGGGATCAAGCATAAAGCCGACTTGGAATTTATAAGAGGCAATTTTTGCCCACTCATAAAGACTAAAGTCTATTAATGAAGGAATAGACTCATCCCAGACCATCATTTTGGCTATATGCAAAGAAACAAAAAAGCTCAGTGCCACACACAAGATGGTGATGGAATGCGCCCCTTTTCTGCCAATGACTTTGCCAAGCAAACCCGCGCTGAGCGCCGCAAATAAGGGTGCCAGAACAACGATTAAACACTCAAGAGAGACATTGTGCACAGATTACCCCTTCAATGAGTCCAGTTCTTCAACATTAATAGTGCGACGGTTTCTAAAGACAGCAACTAAAATGGCAAGGCCAATCGCTGCTTCTGCTGCCGCTACCGTGAGAATAAAAAATACAAAGACTTCGCCCACTTGGTTTTGTAAGAAATGTGAGAAAGCCACAAAATTGGTATTTACAGCTAATAAGATAAGCTCAATACACATTAAAAGAACGATGACGTTTTTACGATTGATATAAAGGCCTGCAACGCCAATGCCGAACAAGATAGCCGCAACACATAAGATTTCGTATAAACCTATCATGGTTGGCCTCCTTCGGTGCTGTTGTTTTCCGTGCTGGGAGCCATTTTAACGATTCTTAATCTATCGGCTTTACGCACTTGAATTTGCTGCCCTGGTTTTTGTGTCTTGGTTTCTCTTGGCCCACGAAATGCTATGCCTATCGCCGCAACCATGGCCACCAACAAGATGAAGCCTGCCACCTCAAAAGGTAAAAGGAAATCACTATAAAGTAGCTGGGCTAAAACTTTCACATGACTATAATCACTGGGCAGGGCTTGTGGCGCTGCAATTTCTTCTAAACCAAAGTGCTGTTTATTCACAGACATGATTAAAAGCGCAATGGTCGTGCTTGCCGCAATAACGCCAATAGGCCAATGCTTAACAAAGGATTCTTTTATTTGAGGTGCTTCCATATCCAACATCATGACAACGAATAAGAAAAGCACCATCACGGCACCTACATACACAAGCACCAAGACGATGGCCAAAAATTCTGATTCCATCACCATCCAAACGCCAGCCATGCAGAAAAAAGTAAATACTAAGTATAAAACTGATCTGACCGCGTTTTTGGACAAGATCATCATTAAACTGCTCAATATAGCCATGAATGAAAAGCTATAGAATACAAGCTGTTGGAATGTCATCCTTACCCTCTACCGATATGGTGCATCAGTGGTACGGCATGCTGCAATTTGTGCCTCATACTTATCACCGATAGCCAATAATTTTTGTTTATCTAAAATATTTTCGCCACGTTCCAAAAAGGCATAATGCGCCAAGTCGGTTTCGACAATGGAGTCAACGGGACATGATTCTTCACAAAAACCACAAAAGATACATTTGAAGAGATCAATTTCGTAACGGGTTGTTCTACGTGAGCCATCTTCCCTTTCAGTGGAATCGATGGTGATTGCAAGTGCAGGACAAACCGCTTCGCATAGCTTACAGGCAATACATCTTTCTTCCCCATTAGGGTAACGTCTCAATGCATGGATCCCGCGAAAACGCACTGAACGTGGTGTTTCTTCTTCGGGATATTGCACGGTAACTTTGCGCGCAAATAAATGACGGCCCGTGAGTTTTAATCCAATGATCAATTCCCACAAGCTGAAGCTTTTAATGTAATGACTAATCTTTTTTAGTGCCATAACTCTCTTCTCTATGCAAACCAAGGCCCTAAATGCGTTTTAATTGCTATCGTTTCTACTACAATCCACACAAAGGTGACGGGAATAAAAATTTTCCATCCCAAACGCATGATTTGATCATAACGATAACGAGGGAAAGTAGCGCGAAACCAAAGATAAAGTAGCAAAAAGAAAGAAACTTTAAGGCCAAGCCACATGATACCGGGGACCCAATTGAGTTTATCTTGAATAAAGGCAATCCCTTCAAAAGGAGATAGCCAGCCACCCATGAACATCAGCGCGCAAAGCGTGGATAATAAAATCATGTTGGCATATTCAGCTAAGAAGAAGATGGCAAAGGTCATACCTGCATATTCAACATGGAAGCCGGCCACAATTTCTGATTCACCTTCTGCAACGTCAAAAGGTGCACGATTGGTTTCAGCAACAGCAGACACCCAATAAACAACAAATAAGGGTAAGAGAGGTAACCAATACCAATGTAGAAAACCACCCTTTTGCGCATGCACGATATCCGTTAAGTTCATGCTGCCAGCAGCCATTAAAACGCCTACCAGCGCAAAGCCCATCGCGATTTCATAAGAAACAACTTGAGCAGCAGAACGCAAAGCACCCAAAAATGCATATTTAGAATTAGAGGCCCATCCAGCGATAATAACGCCATACACCCCTAAGGAGGTCATCGCTAATAGAAATAACAAACCCGCATTGATGTTTGCTAATGCCCAACCATCAGCAAATGGAATCACCGACCAAGCAACGATGGAAGGCGCAAAAGCCAAAATGGGGGCAACAACAAATAAAAATTTATTGGATTTAGCAGGTAGCACCACTTCTTTAAAAAGAAGCTTGAAAACATCCGCAAAGGGTTGGAATAAACCAAAAGGACCAACACGATTGGGCCCAATACGAACCTGCATATAGCCAATGACTTTACGTTCAGCAAAGGTTAAATAGGCAACTGCTAATATCAACGGCAAAAGTATAATTAAGCCTTTGATAACATTAATAACTAAAGTTGTTAGCCATTCCATTATCACTTTGTCGTTTCCTCAACATAAGCAGTTAAGTCTATAAGACCGTAAGGCGCGCCTAAGGATTGTGTTTCACGAATACCGCTTGCCACGATAGCAGTTCCCTCAGGGAGCCTGTCATCAATTTGAATGGGCATGGGTGGCGTCTTGGATTTACCTTGGGTGACGCAAACCAATTGCCCATCAGCAAAGCCCAATTTTTGGGCGTCCTGACTATTTAACTTAACGCGGGCGACATCACCATCTTTTGTATTTTGCAAAGAAGGTGCACGACGGGTGATCCCATCTACTTGGTATAAGCCAACGGGCGCAATTCTGATTAATTTTGATGCTTTATGATCGGGCGTTAATTTGCATGACATGGAAAGCACATTGTCAGCAAAGTGAGGGTTATTGGCTTTTTGGGTTAATACTTCCCCTAGGATATCTTCATGTGTTTGATAATCAAAACCTGAAATATCCCATAAATTCGCCATTACACGCAGAACTTTCCACGCAGGACGACTTTGTCCAAAAGGCATCACAGCCGCAGAAAAACTTGCCCATTCACCAAAGGCATTCACATAGGTTCCCGCCATTTCTGAAATAGGTGTTATCGGCAATAAAATATCAGCCACTTCGCGTAAGAACGGACTATCATAGGCTGTTAAAGCCACCACCGTTTGCGCGTTCTGTAAAGCTTCTTTAGCCAGTGCAGGATTGGCACAATCAAATTCGGGTTCACAACCCACCAAGAGATAACCTTGTCTTGGCTTTTCTAACATTTCATGTGCATTCAAGCCTACTTTGGTCACATCAGCTTGACCAAAAGGCAAGCGGTGCGGTAGTGCACCCACAAGCCAAGCACCCGCGCTATTGGCACCATTGCTCATTTCACCAAATGTTGCACCAATCAAATGCGCTAAGGTTCTGCCTAACCAATAAAGTTCATGTGCTTTCGGATGCATTGTGGCAAGGTTGCCCAAAATGACGCACTTCTTTTCACCCGTCATTAAATGCTTTGCCAGCTCTTTGGCTTTTTCGCTGGGGGTAATCGATGCCAACTGTTCTTTTGCATCGACTGGACAATCAGCCAATAATTCCCCTTGCGCGTCTTCCATGAGGGCTTTTACAAGTTCCATCAATCCCAGATGAAAATCACCTCTTTCACTTACATAATGGGTGATAGCACTATAATTCACATCTATTTCATAAGGATTCAGTGAGGTAACATGCGCGCCATGCAAGGTTGCTTTGCGAATACGCAAATTAACAAGGGGCTGTTCCTTTCTAACATCAGTTCCTATAAGCACAATTTGTTGTTGCTCTTCTAAAGCACTTAACCAAAGACCCAAGGAAGGAAATGAGCCCATATGATCTTGATGCGCAAAATCTACTTGGCGTAATCGATGATCGATATTGTAGCAGCCTTGGCTTTTCAACAACTTTTGTAATAAATAAAATTCTTCTACCGTACAGTTAGGAGAAGCAAGTGTACCGATTGCTTCTTTGCCTTCTGTTTGTATAATTTTTTGTAATTTTTCTACAGCAAAACTTAAAGCGGTTGGCCAATCAACTTGTTTCCATCGATTGTCACGCTTGATCCAGGGAGAGGCTAATCTGTCTTCATGATGCAAAGCTTCATAGCTGAATCTATCTCTATCAGACAACCATACTTCATTAAGCAATTCATTTTCTCTGGGTAAGGTACGTTTTACTTGATTGCTATGTGTATGGAAATAAATATGAGAGCCAATGCAATCATGCATTGAAATACTGGGTTGGGCTTTTAATTCCCACGCTCTTGCTTGAAAACGAAATGGCTTAGAGGTCAGTGCACCCACTGGACATAAGTCGATAACATTGCCGGACAGCTCAGAAGTGACACTCTTTTCAATGTAAGTGCCAATTTCCATAAATTCGCCACGGCCTGTCGCACCCAGTTCGCGTTGACCTGCAACCTCTGCGCCAAATCGCACACAACGGGTACAATGAATACAGCGCGTCATTTCTGTCGCAATTAACGGACCAATATCCTTATCTTTTACAACACGCTTACGCTCTACAAACTGTGAGCTGTCTTTACCATATTCTAAAGCAACGTCTTGTAATTCACATTGGCCGCCTTGATCACAAATAGGGCAATCCAAGGGATGGTTGATGAGCAAAAATTCCATTACGGCTTTTTGTGCATCAAGCGCACGTGTTGAGGTTGTGAAAATCTTCATCCCATCGGAGACAGGTGTTGCACAAGCTGGCATAGGTTTGGGTGCTTTTTCAACATCCACTAAGCACATACGGCAATTTGCAGCGATGGATAATTTTTTATGATAGCAAAAACGAGGGATCCTTATCCCTGCTTGATCGGCCGCCTCTATAATCATCTGACCTGGGCGAGCTTCAATTTTTTTATCATCAATTTCGATGGTAACCATCTCAACTCCTGGAAATTCAAGCCCCAACAATTGAACGTTTATGTTCAATCATATAAACGAATTCATCTCTATAGTGTTTAATAAAGCTGCGTACTGGCATAGCGGCAGCATCACCCAAAGCACAAATCGTGCGTCCCATTATTTTTTCTGCTACATCATCAAGGACCTTCAGATCGGATAAGTCTGCATGTCCATGCAACATACGATGCAGCATACGTGCTAACCAACCTGTTCCTTCACGACAAGGTGTGCATTGACCACATGACTCTTCAAAATAGAACTCTGATATACGTGCCAACATTTTCACCATGCAGGTCGTTTCATCCATAACGATGACAGCGCCTGAGCCCAACATGGAGCCGGCTTTGGAAATGGAATCATAATCCATATTCAAGGTCATCATTTGTTCGCCTGGAACAACGGGCACCGAAGAACCACCGGGGATCACAGCTTTGAGCTTTTTGCCCCCTTTCATACCACCTGCCATCTCCAATAATGTCGCAAATGGCGTGCCTAAAGGAATTTCATAATTGCCAGGTTTATTCACATGGCCTGAAACGCAAAATATTTTTGTACCGCCATTGTTTGGCAAGCCTAACTCTAAAAACCATTTGCCACCGTGTTGCAAAATCACGGGCACAGAAGCATAGCTTTCCGTGTTATTGATATTTGTTGGTTGACCATAGATACCAAAGTTTGCTGGAAAAGGTGGCTTAAAGCGTGGTTGGCCTTTTTTACCCTCTAAGGATTCCATCAACGCGGTTTCTTCACCGCAGATATAGGCACCAGCACCCAACACATTATGTAGTTCAAAATCAAAGCCACTGCCCAAAAGGTTTTTACCAATCAGACCTAGTTCACGTGCTTCTTTTAAGGCTTGTTCCATACGGTGAAAAGGTTCAATAAACTCGCCCCGCAGGTAGTTATATCCCACTGTGGCATTCATGACATAACCAGCGATAGCCATGCCTTCAATCAATTGGTGCGGGTTAAAGCGTAAGATATCTCTGTCTTTGCAAGTGCCTGGCTCACCTTCGTCAGAATTGCACAGTACATATTTTTGGCCAGGTTTGTTGCGAGGCATAAAGCTCCATTTCAAACCCGTTGGAAAGCCTGCACCACCACGGCCACGCAAAGCAGAAACCTTTAATTCATTGATAATGTCATCTGGTGGTGTTTTATTTTTGAGAATATTTTCCCAAACGGTATAACCACCCACAGCACGGTAAGCTTCTAAGCTCCATGGTTTTTCATGATGCAAGGTTCTAAAACAAACTTGATTGGTTGGGACACTCATGTGCTACTCCTTGGAAGCCAAAATCTCATCGATTTTTTGTGCGTTGAGATTTTCATAGTAGTCATCGCCAATTTGCATTGCTGGCGCCCCACAACATGCAGCTAAACATTCCACTGATTTCAGTGTGAACTTGCCGTCATCTGTTGTTTCATTAAAACCTATACCCAACTTGTTTTTAAGATGGGTCACAATTTCTTCTGATCCACAAAGCATGCAGGAAATATTGGTGCACACACAGATTTTATGGCGGCCAATTGTTTTGTTCATTTCAAACATGCTGTAAAAAGTCGCTACTTCAAAGACAGCAATTTTTGGCATGCCCAAATAGTGCGCTACCGCTTCTACAAGCTCATTTGTTAAAGAGCCACCATTTTCTTTTTGTACAAAGGTCAGTGCTGCAATGACTGCCGATTGCTTTTGTTCTTTTGGATATTTTTGTAGCCATTGATCAATATGGCTTCTGGCCTGTTGTGATAATACGTCAGGCGACATTAATTTTTGTACTGGCGCGTTCACCTATCAATCTCTCCAAATACAATATCTTGAGAACCAATCACAGCCACTACGTCGGCAATCATATGTCCCTTCACCATTTCATTCATGGCTGCTAAATGCGGGAAACCAGCTGCTCTTACTTTGACGCGATAAGGCTTATTGGCACCATCAGAAATGAGGTATACCCCAAATTCTCCCTTGGGATGTTCCACTGCTGCATACGCTTCGCCTTGAGGAACGCAATATCCTTCCGTAAAAAGTTTGAAATGATGGATTAAGGATTCCATATCATCTTTCATTTTTTCACGAGAGGGCGGTACGATTTTATTGTCATGAATAACAACAGGGCCTGGGTTATCACGAAGCCATTGTACGCATTGGCGAATAATACGATTACTTTGACGCATCTCTTCAATACGCACTAAATATCTATCGTAACAATCGCCTTCTTTACCCACAGGGATATCAAAATCCATGCGATCATAAACGGCGTAGGGCTGCTTTTTACGCAAGTCCCACTCGACGCCAGAGCCTCTTAACATAGGGCCTGAGAAACCAAGCTGAAGAGCTCTTTCTCTTGAAACAACACCAATACCAACCGTACGTTGTTTCCAAATTCGGTTATCGGTAAGAAGTGTTTCATACTCATCCACACAGGTAGGGAAACGCTCCGTAAAATCCCAAATGAAATCTAATAATGAACCTGTTCTTGTTTCATTGAGCTTTTTGACTTCTTTTTCTGAATGCCACATGGATGCTTTATATTGTGGCATTGTGCCAGGCAGATCACGATAAACCCCACCTGGGCGATAATAGGTTGCGTGCATTCGCGCACCACTGACGGCTTCATAGCAATCCATGAGATCTTCTCTTTCACGAAACGCGTATAAAAAGACGGTCATGGCGCCGATATCTAAGGCATGTGCCCCAATCCACATTAAATGATTTAAAATCCGGGTGATTTCATCAAACATCACGCGAATATATTGGGCACGAACGGGTGGTGTGATGCCTAATAACTTTTCAATGGCCATCACGTAACCGTGTTCGTTGCACATCATGGAGACGTAATCGAGTCTGTCCATGTAACCAATGCTTTGATTATAAGGCTTATTCTCAGCTAATTTTTCCGTAGCACGATGAAGTAAGCCAATATGGGGATCAGCGTGCTGTACGACTTCCCCATCCAACTCTAAAATTAAACGCAATACACCATGTGCCGCAGGATGTTGCGGGCCGAAATTCATGCTGTAGTTTTTAATCTCAGCCATGCTCACCTTCTTGTTCTTGATGCTTTGCTTTACGGATCACTTTAGGAACTAAAGTGCGAGGCACAATTTCAACAGGATCATAGATGACGCGCTTTTGTTTGGCGTCATAACGAACTTCGACATTGCCTACCAGCGGGAAGTCTTTTCTAAAGGGATAACCAATAAATCCATAATCCGTTAAGATGCGTCTTAAGTCAGGATGTCCTGCAAATAAGATCCCATACAAATCAAAAGCTTCACGTTCATACCAGTTGGCACTGCTATAAATACTGACAACCGAATCGATAACCGGATCATGATCAGAAACAAAAGCACGCACGCGAATACGTTGGTTATGCTTAATAGAAAGTAAATGATATACCACGGCCAATCTTGGTTTGGTCCAATTGCTATTAGCCCTTACTTGCGAAATGGGGCGAACAGCTCGCTCAAAGCCCTGGCTTGTTGCTTCAAATGTTTCCCATTCGCTGCAACCATAGTGCAGATAATCTACACCGCACAAATCCATTAACATTTCAAATTGAAAGTCTTCATCATCACGTAATCGTTTGCAAACTTTGACGATGGCATTATTTGGAATTTCGAGGGTGATTTCGCCATGTGCAATGCTGAGGCTATCGATATCCATTGCTAATTTGTTTTTAATTTGTTCTGCAAGAAGCTCAAGCTTTTTCATTTTTGCCCCTTGCAAGCGTATTCTCTGTTCTTCTTATTTTGTTTTGTAATTGCAAAATGCCATAAAGCAGAGCTTCAGCAGTAGGCGGGCAACCTGGTACATAAACATCAACCGGTACCACGCGGTCACAACCACGCACCACGGAGAAGGAGTAATGATAATAGCCGCCCCCATTAGCGCATGAGCCCATGGAAATTACCCATCTGGGTTCAGCCATTTGATCGTAAACTTTGCGCAGCGCAGGCGCCATTTTGTTGCACAAGGTGCCAGCAACAATCATGACGTCACTTTGTCTTGGGCTGGGGCGAAAAACGATACCGAAACGGTCTAAGTCATAGCGTGAAGCGCCAGCATGCATCATTTCAACGGCACAACATGCAAGGCCAAAAGTCATTGGCCACATGGAGCCGGTTCTTGCCCAATTAACCAATTTATCGACGGAGGTTGTTACAAAACCTTTTTTGAGTACGCCTTCTACTCCCATTCTAGCGCCCCTTTTTTCCACTCATAGAGAAAACCAACCAATAAAAGACCAAGGAAAATGCCCATAGCAATAACACCTGGCCATGCCAGATTTTCGAGAATCACTGCCCAAGGAAAGAGAAAGGCCACTTCCAAATCAAAAATGATAAATAAAATGGCAACAAGATAAAAACGCACATCAAATTTGTAACGTGCATCTTCAAACGGCTCAAATCCGCACTCATATTGTGAATTTTTTTCAGGATCAGGACGACTGGGCGAGATTAAGGTGCCCAAACCTATCAAGAGCGTAGCGATGCCTACTGCTAATCCCATAAAAATAAGGATTGGAAGGTAATTTTCTAACACGTTTTAGAACCCTTACCGGATAAATGCAATTGCCAAACATAACTTAACATCATATCCCGTCTTCGCCTAAGAGGCTACGCCGGGCGCAGCCCGCTTTTCATCTGAGTGTGTAAACTAAACACTTTGAACGTTTGTGCTGCATCAGGCGAAGCATTCGAATTTATCGAATGCGAAGAATGGTGCCCAAGGCCGGACTCGAACCGGCACAGCTTTCGCCACTACCCCCTCAAGATAGCGTGTCTACCAATTTCACCACTTGGGCTTACTCTTCCTATTTTGAATCTTCAAAATGGCGGAGTATGTAACTCCTTAACTAAATTTCAGGTACATCATTACCAGCGGGTTTTGTGCTGGGTGATGACTCTGATTTATTTGCAGGCAACTCTTCCTTCACAGCTGCAGGAACTTCTTCTAGCATTCTTGGATGGTATTGTTTGTTTAAGTAGTACACCAAGAACAAATTCAATACGAAAAATAAGCCAGCCAATATAGAAGTCATTCGGCTTAAAAAATTACCGGAACCTTGGCTGCCAAATACGGTTTGTGAAGCACCGCTACCAAATGCAGCCCCTGCTTGAGCACCCTTTCCGTGTTGAATAAGGATAAGGCCTACCAAGACGAAGGAGATGAGGAAATGGATAGCTAATAATATTACATACATGCTCTCAGACCTTATTAAGCACCTGCGGCGATAATTTGTATAAATTCATTCGCATTTAGGGATGCGCCCCCTACTAATGCCCCGTCAATATCGGGCATCGCAAAAAGCCCTTGGGCATTATTCGCCTTAACACTCCCGCCGTATAATATCGACAGGTTGTTGGCTAACGCTGCATCATACTCGGCTAAGGTCTGTCTGAGCAAGAGATGAACAGCTTGGGCTTGCTCTGGGGTGGCAGTTAAGCCCGTACCAATTGCCCAAATAGGTTCGTAAGCAATGATGGCATTCTCAAATACCCCGATGCCACTTTTTAGTAAGGCTTGCAACTGCCCTACAATAATTTCATCTGTTTGTTGCGCCAAGCGCTGCTCTTTGGTTTCCCCTACACATAAAATAGGGATGAGTCCTGCGGCTTTGGCACTTAAGAATTTTTCGGCGATTTGCTCGTCTGTTTCATTATTATATTGACGACGTTCTGAATGACCGACGATTACGTATTTGCATCCCACTTCTATCAGCATGTTGGCTTCAACTTGCCCGGTAAAAGCACCTAGCTGATGCGCGCTGACATCTTGAGCACCTAACTGCAATGCTTGCGCCGTTGTGGCCATAAGTGCTGCTGCTGTTTCTAAATAAGGAAACGGCGGGCAAACAACCGCACTTGATTGTGAGTTAGATAACACTTTGCTTTCAGCAATGGCTGCAACAAATTCTTTGAGATGCGCTTTTGAACCATGCATCTTCCAATTGCCAACCACGGTGAATTTTCTTGTCATGCGAGCTTATGGGCCTACAGAATTTTAAAAACGGTGAATATTAACTGAGTTGCTTAATGTCGCGCAAGTATTAAAGCGTTGGATTGTCTTGTGCAAGGGCAAGAAGGGCGGACATGAAGTCCGCCCCTACGCGGAATGGATCCACGATGACATCTCGTATCCACAGAGCCTAACATTTTAGAAAATTAATTAAGTTACCTTAGAAGAAGCCGTTTTCACTGCCTGCGCAATTTCTTCGGCTATTTGCTGAGCCAATGCTTTATCTTGGCCTTCGACCATGACACGCACCAGGGGCTCTGTGCCTGAAGCGCGCAATAAAATACGCAGATTACCTTTAAGTTCTTTTTCCAGTTTTAAAACCAAGGCTTGAACAGCCTCGTCCTTAACCACTTCTTGGCCCTTAGCAACTTGCACGTTTATTAAAACTTGCTCGTACTTGTTCATGCCTTTTTTCAATTCATGTAATGTTTTATTGCTGTGACATAGCTGGGCTAGGACTTGTAAAGCACTCACAATACCATCGCCTGTGGTGGTTTTATCAAGACATAAAAGATGTCCTGAGCCTTCTCCACCTAAGAGCCAACCACTTTGTGTTAAAGCATCCATCACATATCTATCCCCCACTTGCGTGCGGGTAAATGGGATCTCTAAGCTTTGAAAGGCATGTTCTAATCCAAGATTACTCATTAAAGTGCCAACAACACCCCCATTTAATATCCCACGTTCATGATAAGAACGCGCGATAATATAAAGCAGTTCATCACCATCAACGACTTCACCTTTGTGATCGACAAACAAAACTCTATCGCCATCGCCATCAAAGGCAATGCCTAATTCTGCTTGTTCTTCTAAAACACGTTGCTGCAAAGATTCAGGATGTGTAGAGCCACAATTTTCATTAATATTAAAGCCATTGGGTTGGTTATGCATCACAATCACTTGTGCCCCTAATTCCGTAAATACATTAGGTGCAATATGATAGGTAGCGCCATTGGCACAATCCAAAACAATTTTGATGCCTTTGAGATCATGCGCTTTTAAAAAAGTACCTTTGCAAAATTCAATATAACGGCCAGCAGCATCATCCATAAACCGCGCTTTTCCAATATTTTGTGGCTCAGCGGTTGTCATGGGCACATTTAATAACTCTTCGATTTTGCTTTCAATGGTATCGGGCAGTTTTTTGCCCTCACCACTGAAGAACTTAATGCCGTTATCGTAATAAGGATTATGAGAAGCACTAACGACTACACCAACTTGCGCGCCCACGGAACGCGTTAGATACGCAATGGCGGGTGTTGGCATGGGCCCTAGTAAATAAACATCCAAACCTGCTGCAACAAAACCTGACTCTAAAGCAGCAGAAAGCATATAACCTGAAAGGCGCGTATCTTTACCAATCACAACAGTGCCGTGACCATCTTGTGCCAAAATTTGTCCTACTGCCCATCCTAATTTAAGCGCAAATTCTGCGGTAATAGGATGAACACCTGTGCGACCGCGAATGCCATCGGTACCAAAATATTTACGCTGCACAGACATCGGTGGTTCTCCTTTGTAGATAGGGTTGCACGGCTTTGACGACGGCTATGGCATCTTTAGTTGCCATCACATCGTGTGTGCGAATAATGGAAGCGCCTTGCAGGCTAGCAATCACTGCGCCTGCAAGACTGGCATATAATCTTTGATCCGCTGGTTTATTCACTATTTCACCAAACATTGATTTGCGAGATAGTCCAACGAGAACTGGCACACCAAGCGCCGTCAATTGTTGTAATGAAGCGAGTAGCGCTAAGTTGTGCGACAAGTTTTTTCCAAAACCAAAGCCGGGATCTATCCAAATATTTTCTTTTTTAATACCTGCTTGCAAACAATCCAACAGACGCTGTTTGAGAAAAAGATGCACTTCACTCACAACATGCTCATAATGCGGCGCATGCTGCATGGATTCAGGCGTTCCCTGCATGTGCATTAAGCAAATTGTAATATCATGCTGAGATGCCAAGGCCATTGCACCTTTATCACTTAAGGCTGCAACATCATTAATGATGCTAACACCTGCTTCAATTGCGGCCTTCATGACGGCTGTATGGCGGGTATCTATCGAAAGCGGAATGTCCGTACGTTCTTTTAAGGCTTCAATCACAGGAATAACGCGCATGCATTCTTCATCGATGCTCACAGGGTTCGCCCCAGGACGCGTTGATTCTCCACCAATATCAATGATATCTGCGCCCTCGTTGATTAGGCGCAATCCATGTTCAATGGCCTTTTCGGTTGTTTGATGGTGACCACCATCAAAAAAAGAATCTGGGGTAACGTTTAAGACCCCCATGATTTGTACTGACATCTATTCTAACTACCTTTACGTAATTAAAAGGGGTTGGGCAATTGTTTTCAAACCCCTGTGGGCTCGTAGACAATCAACCCAACCCCTTTAATTAATGCGACTTCGCTGTGTCTTCATCATCGTCCATACTACGCTTTTCAGAATCAACAGAAGGTGTGGGTTCCTTTGTTGCACTTGGCGCAGCTGGTGGTTCATTGCCCTTTTCTGGGGTTGACCAACCATCTGGTTCACGCGGTGTTTTGCCTGCCATGAGATCATCTAACTGTTTGGCATCAATCGTTTCATATTTCATTAAGGCTTCAGCCATTTTATGTAATATGGATTCTTTCTCTACCAAAATCTTCTTCGCTCTTTCATAATTTTTATCAATGATTTTACGAACTTCTTCATCGATGACACTGGCTGTTGTGCTGGCAATTTCTTTACGCGTACTCACGCTATGACCTAAAAAGACTTCGCCTTCATCTTCGCTATAGGTTAAGGGGCCGAGTTTTTCAGATAAACCCCATTTGGTAACCATGTTGCGTGCGATTTCAGTGGCACGTTTAATATCATTAGATGCCCCAGTGGTCACACATTCTGGTCCAAAAATAAGTTCTTCAGCCAAACGTCCACCAAAAAGACTCGCAATTGAGCTTTCTAAGCGTTTCTTAGAATAACTGTAACGATCTTGTTCTGGTAAGAACATGGTCACGCCTAAAGCACCACCACGTGGAATAATGCTGACTTTGTAAACGGGATCATGATCAGCCACGGTTAAACCCACAATCGCATGTCCTGCTTCGTGGTAAGCGGTTAATTGTTTTTCTTGATCGCTCATTACCATGCTATGACGTTCAACACCCATGATAATTTTATCTTTGGCATGTTCCATTTCTTCCATGTCCACTAAACGCTTGTTATGGCGTGCGGCAAGAAGCGCTGCTTCATTAACCAAGTTGGCCAAATCAGCACCAGAAAAGCCGGGTGTACCGCGTGCTATCACACGTGGATCTACGTCATCGGTAATCGGAATTTTACGTAAGTGCACTTTGAGGATTTGCTCGCGGCCTCTTACATCTGGCAAACCAACAACAACTTGTCTGTCGAAGCGGCCTGGGCGTAATAATGCTTTGTCTAAAACATCGGGACGGTTGGTTGCGGCAATAACGATAACGCCTTCATTACCTTCAAAACCATCCATTTCAACTAGCAATTGATTGAGTGTTTGTTCACGCTCATCATGGCCACCGCCTAAACCTGCTCCACGATGACGACCCACGGCATCAATTTCATCGATAAAAATAATGCAAGGTGCATGCTTCTTCGCTTGGTCAAACATATCGCGGACGCGGGATGCACCCACACCAACAAACATTTCAACGAAGTCTGAGCCCGATATAGTAAAGAATGGCGCTTTTGCTTCCCCAGCAATGGCTTTTGCCAGCAATGTTTTACCAGTACCTGGTTGGCCAACCAATAAAACACCACGTGGAATACGACCACCTAAGCGCTGGAATTTTTCTGGATCTTTTAAGAACTCGACTAATTCTTTTACTTCTTCTTTGGCTTCATCAACACCGGCAACATCCGCAAAGGTAACCTTCACTTGATCTTCGCCTAGTAGTCTTGCGCGGCTTTTACCAAAAGTCATGGCACCACGACCACCACCGCCTTGCATCTGGCGCATAAAATACATCCAGACACCAATGAAGAGAATAATAGGGAACCAACTGATAAAGATATTCATTAACAAGCTTTGCTGTTCAGGTGCTTTACCCACAACAGTAACCTTGTTATTGATTAATTCAGCAAGTAAGTATTCGTCAGGCACAGGCATATAAGTGATGAAATTATCATCCGTGCGCGACGTACCGCGAATTTGGCGATTATCAATGGTGACCGATTTAACATCCCCTTTCTTCACACTATCGAGAAATTGAGAATAAGGGATCTTATTTACTTGTGTATGTCTTGGCCCAAAGTTACTAAATACTGACATCAATATGACAGCGATGATGAGCCATAATACGAGATTTTTTACCATGTCATTCAAGGCTGGACCCCTTGGTGTAGCTACATCTAATTATGTTTATCTTTTAACTAAAATACAGATCGGCAAGTGATGCTGATGCCATAAGTAATATACTATATATTATAGTAGCCTCTGGCCAAGACATACAGCTCGCGTGATTCAGAACGTGAGGCGTCTGGCTTTCTAATGATTACTTTTTCAAAACTTTTTCGTAGCTTTTTAATATATAGATCAAAGTCTTCGCCCTGAAATACCTTAACCAAAAAGCCACCACCTTGTTTCAAATGATGCAGAGCAAAATCAAAAGCGAGATCGGCTAATATCATCATTCTAGGCTGATCTACAGCCACCATGCCACTTAAGTTAGGTGCCATATCAGAAATAACCCAGTCAACCTTATCAGGTCCCATCAAAGATTCTAACTCATCCAAAACAGCTTGCTCCGTGAAATCACCCTGCAAAAAGGTAACCCCAGGAATTGGTGCCATATCTAATCTATCTAAAGCAATCACTTGGCCATTTCTGCCAATGAGTTTCACAATAACTTGTGACCAGCCGCCAGGTGCTGCGCCTAAATCTATTACCTTCATGTTGGGTTTGAAGAGTTTATCTTTTTCGTGCAATTCCAACAATTTGAAAGTAGCACGCGAGCGATATCCCAGTTTTTGCGCTTTTTGGACGAAAGGATCATTAATGTGGCGGGAAATCCAGGACTTCCCATGCTTTGTCTTAGCCATCTACTCAAACCATTTTCAATTTATACATCGTTGCCTGCACTCGCCTACTAAGTCCCCCTTGAGGGGAAATTGAAACTGATTTGAGTAGCAATTTTACAATGATAACCTTCTCAGGTTAAAATGCGATAAGTTAAACTTCATTCTAAAGTAAATCCCAGCAAATGTTAACCCGCAGTTTTATCAGAAACTTAATCACCAAAGCGCATCCTTTACGCCCTGTTGTATTGATTGGCAATAAAGGACTCACTCCACAAGTGCATAATGAAGTGGAAGCAGCCCTGCTTGCCCATGAATTAATCAAAGTGCGTGTTAATGCACCTACCCGCGAAGCCAGAAAGGAAATGATTGATAAAATCGTTGCTGAGCATAATGCGACAATGGTGCAAACCGTTGGGCATATCTTAGTGCTTTATCGGGTTAATGAAGAATAAAAATCCCCCGCTCGCTGTGCTCGCCGCCCCCTTTTATTCAAAGTGGGCTTAAGATCCATTCTTTAACCCCCTTTGAATAAAAGGGGGGCGACAATTCGAAGTGAAACGAAGAATTGGCGGGGGGATTTGGATTTAAACGTACTCTATCTCACCAATCTCATATTCCAATTCACCACTAGGTGTTCTCACCAACACGATATCGCTTTTATTTTTACCAATAATGGCGCGCGCTATAGGTGAATTCACCGATATTTTGCCTAGTTTCAAATCAGATTCGTCATCACCCACGATTTGATATTTAACTGTTTCATCCGTGTTAATGTTGATAAGTGTGATGGTTGTACCAAAAACAACACGGCCATTCTTGGGCAATTTGCTAACGTCAATAATTTGCGCATTAGACAATTTATTTTCAACTTCAGAGATCCTGCCTTCCAAAAAGGATTGCTGCTCTTTAGCTGCATGGTATTCAGCATTTTCTTTTAAGTCGCCATGACCGCGGGCTTCAGCGATTGCTTCGATAATTTTAGGACGCTCTACTGTTTTTAAGCGATTCAATTCATCTCGAAGCAATTGCGCACCAGATACGGTCATCGGAAATTTAATCATTGTTCTTTTACTCTTAAATGCAATGCCTGAATGGGCGCAATATGATGATTATTTTGATACGCCAGCGCTAGCACATGTGCTTTCGCCCCAGACAGGGTAGTTGTGTAACATACTTTATACTGAAGAGCGGTTCTGCGGATAGCGTTAGAGTCAGCTATCGCATGACGGCCTTCAGTCGTGTTGATAATGAATGCGATTTTATCATTTTTGATAGTATCTACAATATGAGGACGTCCCTCATTTACCTTACTAACAATATCACAACTTAAGCCCGCATCACGTAAAGCATCCGCTGTCCCTTGGGTCGCAAGCAGTTTATAACCAAACTCCTGTAGTTTCCTTGCGATATCAATGACGCCAGGTTTATCTGCATCACGCACACTGATTAAGGCACTGCCCTGTGCTGAAATTTGAGGAGATAAAGTGGCCAGTTCACTTTTAGCGTAGGCCGCAGGAAAATTATCGCCAACACCCATGACTTCACCGGTTGAGCGCATTTCAGGGCCTAATATAGGATCAACCCCTGGGAATTTTTCAAAAGGAAATACACTTTTCTTAACAGCATAAAATTCAGGAACAAGTTCTTTTACTTTTTGCTGCTGGATTAAATTTTTCCCAATCATGCAACAAGCGGCAATTTTGGCAAGCGAAATGCCAATCACTTTAGAAATAAAGGGAACTGTTCTTGCCGCACGTGGATTCACTTCTAAAACATAAATTTGGTTATTCTTGATGGCGAATTGCGCATTGATTAAACCAACAACCCCTAATTCTTTAGCCATTTTACGCATATGTTCGCGTAAATCATCTTGAATAGCCGTGCTTAAACTAAAGGGAGGCAAAGAGCATGCCGAATCCCCAGAGTGAACGCCTGCTTGTTCAATGTGCTCCATGATGCCGCCAATTAAAACATTTTCGCCATCACAAACCGCATCAACATCCACTTCAATCGCATCATCTAAAAATCTATCTAAAAGGATAGGTTCATCTTTGGTAACTTTATTTTGGCGCAACATGTAATCGCGTAATTCATCATCTGAATAAACAATTTCCATTGCACGTCCACCCAAAACATAAGAAGGACGCACGATGAGCGGATAACCAATCTCACGGGCAACACATAAGCCTTCATCGAGTGTAGAAGCCATACCATTAGGTGGTTGCGCTAAATTCAAACGCTGAATCATTTGCTGGAAGCGGCCTCTGTCCTCTGCCCTGTCAATGGCATCTGGGGAAGTACCGATAATAGGCACGCCATTGGCTTCTAAGGCTTTTGCTAATTTAAGTGGGGTTTGTCCACCAAATTGCACAATGACACCCACTGGATTTTCCAGGTGCACAATTTCAAGCACATCTTCAAGGGTCAGCGGCTCAAAGAAGAGTCTGTCAGAAGTATCATAATCCGTAGAAACAGTTTCAGGATTACAATTTACCATGATGGATTCATAACCCTCTTCGCGCATAGCTTGAGAGGCATGAACACAGCAATAATCAAATTCAATACCTTGACCAATACGATTGGGGCCACCGCCTAACACCATGATTTTCTTTTTATCTGAGGGTTTGGCTTCGCATTCTTCTTCATAAGTTGAATAAAAATAGGCCGTTTCTACCGAAAATTCTGCGCCACAACTATCAACCCGTTTATAAACAGGCCGTACATTGAGTTCATGACGACGCTTACGAAAGGCAGATTCACTCACACCCAGCAGTTCTGCTAAGCGGTGATCAGAGAAGCCTTTACGCTTTAATTGCATGACCTTGGTTTTATCTAATTCAGCGAAACCTAATTGTGAGACGGTTTTCTCCGTTTCCACTAAATCTTGAATTTGCGCCAAGAACCAAGGATCAATATGTGTAAGCTGATAAATTTCATCTCTTGAAAGCCCTAAACGAAAAGCATCGGCTATCATCCAAAGACGCTGGCAAGTGGGACGTTGTAAGCTCGCGCGAATTTCATTTTTAGCGTCCGCACGATTTATATCAACTATCGATTCTAAGCCGAATAACCCGACTTCAAGGCCTCTAATTGCTTTTTGTAAGGATTCTTGAAAAGTGCGTCCCATTGCCATCACTTCACCCACTGATTTCATTTGGGTGGTTAATTGCGCATCGGCTTGGGGGAATTTCTCAAAATTAAAACGTGGGATTTTGGTTACCACATAATCAATGGTTGGTTCAAAAGAGGCCGGGGTTTGATTGCCGGTAATTTCATTAGCCAGCTCATCTAAGGTATAACCAATTGCTAATTTAGCCGCCACTTTGGCAATAGGGAAACCAGTTGCTTTTGAGGCTAAGGCAGAAGAGCGAGAAACCCGCGGGTTCATCTCAATGACATGCAATTCACCCGTTTTAGGGCAAACAGCAAACTGCACATTAGAGCCCCCTGTTTCAACACCAATTTTTCTAAGCACCGCGATAGAAGCATCTCGCATGTGCTGATATTCTTTGTCAGTTAAGGTTTGCGCTGGGGCAACCGTAATCGAATCACCCGTATGAATACCCATGGCATCCATATTTTCTATAGAACAAACGATGATGCAGTTATCATTTTTATCCCGCACCACTTCCATTTCATATTCTTTCCAACCGATAATCGATTGTTCAATAAGGAGTTCACGCGTGGGCGACATTTCCAAACCGCGTTTACAAATTTCTTCAAACTCTTCCATGTTATAGGCAATACCACCACCACTGCCCCCCAAAGTAAAAGAGGGACGAATAATGGTAGGAAAGCCAACGCTGGCTTGTGCTTGTTTGGCACTTTCTAAACTATGCGCAATAGCTGATCTTGGCATTTTTAAGCCAATTTCACCCATGGCTTTGCGAAATTGTTCTCTGTCTTCTGCTTTATCAATAGCTTCTTGGCTTGCACCGATGAGCTCTACATTAAAGTCTGCCAACACGCCTTCGCGTACTAAATCAAGCGCGCAATTTAAGGCTGTTTGCCCACCCATTGTTGGTAATAAGGCACAGGGGCGTTCTTTTTCAATAATGCGTTTTACAATTTTCCAATGAATGGGTTCAATATAGATGGCATCCGCCATTTGCGGATCTGTCATGATGGTCGCTGGATTTGAATTGACCAAAATAACTCTATAGCCATCTTCTTTTAAGGCTTTACACGCTTGCGCACCTGAATAATCAAACTCACAGCCCTGACCAATGACAATGGGGCCAGCACCAATCACTAAAATACTTTTTAGATCACTTCTCTTAGGCATGGGTTAACTCTTGTTCTGTCGTTGCTTTGGTCTGATGTTTAAAACTGCGCATCCCTTCAATAAAATCATGAAATAAACTTCTGGCATCATTAGGACCTGGACCCGCTTCAGGGTGTCCTTGAAAACCAAAAGCACACAGCGTGTTATGTTTAAAACCTTGAATGGTATTATCGAATAAGGAACGATGCGTTATGGTTAAAGTGGATGGCATTGTGCTTTCATCTACCGTAAAACCATGATTTTGGCTGGTAATCAAAACACGCGCATCAGCTAATTGCCTTACAGGATGGTTACCACCATGATGGCCAAATTTCATCTTCATCGTTTTAGCACCACAAGCAAGCGCTAAGAGTTGGTGGCCAAGACATATACCAAAAAGAGGTATTTTATGTGCTAACAATTGCTTAATCGCTTCAATGGCATAATCACATGGTTCTGGATCGCCAGGGCCATTTGATAGAAAGACCCCATCTGGTTTAAGCGCCAAAACTTCACTGGCTGGTGTTTTTGCATTCACGACGGTGACCTGACATCCCAAATCATGCAAACAACGTAAAATCGTTTTTTTAATGCCAAAATCATATGCAACGACTTTAAATTCAGCTTTTTTGGGCTCGGACTTCTCTAAAGACCACAACCCTTTTTCTTGCCATTCATAAGCTTGTTTGGTGCTTACAACTTTAGCTAAATCAAGACCTTTTAAACCACCAAAGCCGCGCGCATAAGCAATTGCTTCGTCTTTTGCACTTGCATTAAGAACAGGCGCACTATAGATGCAGCCTTTGAGTGCACCTTTTTCTCTAATGAGCCTTGTTAAACGGCGTGTATCAATTTCAGCAATGCCTAAAATACGATGTTGCGCTAAATAATCCTCTAAAGAAGATTGATGACGCCAATTGCTGAGTTGAAAAGGAAGTTGTCTTATTATAAGACCACTAGCATAAATACTGTTTGATTCATTATCTTCGAGATTGACCCCAACATTACCTATATGAGGATATGTTAATGTCACTAATTGATTAGCATAGGAAGGATCAGTCAAAATTTCTTGGTAGCCAGTCATGGCGGTGTTAAAAACAACTTCTCCTACCGCATGTACCGCTATTTGAGTTAAATGACCGAAGGCTATCCCTTCAAATATAGAACCGTCTTCAAGCGCGAGTAGGGCAGAGCGGGGCAACTTCTCCTCCAAGAATTCGTTACGCACAAAATGATCGCATTCTACCTTCTTGAATTAAGAATGTCCATTTTAAATATTTGAATTGCCAGCACCCTTACTCAATTTTAATAAATGAAATCAATAGGATAAAAGGCCTGGCAGAGCAAGCCTTGGGGTTTTTTGATTGGTGAAGTCTCACTCAAATTTCAATACCTTGGAGCGCGGTGTCTGCGATGCCTCATTTAACTTATCTTGCACTTTGGCCAAAATTTTACGCCTTCGTGCTTGTGCGCTGGCATCAGCTTTAGGATATTCATCCTCAGATAAACTCGGCTTTAAACCCGCTTTATGGATGGCTAACATTAATTCAACCGCTAATTTATCGTCTCCTGCGGCTAATACAATTACACTGGTATTACCAGTATTATCATGATGCGCTTTTGCCTGAGCGACAATCACGCTGGTGATTTCCTTTTGATTTGATTCTGTTAGCTGATTGGCTTTTACAGTAACCATCGTGAGCAAATGCTGACGTTTATCCTTTTTACTTTTAAAAACAACATCAGGTAATGTTTCGCCTTCCTTGTTTTTTAAACGATAACGATAGCTGATTGCGCCTGAGTCTGATTTTTTATTGTAAGTTGTTACAGGCTTAATGCCCTCAGGCAAATTTTCTAAAAAGCGCTTTGTCGATTTTGCTAATATTTCAGGGGAAAGTTCTTCTCTTGTGTCGTATTCAACACCTTGCACAATTTTTGCAACCGGTAAAGCTTCTTGTCTTGCTTTATATTCCTTGAAGGTCTTTTCTATTTTGATTTTACTTGCCTTAGATAAGTGCTCAGCTGCTTTTAGCCTTTTCAAAATGTAAACAACAGCTTCTATTTCTGCTTGCACTTGGGCTTTATTTTTAGTTTTCGCTAATTCTTCTTCTAAGAGCAATAATTCACTACAAAAGAACCGTGCAACTTTTTCCATCGCTGTTGGGGAGGCTTCCAAGATAGCTAATCTTCTCAAGGATTTATAAAACTTTTTACAAGCAGGACTATTAACTGCTTTGGCGCGATTATAAAGATAACCATTTATCATTTGCGCTGTACTTGAAGATATACCAACACGCTCTTTAATTTTCTTTGTAACACGTTTTGAAATTTCAAAGCGCTTTTCATGTTTAAACGCCTTATTAGCTACTTTCTTGCCAAACCAACTGCCCGCAAAAGCGCCTAAAATGCCTAAACCAACTCCACCTCCTACGGCTGCAAGTCCCGTTGCGATACCTGCCCCAACAACACCGCCAATCGCGGACCCTATGCCTGGAAAAACGAGTGTGCCTAAAACTACGCCAACTGCCGCACCAATGCCGATACCAGCCAGAATGGTTAAAGAGGTTTTAACGCGATTTGAACTGAGGATGTCTTTGGCAGAGTAATAGCCATCTTTGAGCACATCCCATAATCTATCTAAAATAAATCCTTTTTGGCCCGCATTCTTAACAGCCGCTAAAGCACTTACTTTATCAAGCTGATCGAGCTCAGCCCCCGCTTCTATCATTTGTCTGAGTTTATTTTTTGAGGTCTTTTCGTCTCGTTTTCGTTCTTCAACTTTCTCCTGCATCCATTTTAATACCCTGGCCATTTCCTTAGCATTTTCAGGATCGCTATCATCGTCGAGGAAATCATAACCACGTGGGCATTTACCTAGATTTTCTGGCGCGTAAGGTGGTTTAGCCATGGTGAAAGCCCCTTGTTATTGGTTTTTATTTTTGGACAAGAGGCTCTCGATAAAAATTCAATTGTTAGCGGATATATTGAAATAAGCGAAATTACACTTAATTTCTTGCAAAGTTATACATACCTTGGAAATCAACAACAACGACAGGTTCATTGCCTACCACCCAAGCATCATGGCCAGAAGGTAACAATGATATATCGCCAGCACGGCATTCATGTTCAGTACCATCATCCATCAGTATTTTTAAAACACCTGAGACATGGTATTGAAAATGGGGGGCTTCACAACTGGGGGTTTTTGCGATGGATTGCAAAGATTTTGACCAACGCCACCCAGGCAGAAATGTTGCACGTCCTACCAAAACGCCGCCTATCGTAACAATCTCTAGCTTACCATTTGGAAATTCGCGCACTTCATCAGGTTCATTAAAGCGCTTTACCTCAGAAAGAGTTTGATTAGATATTTTTTTGTGTTCCATGAAAAACCTCATTAAACGCGTTTTAAAGCTTTATAAGGAATAAGGTATAGTTCTGCCAAAGTAATTGTGCAAGAATTTGCATCGTTTTTAGACAGTGCAGGCAAAGGAAAATTGCTGAAATTGGCAGGCCTACACCCTATTAAGCCAGTGTATATGTCATATTTAAATTGGCAGCGGTTTGTTATAAACTATCTTCGCTTAGTTATTCTAAACCTCTGTGTACGTACCCTTTTTAAAGGTATCCATTAAATGTTAGTAGCGCTCAATGAGAATCAAAAAGTCGTTCTAGATGCCTATTGTGAAAGGTATGTTATTGACCCCTTAGAGAGTTTTATCGGCGCAGTTAAATCAGATATAGGAAAAGCAAAGCGACTAACCATCATTTCTTATGCTACAGAGCTTGATCCCCCATGTTTTCAAGATTTACTCAAAATCTTTTATCCTGTTCCTAACATTGCAGTGAGCTCGGATACTGGTTTATTAATGCTCTATAACCAAAAGATATATTTTCAAAATGTTCTACGCGATATCAATCTTTTTTGTAAAGGTCAGCCTGATGTATTAAGGCATCCTCTCTATGAACACACCTTTGCCGAGAACATCAGCTATAATGACTGCGCTCCCGCAGATAGAAAAGCATTAGTATCAAAATTCCTATGCGATAAAATTAATTCCTTACTCAAAGAACACAGCTTTGATGAACAAAATACTCGCTTTCCCGAGATTAACAAAGCCTATCAAGAAATATTGAATGAGATAATAAAAGCCCCCAAGGATCCGCAACCACAATCAAAGTTTCAAGTAAAATTTTGACTGTAATTGCACTTTTCAGCTAACAAGACTTCCCTTTGGTCTGTGCATTTCCTGCCTTTCATCATCCATACATATAAGTTAGTCTTATATATGATAAAATAAGCCTTATTTTTATTATATTTTCTGTGGGGCTTGTGATGAGCTTAGAACAAATAAAGCTAGGAAAAAACGGCTTACTTAAATGCTATAACCTCTTTCCAGGTTATTTCGCTGATATCAATGAAATGACTGATTATCTTATCAAATTAAAAGAAATCGGCATTAATGTGGTATGGCTCAATCCTGTGCAGCTTGCAGGGAATAATTCCATGTCCAAGACTGACGCACTCACCGGCAATGCACAAAGAGTGACAAAAAGCTTATATGCGATGCACAGCACTTTTGATATCGACCCACGTTTTAGCGTTGTTAAGCGTGATGATAAGAATAAGCCAGAATTTACCGAGCCTCAATTAGCGGAAATGGCTTTAGATGCAGATTTACATAAAAAACTTTCTGAGCTGGGCACAACAAATTTTACAAGTGATAACTTCCTCATAGAATTAAATAGCGCACGAGATAATCAAGAACTGCAAAATGCTTGTGTTCGATTTTGTGATCATCAAGCCTTGAAGCGCTTCACACAAGAAGCCAAACGCTTAGGTATCACCCCTATATTTGATTTAGTAACAAATCATGTTGCAAAAGGTGCTCCTATAACAGTTGAAAATCCAAGTTGGTTTGGTGAAGATGGTACCTATCTTGATGCAGTCGCTTTCAAATATGCTGATTTGTTAGATTTAGTGAGATTTAGCAAAGATGAGCTCGATAGTATCGTCGCACAGATCACACAAGATGATTTAAAAAAACTAGCCACCACAATCAAGGCGGATTTACTTAATAGTTCGGATAACGCAGAAGAGCAAAGACTCTTTAAATCAGGACTTGTGCATAGAACCACAAAAAACAGGCTCCTACTTTTGGCCTTTTTAAATAATCATCAAGCTGAATTAGCACCATACAAAGAAAAAATTCTTAATGGAGAGCTTAGCCTTAAAACTGACATCAACCTCGTCAAAGCTTTAAACATATTCATAGATACTAAAGAACGAGATTGGCTCCTTGAACAAGCTGCAAAGCAATATACCTCCTATAAAGAAATGCGCAAGCACTCTTTAGAACTTATTGACACGATTACACAAAAATTTTGGGATCCTTTTATTTCTCAATATGTTGAGCTAGGCTTCTCAGGCGCACGCGTTGATTGCGTGCGCAAAGTTCCCCTAGAATTAAGAAAAAAGCTTTATGATAAGCTAAAGGAAAAAATTGCCATAAGAGATTTAGGCTCGCCTTCTCCTGTTGTAATTTTGGAAGAAGCATTATTTTCTGATTTAAGCCCAGAACAATTTAAAGACGTTGTTCAAGATGCCGGCGCAACCCACATAACGGGTAGTTTGTTTAATGCTCAACGACAATGGCATGGTGGATTTGCTCATGACCATGCACAAGAAGAGTTTTTCAAGCAACAAATGGCAACGCAGGGCGTTATCAATTTTACTGGCAATCATGATCATTACTCATGCGCAATGAAAGTTTGCTATAATCTTGCCCGCGAAGAACTTGATGCTTTGTTTAAAGATAAAACAACCTTTGCAGGCAAAACCATCGAACAATACTATCAAAGTGGCAACATTTCTCATGCCGCGCATGATATAAGAGATGCCATATTTTTACATTCTTTCGTCAGAGATATTATAGCAAGATTGCAAGCTGGGGAAGATAAACTTATCAAGCGTTTTGGTAAAAACTACCGCGATATGATGCTCAGCATGATGTTTCAGGGATCTGGTGGTTACTATATGCTATCAGGCGATGAACTAGGCTCTTTTAAACAACCTACTGTATTTGAGCGTGACAATGGAAAACCTTTATATCCACAAGAATCCTATGCTTTTTTAAGTGACGCTTCACATGCATTATATGCTGTGGCGCAAGAAGTACTCACCGAATCGGCTATTGCGCTTGCTAAAAAGTCCTCCGACAAAGCAACTAAGGATTTTTTCAGAGAAGTTGCTAACGATGATCGCTTAATAGCTACCCAAATAAAAGAAAAATTATTGAGTGCTTTTAAAGCGCAAATCCTAAATGAACTCAATGCGGACGTGGAAAAAACCAAAGATTCATTCATAAATGCAATGAAAGAAAAATATTATCTAAAAGCTTATCATGATGGAACACATCCTTATCATGCACAAGCACTAAGCAGTCAGCCGCAACCAAAAGGCAAAAACCGAGGAGCAAAAGCGCCTGTTATTTCCACTTCGGAACCGGTATTAAATACTTTTTTTAGTAACTTGGATGTTAATGATCCCTTTAGGAATATGGCAGCTAAAATAAAGCCAAGCAATAGAACTGAACATGGTTGGGAAATTGCCAAGAGAATTAGCTCAGAATTTGCTAATCCCGCTTATTTTGCTGAAGTTAACGCGGTTTTGGATGCCTTACCACCCTCAGAACCAGGGTATTGGTCAGAAATTTTCAAAGCACGCGATGAAAACCTTTTGATTGTAGCCAGAAAAAATGGTCCCGGGTTTTCTTCTGAAACCGATTTGGTGTTCATCAATTTAAATCCCTATAAAACGCTTGATATCACTAAAGAAGATCTTGAAAAATGCGCTTTATGGTTTCAACAAAGAAAATTCCCTAATGCAATCCAAGGTCAAGTCAATGTAGAATGGGACAATCCTGAATACCATAAAGCTTATGGTGCCATTATGGGACATAGTGATTACAAGCAAAAACCACCTAAATTGTATTTTGTGGGTAACTTAACAGTGAATCAGGATATCCGCGATCATGCTGTTACTATTGATGAACAACAAGAAAAATTTAGCATTGTGGTTGAGCCTAAGCCAGCACAGCATCCCTTAATCTTGGATAAACCAGAAGTCATTATCTCTGAAGAAGATGATGACATTTTACAGGAAGTGCTCAGCACAACCACTATACCTTCAGAACGTTTTAAGGGGCTGTTTCATCATTATGAGGCAAAACAATCCTCCAGCTCATCTAGTGCTGAAACGGATGCTGAAGATAAAGTGCAGAAAAAGAAGAGTCAAATCACTTCAACGCTGTAAATATAAAAACGGTACTTTTGATAATCAAAACGCTCATTTGAGCGTTTTGATCTTAAAAGACTAACAAGGCGAATTAATTATCTTTGATCAGCACATCTGCCATTGAATATAAGCCTTCCCGCTTTGCATCCAGCCATTTGGCGGCGCGTATTGCCCCAAAGGCAAAGGTGCCACGATTCGTGGCCTTGTGGGTTATTTCAACCCGCTCACCATCAAGTGCAAAAATAACGGTGTGTTCACCAACAATATCGCCTTGGCGAATGGAAGAAAAACCTATCGTTTTTTGATCTCGTTTTCCTGTTAAGCCTTGGCGACCATACACAGCAACCTTATCCATATTAAGGCCTAATGTTGAGCAAATTGTTTCACCCATTTTGAGTGCAGTGCCAGAAGGCGCATCCACTTTATTGCGGTGATGTGTTTCAACAATTTCAATATCAGCATTCTCGCCCATAATGGCTGCTGCTTGTTTAAGGAGCTCATAGCATAGGTTTACGCCAATGCTTGTATTGGGTGCAAAAACAATAGCAACATCCTGACTCATTTCTTGAATAATGGTTTTTTGCTCTGCATTGAACCCTGTGGTACCTATCACTATTTTTTTGCCATTTTGTTGGCAAATTTTAAGATGGGACAGCGTTGCTGTGGGTGTCGTAAAATCAATCAGCACATCAAAATTATCAATGACTAAATTGAGATCATCAACGGGTTTCAAATGAATGGGAGGGCAGCCTGCAATCGTGCCCACATCGGTATCAAGCAGCGCATTATCAGGTGAAACAGTTGCTGCCGTTAACTTTACATCCTTGCTTGCTAAAGCCGCTTGTACTAATGCTTGTCCCATACGGCCATGACAGCCTGCAATTGCCAACCTTAGCATTTTGAACTTCCTTCTTAATTAAAATTTATATCACGCCGAAGCGAAGCGAAAGCGGACTACCCGTCTTCGCTTTCAGCTACGCCGGGTTTTGAAATCGGTTTCTCGAAGAGAAATCGATTTCAAAACTTCATTTTCTCAAAAAAATCTCTGACGCGATTATACCATTTATGTGTTCGTGGACATTGATGCTCAATGCCCATTTCCTTTTCAAACTCACGTAACATTTCTTTTTGTTTGCGGTTTAAATCAACGGGGGTTTCCACTATCACACGACAGAGTAAATCACCAACATGACCACCACGAACTGGCTTGATGCCTTTGCCAGATAATTTGAATACTTTGCCAGTTTGCGTTTCAGAAGGTATATGTAGTTTGACCCGGCCATTTAAAGTGGGCACTTCAATATCACCGCCCAAGGCTGCCATGATAAAACTAATGGGTACTTCACAATACAAGTTTTCAGCTTCACGCTGGAAGATAGGGTGCTCTTGAATATGCACTTCAACATACAGATCGCCTGCAACACCACCTTGTGGGGCTGCTTCTCCTTCACCGCCAAGACGAATTCTGTCGCCAGTATCTACCCCTGGTGGGATTTTGACCTGCAATTTCTTTTCATCGCGTACACGACCCTGTCCATGACAAGGACGGCAAGGATCGGTGATAGTTTTGCCAGAGCCACGGCAAGTTGGGCAAGTTTGCTGCAAGGTAAAGAAACCTTGTTGAATGCGCACTTGGCCATGACCATCACAACTACGGCATGTTGCAGGTTTAGAGCCTTTATTGGCACCCGTTCCATGACATGAGTTACAAGAAACCCAAGTTGGTACTTGAATGGTAACATTAGTGCCTTTTACTGCATCTTCAAGCGATAATTCTAAATTGTAACGTAAATCCGCGCCACGTTGTTCACGACGTTGACCACCGCCCCCAAAGATATCTGCAAAAATATCATTGAAGATATCGCCAAAACCACCAGGGCCACCTGGATGCCCGCCACCATGTCCATGCTCAAAAGCTGCATGACCGTGTTGATCATATGCACGTCGTTTTTGGGGATCTGACAAGACTTCATAGGCATGGGTTGCCGCTTTGAATTTTTCTTCTGAATCTTTATCACCCGCTGTTCTGTCTGGATGATACTTCATCGCCATGCGTCGATAGGCTTTCTTAATTTCATCATCGGACGCACTTCGCGCAACACCGAGAGTTTCGTAAAAATCTTGTTTAGACATTGATAACCCGTTTACGTGCAAAAAGGCATGATGTGAAGCACATCATACCTTTACTAATATTTCTTTAAGTTGCTTCGTCTATTTAGATGCGTTCATTAATGCGGGAAGTATGGGGGAACAAATTTTTTCATGGTTGCACCATAAAAAAATTGATCCCCCTCACTCCATTCATCATTCGACAGCATCTAAATTACGCTTGCTTTGTGTAGCAATTTTATTGCTACTTTTTATTCTCTTTAACTTCTTCGAACTCTGCATCTACAACATCTTCAGCCTTGTCTTGGCCATTGCCGTTGCCAGCATGTCCGCCTGCTTGATGTTCACCGCCTTGTTCACCCTGCGCACCTTGAGCGCCATAGACTCTTTGCGCCATTTTGCCGGTGATATCACTCAAAGCTTGTGTCTTGGTTTCAATAACTTTCTTGTCATTGCCTTTGGCAACTGATTTCAAATCAGATAAAGCAGCTTCAATATCCACGCGTTCTTTAGGTTCTACTTTATCCCCTAATTCTTTAAGAGATTTTTCGGTGGCATGGATTAAGCTATCAGCATGATTTCTGGCGCTAGCCAATTCATGGAATTCTTTATCATCAGCTGCATGTTCTTTGGCATCATTCACCATGCGTTCAACTTCAGCATCGCTTAAACCGCCTGAAGATTTAACAACCATGGATTGCTCTTTACCGGTTGCCTTATCTTTAGCGCCCACATGTAAAATACCGTTGGCGTCAATATCAAAAGTAACTTCGATTTGCGGTACGCCACGTGGTGAAGGTGGAATATTGGTTAAATCGAATTGGCCTAAGAATTTATTGGCTGAAGCTTGTTCACGTTCACCTTGGAAAATACGTACGGTTACTGCTGTTTGGCCATCTTCAGCTGTTGAGAATACCTGACCTTTCTTTGTAGGAATGGTGGTATTTTTCTCAATCAATTTGGTCATCACGCCACCCATGGTTTCAATACCTAAGGAAAGTGGTGTAACGTCTAATAATAAAATGTCTTTCACTTCACCAGATAAAACAGCACCTTGAATAGCCGCACCAATAGCAACTGCTTCATCAGGGTTAATGTCTTTACGTGGTTGTTTACCAAAGAATTGTTCAACTGCTTCTTGCACTTTAGGCATACGGGTTTGCCCACCGACCAAGATAACAGAAGTAATATCTTTGGTTGTTTTGCCAGCATCTTTTAATGCTATTTTGCAAGGCTCTAAAGTACGTTTGATAAGTTCTTCTACTAGAGATTCTAACTTAGCACGGGAAAGACGCATATTTAAATGCTTTGGACCAGAAGCATCTGCGGTGATGTAAGGTAAATTGATATCTGTCTGTTCACGTGATGAAAGTTCAATCTTTGCTTTTTCAGCTGCTTCTTTTAAGCGTTGCAAAGCAAGCGGATCTTTACGTAAATCTACGCTAGTGTCTTTTTTAAATTCTTCAACCAAGTATTGAATAACCGCGTCATCGAAGTCTTCACCACCTAAGTGTGTATCGCCATTGGTTGCTAACACTTCAAATTGTTGCTCGCCATCAATATCTGCAATTTCAATGATAGAAATATCAAAGGTACCGCCACCTAAGTCGTAAACAGCAATAACAGAATCACCTGTCTTTTTGTCTAAACCAAAGGCTAAGGCCGCAGCGGTGGGTTCGTTAATAATACGCTTAACATCAAGGCCTGCAATTTTGCCGGCATCTTTAGTGGCTTGACGTTGTGAATCGTTAAAGTAAGCAGGAACCGTGATAACCGCTTCTTTGACTTCATGACCCAAATAATCTTCAGCCGTTTTCTTCATCTTTGCTAAAATATCAGCAGAGATCTGTTGTGGCGCTATTTTTTCGTTATTGCGTCCTTCAACCCAGGCATCACCATTGTCTGCTTTGACAATAGCATAAGCGATATGAGAATCATGAATGGAAGAATCGTCATACTTACGTCCAATCAAACGCTTAACGGCATTATAGGTGTATTTATAATTTGTGACGGCTTGGCGTTTTGCTGCCTGGCCTACCAGACGCTCACCATCTTCAGTAAAAGCCACAATACTAGGGGTTGTTCTGTCGCCCTCTGAGTTTTCAATTACACGAGGTTTTCCGTTCTCCATGATAGCGACACAGGAGTTGGTTGTTCCTAAATCGATACCGATGACGACATTCTTAGCCATTACTTAACTCTCCACTTAACTCTAAAAAATATAAAAAAATGTTGCTTTCATTCGTAATATGGGGGCATTCCCTGATTTTTCAAGGCCCTAACTTGTAGGTGCACGGGATACAACGACACGTGCAGGGCGCATTAAGCGTCCATTGAGCAGGTAGCCCTTTTGGACCACAGCAAGCACCTGGTTAGGGGGCACGTCCTTGGTCTCTTGAACAGATATCGCCTCATGGAAGCTTGGGTTAAAGGCCTCATTGATAGGGTTAATGGGCTTAATCCCCTGCTTATCTAAAGCATTGACGAGGATGTTATGGGTCATTTTCATCCCCTCAAGGAGATTCGCAGCATCCACCTTGCCCTCGCTGGCAAAGTTCAAACCATGCTCCATGCTGTCCAGGACTTCAAGAATTTCGCTGGCAAATTTCTCAATAGCAAATTTGCGGGTTTTTTCGATTTCTTCTTGTGAACGCTTTTGCAAATTTTGTAGATCTGCTTCTTTTCTGAGCAATCTGTCCCAATTGGTTGCCGCTTTTTCTTGCTCTTCTTTTAATGAAGCACCAAGGGTTTCGACTTGTCTGTGCAATTCTTTAATGTCATCGGGGGATGGCAATATCGCATCATCCGAAAAAAGGTTTTCAGTAGCCTTGCCATCTTCAAATCGTTGTGAAGGCATATCATCTTTGGATTGATGGGGATGATCATGCGGTTTCTTTTTATGATCGGACATTCACTACCTCTTGGCTAACTAACTTTAACACTTTGCATTTTGAATTTGTTTTATATGGGGACTATTTTTCAGGATTCAAGAGTGTCCCTAATACCTTTGCTGTATATTCAACCACTGGAATGACTTTGTCATAGCGCATGCGCGTAGGCCCAATAACGCCTAGCACTCCTATGATTTCACCATCTACGGTGTAGCGTGACGTAATAACGCTATATTCTCGAAACGCATCATACCCTGATTCTTCCCCAATAAACATTTGTACGCCTTCGCTTTGTAGGCAACTATCCAGTAAGTGCAATATTTGCTGCTTTTGGGTAAATGCTTTAAAAAGCTTTTCCAGTTGGGAAACAGAAGCCAAGGGATTGGAAAATAAATTTTGTTGCCCAGCTAAAATATAGTCTTCTTGACGAGAAGGGGCTACAAAAGCCTTGCTGGCAACGTCAACCACCCGTTTCATTAAACTATCCATTTGCACACGATCAAAGTTAAGCGCACTCAATAATTCATCCCGCGCAAAATGTAACTCTTTACCCACAAAATGCTGGTTAAGGAAGTTACTGGCACAGGTGAGCTCGCTTGCGGTGTATTGTTGATCGGTGACGATAATACGATTTTGCACTTCTCTTTCGTTGAATACCAAGATAGCTAAGACCCGGTTATCCGAAAGGGGCAAAAATTCAACATGGCGTAAAATATGCTGATTACCCTTAGGCAAAGTAACAATGCCTACCATATGGGTTAACTCAGAGAGTACTGTGCTGGTAGTCGCTAAAATATTATCCGTAGATTGATTTGCATCAATTTGAGATTCCATTCTTTTAGCTTGTGCTGCATCCAGCGGATGTACAGATAAGAGACTGTCGACAAAAAAGCGGATCCCTTGGGTGGTAGGCACGCGGCCTGCGGAAGTATGAGGGGAACAAATAAACCCCCTTTCTTCGAGATCCCCTAGCACTTTTCTTACCGTTGCAGGGCTAAGCTGGGGAAAGGCTTCGTAAACAAGCGTTTTTGAACCCACAGGCTGCCCGTCTCTAATGTACATGTTAACCAAATGCTTGAGTAACAATTGGGCTCTTTCTGAAATGGGTGTGTCTGTCATAGTTGGTTTTGCATGTACCTACACGCTCGCTGAGTTTGGATGTCACCTGAATTCTAAGGCCGCTCTATTTTAAAACGAGCAAGAAATTTATTCAAAGGGCTTGCCTTGTGTTAGTTATGTTGTTAAATTCTAACCCACGCAAAGACGGCCCTTGGCCAAGCCCCCTAACACAACAGGACTACCTATCTATGCTACATGCCGTAAATCTTGATAAAACGCTTTTAGAACTGTGTGATGGACAATTTCCAGAACTTAACGAGACCATTCAAACCGCTGTTTTACAATCCTTAACAACACAAGGCCTCACAAAAGAACATCCTGAATATATGCCACAAAGCGTTTACTACTGTGCCCAATACTGCTTAGAAAATGGCGCAGACGTCAATACACAAGATTTAACAAATGGGGAAACACCTTTAATTAAAGCGAGCAGGGGTAATGCCCTTTTAGTGGATTTATTATTAAGGCATGGCGCGAAGATTGACCAGCCTGATGATAGAGGCCATACACCACTTCATACTGCTTGTGCAGAAGGTGCGCTCCATATTGCTCAAATTTTATTAGATAAAAAAGCAAATGTGCTCTCACGAACGATCAATGGTTGGTCTGCTATTCATTACGCTATTCAACATCCTGAAATACTCTTGTTACTATTGAAACATAATTCTCCATGCAATCCCAAAACACTCATCTTGTTAGAGACGCCTCTTCATTTCGCGGCAATGTATGATGCACCGCTTGAGAGCTTTTTAAGCTTATTGGCCTTTAATGGTGATTTTACGCAAAAAAACAGTGCCGGTCTCACAGCTGTAGATATTCTAAAAGAGCGTAAGCCCAATTCACCTCAGTTTCATTTATTAAATAGCGAAGCGACAGCTTTTCAAAGAGAATGTCAAAGTCATGCCACTATTGCTCAAACAACTTTTTTAGTTGGCATGTATCAACGTCATTGCAGCGATACACAAACGGCAATAAGCTTACCACCTGAAGTGACACAACAAATTGTTGGCCATACCCAAGCAGAAGATTTTTCAGATGCGGCGCATGATGATTTTTTCCAAGATGAAGATAAAGCCCGCGTGGAAGAAAAATTAAGTCGATTGACCCTACATTAATCAACCTCTTAATCTTTGATGCGCTCTTGCTTGTGCGAGAGCGTTTTCCACATCTTCATACTTGTTAAATTTGGCATTCCATCCATAGACCTTTTCCATGTTAGTGAGAGCAAACTGAATGTGCTGCTTATTCCCACTTGAAATAGCATTCGCCAAAGCAAGATATTGGGAAGTATCAAGCGAGCTGAGATCCATCGCTTTAGCAAAGAACTTGATGAGCTCAAGATTGTGAGGATTTTCAAAAACAGCTACCATAATAGGCGTTTTGCCCTCATTGTTATGCATCTTTGAAGCCGCATTTAATTGCGCCTTTAACCCATTGGTTGCACCCCACACAAAAGTTGCCTTACTTGAAAATTCATGTTCAATGCGTGCAAGTAGCGCATCATTTCCTACTTGGGCAATAAGATGTGCGGCGGTGTTGCCTTCATTGTTTTGCATCGTTGTAGGGTCATAGCTGCCCCAAGCTAATCCCCCTAATGTTTGACTCCAGGTTCTATTTTTGAGTAAAGCAATAACGGCCTCCTCTGTTCCTGGTATCTGTACTAAATAATGCAGCGCGCCCATGTTATTTGCATCAGCTTTAGTACGCTGTACATTTAATTCTTGCTTAGCTTCAAGTAATTGCAATACAGTTTTGACATCTCCCTTTTTAGCAGCACTGATAAGGGGATTTTCATCTAGTTTTGCTAAAGTAATTTTAATGCCATTTTTTTCTACAACTTGACTTAAATTTTGCAATTCTTGAGCTGCTCCTTTAAGGGTTAAGGCGGCAACAAGCTCTGAAAGATAGTCACTCACTTTGGGCCCTATTGCACTGGATAATTCATTATAAGCGTGTAAAAAGATTTTGGGGTCCTGCAATGCCAAGGTACCTTCAAACTGGTCTTTTAATTCTTGTATTGTGTGTGGCTTTTTGGCCTCAATCACATGTGCATCTGATACTACATTTTCCCTAAAACTCAGTGGAATTGCCCAACGGGCGCTGACAAAGCCAGGTATATCTCCATAGCTATGGAGATTATCTTGAATGTCGCCTAATCGATTAATCGGATCTTGGGCAACCCACAAATACAATCCGGTTTGATTTTGCGAGAGCCCCGCTTTTTGCGCTAACAATGAAACAGCTTGCAAATTCTGCGTTAAAGCTGCAATCATAATAGGCGATAAACCATTGCTATTGGATTGGGTGATACTTTCTTTGCCCATGAGTTTGTCAAAAAGCGATTCATTTTCCTTTGCCAAAAGAAAGTTTAAAATGGCTAAGCGATCTGCGGACAAATGGGGTTCATTAATCGCTAATACATGTAGTGGTGTATTATTTTCCTTATTGCTGCTATTGCCCACAAAAGCATAATAAGATGTCCAGCTTCGTTTTTCTGTGAGCGATCTCGCCAAAGCTTTAAAGGCTTCTACATTTCCATACTCTGCAAGGTAATGTAAGGGACTATTTAAAGTACCCGGCTCTTGTACGGTACGACGAATATAATAGCTATCTCTAAGCGCTACAAGACGATTTAAAATCGCTGGTTGATTAAATTTAGCGGCAATGATTAAGGCGCTTTCTTCGTGCTTAGCATCACTTAACTTATCAAAATCAACAGCAGGATTCTTTTTAAGTGAATATTTTTGATAGTATTCAAATAAAGCATCAAGTGTTTTTAAGTCACCATGAGCAATGGCACAATAAAAACATTTTGATAAGGCATCTCTAATGAAAAGAGGATCGTGCAATTTATCTAATTCTTGAGAAAGTGCAACATTATCCATTTGACGAATAATTTCATAAAAAGGTATATTAGGCAAAGGCGGCAACGCAAGCATGCCCGCCATGGCTTGTTGTCGAATCAGATTAAAAGCAGTTTCAAGCTTTCCCGCATCTGCATAATTATATGGCCGAAGCGCAACAATGGATTTTAGTAAATCTTCTGAAGGTTTAGCCTTCGTGCTGGCTAGAAATTTACCCTCGAGCTTTGCTCTAATTATTAAACCGCCAACTTTTTGAGAAAATTGTCTTACCCGACTATTGTATTCATCAATTAATTTTTGATCTGCATCTAAAGAATAATAGGTGTTAACTTGGCATCGACCCTGTGCGAATAAAGCAGGATGTAAATATAGCCTTCCCTGCAGTTGCGCTAAGTTTCTGCGTTCTGCTGCAAAATTGTCATAAGTTTTATCATAGGCTTGTTCCTGCTGATTTTTCGCTAAAGCCCCGGTTGCAAAAAATTGCTCTCTTTGCATTTTATTTTCTTTAATAAAAGCATCGGGTGATTTTTGATAATAGTCTAGGGCTTCGCTCAAATGATATGTTGGCTGCCCTTTTTCATCAGCCGATGGTATTTGATAACCAAATCCACCGCTTAACCAAGCATAAGTATCTATATCTTCTGCATTCAGTAAAAATTGTGTCATGCGAGAGCCTAATTTGGCGCTCAAGGCAACGAGTTGATTATATTCATCCGTCAGCTCATTAATAAGCAGGTGATTATCTGTCATCTGAGTAATTTTCGGCAAAATTTCATATTTCCATCTGTCAAATTGATTTAAGTTGACGCCACGCACCCAAAAATCGAATGGGCATTCATTTTGGGTTATTTGAAAAGGACTGATCCCACACGCTATGCCTCTTAAGTGGAACTCAGGATTGGTATCATCCACTTTTTTATCTTCAAAAACATGCTTTCTAAACGCTTGCGCATCTTCAAATTGAAAATTATCTGAGAACAAGCGAAATAAACTTTGATCTTGGGCAAAAAGCATGGCATTTAATTCTTGAATAACATCATTGCCACAACAAAGCGCACTGGACATGGCATTGTATAAGGCATAATTCTCTCCCTGTTGCACTTCGGTTTCAACCATTTTAACCAATTGCCTTTTGAAATGTTCCAGGTATTTTGGATTATATTGTGCTCCATTATTTTTCAAAATGGCATGATTTACATCTGCACCAGTTCCTATCGCGTGCACAACAGCATCATCACCGGGCGATTCTAAAAATATAGGTTCAGATCCATGTCCGAGTAATAGAGCGGTTTTGTAACTTACAAAAAGCATTGCGCGCACATTTACATCATTAAAAAACAGTTCTACCTGCTCTGCCAAAGATAAACCTTCTGCTTGCGCTTGCCCTAGAAAGCTTTTTAGATGTGTATAGATAACGGATTCCATCTTGACCTGTGGCTTAGCTTGAATTTCAGCGTTCAGTCTTTTCACCTGGGCTTTCATTGCATTCATATTGGCCATTTCGAGTGCTTTTTCTTCCATATTAGGAATTTCACGAATAATAAATTCAAGTTCACTTTCAAGCTCTCCAAGACGCGTATCAAGCTGGGTTTTATCTTTTGTAAAACTGCTATACTTCTCTTCAATTTTGCTCAATATACCTTTATATTCTATTGAGTCGGTATCTTTGTTTAAGGTCATTTTTATTTTTTGATGATGTAAATCCTGTAATTCTTGCAAAATACTTGATAGCAGTTGTACATGGGCATTATATTCCTCTAATAATATTTTATAATGCTGGAATAATTCGCCTCCCCCATGTGGTGACCAAAAAACTTGTCGCATTTCTTCTAAATCAGCCTTTTGTTGCTCATATTGCGAAACATCTCGGGCCAATTCTTTTTTCAGGCGCAAAGCTTTATCTTCAGGCAAATCTTCCTTTTTAAGTTCTGATGTTAACTGTTGAATATTGCCCTCAACTGCCTTTTGCATTGTGCTTAATTTAAAGTAATTCTCATAAGTAATAGCTATACCTTGCCTGGTGTCTTTAACTTTTATAGGCAACTTTATTATTTTATCCTTTTCAAGCGATGCAAGTCTTGCTTGATATATTTTTTGTTTAAATTGCACATAGTTTTGATCAAACAAAAGTACAGGATCATCATGAGACAAACCCTGCCAAGAACCAGGCGCAACGTAAAAGTTATAGTGAGCACCTGTGTGGTGTAGATGGAGTGTCGGCAAATGTGGATTTGTTCCCATCACAAAGGGGCGTGGTTGCCTATCAGTATGATCGACAATGTTCACATTAAGTATTTGCGCCATAATTGAAAGCTCATACTCTCCGCCCCAGGTTTCTAGCTTTTCTACTTCTTTTATATATTCGTCAAAAGTTCTGATATTAGTTCGAAACTCTCGATTATAACCTTCAATTGCTGCGGCAAAACTATCATCGTGTGGGTTTAATCTAAAGTCTTCTCGCATTTTTTTTGCAACAGCCATACGCAGCTGATAGTGATTTTGAATATGAGGGGGTAACTGTACGCCGGCGTGCTTTGCCGCAACAAGCGCTGCGTTGTAACAACAATTGTTATCGCCTGGGATCCGCACTTCATCTCGAACAAGGCCGTCTTTACACATAACGTTAATTGCCTTGACTTCATAGTTCCCTGAGCGCCAGTTATATTCTGGAAGCGCACCTAGCGCCTTCTTTTTTTTCTCTATTTCCATCAATTCAGCTTGAATGTGTTGTACTTGAATTTTTAAATCCGCTTCCTGAGGGCCAAGATCTGGCAATTGAAGAAATTCATTTTTTTCGGCAAGTTCCTCCCGAAGTTTTAGCTCTTGGTCTCTCAGAACAGTGAGTTTTTGCTGCATTTGTTTTTCAAGTTCATTATCTTGCTCTGGCACATGCATGATTTGAGCATGCTCAATGTTGCTCGCTTGGTAAGTAATACCAAAGGGAGGCTTCACGGCCAGTATTTGCGTCAAACATTTTGCAGCAGAATATTGACATTCTTCAAATAATGCTAGATTGGGGAGAATTGCAGCCTTTTTGAAAACAGGTGTTCCCTCTGGATAAGTTGTTTCTTGGTAGGTATGCATCAAAAGAAATTTTTTCCCAGGTGCAATATCAAAAGCATGCAAGCTATCCCCTGTGGCTTCAAACAAAGCTGTAATATAATTCATAAAAGCGACAGCATCTTCTTCATTAAATTGCTTTTGTATACCACCTGCGATACCGATATACTCAGGGGAAATATAAAACATTTCTGCTGCTTTATCTTGTAATCTAATTAATTCTAAAGCATGGAGTTGCCTCATGATTCTCATTTCAAGAGACCGTTCATAAGAGTTATGATGAGGCTCGGCTATAATGGTTCTGAATTTTTTAATATCTTGGGCAGTAAATAAATGTGACATATGCTTGCTTGCAAAATTTTCAAAATTTTGAGCACTTGCTTCACGATATTGTTGACGTTTACCGCCATCGTTGTATTCACTTTGTCTACCTGAAATTTGAAAAAGCAGCGCTATCATTATTTTTTTTAGTTCGGTTTCATTAATTTTATCTATCCCTATTACCCCTTTTTGTTTAAGGAGTTGATAATATACTGGGGCATATGCCACTTTTCTCATGGCATGCACCAAACCATGTAAGGGACGGTCAATATAACTGCGCTTTATGCCTCTTTCTCGTCCACCATCACCTGTGCCGTCTTGATAGGTTTTTGAGAGATGTTCTTGCAGTACATAATTTGCTGCATCTAAAAAATCTTTATCGAAAGTAATGTTTAAACTCATATTAAGGCAGCCTTTTGCATTTCTTTATGGCATTTTAATTTTCCTTTTAATAAGACCTTCAATAGAAAAGGAAGTTCATTTGAAGGTTAAATTCGTGTAGCTGCACAATGCTTGGTTAAATAAAGATTTAATATTTACAGCGAATTAACTAACTTTTTGTTCTTCCACTAAACGGGGCGAATAACAGAGATTTTGAGATATACTGATAGAAGTTTTAGCTGGAAATCACTCCTTTATAGTCAGTTTACAAGATGGATTTTATAGAATGACCATCCAATTTTCTAAAATTGGCTTGATTGGCAAACATAACAACCCTGAAGTCAAAAGCACTTTGGCCTCTTTGCTGCTCTTTTTGCAGTCAAAGGGTCTTGAAGTTGTTATGGAAGAAAAATGTGCCGATGCCCTGCAAGATTTACTTATCAAAAAATGTGATAGAGCAGAGCTAGGTGCGCAAACTGATCTGGTTATCGTCGTGGGTGGCGATGGCAGTATGCTGGATGCTGCGCGGGCCGTTGTTGACAATGGTGTGCCAGTACTGGGTGTTAACAGAGGGCGGCGCGGATTTTTAACCGATATCTCCCCTCAGGCCTTAACCCAATCTTTAGAGCCTATCTTGCTGGGGGCCTTTCAAGAAGAACTTCGCTTTTTGCTTGAAATGGAACTTATTCGCGATGATCAAATCATTGCGAGTGGTCTTGCCTTAAATGATGTGGTGCTTTATAGCGGTGATATCGCCCGTATGATTGAATTTGAAGTGCTCATTGATCAAAGTCTGGTCTATCGCCAGCGCGCAGATGGCATCATCACCGCCACACCCACCGGCTCCACAGCATACGCGCTATCAGGCGGCGGCCCCATCTTGCACCCTGCCTTACCCGCTATTGTCTTGGTACCCATGCACCCTTCCACCTTGAGCAATCGCCCCATTGTGGTTGATAGTAAGTTACCGATTGAAATCCATATTATGGCGGACAATCTCCTTAGCCCACGCTTGAGTTGTGATGGCCAAATGCACTTTAATGCCAAACCCAATGATCGCATTATCATACGCAGAAAAGCGAAAGAATTGCGTCTATTGCACCCTAACGATTATGATTATTACAATATTTTAAGAACCAAGCTTGGCTGGAGTGCTTAGTGTTACAACACCTCCTCATTCGCGATCTCGCCGTGGTCTCATTTGCAGAGATTTCCTTTTCAAAAGGCATGACAGTTATCACCGGCGAAACCGGTGCCGGTAAAAGCATCATCTTAGATGCGCTTAATTTGGCACTGGGCCAACGTTCTGATAGCCAGCTTATTCGCCCAGGTTGCGAGAAATGTGAGATTGCAGCCACCTTTGAAATATCCTCCCTTTCTGGTGCCATTTTATGGCTGACTGATTTGGAATTGAGCTGTGAAGAATCGCCTCAAGTTTGCATCATCAGAAGAATAATCTATGCCAATGGGCGCTCAAAAGCCTTTATCAATGGTCGTCCCGTTACTATCCAACAGCTGCGTTTGCTTGGTGATTATGTCGTTCAAATTCATGGTCAGCATCAACATCAACTCTTATTAAAAGCCCATGAACAATTGCGCTTACTGGATGCTTTTGGTCAACATGATGTGTTGCTCAGTCAAGTAAAAACCGCTTATAAGGCGTGGGATAATTTGAATCAATCCTTAGAACAATTGAAGGCCAATGGCTCACCTGAGCAATCACGTTTAGATCTCTTGCACTATCAAATTGCTGAATTAGAAGCACTCGGTGTACAAGCCAATGAATTAGAAAAACTGCATCAAGAACATGATGAGTTGGCCCATGGCGCAACATATATCCATGCTATTGAACAAACATTAAATTTACTTGAGCAAAATGAAGAGGCAAACGCCTTAAGCTTAACCTCCTTTGCACAGTCTTCACTTAAAACTTTAACAGATAAATTTCCCTCTTTGCACAATGTCAAAGAGTGCTTAGCCAATGCGCACATACAACTACAAGAAGCCATTTGCGATCTTCATGATTTTAGCGCAACCCTTGAAATAAACCCTGAACGCTTGCATGAAGTTTCTATTCGTTTAGAGCGTATTCACGATATGGCAAGAAAGCACAGAATCGCGCCTGAAGAATTGCTTCAACATTATGAAAAGTTGAAAAATGAAGTGAAGCAATATGCTGATATAGAAATATCCGTCAAGAAGGTGGAGCAAGATTTAGCTTTGTCTTTTGATCAATATCAACGCGTTGCTAAAGCCTTAACAACGGCCAGAATCAAGGCGAGCGAAAAATTAGGTTATGAAATCACCGAAAAAATTTCTCAATTGGGCATGCCAGGCGGACTCTTTAAAGTGCAACTCGTTCCCCAGGCCCCTGGCAGTCTTCATGCTTTTGGCAATGAATCGGTTATTTTCAATGTCAGTGCTAACCCAGGCCATGCACCACAGCCCTTAAGTAAAGTGGCTTCTGGTGGTGAATTATCACGCATCAGTTTAGCGCTTGAACTTCTAAGTGCGAAATTTTTAAGTACGCCCTCTTTGGTTTTTGATGAAGTCGATGTCGGGATCAGCGGTAAAACGGGCAGCATTGTGGGAAGAGCGTTACATGATTTAAGCCAATCGGCGCAAGTGTTATGTATCACCCATTTGCCACAAGTGGCAGCAATTGGCGATCACCATATTCAAGTCACGAAGTTGCAACAGGAAAATTCCACCAGCAGCGATATTCAATTTTTAAATACACAACAACGCGTAGAAGAAATTGCCAGGCTCTTAGGCGGCATCGACATCACCGCTCAAGCCCGGGCCAACGCAAAAGCCTTACTTAAGAAAAGAAAAACGGAAGAAGTTATAAGCTAAAAAATAAGCTATACAACATACTTTCTTGTTTCCGTTAATCTTATTCAGGTTGCTAATTTCCTTTCCTTGCTATAGCATCGGCAAACTAACTCATTATAGCAAGGTAGTAGTCATGCCTAGAGATAACGCGCTAAACAGCTTAGTTCAAGATAATTCGGTGAATTTGAACGAATTTCCCGCTCTTGATAACCTTTATAAAGTAGATGAAAACGCGCAACTGACTCTGGGCGATCTGCATGGTAATGCTAAAAAATTACTTTATACCTTAGTGCGTCATGATGTTGTTAGAAATTTAAAACGCGATGATTATGCGCAATTTGTTCAGCTTTATAATAAAAATAATAATGATATCAGCCTTGAAGACCTACGCTGGTTCGATGATTTCCTTGATAAAATTGAGATTAACCCACAAGGTACCATTCGTTTAATTGGTGATGAACTGGCCGATAGAGGTTCAAACGATTATTTCACCCTTCGACTGCTTGCAAAACTTGCTCAAAATACAAATCTTGCCATTCTAGTTTCAAATCATTCTCTTGAATTTATCAGGGCTTATGAAAAGGGAACCCCTTATATCTCTGAAAATCTCCTATGGGGCCAAGCGGCTTCTATGGAAAACCTACAAACCCTTATTAATAAAGGTTTGGTGAATAAACCCGATGTAGAGCAAATAGTCAGCAACTTATACTTGCCCAAGGTTAAACTATTAGATTATACGATTGATGAAGCTAATCAACGCTTGGCAATCTTCTCTCATGCCCCTATCGGAATTGAGTCTATAGAATATATCGCTCAAAAATTAGGTGTCACTTATAAAGATGATACCTTGACAGAATTAGCACAAACTATCGAAGATATTAACACTGCCTTTACCAATAATTATGTTAATACCAAACAAATTCATACGCTATTTGATAATGAACAATGCATTGGTGATCCTGCATATGCTGATCCTAAAATAGCGCCTTTTTTACATTTAATTTGGAACAGAAATCATCAGCTTAATCGTCCGGAAAACTATAAGGGCTATAAACTTAAATTTATTCATGGGCATGACATTAAACCCTCTACTATTGCCCATCGAATTTATAACTTGGATAATGTTTTAGGTAAGGGAAGTGCGGCACAAGGTCCCTATCATGTACATTTCACTCATGAAAAGGCTTTATTAAAACACAATAATGCGCAATCTTCATCAGAAGACATAGTCTTGCCCGCTCAACCTTCTAGGAAGGATAGGATTATCTTGGGCCTCAAAAACTTTTTATGGCGACCATCACGATACCCTGGCTTTGTAGGTTTGTTCGCAACAGCATTGGTTGCAAGTGGCGCATCAATCTTGGGTTTTAGTGCCTTTACGTTTGCGATTGCAAGCGTCATAACCTTCACTTTCACGGTCAACTTTACGAGGCTGAGAAATCATATTGCTTACAATGCGCTTCGCAGCGTAAATGAAAACACGGTTGCCCAACAATCACAAACTACGCGAAATGCCTTTACACTAGGTCAAGAGGCCGCCAAAGGATGGTTACCTTATGCAAAATCATTTAACCTATTAAATACGGCCCCCTGGAAGGATTATGGTGCTTTTGCAGCGGGCATGAAATCTGAATTGGATAAAACCTCGCAAAGAACAACGCCTGCCATTTAATCTCATTGAGATGGCAGTATAGAAACTGCCATCTTTTTCTTATCTTTTGTTTCTTTTAGCTGGTCTTTCTTCTACCTCAAAATCTCTTTCCCTTGGTACTTTTTTTATTTCCATTTCCATTTCTATTTCGTTATTCAAGGGCGCATCTAATTCTTTATTATTTTCAGCCAGGCGTGATAAATATATTTCTTTTGCAGATTTTGATACGTAAGCGATGAGTGCTGGATGCTGCCATAACAAAGGGTATCTTCTACAAGCAATTTGAGATGCAGCATCAAAATAAATATGAAAATCGCAAAAAATCTTATAACAACTTTTCACTGCCATTAAATATATATTTTCCATTCTTGCATAGACTTGAGGATAAAATGACTTTATCACATTTAATTGTGCAGGTTGTTTGCAGCATTCATAGACTATGGCTAAGAAATTTTTATTCACAGCTAAAAGAAGTGCTTCATAGTAATTTTTACTTGGATCTATTCTGGCGTCTGCCAACAACACAATCACAACCTCCAAACGATTATTTTCAACTGCTAATAATAAGGCATCAAAATTAATCAGTTTTGGATTTACGCTGGGGTGGCTAAGAATAAGCTTAACCACCTCATGATGGCCATTTTGAATAGCGTATTTCAAAGCGTAGTGCTGGCAAGCACTTGGATCTACACTTTTGTGTTGTAGCAAAGATTTTACAACTTTGGTATGGCCATATTGTGCGGCACCTCTTAGCGCTTCATTTTGGAGTGCCCCAGGATTTACGCGGTTATCACCAAGCAATAAATTGACGATGTCATCGTGACCATTAAGAGAGGCTAACCTGAGTGCTTCATCGTCATTTGCAGCAGGATCTACGCTTGGATTTGCTAGTAATATTTTTAGAATATCAACATAACCATAGCGCGCAGCCCATCCGATAAATCGATTATCATCCCAAGCTGGGTTTATCCTTTTATCAATCAATAATAATTTAACAACTTCTTGGCAATGATTAAGCATTGCCCATCTGATGGCATAATTGCTATTCGCAGCTGGATCAATTGTTGGAAACGCAAGCAAGAATTTAACAACTTCAGGATGACCGTATTGAGCAGCTAAGCCGATGATGAAATTATTATTTTCAGCAGGATTTACTCCATAATCATTGACTAAACTCTTAAGAATTGCATAGTCTGGCTTCTTAACCGCCCATGCAAGCAATGCTTGAGCAAAGCTAATGGTTTTACTTGAAAAATTAAAGCTGATATTTACGTCTATATTTTTATTCTTATTCAGCAAGATAATGAGTTCTGAGGCTCCTAGCGAGCAATTATTTACATGTTTTTCAAACATTTCAAAATCAAGGGGGCCTTGTTGCATTACTTCACCTATCGATTAAAGAATAGGTTGGAGTATACAATTTAGAATTGGAAATTAAATATTCTCTGGGCTATATGCGCTAGTTTTTGCGATAAAATGCAAAAATACTAAAGGTTGTAACAAAAAGGTGTGACAAGAATTTTTGCAGCTAAAGGCATTAATTAAGCTAATTATTTTGACAAGCCTGACAGATCCCATAGAGGTATAAACAATGATCGGTAATCTTAAAACCAAGCTCATTCGCAATGGCTTCTTGGCGCTCTTCAATCACTTTATCAACAAACTCTTCTACTTTCTGGCATTTCAGGCACAATAAATGATCGTGATGCATACCACCATCAAGTTCAAAAACAGCGTGGCCCGAATCAAAACGATGTCGCAGCACAAGCCCTGCTGCTTCAAATTGTGTGAGTACGCGATACACGGTTGCAAGGCCAACATCATCGCCAGACTCCAGCAACTTTTTATAGACTTCTTCTGCGCTAATATGGCGCGTTGTCGCATTTTCTAAGATGCTTAAAATCTTTAAGCGCGGCATCGTTACTTTGAGGCCGGCTTTCTTCAGATCTTTATTGTCGAGTTTATCATCTAACATAAAATGATTCTCATTTCTAATTAGTTCGCCAAGGCTACCATGAGATGGCTTGATATTGTAGGGGTAGAATGAATCAATCTTGCTCTATAGATAGGGACCATGTTAGCCTTCCCCCTATTAACATCCCTAATATTAAACATCAATTGAGTTTATCGAATAACACTATGAAATCCTTAGCGCTCACGACATCAAAACTGATTGGCTGCCTCGTGCTAACACTGGCATTAAATGCTTGTTTTATACGCCCCTACAAGTTCGATTTAGAACAAGGGAATCTCATCAGTGCCGACAAAATTGCTGAAGTTGAAGTTGGCATGAGTGAAGAACAAGTTAAATACGTGCTAGGCACGCCCATGCTACAAGATGTATTTCATACCTATCGCTGGGATTATGTTTATTATGAAAAACCTGGCAATGGTAGCCCTGCCATTCGCAGTCATTTAGCGATTTATTTTGACAGAGGCGTGGTAGATAAAATTATACGCGATCCTTTGCCTTCTTTGGTTGGCTAAGCTTTTTAGTCTTAGCTCTTTGTGCTCTTGCACTCATCGCATCTTGATGGAGTGGACGATAAATCTCCACTCTATCTCCCTCGTTAACTTGTGTTTCTAGCGTTTTGATTTTGTTATAAACGCCCACTTTATGAGCACCATCCAAAGCGATTTCCGGAAATTGCTGCAATAACCCTGATTGTTCAACAGCCTCTTTGAGGGTTGTACCCTTCTCAACACTTAAAGCGATGCAGCGATAACCTGCTTGTGTGGCAAAAACCACTTCAATATTAACTAAGGGCTGCTTCTGTGTAGACATGATGTGCTCTTGTCGTAAAAGCTTGAAGCAGTGTTTGGGCAATTTGATTAAAAAGCGGTCCCATGGTCAGTGCTAAAAGCGTATTTTGAAATTCGAAGTTTAAATGAAAGGATACTTTGCACCCTTGGGCAAGGCCTTCAAAGGACCAGACACCCTCTAAATGTTTAAAAGGCCCCTGCTTTAAACGCATCTCGATGCGCTCATGGGGTATTAAAGTGTTGATAGTGCTAAATGCTTTGCTAATCGGGCCCTTTACAATGTGGACGCTGGCCTGCATGTGGTTCTCGGACTGTGATTCTACTTGCGTTTTAGCACACCAGGGCAAGAATTGGGGGTATTCAGCGACGTTGTTGACCAAATCGAACATTTGCTGGGGGCTAAAGGGTACCTTTGCACAACGCGAAATAATAGTCACAAGCCCCTCCAAATCTCTTATATTCGCCTATTATATAGGTGGACATTTCTTTTTAACACCGAAAAAGTATAATGATGTGACTATGAGTAAGAAAAACAAGACCGACAACACCAACCGCATTGCTGAAAATCGCAGAGCGCGTTTTGAATATACCATCGAGGAAACCTTCGAGGCTGGCATTATGCTGCAAGGTTGGGAAGTAAAAAGCCTACGCGCCGGTAAAGGTGGGATCTCTGAAAGCCATGTAATTATCAAAGGTGGAGAAGCTTGGCTCTTAAATGCGGTTATTACCCCTTTAAATTCAGCATCGACGCATATACACCCTGAAAACAGCCGTACCCGCAAACTGCTGCTGCATAAAAAGGAGCTCCGAAAGCTGATTGGTGCCATAGAGCGTAAAGGCTATACGGTTATTCCCCTAAATATGTATTGGAAAAATGGCTTGGCCAAAATTCAAATCGCTATTGCCCAAGGTAAAAAGCTTTTTGATAAACGCGAAACGATTAAGCAACGTGATTGGGAGCGTTCTCGTTCGCGTATTTTGAAGAAATAGAAAAGTTTGTAAATTAGAATCCTGGCGCTGTATAGCCATGATTTTCAAAGTATTCTAAACCTTCCCTGTCTTGTGCTTCATCTTTGCTAATATAAGATTGCTTATCCATCTCAAATTGAAACTTACGAATAACAGGCTCACTACTATATCCAATAAATTGGCCTATAGTGGTACCCATAATAACGCTGCCACTTACAAGATAAGCGCCAGTGCCTATCAAGGTGCTCAAGGTAGTTGAGAACGCGGTAGGCTCTTCATATGTCAAAGAATCTAATTGAGTATCTAAAAATTCAGTAACTTTATCAGCACTTGAAAGCGCTATTTCATTAGCCAAGAATAGCTCAGGGCCTTTATAGCTTATATTGAGCATAGCTTGCGTTAACGCAATCCCTGTCTGATTAATCCCCTGATCTTTGGCAATAGCGGAGCCATTTGTGATTGCTGCCTCTACGGCGATTGGCTCTAAATAGTCCCTAATGACTTTTAATAATTCAAACATAATAAATCCATATAGCAATGTACCTTAATTTATGTCACCCTTTTAACTCAAGAGGGGGCAAATGGACAGTAATTTACGATAACTTGCCTTGGATGAGAGACTAACGGTTAAGTGTGATGCTTAGGCTTTAGCAAGAGTAAAACCGCTCTTATTGCCTTTAAAATGGGATAAAGAAACGTTGCTAATGTTTTAGAACGAAAAACCATGCCATTTAGTTTATTGAAGATATCACTGTTAGTGGATAGGAGCGCCAACATTTGCATGGCAGCAGCCCCTTGATAAAGATTGTCGCCCATTTTAACAATAAAGCCTTGGTTATAATCTAAACCTTTTTCACGTAATGTCTGGTTTAGGGGATGCTCTTCTCTGGCATTTAAAAGCACAATGGTGCCGGCGGCTTGCTGTAATTTAATCCTTTTAGAGGCAAAATTACATAAGGGGCACTCACCGTCGTAAATTATCCAGATTTCTTTTTGCATTCTGCCTAGCTCTTTTAGCACGCATATTACTCTATTTTAACATGTAAAAAGGGGTTAAATACGTGCATAAGTACACACCCACCCTAAAAATATGCTTTTTTATCAGGCACTTCCTGAAAGCCTTATTGATATTAAAATTTGACTGGTCTAAGATATACATGGGGACGACTTGGCTTCGACGCAGTTCACGAACCCAAAGATGCATGCCGAGCACACAGTTTAATCTCGTAAAACTTAACTGTTACGTTTATAGTTGCAAACGATAACAACTACGCTGTAGCTGCCTAAAAAACAGCAAAGCCCCTCTACCTACTGTGCTTGGACGGTAGAATAGAGGGTCGACTAAACAAGATCGCTGTTCACGCCGCCCTAGCACGAACGGTTAAAAATAAATGGGCTCGCTTAGCGTAACCGCTCTGATCCGGGTGCGATGAGTTAAATAAAAGATCACCGATAAGCATGTAGACCCTTTGATGTAGGTCTTGCGGACGCGGGTTCAATTCCCGCCGTCTCCACCAAATTCAAATCCCATCACATCCAAAACAATTCAAAATACTTGAAATAGTTATATTTTTTATTTAACCTCACTCCAGTAAAATCTAACTGATACCCCCAACATCCAACGCCATTTGGGGGCATTGTCGGGGGTACTTTGATACCCCTTTGAGGTGATACCCCCATGCCGTTAAAAGATGTGACTATTAGAAACGCTAAGCCTCGCGATAAGGCTTATAAGCTCACTGATGAAAAAGGGCTGTATGTATTCATTAAACCTAATGGCTCTAAAGCATGGCGATTAAAATACCGTTTCCTAGGAAAAGAAAAGACGCTTTCAATCGGCTTATACCCTGAAGTTACTCTCGCTGAAGCAAGAGAAGCTCGCGATAACGCCAGAAAAAAATTAGCAAATCAAATTGATCCTGGCCTCGCAAAACAAATATCAAAAAGGAATGCTAGGGAAGCTGCGGAAAACAGCTTTGAAACAATAGCACGTGAATGGTATGTGAAATTCTCGACAAAGTGGTCACCTAGTCATGGTGAAAGAATACTTAAACGATTAGAGAAAGATATCTTTCCCTGGATTGGCCAAGTCCCTATTTCAGAAATTACTGCTCCAGAATTATTGGCTGCACTTAGACGTATGGAAAGCAGAGGTGCAGTTGAAACAGCACATCGCGCCCACCAAAATTGCGGCCAGATATTTCGTTACGCCATTGCTACAGGGCGCGCTGAGCGTGACACCTCAAATGATTTAAAAGGCGCAATTCCGCCTGCAAAAAAGAAACACCATGCTTCAATTACTAACCCAAATGGAATTGGTGAACTATTACGTGCCATTGATGGTTATCAGGGACAAACTATTACAAAATGCGCTTTACGATTAGCCCCTCTTGTCTTTGTAAGGCCTGGAGAGCTGCGCCATGCAGAATGGAGTGAGTTTAATTTGACCAATGCCGAATGGCGCATCCCTGCTGAGAAAATGAAAATGCGAGTTATGCATATTGTTCCACTATCTAAACAAGCTATTGCTATATTACAAGAACTTAGACCTCTTACAGGCAACGGAAAATACTTATTTCCCAGTGTTCGCAGTTCTAAGCGGCCAATGTCAGAAAATACCGTACTTGGGGCGCTACGCCGACTTGGATATACCAGTGATGAAATGACGGGACATGGTTTTCGTTCAATGGCAAGTACTCTCCTAAACGAACAGGGTTGGAATCCAGATGCAATTGAACGGCAGCTTGCTCATGGAGAGAGAAACACCGTACGAGCTGCTTATAACTATGCTGAATACTTACCTGAACGAAAGAAAATGATGCAACGCTGGGCGGATTATCTTGATAAGTTAAGAAATCAAAATGCAATAGTCTCATTATTTAAGCACAAACAAATTGCATAAAAAAGAATTAGATTTTTTCTTATCAAGAATTGGAATTTACTTGATAGAGATGTTTTTGAAATTGTAAAAAAGTATCCCTAATTCCTTCCAAGCTACCTAACTCTTCTTGAGCATCTGCAATAGCAAGATATTTTAACCTCAATAAGTCTGGAAGTTTTTCCTGAGCAAGTTCATTTACTCCGGATTCAATATATTTAGATAATACAAATTCGATGAACTCTTTTTGTTTGCTATTGATGAAAGTAAATATTTTCTTTTGAGATCTGGCTACACGCTCTTCACGCGTAATTGGTGTGATGTTATAAGCCACATACTCAAGCACATCAAATAAATCACTATTTTCAGCATTAATTAATTTTTGTAGTTCCGCTAAAACATCATGACCATAACCAGCTTTTTCTAATTTATCTAATAATCCTTTACGAGTAGACGGATCTGCCCAAATTTCACGAAGCTCAGCTTCGCTCTTAAAAAAGGCAGGTAGTGAGCCATATAGGTTTTGCATAAATTCTTCTACTGATATTGGTTTACCATCAGCACTCCAGAATGAGGTGGCGACCATATGTTGTATCTGTCTTTCCTTTCCATCACGTAATTTTATTTTGACAATTTTTTTCTTAGTTTCTTCCGTCTCATCATGGTCGGTAATATGCAGTTCTCCGGTGCCTTTTTGTGCTTTAGGCGCTTTTCCTTGGCTAATTGTGGTTTCATCAATTGGCTCACCATCCCAAGCAGGATCATTAAAATGGTGATACGCGCCTACAAAATCATAAATTGTAAAGTAATCTTTACCATCAAATATACGCGTACCACGACCAATAATTTGTTTAAATTCAATCATTGAATTAACTGGGCGCATTAAAACAATATTACGAACATTTCGCGCATCTACGCCAGTAGAAAGTTTTTGAGAAGTGGTTAGTATCGTTGGGATGCTCTTTTCATTATCACGAAATTCACGTAAGTATTGGTCACCCATTGCGCCGTCATTTGCTGTAACACGCACACAGTAAAAAGGATCTTTATTTTTACTGTTCTGGTTTATAAGATCACGAACAGCAGCTGCATGGTCCTGTGTAGCACAAAAGACGATTGTCTTTTCATTTTGATTAATCATTGAAAGGAAAAGTTCTACTCTGTTTGCCTCTCTTGCTTTTATCTCAATAATCCTATTAAAGTCTGCCTCTTCATATATCTTCCCTTCCTCAATTTCACCTTCTATAACAGAATCATCAGATGTATAAACGTACTCGTCTAATGTTGTCTGAATACGCTTAACTTTAAATGGTGTTAAAAAGCCGTCGTTTATGCCTTCTTTTAACGAATAAACATAAACTGGCTCACCAAAATAAGCATAGGTATCAGCATTGCCTTTTCTTTTGGGGGTGGCTGTTAGCCCAAGTTGAACTGCAGGTGAGAAGTACTCTAGAATTCCACGCCAGTTGCTTTCATCATTTGCGCCCCCTCGGTGACACTCATCAATAATGATGAAATCAAAATAATCTTTCGGATAGTCGCCAAAATATGGCTTGTTATCTTTCCCTGTCATGAAAGTTTGGAAAATAGTGAAGAAAATACTGCCATTAGTGAGGACGCCACCTTTTTTCCTGATTTCCTTGGGTTCAATTCGCACTAAAGCATCTTCAGAGAATGCTGAAAAATCATTAAATGCTTGGTCTGCTAAAGTGTTCCTGTCCGCTAAGAATAGTATTCTTGGCCTACGAGTTCCGTCACGTTTCAAATTCCATCGAGAGTAAAACAGCTTCCATGCAATTTGAAATGCAATAAATGTCTTACCAGTGCCAGTAGCAAGTGTCAACAGAATGCGGTTTTTTTCATTTGCCACAGCTAATAGCACATTATTAACTGCGATTTCTTGATAGAAGTAAGGTGGTTTTGAACCGCTTAAATCATTAAAAGGGACTACATCAAATTTATCACGCCAAGAATTTTCTTCAGCAAATGTCTTTTTCCAAAGCTCATCTGGCGTCGGAAACCTATCAACCAGTTTTTCTTCACCTGTTTCCATGCAAATTTGGTAGATTTCTTTGCCATTGGAAGAATACGTTGTTTTAATCTGCAACTTGACTGCGTATTCTTTTGCTTGACCAACACCTTCTCCAACTTCTAAATCAGCACTTTTAGCTTCGATGACTGCAAGCTTTCGATTTTTATAAGATAAAACATAATCTGCAAAACTTGCTTTATCACGCAGACCGCCGACCCGAAGCCTACCTTTGGTAATATAATGGTTACGATAAACCTTAGTTCCTTCAATAGTACCCCACCCGCTTGCTTGTAGCTTAGGATCAATCAGTTCGGCGCGTGTTTCATCTTCCGTCATGTCAAGCCACCCCAACGCTAGCACTTGTTAATTCGCCGCTAAATGCCTTTTGAAGTATAGTCTTTTTCAATACTTCCAATTCATTTATTTTTTTCTGATAAATGGCTTCTAGCTTTTTGGTTTTAGTTGATAAAATCTGAAATTTTTCTATTAGTTGCTTTTGCAACTTAACAGATTTAGGATAAGTAAATACCATTTTCTTAACAGCTGCCCCATTAAAATGTGGTTGCGCTGAACCCGATTGCAAACTATTTGCTTGATCCCAATATTTTTTTGTTTTTGCAAAATACCAATAGAGTTCATTTTCAATTTTTACTTTAAATTTAATTCTAATAAGGTAAGAAGCAAATACTGAGGCCTCATGGTCATTAAATAAAAGGACTTTTGCAAAAGTTGCACCTGTTCTTGCCATTAGCAGGTCCTTGTCTTTAGCAATGAATTTCTCAGCCTCCTTTGAACGGCTTATATATTTTTTATCCTCTAGTATCAGTTCACCATTTTTATCAATATCAGTTATTCTAATATAGCGGTAATAACCATTTTCGGTAGCTTTATCAGTATACCCATATTCAACGTCAGCTATATCCTCCAATATATTCTCTACCCAATCTTCACCTTTATTATCAAAAACCTCTTGCAAATAACTCTCAAAAAGTTCTTTAGAATTTTTGAGATTTTGTTCGGCATTGGCTTTTGCCTTAAGTATGGCTTCAAAGGCTTCATCTAAAATGGCTACTATGCGTTTTTGTTCTGGGAGAGGTGGAAGAGGAATTAAATAATTTTCAATCCATTCTTTTGAAACTCTTTTATGCCCTACAGCACCACTCATATGTTTTTTACCTTCATCTCTAAATTGACTCCTTGATAGGAAGTAATATAAAAATTCAGGATCAATGTTTCTTCGAGACCTAAACACTATATATTCACTTGAGCCAAAACCAACACCATTTATTAAATTTCGAGCTATTCCAATTTTTCCATTCTCAAAACAAGGGGTAATTTTAGCTAACAAAACGTCATTTTCAGCAAAATAAGTATAAGAACCAGCAACATCTTTTAATTGCTTTTTCTTAGCTCCATGCACTACTTTATTTAAAACGCCCAAGTCTTCCATAGGTAAAAACGTTACATAATCAGTTTCTTTCAACCTTTCACTAGCTTCTTTTTTACCTGGTCTTATTTGGCATACCTCAACTAGCTTTTTTTCCTCCCAACCTCGTTTCATATCAACTCCAATATTGAGTTTAAAATATCAGTGCTTTCTTTATCCAAGGTTTTCATTTCATCTAAAATTTCCTTGGGTTGACGTAAGGCAGTTTCTTCTTTTTTGTTTGGGTTTTTTGAACTGAGATCATAGATTTTCTTGTCAATGTCTTTTACATTAATTGTCCAAGAATTGTCAGTGTCGGTTTTAATTTTTTGTAGCTTAACAAATTCAGATAAATCTTGTTCGCTCAAAGAATTAGTCTTGCCAAGATTTCTATCCAAATTTAGTTGGTAAAACCACACTTTTTTTGTGGCGCTACCTTTTTCAAAAAATAACACAACGGTTTTAACACCTGCTCCTGTAAATGTACCTCCAGGCAAATCAAGAACCGTATGGAGGTTACAGCTTTCTAACAGGAGTTTTCGAAGACTGACTGATGCATTGTCTGTATTTGAAAGAAATGTGTTTTTAATGACAATACCAGCTTTACCACCAGCCTTCAGTGATTTAATGAAATGCTGCAAAAACAGGAATGCTGTTTCACCAGTTTTAATTGGAAAATTCTGCTGTACTTCTGCACGTTCTTTGCCACCAAAAGGAGGGTTTGCGAGAATAATGTCATAACGATCTTTCTCTTGAATGTCGTCAATATTTTCAGATAAGGTATTAGTGTGAATGATATTAGGCGCTTCTACGCCATGCAAAATCATATTCATCGTACCAATGATATACGCAAGTGATTTTTTCTCTTTGCCGTAAAATGTTTTCTTTTGCAGGGTTGTAATATCTTTTGTACTAAGCTTTTTGCTACTTAGATATTCAAACGCCTCAACCAAGAAGCCTGCTGAACCTACCGCACCATCATAAATTCTATCGCCAATTTTGGGATCAACAACTTTCACGATCGTTTTAATAAGAGGCCTGGGAGTATAGTATTCGCCCCCATTCCTACCTGCGTTACCCATATTTTTGATTTTATCTTCATACAGGTGTGACATTTCATGCTTTTCTGCATGCGAACGAAAACGAAGTTGATCGATTAAGTTGATGACTTCACGTAAGTTATAACCACTTTGAATTTTGTTTTTTAGCTCATTGAAAATCTCACCAATCTTGTATTGAATTGTATCTGCGCTTTCAGCGCTTGTTTTAAACTTCTTTAAATATGGAAAAAGCTTATGATCAACAAAATCTCTTAAGTCATCCCCACTCAACGCTTTGTGATGATCTAATTTTCCGCTCTTTTCTTTTGGTGTTGCCCACACATCCCAACGATATTCAGGAGCTATAATTCGTTTATAGCTTTTACCAGCCAACTCAGCCTCAGACTTTTTATCTTTTTCGAAGTCATCAAGATATTTTAAAAAAAGTACCCATGAGGTCTGCTCTACGTAATCTAATTCACTACTGCAGCCAGAGTCTTTATGTAAAATATCGTCAATATTTTTAAACGTTTGTTGAAACATCTTTACACCTTTTCAAGCTCTTTATTAATTAACAGATCACCCAGATCCCTAATGTTGATCCCATTCCGATCGCAATAATCAATAATCAACATTTCTACCATATTTGATAAAGAGCGATGTTCTTGCGAAGCCGCTGTACGCAGTGCTTCTTTAATCATAGGCTTAATACGAAACGATAAGGTAGTTGTCTTGCAAATTTCTGTCATTGTCCCTCCATCCATGCAGTACTGTAAATGTACTGCAATATACAGTAAGGTCTGATACAATCCAAGCGCCTGAGATAATTTGCAGTATATAAGGGACTATATGGCTAAAAACTATTCAACCAAAAATTGCTTTCGGCAAATACCAAACGCCCTTTTGGCACGATTCTTTAGCAAATTCAATTTATTTACTGAACTCGATTTTAAAGGGATGAAAGAAACAAAGCCCGATGTACTTTTTGAAGCATGGCTTTTATTACCAGAAAAACGACGAAAAGAAATAGATTCAATACTTCAAGAAGTTTTTGAGCTCAGCTGCGAAAAAGGCTCACTGGCAATCATAGATGAAGCTAAATTCCAGATGAGCGATGAACCTGAGCAACTCGAAAGCTTTATCGAAGCGCTTTCAAATCTTCCAAATGATTACCATCGTGCGATGACGACTTTTCTTGATCATCCAGAGTTCTGGAAAGGCGCTACTCGTTTTTATCATGCTGATACTTTAAATGGCCGCTATTGGCGGAAGCGCCCTAATATGGGGCATAAGCAAGCAGCTTGTGACAATGAAAGCACATCTCATTTAGCCAGGATGATTCGTGATCACTTTCACCTTTCTGAAGGTCGCGGCAATAATTGCATTGTGGAAGTTTATCGCCGGGATGGGCGAGATTATTTTTTTGCCTTTCCAGAAGATTTTTCTCAGCTTAGTGTTGAATGGGTTGATGGTGAGTTTGATCAAAGGCCACATAATCCCGCTTTTGAAATTGTTTTCGTTTACTCGCAAGAAGAAGGCACTTTAGATATCAATTTTCAAGGGCCCAAAAAAACTGTTGTGGAATTACAAATAATCTTTGCAAAAGCGATTCTTAAAATTGAGAAATTACCTGAAGATACTAAAGATAAGATGGTTTATGATCTCAACCCTATACGCTTCAGGGACTTTTGTTTTGCAAATGACATTGGTAGTGGGATCCAAGATGTTTATGTGAAAAAGATGCGCTTCACTTCACAAATCGACAAGAGCGATCGTATAACATTTGAAGTTGATCCCTATCAAAATCGATATGCCATCTATGACAAGATTGACCAAGCTAGCAAATCAATCCAATTACAGCTTTATAACGTCACCCAGGTTGAGTTAATCGCACCAACAATAGTTGATCATGATCAGCCACTCAAAAATTTCCCAATCCGGTTAACGCACCCAAATTTTTGCTCGCTCAAATATGATGATGTTGGTTTAAAATTACGTGGAATGTTGAAAGCCTCTGGTGTTGAACCTCAAATATCAACTTTAAAGTCAGAAACAGAAGAGACAGTTGAAGCATGAAGCCAGAATCTGTTTTGCTCAAGTTAATAAATCGCATATCTGCACAAAAGGGTGGCATTGTTTTTATAAGTGCTGACGAATTGAATGAGTGGCCATCTGATATTGTAGCCTGCATGAAAGCAAGTGGCTTGTTAGAGAAAGGGCAGCCTGCGAAAAGCATTGTTTGCCCAGGTTGTGAACAAGCATGCTCGATGCCAGTAAACATCCTTGTTAACCGGACAAATAGACCTGTAGCTTTTGTTTTTTGTGATAAACGAGACGATACAAATCGGGTGCAAATTTCACTCGATCATATTGAGCAGTGGCAATCATCATGCTATTTGCTTGCAAAACTGGTTTCTAAATTATTAGGCATAACACATACAAGCACCAATCATTCTAACCCTGACCAATGGGAAATAGGAATAATTAAAGGTGTTAAGCATTCTGCGCATATCACCTTACGCGTTGATACTGAAATAACGCTAACTGCTGCAGGGCATTCGATTCTATTAACTGAAGTTGTGTCTCTTGAAGCGAGCAAATTCAAAATTGATAGGAAAAGATTAAACAAGTTGGTTGACAATCCCATTAAGGGAGGAGGGAATGATGAATCTGCAGCTTCTCGAAAGGAAAGGTTACTAGAACGCAAAAGAGAATTGCAAAATCTAGGGCATAAAGAATTTATTCAACTTATGGCGGAAGAAGAAGGAGTTTCCACACGACGCATCCATCAACTACTGCAGTGACTACAGAATAGCTTAATATAAACCTAATAATATCAACGCTTCTTGCAAAGTTCAGTGTGTATATTGCACTGAAGCCCCCTTCATACCATTCAATTGGTAACTGTGTTCTACAACGCCTATGGAGGCATAAACATGGTTAATAAGATCTTAAGACGCCCTTCTGTTGAAGACCGTACTGGAATCCCACGAAGCACTATGTACTCAAAAATTGCTGAGGGTACTTTCCCTCGCCCAATTTCGCTAGGGGATAGGGCTGTTGGATGGCTAGAGTCTGAAATAGAAGAGTGGATTGCAAAGAATGTTGAAGCTAGTCGCAAGTCAGTTAATGGGGGTAAAGTATAATGAGTGCATCTTTGACAAATTTTACTCCTAGACAATCAGAAATCGATAAAAGCGACAAAACCATTGTTGTAAGCAATAGCGATTTTCTGCGTGCGATCTTTGGGGATGACTTAAACAGCGAGTGCCCAATGCTGGTGAGTTTTAAAGGTAATCCCGCTAAAGTTGATAAATCAAAATGGTTTGGGCAGCCTTGGACAAGCAAATCAACCGAACTCCCAAAGAATGCAAACAACTACTTTAGCTTAGCGCAATTTAAACCTAATGAGGCTGGTGAATACCGGCGTAAAAAGGCACAGTTCCAAGGGTTAAATGCAATAATGCTCGATGATGTAGGGACTAAAGTTCCAATTGATCGGTTAACTTTAGAACCAAGTTGGCTGATTGAAACTTCACCCGGAAATTACCAAGCAGGGTACATATTGGATACTCCTATAACCTGCAGCAAATTAGCAGACCAATTAATGAATGCTATTGTAAACGCTGGGTTATGCGATCCTGGCGCAAATGGACCAACAGCTAGGCTAGCAAGGCTCCCCGTTGCAGTAAACGGCAAACATGAGCCCCCATTTAATTGCAAGCTAGAAGTTTGGCAACCAGATAGACGTTCTTCGGTGCAAGAATTAATTGCTGGTCTTCAGATTGAAATGGTTGAATCTCGCCGTACAAAGAATCAAAGCCGTCAAACTAAGAGCCTTGAAAGCACGGAGGATGATCAAATTTGGACACCACGACCAGAAGAAAATGCTGTCCTTGTAACTTTACGGAAGCATAATATTTACAAATCACCGCTTGGCGAAGATAAGCACGACATTACCTGTCCTTGGGTTGATGAGCATACTGGGGGCATTGATAATGGCACCGCCTATTTTGAACCAGATGATAATTATCCTTTAGGTGGCTTTAAATGCTTGCATGGCCACTGTGCTAATAGGCATATCCGAGATTTATTACAAAAACTCGAGGTTGATGTTCAATCAGCACGAATGAAGCCTATCATCCGAGTAGTTAAGGGTGAAATCCATAGAATCGTTGATGCTGCTGAACGAGAGCTAGCAAACAACTCTCAATACTATCAGCGCGGGGGGTTAATAGTGTCTGTGTACACTGACCCCAGCACTAATGAAATTCGAACACAAGAAATATCTAAACCAACATTAACTCGCGTGCTTTCCAATGTAGCAACTTGGGAGCAATATGATATGCGTTCAAAGTCTTGGGTGCGCATTGATCCACCTGAGCGGCACACAGGCATATTATACGACTCAAGTACCTATCGATATTTATTACCTCTTAAAGGTCTCGCAAGGCAACCATACTTTAGACCTGATGGCACCCTTGTTACAATAGCTGGCTATGACCCATCTACAGGAATATTTGGTGTTTTTGATAGCCGAAAATTCCAAATTCCAGACAAACCTACGCTGGAAGAGGCGAAAACTGCATTAATGCTCTTAAATGATTTACTAAGTGAATTCAGTTTCCCGACAAAAACAGATAGAGCAGCCGCGCTAGCGGCAATGATAACCGCTGTCATACGGCCGAGCCTACCTCAGGCTCCCATGTTTCATACAAAAGCACACATTGTTGGCTCGGGTAAGTCTTATTTATGCAAATTATTCACAGCGTTAGCAACTCCGCAGCAAGGAACGCCTACTACGTTCCCTACTGAGGATGAAGAGTGCCGAAAATTACTATTATCCGAACTTCTAAGAGGACCAGCAGTAATTGAGTTTGATAATTTAACGCATGATATTGTACCACACAAAAGTTTATGCACAGCTTTGACTTCAGAACATTTCAGTGGTCGGCTATTAGGTGTATCTAAAACTGCAACGGTTAGCACACGCACATTATTCATATCAAGTGGTAACAACGTTGGCCCTATAAAAGACATGGCCAGGCGCTGTATTACCATTAATCTGAATCCTGAAGTAGAAATACCTGCTGCTCGTCGTTTTAAGCGGCCAAACTTGGTTGCCGAGATAGTGCAAGAGCGTGAACGTTACGTTTCAGCAGCTCTAACGATTGTTCTAGCATGGATTGTTGCTGGTCGACCTAAGACCAAGTGCAGATCTTTAGCTGGATATGAAGAATGGTCAGACCTCTGTCGACAACCGCTTCTTTGGTTAGGTTGCAGTGATTCAGCAACTTCTGTCTTTAATGCTATTTCAGAAGATCCTGATCGCGAGCAACTTGGTCGCTTGCTAACCGCATGGCAAAATGTATTTGGAAATGTCCCTACTATGGTGAGGGACGCTGTTAGCAAATCTGTTTACTCTGGTGAAGACAATGCTGAGCTCAAAGAAATATTGCATGAAATCGCAGATGAACGCGGCGACATCAACCGTCTCAGGCTAGGAAGATGGATCAAACGCCATGAAGGGCAAATTGTTGACAACCTCCGTTTTGCTCGCTGTAGTGGGCATAGTTCAGCTGAACGATGGCGCGTTGAATCGGTTTCGTCGGTTTTATCGGTTGCTAGGCCGCAAGATGAAGAAAATGTAGATTCATCTGAAGAGTATAGGCGTGCTTCAGACGGCGAATGAGCAACCCTATTTCCCAAATGATTTCGGTAAAAAAGGAGATATAAATGGGTGGATACGGTAGCGGAAGACATTGGTATTCCAGCTCTAAAAATACTGTCAACGACTACCGTTCCATCGATATTAGACAATGGCACCGAAAGAACTTTCTTATACCTGGAACTCACTTTACTTCAAAATGGATATGTGATGACGAAGTCACTGGATCAATCAGTGTTTTAGCCAAAGAAGATTGCGTAGTATTAAGTTACAAAAATAAGTCTTCGGATGGATGGAAGGACATAACATATCCTATTGCTCTTGTATGGACACCTTGTAACCTCGGCGGCAAGCGGCCATGGTTTCTTTGCCCTGCGCATAATTGCAAGCAACGGGTAGCAATTTTATATGGTGGAAGTGTATTTGCCTGTAGGGATTGTTATCAGTTGGTATATGCCAGCCAACGCGAGGGGGTCGGGAATCGAGCCACAAGGAAAGCTGATAAAATTCGTAAAGCCTTGGATTGGGAACCTGGAATTTTAAATGGCGAAGGCATAAAACCCAAAGGCATGCATTGGAATACTTTTGAACGTCTACGGAAAAAGCATAACAATGCGGTAAACCTATCCATTGAGGAAGCAATTTTACGATTTGGAATAAACCCATCGGATTTTTTATAGGGATTAAAACATGTCAAACAAAACAAAAATGCCATGCGACCAAAATGATGGGCCAGCTATTGCAATACCTAAGAATGTAACTCCTCGTGCACTGCTTGAACTAAATGCAAATGCCATTATTCAAAAATTAATTGAATCAGCCATAGCTGGGGATCAAGCAGCGCTCCGTATCTGTGTAGACAGGATTATGCCTCGAGTAAAACCCGAGAATGGAATTAATTTTAATCTGCCAGAAGGTAGAATAGATTCCGGTGAGAATATGCTTCAAATCGCGAATTCCGTTATCAAAGCTGTTGCAGATGGTGAAATGACGATTGAAGAGGCAGACAGATTCACACAGTTCTTAAAAAAACAACGTTGGGAGATTAACGAAGCTGAGAGAAAAAAACGTGAAGAAATGTGGAAATAACTGAAACGTTATAATGAGAAATACTTACGCCTCAAGCACTATTGATTTATCATCCATTTATGCAGAAACTCTGTTGCTCTAACATCGTCTTCATTATAATTGATGATGTCTTGCAACACTCTTCGATCTTCTGTTTCTAACCATTTTTCATACCAAAGGATACTTTGACCGCCCCCAGCCTTCTCATGCTGCCAAGTGAAATTTAAATATTTTGCGATATCCTTGATTGAATAAAAATAAGTTGGAAAAATAAACGATTCAAAGCATACAGGCGATAGGTCAATCAAATTGTGAATAAAGTTTTCGAGCTGCTCATTGCCACTATATGAATCTTTTAACGTATTTAGGTAAGTCTTCTCATAATGATGGTAGTGATAAACTTTGAAATCTGTTAAATTTTCTGCCTTGAGCCATTCAATAAATTCAGACCACATACTACCTTCAGTTTCTGGTTTCTCAGCAATAAAATATTTAAACAATGGCTCTTGCCCAGGCTTAACAATTAGTAAGCCAAAAAGATACTGGACTCCTAGCAGCGGGTCACCCTCTATATCAAAATAGATTTTCGTTTTTGCATCTGGGATATCTGGCGAGGATAATTTTTTGACTTGTTTATTGATAAGCGAAATTGCCTGATCTTTAGCGCGAATTAAAGTATCTTTACTAGCACCCTTTATCTTTGGCAGCGAATCTAAATCACATTTTGCCAAGTCACTTAACGTATTGATCCCCTCCTGCCTAAGAGCATCTAGTGAGGCCGCATTAACTTTATAAATTAAGGCTATATCACTTTGACTTTCGGCTTCACTCAACAGAACATCATACCAAGGCGTTTCTTTGCATTCAGAAGTTATCTTCATGGGGGGCTTTGTACCGCGCATAATTTTTAATATTTCAGCAATAGTTTCATTTGTTGAACTTAAAAGCTTATCTGTTAATTTACAGGTTAGATTTTCCTTTTTTCTATTAATAAAACCTGCCTCTGTCGGTTGAAATCCCTGAAGTTTTCCTAAAATAATTGAATACAGCAATAGTTGTTTTTTGTACTCTGATTTGTCGCATTTTGTTGAACTTTTGATTTCAATTGGTATATAGAAGTAATTACCAAATTTGGATGTTCCTTCGCATTTTTTAAGGATATCAGGTCGTCCTTTAAATTTAACGTCATTATCAATGTAAGAAATCACTCCTTGGTAGATTAACTCCTCACCCTTTTTCATAAGTTCTAAAGTTTGATTTTCTGCTTCTTCTTCTGAAAGCGCAGGATCTACTTTGGTGACGTTTAGGTTTTTGATGTACTCTTGTTCATGTAGCACCCCCTCATCAATCATCTTCTGAGCTAATTCAGGGAGCTCATTTTTCATTGATTGATCACCATAAATATCATACCAAATCCAAAGTGGTGATTTTGAATACTGGAAGAATAGAGATGATGTGAATTCCAGCTGATTGCTCACGTATTGCCTCTTAAATAAATGAGTCTTTACTATATTAGCACTTATTTTAGGTTACCATTCTAAACTGGAAAAAGATTTACAAAATAACAAAGAAAGAAATGTATAAAAAACTTATTACTCTTAAAATTTTATATTCATTGTATTTGCTCAACATTCCATTCATCAGAATCCATTTTTATCGTTACTTGCCAAATAAAGCACCAATCCTTATCTAATTTGACCACATTATAAATGTATTCACCATCAAAAACTCCATACAATCCAACAACCCAACCTTCATCAAAATACAATTCTTTTGGTAATTTTTTACCTACCCTATTAGGGATCCATTTAACATCCGCCTTGTTTAAAAATATTAGCAAAGTCTTTCCTGAAGCATATGCCTTATTTCCTTTTTTTCTTTTATTATTAATCTGCTCTAATATTAAATCCTCAATATGCTTTTTGGGATCGCTGCATCTTGCAACTAATACATGCTCCATAATTACATATTTTTTCGCATCAGGATCATAAATAACCCCATCACCACCACTTGGGTCAGTGCAAATCATCAAATGTTCAGTTTTGAGTTCAAAACTAAAAACAGCACAAAATAGCCAATTGCCTAATATTTCTCTAAACCGCATATCATTAAAGTTCCCAAATGGCTTCCCAGTATCGATATTTTTTCCATCATGGATAAATTTCTGAAGTTCTTTAAGACATGCTTTCATATTTTTGAAGTAAGTTATGGGGAATTTCATAAAACTATCTTACATCCCAAGATTAAAATTGTTATAAAGCTGTCTGAATAGCCAGCCAGTCAAATATTTAGTGTAACTAAGTAAAGTTAGTTGAAAAAAGATAAGATTGTGGGGGTACTTTTGGGGGTATATTTCAAAGCCACATTCTAAATATTGTTTATAATCAACAAAATATAGGCGTAATGTGATTGACGCCGTCCCATTAGATTTTGTTAATTCGCCAAAGGCGAATCTTATCCGCCTCCACTATGAATTTCGACGAGACAAGCAAAATTTTATGTCCTCCACTTTCATTCTTCGAACTTGCGCGTGACAAGCGCCTAAGCGCTAGCGAAGGCGGACTCTCTCAAATTTGCACCTACAATAATTCTTGCATTCTCCAATCAATACAAAGTTAAAAGCGAAAGCAGATTTTTACTTAATCATAAAAATATACCTGTAACTTATAGCAACAAAGCGACAAGTATTTGCTTCTTGGTCATAAGTTTTTGCTGGTTTTTTCAGTTTTATTAATATTTTGTTTGCCTTCTCACTTTTAAAAAGGTAGCATTTTAAATTACACACCATTAAAAAAGTCTTGAAAATTTGAGAATGTAAATTCAATTTAATCTAAGTAATTTCGGGGGAGCACATGAATATTAAACAATCTTTGGCTTTACTGCTGTGTTATGGCTTATCCTATAGTGCATTTGCTACCTACAATGGCGTACTTGAAGCTAACCTACCACTTTCCTCTCAACATACCTTTGCAGGCAATCTCCTCGTACCGCTGACACCTGCGCCTGATGGTTGCCCTTCTGGAACTTTGATTAGATATGGTTCTTGTAGCGGTTCTTTGATTGACGTCAGTTCAATCACGAATGATCAAGAATTGATTAATCTTACGCAAGGACGTCTCTTTTTAACTGCAGGACACTGTACCATTATTTTTGGTGAACTTGATGGTTATGCTCCCATTGTGCATTTCCAAAATGGTGCTATTCGCAACCAACCCGATGCAAACAATTGCCGTCCTGGTCCTTTACATGGCAGTAATGATGGTTTTCATCAATATAAGGCAGTTGCTGGCTGGACCGGGCTAAGCGGTGAATATAAAGGATTAGGCGTAGGCCAAGCCAAAACAGACTGGGGATTGGTATTGTTGGATAAAGTAGTATTGCCTGAAGATGTATCAAAACCAGCTAAGGTTGCTCAACCCAATCCAAAACTTACAAAGAATAATATCCCTGTATTGGGTTTAGCAGGTTATGGTATTGATGGTTGGGGCCTGAAGGATCTTTTAGGAAAACCAGCGCCTATAGGCATTATCGATAAGATGTTTGTGCAATTGGATACTAATGCAGTTCAAACGACAAACATTTCCTCATCCATGAATGTGGCGCAAGGGGATCAAACCGCTTGTAATGGTGATTCAGGTGGTGGTCTATTTTTACCTATCACACCCAGCCCTGAGTATACTATTTATGGTTTAGTTGCTAATGGAGACATGCAATGTAGAGCTACCAATACGTCTACACGTGTTGATACCGCTGCATTCAGAGACTTTGTCAATTCCAAAGCAGCCGATATCAAAGCAGCAGCGAAGGCAAATCCTCCTTCAAAAGCAGCCTTTCCTAAATAACAAAGAACCTAGTTCTTTGTCTTGAAAATAAAGAGGAACCCATGATGGGTTCCTCTTTATTTTTGTAGTAGGGTTTTAGCTTTCTTTAGGGGCGTAACTGCATCTGTATGCGTTTTTCTAAGCTTTTTCGTTGCTTCATGCCCTGGAACAAAGACTTGTGCTGCAGTTAAGCTGCTCTCTTTTTCGACCGGCCTTTGCTTTAAGCTTGCAATTTCCTTTTTTAGTGCCGCAACCTCTTCCTTGTGCTGCTTAAACTGCTTTAACCCCGTAGCACTGTCTACCTGCCTTGCCGAGCACTCAGCAACTAAGGGGTGCTTATCGGGATTATAGTGTGGGGATGCATATTTTATTTTAGCTGAACTGAGAGCTTGTTCTTGATAGCTGTAGAAGTATGAAGTAAGGATAGCATTTCTTAGGGTTAAAACGGCGGGGCTGTCGGATGCAACCTTTCTCACATAGTCAAAGGCTTGCTCTAAGCGTTGTTCTCTTTGTGCAAGTGATTCTTGAGTTAATTCTATATCTAATGGTTCCTCTTGGGCATCCAATTTTCCACAGAAAAGTAGATCTGCCATTCTCATATTCAGCTCATCTTCTCTCATTTGAGCATCTTCATCTTGCATTAACACATGTTGATATGCAACAGCAGCATTAGCAAAATCACCGATTTCCTCGAGTACTTTGCCAAGTAAAATATAACCTTCTGGATGACCCTGCTTTTGAGCAGCTTTAGCATCATTAAATGCCGCTTCTATCTTCGCATTTAGTTTTAATACTTGAGATTCCTGAAAGTTTTTACCTGGCAGTGTTTCTAGCAATGTTTTAAGCAAACCATCCCTTAATATTGCTGTATTATTAAATAGAACGACTTCAGTTCTTAAACTTGACTTTTCATCTATAATTGCATTACGTGTGATTTGCAAATAGCTATGCATAAACTTTATTTCATATAAAGTAGCGCCTAAACAAAGATAACTATACAAATTTAAATATCTAAAAGATGGATCTATTAATGTTTTATGCCAGAGTTCAATAATATATTTATATTCATAGAGCTGCTCAACAGTTAAATGCTTTACAAATAATTCATAAATGTCTATATAGGGGCTTTGGATAGATATGCTTGATCCTGCAGTTACTTTATCGAACATATTCGAGTACGGATTTAAGGCAGATTTAATTGCAAGAATAAGATTAACATCCTTTGCTTGAGCCTTTCGATGAAGCCTCAGGTAAAAGTTTCCTACTTTTTCCCACTGTTGTAGACTCAGTTTTTTGAAGAAACAATTGAGTAACTCATAGCCAAAATAACAACCTATGGTTCTATAAACGTCGGGTGTATAGCACATATCCAGCATCATCATGATGGATGGTGATTGGGGATCTGGTTGAGACGTTAGATCTAATTGTTGCCATTGGGAGGATGCTAGGTTTTTTATAACTAAAATTAAACAATCACCAGCCACACCTTTTAAATCACTGGATCTCTGAAAGCGATTAACTAACCACCATAATATGGATTTTCCATCCTTTCCCTGTTCCTGAAAATCTAGCCTTTGCCATTGCTCTGGTCTTAAGTTTTTGCATATTCTTAGAATTGCAGCAGGCTCAAATGTTTGATCAACGATGAGTCTATATAATCCTGTAAAACCTTTGTAAGGCCCTGATGTTTCCTTTTGATGTAACGCCAACTTCACAATATGATTGATATAGGGCAGCTTTAAATATTCATCTAAGGAAATAATTGGTTTTGTATAATACACGCAACCTTCAGGATTATAGCTAAATTTACGTTTTGTCCTTGCATACAAAATGCTCAAAATGTTTTGAATCGAGTTAGGCTTTTCCATATGAATACGAAAATTTTCTTTAAATTCCGATAATACTGCATAATCATTTTTATTCAAGATTTGTTGGGTTGTTCTGATCCTGTCATCACTATAGCTTTCCTTAAATTTCAGATATTCTTCCTCATATATTTCTCCAAGCACTTTAGGATCAGCCAATGCAACAGGCTCAGATTCTGTAATCAATGATTCTAAAACCGGCGTCATGATAGCATTAATTTCTTTCTGGATTTCAGCTTTCAAGTAGGCATTAAATGATGTGCCCTGCATACATCTTCTCTCTATAGAATGGTTAGTTTTGAAAATAAGCTAAATTATATTACTTAAGTTGTGTAGCTTCAATTGAAAAGCGAATGAAAGGACCTTGAAACTTAAGAATATGCTCTAAAAATCAAATAATTATATAGCTTTGATAGCTGCAGATTTACTTGAAGTATAATTTATTCCATTATAATCACACTATTACCGTCTACTGCACAAAATACATTTGCTTTAAACTTAGCATGAATTGAAAATGCAAAGATCAATACTTTAAAAGAATTCGCCAAAGCTTAAATACTTACCACATATTCGATTAAACAAAAGCAGGCCTTTTGTGCATATTTTTAAACTTCTCAAATGCCAGTTCATCTATCATGTTTAAGCTAGCATTAAATTGAAGAACCCATGATGGGTTCCTCTTTATTTTTGTAGTAGGGTTTTAGCTTTCTTCAGGGGCGTAACCGCATCTGTATGCGTTTTTCTAAGCTTTTTCGTTGCTTCATGCCCTGGTACATAAACTTGTGCTGCAGTTAAGCTGCTCTCTTCTTCGATAGGACTTTGCTTTAAGCTTGCAATTTCCTTTCTCAAGGCCGCAACTTCCTCTTTGAGCTGCTTAAACTGCTTTAACCCCGTTGCAC
>CAZBZP010000002.1:0-3659 GCA_964496435.1 Uncultured Candidatus Berkiella sp.
AAGATGGCACCATGATCCCAGGTTATTTACCACCTGATAAATTATTGGAAGTGCTTAAGGAACTTAAAAAGAAAGGAACAGCTTAAGTCCCAATAAAAAGTGGATGAATATTAATTAAAAAATCTTCATCCACAACCGCGTTAGCGGTGTAATGTAATAGCCCACCCACGAGCGACCTACGTAGCTTTAGCGAAGTAGGAAGCGAGGCGGTGGGAACCTTACATATTTGTGTAATTCGGCCCCCCACCACCCTCCGGCGGTGTCCACGTAATATTCTGTGTCGGGTCTTTGATATCACAAGTTTTACAATGAATGCAGTTTTGCGCATTGATTTGTAACTTCTTTTTGCCAGCCTCATCATCGACAAACTCATAAACACCCGCAGGGCAATAGCGTTGTTCTGGGCCTGCATATTGTTGCCAATTGATGCTTATCGCAAGTTGTGGATTTTTAAGTTTTAAATGTACCGGCTGATTTTCTTCATGAAAGACATTGGTACGTGAAACAGAAAGCATTTTATCAAAACTGATTTTACCATCGGGTTTAGGATAGTGAATTGGTTTAGCATTTCTAGCACGCTTGAGCGCAAGATGATCAAAATGATTTGAAAACGTCCAAGGTGCAAAGCCACGAAAAAGATAAGTATCAAGCGCTGCGTAAATTAAACCTGTCTTTAAGCCGTGATGAAAACCAGGGCGTATATTTCGCACGCGATAGAGCTCTGGTTTAATCCAGCTTTGATTAATGGCCTCTTGGTAAGCGCCAAGCTCAACATCCGTACTTTCTTTGCTAATGGCTTCAAAGGCCGTTTCTGCAGCTAAAATTCCAGATTGAATGGCTGTATGGCTGCCTTTGATTTTGGGTACATTTAAAAACCCGGCAGAACAACCAATAAGCATACCACCTGGAAAAGTAAGCTTAGGAATAGCTTGCCAGCCGCCTTCATTGATAGCGCGAGCCCCATAGCCAATACATTGTCCGCCTTCGAGTAAGGGTGAAATTGCAGGATGATGTTTAAAGCGTTGAAATTCTTGATAAGGATCTAAATAGGGATTTTGATAATCAAGGCCAATAACAAGGCCAATGCTAATTAAGTGCGTTCCCCAATGATAAATAAAGCTGCCACCATAGGTTGCATGATCTAAGGGCCAACCAACGGTATGAACAACGGTGCCAGCTTTATGCTTTTCACTTTGGATTTCCCAGACTTCTTTAATGCCGATAGCATAGGTTTGTGGTTTTTTACTTAAATTATAATGTTTAATCAATTGTTGGCTTAAAGAGCCACGACAGCCTTCGGCGAATAAAGTTTGCTTGGCATGTAGTTGCATCCCGGCTTGAAAATTATTTTTAGCCGCGCCCGTTTTATCGCGCCCCATATCACCTGTTGCAACACCAATTACTTCATTTTTATCATTAAATAAGCAAGTTTGGGCTGAAAAACCAGGGTAAATTTCAACGCCTAAACTTTCTGCAATTTTTCCAAGCCAACGACAAAGCTGTCCTAAACTGATGATGTAGTTGCCATGGTTTTTCATTTGTGGCGGCGTTGGTAAGCGATAAGCTTTTTTCTCGCTTAAAAACAGAAATTCATCATTAGTGACAGGCGTGTGAATAGGTGCATCCATGTTCTGCCAATCTGGCAATAAACTATTCAATGCGCGTGGTTCAAAGACGGCACCTGAAATAATATGAGAGCCAACCTCGGCGCCTTTTTCCAAAACACAAATGCTTGGTTGTTTGTTAGCTTCCCTGCAAAGTTGAGCGTAACGAATAGCCGCAGCTAAGCCAGCAGGTCCTGCACCCACAATAAGGATATCGTAACGCATGATTTCTTGTGTCATCAGGACTTTCCTTTCACAACAGATGATAGGGTACAATAAAATAATCTGTGAGACAGGAGAAGAGATCTCATGAAAGTATTAGTGCCTATCAAACGCGTTGTAGATCCCTATGTGAAAATTCGTGTTAAACCGGACAACCAGGGGATTGAGCTTGCTAACGTCAAAATGACCATTAACCCTTTTGATGAAATTGCCATTGAAGAAGCAGTTCGTTGGAAAGAAGCAGGGTTAATAACTGAGATAGTCGTTGTTAGCATTGGCCAAGAAGCAACACAAGAAACGCTAAGGGCAGCGTTGGCACTAGGTGCTGATAGCGCTGTGCATGTGCTCTGTGATAAAACCTTGGAGCCCATCACGGTGGCAAAGTGCTTGAAAGAAATTGCACTTCAGCATAAACCGGATGTGATTATCATGGGCAAGCAAGCCATTGATGATGATTGTAATCAAACCGGGCAAATGTTAGCCGCGCTGTTAAATTGGCCACAAGCAACTTTTGCATCTCAAGTGAAATTTGCAGAAAATAAACAAACTGTTGAGGTGACAAGAGAAGTCGATGGTGGTTTAGAAACACTGACTTTGAATTTACCTTGTCTTATCACAACCGATCTGCGTTTAAATGAACCACGCTATGCGACTTTGCCCAATATCATGCAAGCCAAACGTAAAGTGATTACCACAATAGAAATCGCTTCTCTTGGTGTAGATACCAAAGCACATCTCAAGGTATTAAGCGTTAGCCCACCACCTGCGCGCAAGCAGGGCAAAATGGTGAAAGATGTGGCTGAGCTTGTACATTACTTAAAAGACGTGGAAAAGGTGATTTAATATGGCTAAAGTACTTGTAATAGCAGATCATCATCGTGGCAACCTTGCACCCAGCACCAAAGCAACGATTGATGCGGCTTTAAAGCTCGCACCAGAATGTGATGTTTTATTAGCTTGTGACACAGACACTTTAAGTAAAGAGATAGCACAGCTCAAAGGCGTGAATACGGTGTTGGTGTCCACGCATGCGCGCTTTGCGCATCTTTTAGCGGAAGACTTATCTTCACTGATTATTGCTATCGCAAATGATTATTCTCATCTTTTAGCACCTGCAACAACCTTTGGTAAAAATCTAATGCCACGTGTTGCAGCTTTGCTTGATGTAGCACAACTATCCGATGTGTGTGCAATTGAAGCGGAAGATATTTTTACAAGGCCAATTTATGCTGGCAATGCTTTTGAAAAAGTACAATCACTTGATAAGGTCAAAGTACTCACGGTGAGAACAACCGCGTTCAATGCTGTTGAAAAAAGCGACACGACAGCAGCAATTAAAGCGCTTACAAACACGTTGGAAATTAATGCACAAGTTGTTTTTAGCTCGGAAAAAACAGTGGAACTCACGCGTCCTGAACTCACCGCAGCCAAAGTGGTTGTTTCAGGTGGGCGAGGATTAAAAAGCAGCGATAATTTTAAAATGATTGAATCCTTAGCCGACAAATTAGGTGCGGCTGTGGGGGCGAGTCGTGCTGCGGTGGATGCAGGTTTTGTGCCCAATGATTTTCAAGTAGGACAAACAGGCAAAGTGGTGGCCCCCGCCTTATATATCGCGGTTGGGATTTCAGGTGCCATTCAACATTTAGCCGGCATGAAAGATTCCAAAGTGATTGTGGCGATTAATAAAGATCCCGAAGCACCTATTTTTCAAGTGGCCGATTATGGATTGGTTGGCGATTTGTTTACGATATTGCCGGAGTTGGAAAAGGCAATTTAAACTAAATCCCCCGCGAACGATGTTCGCCGCCCCCTTTACAAAAGTGGGCTATTGGT
>CAZBZP010000002.1:3759-139265 GCA_964496435.1 Uncultured Candidatus Berkiella sp.
TTGCCCACTTTTGTAAAGGGGGCAGCTCGCCTAGGCGAGCAGGGGGATTTACAAGGAGGAAGAATGGAAAAGGGAATTATGTTTGAATACAACAGAGAATTAAAATCATTCTCTCGAGATTTACGTATCAATATGACACCTGCAGAAACAAAATTGTGGGGATGCATTAGAAGAGAAAAAATACACGGTGTTAAATTCTATCGACAAAAACCGATCCTAAACTATATAGCAGATTTTTATGCACATGAGCCAAAGCTCATCATAGAATGTGATGGTTCCCAACATTATGAAGAAGAGCATATAATTTCTGATTATGAAAGAGACAAAGCTATCGAACAATTAGGTATCAAGGTATTACGATTTGATAATCAAGAAATCATGAATAATACAGATGCAGTAATGCAAGTGATTTGGGAAACAGTAGAAAAGCGACTTTGCTAAATCCCCCGCGAACGATGTTCGCCGCCCCCTTTACAAAAGTGGGCTATTGGTTCGCTTCGCTCACCCAAAAGAAAAAAACTCTGTTTACGTTCGCAAAGCGAACACGTTGCCCACTTTTGTAAAGGGGGCAGCTCGCCTAGGCGAGCAGGGGGATTTACAAGAAGGATAAATGGATAGTGGAAAAAGTTTTTACATGTTGATATCTAATATATATTCAAGAATTGATGAACAGGTGATTCAATGAAATATTTACACACAATGATTCGCGTCCTTGATCTCGACAAAGCCCTCGATTTTTTTATTAATAAATTGGGCTTAATCGAAGTGCGCCGCATGGAACATGAAGCAGGTAGATTTACCCTGGTTTTTCTAGCCACAGGCCCCCATGAACCCACCATTGAGCTTACCTATAATTGGGATCAAAAAGAGCCCTACACAGTTGGCAGAAATTTTGGGCACTTAGCCTATGAAGTGGATGATATTCATGATTTTTGCGAACAGCTTCAGAAAAAAGGTGTCACCATTTTGCGCCCCCCACGTGATGGCCGCATGGCATTTATTCGCTCACCCGATAATATTTCTATCGAGTTATTACAAAAAGGCAAAGCACTAGAGCCCAAAGAGCCCTGGCTTTCTATGAAAAATACTGGGGAGTGGTAGCAAAATTTAAACATTTCCCCCAGCTTTGCTGGGGCCACTCTATAATATCTTAAGAAAGCATAACAGTACTCTAGTCAGTACTGTCTTTTTTCAATTAATGAACTTCATGCACAGCCTTATTGTCCAAAGACTAAATCTCTTTAAGGAATAATGCTTTGCCCCATTCAACACCCTTATTGACGATGATAGTTATTTGCTTTGGCTTGGCCTTTGTTTTAGGGATCATTGCCAAAAAGCTTCGTTTATCGCCCATTGTGGGGTACCTCATTGCGGGTGTTTTGCTTGGTCCGACCACCCCTGGCTATATTGCTGATCAAGCCATTGCGCACGAATTAGCTGAGATTGGTGTAATTCTGCTGATGTTTGGCGTAGGGCTGCATTTTTCTTGGCATGAACTAAATCAGGTCAAAAAAATTGCCATCTGCGGTGCGCTTTGCCAAATGATCATTGCAACATTATTAGGATGGGCCGTCGTTGTCTATTATCTGAAGCTGTCCCATGAATCTGGCTTGTTATTCGGTATTTCCTTATCTGTTGCCAGTACAGTCGTTTTACTACGTGCACTACAAGAGCATCATATGTTTAGCACAAAGCCTGGCCAAATTGCAGTTGGCTGGTTGCTGGTTGAAGACTTGGCTGTGGTGATTATCCTTGTTTTACTGCCTCCGCTGGCTAAGCTCATACAAGCAAGTCAAAGCCTCAATATGGCACCTATGAGTATGCTAAGCTCGGTGCTTGGTACCTTATTTTTTGCTTTGCTTAAAATAGCGGCTTTTGTTGTATTAATGCTGATTGTCGGTAAACGCGCTATTCCCTGGATCTTAAAAAAGACAGAGCAAGAAAAATCCCCAGAGCTCTTTCGGCTGGCAGTTTTGGCTATTGCCCTAGGGATGGCCTTTGGAAGTGCTAAATTATTTGGGGTATCTTTTGCTTTAGGGGCATTCTTTGCGGGTATGATTTTAAATGAATCAGAATTCAGCAAAAAAGCAGCAAGAGAGACTATTCCACTGCGTGATGCTTTTGCTGTTTTATTCTTCGTTGGTATGGGTATGCTATTAAACCCGATGATTTTAATTAATAAACCCTTTGTCGTGCTTGCGGTTGTGATGATTATTGTTTTGGGTAAATCACTAGCAGCTTACCTCATTATGTTGAGTTTTCGTTATCCTGCCTTTACGGCGGCAACCATTGCTATCAGTCTTGCGCAAATTGGTGAATTTTCATTTATATTAGCCGAGCTTGGCGTGAAATTGCATATGATTTCAGGCGAAACGCAAGACATTATTCTTGCTAGTGCTTTGATTTCCATTTTACTCAATCCAATTTTATTTAATGTTTTGCTAAAATTTAAACCTGAAAAGCCTAAAGATGCTAAACAGATTTCACACAAAGTCAGCGAGTAGGGCTATTTTGTCTGCCATTGCGCTGCACTTGTCAAAAACATTATTTTATATGACTCATTTTATAAATGCGTTGATTTATTTTGATAGTATTTTTAAACCTAATATATGCAGGAATAATACTCATGTTATATGAAAAATTAGTTCAAGCTTGCACAGATGGCAATTTATCTGAATTTGAAGATTTGTGGCAATCATACAAAGTAGATGCGACCACACAAAAAGAAGTGCTGGAACATGATAATTTCAAACTTTTTCATTTAGTCATTGCCAGTGGCAATGTTGATTTGTTAGATAAAATGGGCCGTTTACTCTGTGAAATTTCAGACGAAGGATGGCCCTATATTGAAGTGCTTAATATTCCGTTTACTGCAAGAGATGGTGAAGGTTTTAGAGAAGCATTAATCCATAAAAAAAACGCCATGGTTAAAGCTATTTTAGGTGATGAATTTTTGGAGCAAAAGTGTTTAGAGATAATTAACGAACGCGTTGAATTTATTGCTTATGTATCAAATGAACCTTCTCTTGCTTATGTGCTTCATTATCTTTTTAACGATGCCTGTGCCACAGGGGTAGAGGCCATATTACAATTAGAAAAAGTGCTAACAAGAGATCAGATCATTACATTTTTACTTCCTGATAACAACACTGAGCTCTTTTACGCACCTACTTCTTCATTTGAATCTGTCAATGAAGCAATTGTTATTAAGCATTTATGGAATTTGTTGAATGCCAAAGAAAAGGCCCGAGCTGCAAATGAAGTGTTCCCTAAATGTTTGATACTTTGCGCCAAGATAGGTAATGCCAAGCTAATTGATGCTATATTGCAACTTTTAGATAAAGCGCAACAAAGAGAATGCCTTCAATTTGAAGATTACAATACCTTTGTTTATGCCGCCGACAAAGGCCATGTAGAAGTGATGCGCTTAGTGTGGGATTATTTAGATAATGATGGAAAAAGCGCAGCGCTAAAAGCAAGCAATAATGCAGCTTACCGCCTCGCAAAGCAATCCAATCATGTTGAGGCAATTGCCTTTCTAGAAGCCCTCAGAAAATAAAGCTCTCCACTTTGCTAGACGCAAGGTTGCACAGGCATTGTTGAATCAAGCTGTGCCAAGGGAATCTTCGCCTCATCTGTTTTTTCGGCTTCATCTTCCTTTGCAAATAAAACAGCTATGCCATAAGTACCCTCGTTATCTAGTATGAAACCATCTTCTTCTTTGGGATTCTCATCACTTAACTTAAGTGCTTTTAATTGCGAAATTATTTTCTCAATCTCAAGGTTGAGCTCTTCATCTGTCATTTCTGCTAAAGGATTAGCAGGTACGGATAACGTGATATTTGTTTCATCCTTTTCCTTGGGCTGGGATCCTAAAATTATAATAGTGGCTTGGGGAGATTTCTTTTTAAAAAGAGCATTTAATTTATTGCTCAACCAGCCTAAACCATCCGTTGCTTTATAGGTAAGGGGCGCAACAACAGCACCAGCAAGTTGTGGTCCATACTGATAAGCCACATGCGCAACATGCTCTCGCATGGGCATATAGCTTAGCCAATAGCTGGGTTCGTAAAAGGCGGGTAAGCCATATTTTATGGCATAGACATTATCATAAATAAAACGCGCGCTTGTAGAAGCCGTCGGCCCGCCCAAATAAAGGCAAGCACCTGCTGTAATGGCTGAAAGTGCTAACTTGCCGTAGAACAAAATATCAACAGGCTTTTCTTTAGCATCAGTTATATCTTGCTTAATCATCAGTTCCCCACCCTTGTTTTTAAATTTTAAGGAGGGGAACTATAACGACTTTAAGGAGATAATATAATGCTAGTTGTCTGGCTAATCTATTCGATTATCTTTTTAAACCTTCTTTTGCTGGCTTATAACTGATTGAGCAAAGGTATAACTATTTGCCAGAGTTTGTAGATACCACCGGATAACAAGAAGGTGATGGGCAAGGTTAATACCCAGGAACCAACAATATTACCTATCACTTTGGGATTCAAAGCAGAGAAGCGCTTTGCTGAGCCTACGCCCATAATCGAGGTTGTGATGGTATGCGTGGTGGAAATCGGGATCCCAAAATGAGCGGTTAAAAATAAAATCGTACCGCCGGTGGCTTCCGCTGCAAACCCTTGAATAGGTTTGACCTTCACCATTTTAGAGCCCACGGTGCGCATAATTTTCCAGCCACCAGCCACCGTGCCTAAGCCCATCGCAATAGCACAGCAAATGATAATCCAGTCTGAAACATGAAAAGGGGTTTGATAATAAGTCGCAACCGCAAGGGCGATGATACCCATCGTTTTTTGCGCATCATTGGCGCCATGGGTTATCGCTAAATAACCAGAGGAGATGATTTGCGCCTTACCAAAAAAGGCATTAATTCTAGGCAGACTTACTTTATGAAAGATCCAATAGAGTATCACCATCACAAAATAACCACCGACAAAGCCCATAATGGGTGAGCTAAACATCGGAATAAGCACTTTATAAGTGATGATATTCATATTCAGGTTTTGCGTGCTGGTTGCAAAGGCCGTTGCCCCCATTAAGGAACCCATCAAAGCATGTGAAGAGCTAGAAGGCAGCCCTTTATACCAGGTTAATAAATTCCAAATGATGGCACCTAAGAGTGCAGATAATAAGACTTCAGAAGTCACTGCTTGTGAATTCACTAAGCCTTCACCAACAGTGGCAGCAACTTTAGTGCCAAGTAAAGCACCAATAAAGTTTAAAATAGCACCATAGACGACAGCAACACGAGGCGACAGCACTTTGGTTGATACCACGGTTGCAATAGCATTAGCGGCATCATGAAAGCCATTAATATAGTCAAAGATTAAGGCTAAGATAACAACGCTAACAAAAAGCAAAAACGCTAATTCCATAGATATTCCGTATGCTGAAGTTAAGAGTGCTTGAGAACGACTTCTAAAATAACGTTAGCCATATCTCTATGCCTATCTACAATACTTTCTAATAAGCCATACATTTCTTTACGGATAAGGATTTGTTTAAAATCATTTTCATAATGATACAAATCAATCGTTAATTGATTCAGCAGTTGATCAGTGTTGGCTTCTATATTATGGATAAGCGCACACTTATCATGAATAGGTTTACTGTCTTTAATCTTTTTCAGGTTCTTAACCAGATCATGAACGACATCAGAGGCTTCAACCATATTGCTTGTGAGCTTAAACAAATCGTTTTGAAAGGGACGAAGTTGAAAAGCAATCAACCTTTCTTGAGCTTTCTCACAAATTTTAAGAATTTTATAAAGACCACGCGATAAGCGATGAATGTCTTCATGGTCAAAAGGCGTCATCAGCGCCCGGCTTAACCTTTCTGTAATTTCATAAGTGACTTCTTTGGCTTTGTGCTTAGCGCTTTCAATTTCACGCCCTAGTTTAAAAGCTTTATCTCTGTCTTCTTCAATGGTGAGATCTTTCAAAAGATGAATAGAAGTGTTGGATAACTCGCTAGTTTCGATCAAAAGTTCAAAGAACTTATTATCTTGCGGCAGCAAGTTAATACCAAAGACCATAAAGTTAATCCTCCAACACAAAAAAGTCTACAAGGCAGTTTGAGCGCAAGTATCGCTTTAACCTCGATGAGATACAAGAGAAAGTATCGAATCTAACACTTATAAAAGTCTCAGCGTCCTACCAGTGATCTGCGGGTGCTAAAGCATTCAGTACTTCTTGGATGCGAAGGCGGGTACTTTCGGTGGTGTCCATAGGCAGATTATCCAACGCAAACCAGCGGGCTTGTTTAATTTCACGGCAAAGTGTGTGCGAAGGCGCGCAGCTGAACTCTTTAATAACATAAAGCAGGGGGTAATCACTGGCCCCCATGATGAGCGTTGAATAAACAGCAAAAAGCATGGGTTCTTGATTAACGATAAGCCCTGTTTCTTCTCTTACTTCTCGGATAATAGCATCTTTAGGTAATTCGCCTGGGTTAAGACCACCGCCCGGTAGATGCCAGCCTGCCATATAGGTGTGCTCCACCAGCATCACTTCTTTGTCTTGGTTGATAATCAGTGCCTTTACACCAATCGTGGAGGTGTTCAATAGCCGCTGCAATTGACGGCGCACAAAATTAGCAATGCTATATAAAAAATGAATCAATTTAGATTATGCCTAGAATTATGGTGAAAACAGTACAACCTGTAATTGCTGCAACTTGCGTAAGCACAGGTTGTGTAGCTAAAAAGAGGGCGCATATCCCAAATCCGGTTGTGATCCCAGAAAACAAACCTAACAAAGCACCAGCATTTGCGCCGCCCTGAATTTGATGCACTTCTTCAAAGTTTAATTCCCGCATATTTCACCTAAAGAAACTGAAATTTTCGCGAATCTATCATGATGATAGCCATGATACAAATTTAATAGGAAGAAGGCCTCAGGCCTTAGTAAATTTAGTTTGAAATCAAAGAACTAAAGTCATAATTGCTTTGATTTTGCTTTTTGATAGGGGTATATTTTGTGGGCTGGAATAAAAAGACATAAAATCCAGTGTAGTTTTGTAAATAACAACAATTAAATAAAAATTTTTTCTCTTACATTCATTTTTCATTTATCCGAATCCATCCAATAAAAAGAGGGCGTATTATGCTTGCATCCCTATCAAAAAGATTAGAACCCATTACAAATTCCAGAGCAGGAAAAACATTTGGGACAGTCATCAACTCTCCTATCACACAAACAACACTTTTAGTTGGAACAACAGGTCTTGGCCTATTTTTGACGGGCAATGGAGAAGTGCTACTCAATGCAGTTGATGCTACCTTAACACCATTGGTTGGCTCTCTAGCAAATAATATGTATGCACAAATCGCTTCTTTAGCGATTGAAGCAGGCGCTGCCGCTGCTGCACTTAAATCAACCCTATGGACAGCGGGCAAAGTGCTCAAAGCAAATGCACTCGAAAATGAAAATGCAAAATTGAAAACCGACTTAAATAGCGCAAATGAGCAGGTAAAAGCTTTACAAGCCAATGAAAATGATACTGAAGATAAGGCGGATAAAAACGTTAAAGCAGCCTTAGAGAATAAAATACGATCAAAAGAACTGGCAAATGGCTTTAAAAAATTAAAAAGCCAAACAACTAGTTTATCCAAAAGAGAAACGACGCTGGAAAATGGCAAAGAACAGCTTAAAGCTGATAGAGCTACTTTAGCGAAAGAAAAGAAAGCTTTAGTCAAAGAGCAAGAAACACTGAAGGCAGCCCAGAAAGCTGAAACCACCAAAGCGCATACGAATGCGAAGAAGGAAAAAGAGTTAAAAACTTTAGAGAGCTCATTGGCTGCAAGATCAAAACGATTAGATAAACGAGAAACAGAGTTAGATGATTTTGAAAGAGCAAATGAAGATCTGCAAGACGAGCTAAATCAATTAAGAGGTGAACTCGAAGAAGCAAGAGCACAACTCGAACAAGATCAAGAAGAGTTAAGATTAGCGCAAGAAGAATTTGAAGAAGAGCAAGAATCTTCTTCATCTGATGCAGAAATGCAAAAGCCACAGCAACCTACAGCCAGAGAAGTACTTCTTACACCTAAAGATGGTATCACCCTGGAAAAACGTGCTGGCAGCCCCGTGCTCACAGGCTTTCAAGCGTTACGTGCAAAACAAACCGGATGGGATGTCAAACCAGAATCTGAGGAAGAAGTTCATCATTCAGACAATGATGAAGTAAATTCAGCTCGCAGCCCAAGTTCAAGTCCTTCTCCACATCGTCATTAAAAAAAAGGGGCTTTAAGCCCCTTTTTTTATTCTGCTTCAAGCTGATTTTCTGGCAATGCTTTGATAAACGCAGGATGCAAATTCGCATGCTCATGGATTTTTTGAATGCGTGGATAATCATTGAGCGACATCTCAAAACGAAGCGCATTATACACTTGAGGAATTAAGCAAATATCTGCCAAGGTTGGCGCCTCGCCAAAACAATAAGGGCCTTGAGAGTGCGCTTGTAAACGTTGCTCTATAGCGTTAAACCCATGCTCAATCCAATGCAAATACCACGCTGATTTTTGCTCATCAGAAATATGAAAATGATGTTTGAGATATTTTAATACGCGCAGATTATCAACAGGATGGATATCACAAGCTATGATTTGCGCAAAAGAGCGCACTTGTGCGCGCATAAAAGGATCGCTTGGCAATAAAGGATGTTCAGGAATCGTTTCTTCTAAATAATCAATGATAGCCAAGGATTGCGTTATTGTTTGATGCGTATCAGGGATATAAAGCGTGGGGACCAATTGTTGAGGATTAATCTTTTTATAATCTTCTTTGAGCTGTTGGCCGCCGTCTTTGAGTAAATGAATAGATATTTGTTCATAATTGACTTTTTTCAGGTTCAGCGCAATTCTGACTCTGTATGAGGCGCTGGAGCGAAAGTAATCGTACAATTTATACATACTCTTCTCATTTTGAATAGAGAGATAAACTAATAGCATATGGTCGCGAAGCGACATTTTATCTCCCTTTGATTAAAAGGGAGAGGGCCTTTAGGCCAGAGGGATTTTTTTCAAGATAAAATCCCCCGCCGTGAACGGCTGCCCCCTTTTAAACAAAGGGGGCGTAATAATTACTCATATTTCTGTACAGTTTGATTAATAGCCCCAAAAAGACTTAAGCCTTGATTATCAAACATTTCAATACGAATGTTATCGCCAAATTGCATAAATTCGGTCGAAGGTTTGCCATTTTCTATTGTTTCTAACATTCTTTTTTCAACAATACAGGAAGAACCTTTGGAACGGTCACTATTTGAGACAGTGCCTGAACCAATTATGGTGCCTGCGCCCAAGGGTCTTGTTTTAGCGGCATGAGAAATTAATTTAGGAAAACCAAAAGTCATGTCTACACCAGCATTGGGTTGACCAAACAATTTATTGTTCAGATGGCTTAAAAGCGGTAAGTTGATTTTATGTCCATCCCAAGCTTCTTTTAATTCTTCAGGCGTGATAGCAACTGGGCTAAAGCTGCTTGAAGGTTTGCAATTAAAAAAGCCAAAACCTTTATCTAACTCGCCTTTTGCCAAATTGCGAAGAGAAACATCATTCACCAACATGATGAGCACAATATATTGGCCAGCTTCTTGTTCAGAAACACCCATGGGAACGTCTTTGGTGATAACGGCCACTTCAGCTTCAAAGTCGATACCCCAGGCGGTATCGGCTAATAGAATAGGTTGGCAAGGCCCGATAAAGCTATCTGAACCACCTTGATACATTAAAGGATCAGTCCAGAAAGATTCAGGCATTTCCACGCCACGTGATTTACGCACCAGCTGCACATGATTAACATAAGCGCTGGCATCTGCCCATTGATAAGCGCGTGGTAAAGGTGAATGCACTTTGTTGGCATCAAAAGGAAAATTGTCTTTGATTTTCCCTGCATTTAATTCATTGTAAATGGTTTTTAAAGCAGGTTCGCATTTGTCCCAATTATCTAATGCTTGCTGAAAAGTAAGCGCAATATCAGGTACTTTAGTTGCAAGGGTTAGATCGCGAGAGACAACCAACAATTGTCCATCGCGTGTGTTTGTTTTTAAAGTCGCCAATTTCATACTACAAGACTCCTCGACGCATTTGATCTCTTTCAATGGCTAAAAATAAAGCTCTAAAATTGCCTTCACCAAAGCCATCGTTACCTTTACGTTGAATTATTTCAAAAAAGATAGGGCCAATCACATTTTCAGTAAAAATTTGTAATAATATTTTTTCTTCGTTATTAACCACTTCGCCATCAATTAAGATCTGATTTTTTTGCATACGGGCTATATCTTCACGATGTCCGCTTATGCGTTCTCTTATCATTTCGTAATAAGTATCAGGCGTGCTTAAGAATTTAAGGCCAGTGTTTTGCAACTTTTCGATGGTGCTATATATTTCTTCGGTGGTTAAAGCAATGTGCTGGATCCCTTCGCCCTTATATTCTTTAAGATATTCTGCGATTTGTGATTTATCATCTTTTGATTCATTGAGGGGAATTTTAATTTTGCCACAAGGGCTTGAGAGTGCATAACTGACGAGGCCTGTTTTTTCACCTTTAATGTCAAAGTAACGGATTTCAAAAAAGTTAAAAATGTCTTTATAAAAATGAGCCCATTTTTCCATTTCACCTTGAAAAACATTATGGGTGAGATGATCGATTAAAACCAAACCTTGACCTTTTGGATGTTGGTTAACGCCCTCAAGAGGAATAAAGTCAACATCATAAATTGTATCCGTCGTATATTTATCGACAAAATAAAGTAAGCTACCACCTATTCCATAGATGACAGGGATCTCAAGTTCGTCTTTGCCAATCTTTCTATCAAGATAGGGCTTTGCACCTTTGCTAAGCGCCATTTCATATGCCTTTTTAGCATCTTTAACTCTAAAGGCCATCGCGCAAGCACAAGGACCATGCTCTTTGGCAAAAGTGTTAGCATGGCTTGTAGGTTCTTCATTCAAAATAAAATTAATTTGGTTCTGACGATAGAGAGTCACTTTTTTGGAACGGTGTTTGGCAATTTTTGTAAAGCCCATAGATTCAAAAAGTGCAGCGAGCTTATCTGGAGCAGGGCCTGCAAACTCAACAAATTCAAAACCATCAAGACCCATGGGGTTATCATGTTTCATTGTTTCTGCTTTCATCATGATTTCCTTATTAAATTCACGCTACTAACTTTTCATTTGTGATTTCTACTGCATACCCTAGAACAAACAGGTTGTGATGCCAAGTAAATTAGGTAAAAAGACACAATTGCTGCACAGCAAGATATAACAAATAAGCTTTGATATCAGGCGCTACAGTGCTTAAGATTCCCATATTCACTCAATTTTGTTATTTTACGTGTAACTTTCTTATCTGGCTTACCATCATTGTGAAGGAGAGTGGCTTTTGTCTGGTTTATCTATTAATAAAATATTTGGTGGTGCAATGTTGGTGTCAGGCACCTGCATAGGCGCAGGCATGTTAGCATTACCCGTCTCTACTGCAGCCGGTGGCTTTTATCCTTCAGCAATCGTTTTCATTTTTTGTTGGTTGATGATGACCTTAAGTGCCTTCTTAATGTTAGAAGTTTCACTGTGGTATCCCGAAGAATCTAATTTAATTACCATGGCAAAATCCACCCTGGGAAAACCAGGTGAAATAATTGCTTGGATAACCTATGTACTCTTTTTATATGCACTAATGACCGCATATACTTCCGGTGCTTCAGGGATCATAGGCAAAATTTTAGGTAAAGCAGGTTTTGATGAGTCGATGGGCCTTTGGGTAACTGTGCTTATTTTTGCGGCCATTGTGTACTTTGGTGCGCGATCTGTTGATTGGGCAAATCGTGTCATGATGATGGGCTTGATTGGTGCCTATGTGATTTTAGTGGCCAATGTTGTTCCTAAAGTATCACCTGAGATGTTAAGCGATGGACATGCAAAATACCTGTGGACAACAGGGCCTTTGCTTGTTACTTCTTTTGGTTTTCATTTATTAATTCCAAGTTTAAAAAATTACATGAACAGCAATGTTAAAGCCCTAAGATGGTCAATCTTTCTGGGGAGCTTATTACCTTTAATTGTTTACTTGCTTTGGGAAATTTTGATCCTAGGGGTTATTCCCGTTAAAGGAGATAACGGATTGGTTGCCATATTGCATGCCGAGCATCATACCGGCAAGCAGGCGGTGATTGAGTTAACGCAACTATTAAGTCATTTGCTCAATAATCAGCATGTCACTATTTTGGCTGGCACCTTCGGTTTATGCGCCATGCTCACTTCCTTCATAGGCGTTGCTTTGGGGCTATTTGACTTTTTTGCAGATGGTTTTCACATTAAAAAAACAGTGAAGGGCAAATTCGCACTAGCGGCTTTAACCTTTTTGCCTCCGGTTTTAATGGCGCTGTTTTACCCCAGATTTATAACCGCTCTTCATTATGCAGGTTTTTTTGCCGCTATATTGTTGGTTATTTTCCCCGCCTTAATGGTATGGTGGGGACGATATCGCCTACAGATTGCAAATGGTTATCGTGTCGTAGGTGGTAAAGCTGTCGTATTTTGTACCTTGGGGTTTGGGATAGCCGTCATTATTTTAGAAATTTTACACAGACTAAATAAATTGCCGACCCCCCTTAGTGAAACGCATTTATTCTATTAACAATTAAGTAGGCAAAATTAAAATGACCTTTGATCCTGCGCAGTTCGTCAACCCACTCTTGCTGGGAGTTAAACCATATCAGCCAGGTAAACCCATTAAGGAATGCCAACGCGAATTGGGATTGACAGATTTTATTAAATTGGCAAGTAATGAAAATCCTTTGGGGACAAGTGCCCAAGTGACATCACAATTGGCCGCGGAATTTTCACAGCTTGCTCTTTATCCTGATGGCGCCACTTACGATTTAAAAACAGCTTTAAGCCAATTTTTAAAGTTAAGCCCTAGCCAAATTATTATAGGAAATGGTTCTGAAGATGTTTTAAAAATGGCTATCCAAACTTTTGTTTGGGGTAATAATCAATTAATCATTTCAGAGTACGCCTTTGTTGCCTACAAAATATTAGCCCAAGGTCTTGGAGTTGACGTTAAAGAAGTCAAAGCAAAAAATTTCGGTATAGATTTAGAGGCCATTTTAAATGCAGTTGGTCCTAAAACCCGCATGATCATGTTTGCAAACCCGAATAATCCTACGGGGACATATGTAAATCATAAAAATTTCGTTGCCTTTATGGATAAGTTAAGTGCTGACATTTTTGTGGTGTGCGATGAAGCTTATTTTGAATATATGCTTGAAAAAGATTACCCACAAACAGTGGCATTATTAAAACAATATCCCAATTTGATTATCACCAGAACCTTTTCAAAAGTGTATGGTATGGCAGGTTTAAGAATAGGTTATGGACTTGCTGATGAAAGAATTATCGAATTGATGAATCGTGTGCGACAACCTTTTAACGCAAATCACCTTGGTCAAGTTGCTGCTGTTTTAGCTTTGCGTGATCAGGACTTTGTTAAAAAGAGCATCTTAGTCAATGAACAGGGTAAACAACAGCTGATGCAAGGCTTTACAAAGCTGGGATTAAAGTTTCTACCAAGCCATGCAAATTTCTTTAGTGTAGAAATAAATTTAGCAGGCACCGATGTTTTTCAAGCCTTGCTCAAACAAGGCATTATTGTACGCCCACTTGCGCCATATCGTATGGAGCATTACTACCGAATCACAATTGGCACCACCGAACAAAATGAGGCATGCTTAAGGGCACTACAAACGATATTGCAAAAGGAAAAGGTAGTATGAACGACTTAACAGAAAAACACTGTAAAGCTTGTGAAGGTGGAGTAAAACCCCTTACTCAACCAGAAGCAGAACATCTTCTCAAGAAGCTTCCCCAGTGGCAGCTAAGTGAAAATGTAACAGAAATTTTCCGCATATATGCTTTCAAAAATTATTACCATACCATGGCCTTTGTGAATGCCTTGGCCTATGTTTCTCATATTGAAAATCATCATCCTGATTTAGAAGTATCCTATAATAAATGCAAGGTAAGATATTCTACCCATGCGATTGGGGGCTTATCGGAGAATGATTTTATTTGTGCAGCTAAATCAGATGCCATTATTGAGATGGGGCACAAATCCTAAATAAACTTATCGCCACGGAGGGTGTAAGATGAAATCGGTGATTAATCTCGTTGCTGTTCTGCTTATAATTATAGGTATAGGCGTTTTTACCTATGAGGGTTTTAGCTATAACAAAAATGAGGAAGTAGCTAAATTCGGCAATATTCAAATAACAGCGCAAACTAAAGAGCGCGTTTCTTTTTCACCCTGGTTTGGTGGGATCTGTTTGGTAGGTGGGATCTTGTTGCTGGTCGTAGGGCAGTTCACAAAAAATAAGTGAAGTAGCACGATGACCAAAACAGATAACTTAAAGCACTTTCTTTTACCTATGCCTCTGAGTGCGCCGGTTGTTAAGTCCATTTTAAAATATATGTTTTGGTTTATGGCGGTTGTGTTTGCAGCTCATTTCATGGTGCAAGCAAATGCAATTATGCGTAGTGGTTCTTCAACTGCGTCAATAGGTTTTATTTTTTTACCCATTGAAGCAACTATCAGTGCCGCTCGGGTTTGGTTATTTGCCTTTGCTTTGGGTTATTTTATTACCGCATTGTTATTGGATAGCCCAAAGTTAAATATCTTCGTTTTTATATTTGTATTTATTATTCTCAAAGGTATTTTTCTATTTACGAGTGCAGCACTCGATGTTATTAAAACCAAATTAACGATTTATGAAATTAATGCGATTCATGGTTCGAACCTTATCGATAATCAATTAGCGCAATACACAATTTATCCAAAAGAAAATCAGCCCTTTATCTTAGAGGCAATCGTTCTGAATCCTTTTACTTCAAGTGAAACGCTAGGCCAAATAGCTAAAATAAATGAGCCTGCACTTGAAGACAAACTGGAGTCACTTTACTTTTTTCAACCTGCCAATTCAAAAGGCTTTTCTGTTAAAAGGCTCATAGCGCGTAACCCTAACACCACAGCAGAAACCTTACGTGAGCTGGCACAAAGTTCTTCACAATTTGTGGTGGAAGATATTGTAGCAAACCCCAATACGCCTGATGATGTGCTTGTAAGTTTATGGGATAAATATGGAAATAAAATAGCCTATAGTATTACGCTTAATCCCCATGTTGATGCCAAGATCTTAGAAGAAGTTGCGCATCAAAAGGACCCTATTGAAAATTCCTCAATGATGACAACCTTAACCAAAGCGAATATTGCTAAAAACCCCAACACGCCAGTAGAAATACTCGAAGAATTAAGCAATGAGAAAGAGTGGGCAATCATCCAACATGTGATTGACAATGATAAGACACCCAAAGCAGTTGTCGAAAAGCTCTCTCAAAGCGAGAATGCCACCATCAGAGATTATGCCAAAGCAAGGTTAAAGCACTGGATTGGCGAAAAGTGAAGAATCAACAATTCGTGATCATACCAAAGTGAAGCTCAGTCAAAGAAAATAATGTAGCTCATGTCTTTACAATCCATAGAAATTTCAAAAACTTTTGACAAATTAATTTAACTAGGCTTAGTATCTTTTCCCCAAAGTATTGAGCGAGGAAAATTAATGGCTGGTGATCTAGGGCAAGCTTATAACGAAATCGGAAGAGTCAAAGATAGGCAAGTAGACTTTATTGAAGGTCATCTCAAAAATATATTTCAACAAGCGAATCTACGTGTAAATCATTCTTTTAATTTACGTCAGCTTGCAGATAACATTTATTGGCGCTTATTGCCAAGAACCCAAGCAAATTCAGATCCTTATTTATACATGCCTCAAGAACAATTATTAGAAGAGGTATTAAGATTAGATCTCTATGCCTGCTATCTTGCAACAAAGTTAGAATTGATCTATTCAAGTATGAGTAGAGCTGCTTCTTGGAGTCCTAATAATGAACATGAAAATTTTTATCTTGGCTTAATGCAACACATAGCCACGCTAGCCAATGTTCATCCTGATTTATCTCATAATTTGCGATTCAAAACGCTACCTGATAGAGCCGCACTATTACAATGCTTTGATGATATTCATAATCAATTTATTGCGAAGGTTGATTTAAGAGACAACCAGGGAAGAACAATATTATCTGGATTGTGGCAAACAGCAGGTTATATTTTTTTACATACTTTTCTTGCCCATAAAGCAGTTTATCCAACACTTAGACAAACTCTGCCTAATGCAACGATGAGTGAGGTAGATTTACGTCATACATTGGTTGAAGCTTTATTTGATGATTTTGAAAATATCAGAGATGTTGCAGCATCCTTTCCAATAAATTATATACCTGCACCAGCGCTAGCACAGCCTTCATTTTTGATGAACTGCTATAACCATATCAAGGATTTTTGTTTTGCTCCTTCTCGCTTTGAAAGAGAAATTGGACTTGTAGCAGGGCTTGGTGTTGTAGGTATTAGTTCAATATTAGGCTTAAGTTTTAGCCTTTATGGTGTTGCCTTTGCAACGGTAATCGCGAGCAGTTTAATGCTTTATCGAAATGTGGTTGGTTTTAATGCGCTAACTCATATCAATACAAGAAATCTTGCTACGAAACCGCAAGTTGAACAAGATGCCTTTAGACAAGGCCAAGAGGCTGCAAGAACATGGACTGCTTATGCAAAAACCTTTGATGTGCGTGCAAGCGCACCTTGGTCTCAATATCGACCATTTGCTGCGGGGATGCAATCAGAATTGAATGAAATGGAAAGTCATCGTCAAAGGCCACACTAAGTAATTAATTGGCACTTCAACTGGTAGGTGTTCTGATCCCTTCTCCCGTCTAATGAATTAGCAGAACCACACTTAAGCTAATTTGGGAGAAGGTTAGGATGAGGAAAATGCGGAGTGTTTCCAGCTACCCTAATCCAACCCTCTACTGAAACGCCAAAGAAATATCGACCTTACAAAAAACGCCCATCATCTTTCTTTTTCGGCTCAAACAGCGGCGCATGCATACCTTTGCTTCTGGCTTCTTCAATCAATGACATCAAGTCTAGCTTTGATAAAGTGAAAAGCTCAGCAAAATCTTTGATAACAAAGTAAAGCGGTTGGAAAATATCAATACGATAGGGCGTGCGAAAAGCATCAACCGGCTCTAAAGGCTTGCGCAAGGGGATATCGCTATCTAGACAATATTTAGATTCGCCAAAAGAAGATAAAATACCACCGCCATAGATACGTAAGCCTTCAGCAGTTTGAATAAGGCCAAATTCAATGGTAAACCAGTAAAGCCTTGCTAACATCACTCTATCTTTGTGGTTGGCTTTTAAACCTAATTTTGCATACTCATACATAAAATCGGCATAAGCGGGTAGGGTGATAAGGGGGCAATGGCCAAAGACTTCATGAAAAATATCAGGTTCTTGCAGATAGTCTATTTCTTCTCGCGTACGAATAAAGGTTGCCGCCGGGAATTTTTTATTCGACATCAATTCAAAGAAAGCTTGAAAATCAATCAACGCCGGGACAGGTGATATTTCCCAACCAGTGCATTCACGCAATACGCTATTCACTTCCGGAATTTGGGGGATGTGCTTGGCATTCAAGCCAAGCTTGCGAATACCTTCTAGATATTCAGGGCATGCGCGATTACTGAGCAAGTTCATTTGCCTGTTAAAGAGTTCACCCCATACGGCATTTTCTTCATCGGTATATGCAACAAAGCCTTTGGCATCTGGCTTTTTGCTCACATATTTACTTTGTTTCATCTTTAAATCTCTTGCCCATGCTATCTATGCAAGTGTATCAAATTTATTTGCAAACTGACAAATATACATAAAAAGTATCATATTGTCAGTAAATGTGGTGTCTTTTTAGGCCTTAGATTGAATTCACAAGGATGGGGGCAGTGATATTTTGTTGTATGGATGGTGTTTTCTCGGCATCATTTTCAGCGCAAGATAAATTATTAAATTGAAAGGTAATTTGCTGAGTCGAAGAAAGGGAGGCGTCAATTTCAACTGTATCTTCCTCACGCCAGGATTCAAGCTCATTAATGATTTCTTCAAAATCTTCATCAAATAACATTAATATTTTTAGCTTTGCTGGAATATTATTATAGAAATAGCAGGCTCTATCAAATTCTTCCCAGTCTTTATCAGAGAAGCCTCTTTGACCATGATGTTGCGTAAGGATCATTTTGGCTAAGTCTCCATAGAAACCAAGAAGATTATCATTGGTTTCATTTTGCATCCTTTCAAGTAAATTATCTATTTCATGGTCGCGAATAAAAGCCGTTAATTTTTTGTATGTGCTTCGGCTGGCTTCTTGTTGAAATTGAGTTTGCAATTCTTCATCAGTGGCAAAAGCACCTGCCTGATAAAGCACAATCATCGCTTCAATGGCACTTTTGGGGTTGACAAAGGAGCAAGTAGAATATTTTTGTCCTTTGCAGGGGAATGCGACAACTGGCCTGTCCATATCGATAACTTGCTTTAAAACATCATGAAATTCTTGAGCCGTATCATATGAAGCTTTTTTCAAATCTACAATAAAATTATGCGTGATTAATTTTCTGTCTCTAAGCTTATATATTTTACAACCGCTAACAGGATCGCCATCGGTTCCTCTGTTTGAATAGATTAAATAATCACCAAATAGGGCAATGCCTACCGAATGGCCATCCCAGCCAGCTGTAAAATAAACCAATTCATTTTGAATATATCGCGCTAAAAAAGCAGCTGCGGAGCCTGTTTTGTAATAATTACTATTTGGTTCAATATTATCCTTTGCGAAGTTAAAGGCTTGTGCTATTGCCAATAATGTGGCTGAGTTATTTGTTTTAGTATATGCATCTAAAAAATAGCAAAGATAACCAAGGCCATTTGCAGCACATTCAAAATCTGTTTTAAAAGTATAGGGTGTCCCTCCCACCTTGAAATCAATGTTTCCTTTAAGCCCAAAAATATGCCCGGCTCTTTTTGCCATGTATGCCATTTCAAGCAAGGGGGCAACAGATGGTTTAAAGTTACGTGTTGGATTTAAATGCGCATATAAACAAGGCATAAGATAGGAAGGTATTTTGCGGAAATTATCCGGTGTATTCACAATCGCTATTAAATCTTCTCTCTTAAAACCTTTGCAAGGTAAATAGAACTTCTCAAGCGCATATTCGCTTGCATAAACTAAAATCTGAGCAATTTGTTCTCTTGTAAATTCAGCTTTGTCTATCAAATCAAATACAGCGTCGGGAATGTCTGCATGATTTTCTTCCATGAACATATCGGCACGGGATAGTAGTGTATAAAAATCTGCTAAACTTTTAATATGATAATTATTCTTTGTAGATTTAACGCTAATGCCAGGTGCTTTTGTAATTTGTGCTATAAAATAAAGCATGTCTTCATCAGAGTCGAATTTGCTAAATATATTGAATAGGTCATGATACTTTATCTGAACTGGTAAGCTCAGCTGGTATCCTTTAGGCAGGGTCTCATATTTGAGACGCAGAAATATTTGTTCAATGGATAGCAAAGTCATATTTTATTTGTTGCAATAAATCACTTAACTAGGAAATAATTTTTTGAGCTTCAGGGTATAGTCTTGTATTTTTAGAGACAAGTTATAACAGATAAATGGCGAATTTAAGTATATGAATGGTCAAGCCTCCGCATAATCATGTGTTAGCAAGGATGAGGTTTTTCGCCATACGATAGGAGAAATGCATTTCTGGGGTGTCCTTGTCATTGACGCGGATGATATTTCCCTTGCCATTTATTGTGACTTTATGATTTTGACGCCTGAAAGATATAGGTTTTACGTAGTTTGTGATTGCAGGTTCTTTTACAAATGGAAAAAGTTTTTCATGTGCTTTTATGGTGGTATTTATCAATTTTTGAAAATCTGTGTCGTTGTCAACAATCATTTTGATGTGTGCTGGGAGTCTATTGTATAAATCTAAGGCACGTCGTATTTCTTCTTTATCTTTTATCCATCCTCTGTCTTTCTGACCATGATGCGAGCTAATTATTTTTTTTACTAAAGCTGCAAAAAAATGTTGTAAACAAGCACTTTTAGCATAGAACATGTTCTTCACTAGCTCGTCTATTTCAGCGTCACGTATAAAGCTTGTAAAGTGTTTATAAGTACTTCTTCTATAATGACGAAAATACCACACCCTTAGCTCTTGAGGGCTACAATTTGAACCTGTATTAAATAGGACAATCATGGCTTCTATGATGGATTTTGGATTGGCAAATGTGCAAGTCCCATGTTTTTGCTGTCTTGATGAGAACTTAATGACAGGATTTTTTACATCAATAATAGGGTTTATCAATTTATAAAATGTTCTTGGCTTATCAAGTGTAGCATTGGTTAATTTTTTAATAAATTCTTTAGTGATTAAATTAACATCTTTTATTTTATATATTTTACAGCCAAAGCGAGGATCGCCGGCTTCCCCTCGGTTAGCATAAACTAAGTAATCTCCATAGAGTGCTATACCAAAACCATGATGCCACCATTGAGAAGAGAAATAGGCCATTTGCTTTTGTTTATAACGTTCTAAAAATTTGGTAGCAGATCCCTTTTGATAAGGATTTCCTATTGGCCTGATGAGGTTTTCAGAAAATTTAAACGCTTCAGCGATTGAAGCAAAGACGGCTGAAGGATATTTCTGGTGATAAAGCTCAAGGTGCTGGCTAAGCAGTTTTAAAGAGACTGATTCTAGTTGCCCTTCGGTATTAAAACTATATTTTGTTTGGTTATATTCAAAGCTCACTGCATCTGATAATCCTAAGGTGTGGCCTGCTCTATTGGCAAAGTAGTGCATATCCAATAAAGGGGTCCTTGAGGCTTCCCACTTTCTTTGAGGATTAAAATAGAAATATAAGCAGGTTATCATCTCAGGTTTGAAGCTAAGTAGATTTTCTTCTTTATTTACTATCTCAAGAAGAATACGATCAGAAAAACATTTTGTAGAAAGAATATAGTTACTAAGTTGTACATAGCTAAGTTTTTTTATGAGTTCTAATAATTTAAGCCTGCCGAAAGAAACATTTTTAAATAAGCCATTGATGGCTGTAATCGATTCAGCATTAAGCTTGCCTGTTTCAAACTCACTCAAACAGTAAACATATTGAAAATCTACTATCGAGTTCATTGAGTAGGTAACATTGTTCAACTTAACAAGAGATGATGAGAGACCTATTTTTTCAATACATGTCATCATCGCTTTATTGTCGTTAAAGGCGGCTAATGTATCTAGAATGTCATCGAAATTTACATTATCAGATTTGACAGAATAAGCCTTTGGTAAAGGCTTTCTTGTTTGTAATAGAGTTTTAATTTGCTTTAAGCTAAGTTCCGGCATTTCCTGCTCTAATTATTGTTTAGCAAAATGTTTCTAGCGGTAGGTCTTTGTAAGATATATAAACAATTTTGGACGGCTAGAGTACAACAGATATTCAATAACTACAAGAGCAAGAAATGCACAAGACTTATAATTGGACCTCTGGCACATGCTGTGGAACGACAAGCTCGCCTTGGGTTTTGGCTTTGATCTCATCAATGCTCACACCGGGAGCGCGTTCAAGTAAATGAAAGGCATTGTCTTTTACTTCAAGTACGGCTAAATCCGTTACTATCTTACGTACACAATGAGCACCTGTTAGTGGTAATGAACAGTTACGTAGCAGTTTGGATTCACCTTCTTTATTCGCATGCGCCATGGCAACAATAATATTATTAGCACTGGCGACCAAATCCATGGCACCGCCCATACCCTTTACCAGTTTGCCTGGGATCATCCAAGAAGCAATATTGCCATGAATATCAACTTCAAAAGCACCCAATACTGTCAAGTCAATATGGCCGCCCCGGATCATGGCAAAACTGTCACTGCTTGAAAAAAAGCTGGCGCCCTTGGCGGCGGTAACGGTTTCTTTGCCTGCGTTAATGAGATCAGGATCAATTTCATTTTCTGTAGGATAAGACCCCATCCCTAGTAAGCCATTTTCAGACTGAAAACACACCTCAATGCCTTTGGGAATGTAATTTGCCACTAAAGTTGGTATCCCAATGCCCAGGTTAACGTAATAGCCATCTTTAAGTTCTTTGGCAATGCGCTGTGCAATTTGTTCTCTACTTAATGCCATGTCATTTATCCTTTAGAAACCATTTTACGTTCAATTCTTTTCTCAAATTTGCCCACGATGACGCGATTCACAAAGATACCGGGGGTATGGATAAAATTAGGATCTAATTCGTCGACAATTTCTTCCACTTCCGCCACCGTCACTTTCCCCGCCATTGCCATCATGGGGTTAAAGTTCATCGCTGTTTTGCGGTAAATCAGATTACCAAACTTATCTGCTTTCCAGGCACGAATAAATGAATAATCTGCTTTTAGGGCTTCTTCTAAAATATAATTTTTACCGTTATAAACAGCGGTTTGTTTACCCTCAGCAACCACAGTGCCAAAGCCTGTTGGGGTGAAAAATGCGGGGATACCAGCGCCGCCTGCGCGAATTTTTTCTGCTAATGTGCCTTGTGGGGTTAATTTTACTTCCATCTCACCGCTTAGCAATAATTTTTCAAATAAAGCATTTTCACCAACATAAGAGGCTATCATGGTTTTGATTTGTCTTTTTTCAAGTAAAATGCCCAATCCAAAGCCATCAACGCCGGCGTTGTTTGAAATGCAGGTTAAGCCTTTTATGCCAAGTTCGTGTACCTTGGCAATGAGACCTTCAGGTATACCACATAAGCCAAAACCACCGAACATTAAGGTCATATTATCGCTAAGGCCAGCACAGGCCTCATCGTACGTTTTGACAATTTTGTTAAAGCCTGCCACTGCACTCTCCTTCGGATTTTTTAGCTAGCATTGCCACCGCTACTTTTGAACGATTAGGTCGTTTGAGGTAATCGCAAATATAGACGCCAGCATCAATTAATTTATTAAGATCAATATCGGTCTTTAAACCCAATCCATTGAGCAAATATAGTACTTCCTCAGTGGCAACATTTCCAGTTGCGCCCTTAGCATAGGGGCATCCCCCCAGCCCTGCAACTGAGCTATCAATGGTGTTTACCCCCAGTTCTAAACAGGCAAGAATATTGGCCAAAGCCTGCCCATAGGTATCATGGAAATGAAGGGCTAAGTGCTTAATGGGGATTTCGCTGCTGACGGCCTTTAACATGGCACGTGCTTTGTGTGGCGTCCCAACCCCGATGGTGTCTCCCAATGAAATTTCATAGCAACCGGCTTTATATAAAGCTTGTGCAACTTTGATTACAGCATGGTGAAGGACTGCTCCTTCATAGGGGCATCCTAAAACGCAAGACACATAACCACGCACACGCAAACCTTCATCTAAAGCAGCTTTGATGACTTGTGTGAACTCAAGCAAACTCTCATCAATTGAGCGGTTTATATTTTTTTGAGAAAAGCTCTCTGAGGCTGCAGCAAATACAGCAATATCTTTTACGCCCGCAAGCAGGGCATTCTCAAGCCCTTTCATATTGGGCACCAACGCAGGAAAACGCGCTTTATCAACAGTGGCAAGCGCTTTCATGATTTCATTATGATCAGCCATTTGTGGCACCCACTTAGGTGAAACAAAACTGGTTGCTTCAATAGTGCGATGGCCGCAGGCAACAAGACGTTTGATAAATTCTAGTTTAATATCCGTTGGGACAATTTCTTTTTCATTTTGTAGGCCATCTCGTGGCCCGACTTCTACAATGCTAATGCTTTCCATCATGCTCACTCAAAGTCTATTAATTCACAACCTTCTTCAACTTGATCGCCTAATTGGTAACGAATGGCCTTTACGAGGCCATCTTGTGGTGAAAATACAGTATGTTCCATTTTCATCGCTTCAAGGGCGACCAATTTTGTGCCAGCACTGACTGTTTCACCGGCTTTAACCCATATTTTGCTGATAATGCCTGGCATGGGAGCAATCAGTGAATGAGCGGGATTATAAGAAGCGATATCTTCGCTGCTAAATATTTTTCGTTTTAAATGATAAGCAATGCCTTCATAAAATATTTCAATACAGGCCTTATCGGCATAATAATAGGTATTGATTTCATGCGTTTCAAATTCCGCGTGGATAAACTGATTTGTGAAACTGGATTTTATCTTTAGGGGTGCATTATCTGTTCCAACGCTTAGCTGGAAAAAATCGCGCTCTTCACGAGGATGTAAAACCTTAAAGTGCACATCTTCCTGTAGATATTGTAATGACATCGTTTCTTCAAAAGGCAAGTTTAAACGCCAAGCAGCTAAGCACGCCCAAGGAGAGTGTGGCTCTTGCGCAAGAACGGGTACTTCGCGATGATGTAATTCTATCATGCAAGCAACAGCCAATAGCGTTGCTGAAGGTCTAAGGTGTTTGGGCAGCAATGCTTCAAGATGGGATTCAACATATTGCGTATGCATTATATTTTTAGCAAAGGCCTTATCTTCAATCACATTTCGCAAAAATGGCAGATTGGTTGTTACACCAACCAGATGAAAATGATTGAGCGCATCTTTCATTCTTTGAATGGCTTGCGCTTTATCTTCGCCCCAGACAATCAACTTAGCCAACATGGGATCAAAGTAAATGCTGACGTTGTCATCTACTTTAACGCCGCTATCAATGCGTACATGACTATCAACAGGCAACAGCAAATCTTTTATTTTGCCTGAAGCAGGTAAAAATTGATGATAAGGATCTTCAGCATAAATTCTGGCTTCTATCGCATGTCCCTTGGCGGTGATTTGTGCTTGGGTAAGGGGTAGTGCTTGGCCATCTGCAACCAGAAGTTGCCATTCTACTAGATCAAGCCCCGTCACCATTTCTGTTACCGGATGTTCTACCTGTAATCTTGTATTCATTTCCATGAAGTAGAATTTTTCATCTTTATACAAGAACTCAATAGTACCAGCGCCTTGATAATCAATCGCATTGGCAGCATTAATAGCAGCTTGATACAGTTGTTGTTTCACTTCAGGCTTGATGCCAATGGCAGGGGATTCTTCAATAATTTTTTGATGGCGACGTTGCAATGAACAGTCACGCTCAAATAGATGAACACAGTTGCCAAAGCTATCACGAAAAATTTGAACTTCAATGTGGCGCGATTCTGTTAAATATTTTTCGATAAATAAAGTGTCTTTGCCAAAACTGTTTTGACTTTCTCTTTTGGCTGTTTCAATGGCATCCGCTAATTGCGCTTCTTTGCTCACCACGCGCATGCCTTTACCACCACCACCAAAAGCCGCTTTGAGGATGACAGGATAACCAATCTCCTTTGCCGCCTGGCTTAAGGTATTGTTATCTTGGGCCTTACCCATGTATCCAGGCACGGTGGGGACGCCTGCTTTTATCATGAGATCTTTGGCTTCATCTTTGACAGCCATTTTGGCGATGGCCTCACTACTTGGCCCTACAAAAATAATCCCTTTTTTTTGGCAAGCATCCGCAAAGGCCGCATTTTCAGATAAAAAGCCATAACCTGGGTGTATTGCATCCACTTTAGCATCAGTGGCAACTTTGAGAACATTTTCGATGTTCAAGTAACTTTTATCGGCAGGTGCAGGGCCCACACAATAGGCAACATCGGCCAATTGGCAATGTAAAGCGTGTCTGTCAGGTTCTGCGTAAATTGCCACGGTTTTTATATTGAGATTTTTGGCCGTGCGTATGATGCGACAGGCTATCTCTCCACGGTTAGCAATAAGGAGTGTTTTAATTTTATTCATTTTCTTTACACCAACTGGGTGAGCGCTTTTCTAAGAAAGCACTTAAACCCTCAATGCCCTCAGGGGAGGTGCGCACTTCAATGAGTTTTTGCACGGTCAGATTGGCTATTTCAGGGGTTATGCTTAATTTATTAATCAGCGTATTAACGGCTTTAAGCGCATGAGGGCCGTTCTTGAGTAAATTGTTGATAAGTTCTAAGGTTGCCGCATTGAGTTGTGAAGCATCAACAACATGATGGACTAAGCCCAGCGCCATGGCTTTATTGGCATCAAATAATTCTGCGCTGAGAAAAAGCGCGCGCGCTTGGCGAGCACCAATGGCATTGATAACAAAAGGACTTATCACGGCAGGAATAAGACCTAGTTTTGTTTCAGAAAAACAGAATTTTGCGTTATCGCTTGCGATGGCAATATTGCAACAAGCAATTAAACCAAGACCACCGCCAAAGGTAGCCCCTTGCACCATAGCGACAGTGGGTTTAAAGCAATGGTAGATGGTGTGCATCAACTCGTTTAAATTACCCGCATCTTTTAAATTCTCATCTACTGAAAAGTGGGCCATGCGCCGCATCCAATCCAGATCTGCGCCGGCAGAGAAACTTTTACCTTCACTTTTCAATAAGATGATTTTAACAACGGGGCTTTGCTCCATTTGTTTAAAAGCATTGCTTAGTTCAATTATCATTTTGTCATCAAAGGCATTATGACGTTCGGGGCGGTTAAGCATAATAGTGCCAAGGCCATTGCTTTGAATTTCAGTAAGGACACTTTGGTTTGTGCTCATATTCTAAATACCCCAAAGTGTGTCTCTTCAATGGGCGCATTTAAACAGGCAGCGAGACTTAACCCTAACACATCCCGTGTATCAATAGGATCGATTACGCCATCATCCCATAGTCTTGCACTGGAGTAATAAGGGTGTCCTTGCTTATCATATTGTTCAGCTATTTTTTGCATAAAAGCTTTTTCAGCTGCTTCATCCCAGCTTGTGCCTTCTTTTTTCATTTTGGCTTTTTTAACTTGGGCTAAAACGCTTGCTGCTTGCTCGCCGCCCATGACAGATATTCTGGCATTAGGCCACATCCATAAAAATCGGGGATCATATGCGCGTCCACACATACCATAGTTGCCAGCGCCAAAGCTGCCACCCACAATAACAGTTAACTTGGGTACTTTAGCGCAGGCAACTGCAGTAACCATTTTTGCGCCATCTTTGGCAATACCACCAGCCTCATATTTTTTGCCCACCATAAATCCGTTGATGTTTTGTAAAAACACCAAGGGAATTTTACGTTGGCAACACAATTCAATAAAATGCGTTCCCTTTTGTGCGGATTCGCTAAACAGAATGCCGTTGTTGGCCAAAATGCCAACAGGATAACCATGAATATGCGCAAAGCCACAGATAAGTGTTGTGCCATAAAGGGCTTTGAATTCATGGAATTCAGAATTATCGACGACACGTGCAATAATTTCTTTCATATCCATGGGTGTACGTAATGAATCTGGGATAAGTCCATATAACTCATTAGGATCATAAAGAGGCGCTTTGGGTGGCTGCAAAGGAACAGAAAAACTTTTCTTCTTGGATAAATTTTTAATGCAGTCTCTTGCTATCATCAGGGCATGTTCATCGTTTTGGGCATAATGATCTGCAACACCAGAGACACGGCAATGTACATCTGCGCCGCCTAATTCCTCAGCGGTGACATCTTCCCCGGTAGCAGCCTTCACCAAGGGTGGGCCTGCCAAAAAGATGGTGGCTTGCTCTTTGACCATGATGCTTTCATCACTCATAGCGGGCACATAAGCACCACCTGCGGTGCACGACCCCATGACAACAGCAATTTGTGCTATCCCCATGCTCGACATTGTTGCCTGATTGAAAAATATGCGACCAAAATCATCATTATCAGGGAACACTTCATCTTGATGGGGTAAATTGGCACCGCCGGAATCTACAAGATAAATACATGGCAAATGATTTTGTTGCGCAATGGTTTGCGCTCTTAAATGCTTTTTAACCGTGATAGGGTAGTAGGTTCCACCTTTAACAGTGGCATCGTTCACGATTATCATACATTCAAGACCATGAATACGACCAATACCCGTGATGATGCCGCCACATGGGATCTCATCTTCATAAAGCTGATAACCTGCTAGTGCACTTAATTCTAAAAAGGGGGAGCCTGCATCGAGCAATTTGTTTATTCTTTCTCTTGGCAATAATTTACCACGCGAACGGTGTAGCGCTTGGGTTTGTGTGCCGCCACCTTCAGCTAATTTTTGCGTCAGATCTTTGAGGGCATTTACTTTGATAAGAATGCTTTGTGCATTGTGAGAAAATTCAGGTGTTTTAGTGTTTAAATTACTTTTCATATTCTATCCTTCAAGCTCTATGGCCATCGCGGTTGCTTCTCCGCCGCCAATGCACAGCGCAGCAATGCCGCGTTTTAGCCCTTTTTGTTTTAGTGCATAAATCAAGGTGCTTAAGATTCTGGCACCACTGGCACCAATAGGGTGACCTAAGGCACAAGCGCCGCCATGGATATTCATTTTATCAATCGGTATATTGAGTTCTTTCATGCAAGCCATCGGGACAACAGCAAAAGCTTCATTTACTTCAAACAGATCAACGTCTGCAACTTTCCAATCGAGTTTGCTTAAGAGCTTTTGGATAGCGCTAACGGGTGCTGTTGTAAACCAACTGGGTGCTTGCGCATGGGTGGTATATCCCATGATATTTGCAAGTACCTTGAGGTTTCTATTTTTGGCTTCACTTTCGCACATCAGTAAATGAACTGCTGCACCATCAGAAATGCCACTTGCATTAGCGGCGGTAACAGTGCCATTTTCTTTGAAGGCAGGCTTTAGTTTTGGAATTTTATCTGGCATGGCTTTGCCTGGTAATTCGTCATCGAGGATCTCAGTTTTAGCAGCTTTGCTCTCAACCACGACGGGCGCAATTTCATTTTGAAATAATTTGTTGGTGATAGCATCTTGAGCACGCTTTAAAGAAAGTAAGGCAAATTCATCTTGTGCTTGCCTCGTAAATTCATATTTTTGCGCACACATTTCGGCAAACACGCCCATCAACTTACCTTTGTCGTAAGCGTCTTCTAAACCATCTAGAAACATATGATCATACAGGGTGCCATGCCCCATACGATAACCACTACGTGCTTTATTTAATAAATAGGGCGCATTGGTCATGCTTTCCATGCCGCCAGCAATCATGACTTGTTGTGAGCCTGCTTTTAAGATATCAGCGGCAAACATGATGGCTTTCATGCCAGAGCCACACATTTTATTAATGGTGGTGCAAGGCGTGCTATCAGGCAGCCCTGCGCCTAAAGACGCCTGCCTTGCAGGGGCTTGACCAATACCTGCGCTAAGCACACAACCCATGATAACTTCATCAATTTCATTAAGGGGAAAATTCACTTGTTTAAGCGTGGCCTCAATGGCAACGCTTGCCAACTGTGGCGAGCTTAAATGAGCAAAACAACCTTGCAATTGACCAATCGGGGTTCGTTTGCTTGCTACAATGACTACCTTTTCTTGGTCCTTCACAACTTTTCCTTATTTTGTTTGTTCGAATAGCTCGCGGCCAATTACAATACGGCGGATTTCAGAGGTACCAGCCCCAATTTCATAGAGTTTTGCGTCTCTTAAAAATCTGCCTGTAGGATATTCGTTGATATAACCATTGCCACCAAGACATTGGATGGCCTGCAAAGCGATTTGGGTTGCCTGTTCAGAAGTATATAAAATGACGGCAGCGGCATCTTTATTGCTTAGCGTTTTACTGGTATCTGCTGCTTGGGCAAGTGAATAAACAAATGAGCGACTGGCATTGATGGTTGTATACATATCGGCAATTTTGCCTTGGATAAATTGAAATTCACCAATGGCTTTGCCAAATTGTTTTCTTTCATGTATGTAAGGTACAACCACATCAAGACACGCTTGCATGATGCCAAGAGGGCCTGCTGCTAATATTAAACGTTCGTAGTTTAAGCCACTCATCAGCACGGCTGCGCCTTCATTGCGCTTACCCAGAATATTTTCTTTAGGTACCATGCAATTTTCAAAGACAAGCTCACAGGTGTTTGAGCCACGCATTCCTAATTTATCAAGCTTTTGTGCAGTTTTAAAACCAGGAAAAGTTTTTTCAATGATAAATGCGGTGATACCTTTAGAGCCTTTGTCTTTTTCAGTGCGGGCATAGACCACTATCACATCGGCATCAGGTCCATTGGTTATCCACATTTTCGTTCCGTTGAGAAGGTAGTGGTCGCTTTGTTCAATGGCACTTAAAGATAAGCTCATTACATCAGAGCCACTGCCCGTTTCGCTCATGGCAAGTGCGCCAATATATTCACCGGTGATCAGCTTAGGTAGATAACGTTGTTTTTGTTCAGCTGAGCCATTACGATGAATTTGATTAACACAAAGATTCGAATGCGCACCATAACTTAAACCAACGGAGCCAGATGCTCGACTGATTTCTTCCATCGCGATGGCATGTTCAAGATAACCTAATTGCGAACCACCGTATTGTTCATCTACGGTGATCCCTAATAAGCCCAAAGCGCCCATTTTAGACCATAATTCGTTGGGAAACTGATTAGATTCATCGATTTTGTGCGCTAGTGGAGCAATTTCTTTTTGAGCAAATTGAGAAACTGTGTGTCGGATAAGTGTGGCGGTTTCATTGATTAAGGGGAACATAGACGTCATCTTATCAACCATCCTATTATGTGGATACTTGATACTACTAAATAGCATCTTAAAAAGGAACGAAAATGAAAATCCAAGAAAGCGTTGCCGTTGTTGCAGGCGGTGGTTCAGGGATGGGCGCAGCTGTATGTAGGTATTTAGCTGAACAAGGTGCAAAGGTTATCATCATTGATAAATCAGAAAATGCTGCAGCGCACATTGCACAAGAAATCAGAGGACTTGCCATCGCTTGTGATATTAGCGATGGCGCTGCGCTTGAAGAAGCCTTTGAAAAAATCAAAGCTGCGCATCCAAGACCGTTATCGATTGCTATTAATTGCGCCGGTATATCTCCTGCAAAAAGAATTGTTGGCAAAGAAGGACCCATGCCCTTAGATTTTTTTGAAGAGGTTATTAACGTTAATTTAGTGGGAACTTTTAATGTGATGCGCTTAAGTGCTGCGCAAATGATGCAAGGAGAACCTGATGAGGGTGAACGTGGTATTATCATTAATACCGCCTCCATAGCCGCTTATGAAGGACAAATAGGCCAATCAGCCTATAGTGCTTCAAAAGCAGGCATTATTGGCATGATGTTACCTGCCGCGCGTGAACTGGCAAAGTTTGGTATTCGTGTTATGACAATTGCGCCTGGTATCGTAAACACACCCATGGTTCAAGCTTTCTCTCAAGAAGTGCAAGCCTCACTTGCTCAACAAGCTTTATTTCCCAAGCGCTTTGCGCATGTGGAAGAATTTGCTTCACTTGTTGGGCAGATCATTACAAACCCCATGTTAAATGCGGAAGTCATTCGTTTGGATGGTGGCATGCGGATGCAGATGACTTAACTTAAGGATTAACTAATTGGAGGATACAATGAGTGAATTTTTAGTATCAACGCAAGATCAAATTGTGGGCTACAAAATAACTAAAACCTATGGTTTGGTTTATGGCAACATTGTCAGAAGCACCAATATTGTCAAAGGATTTTTTGGCGGTGTACGCACCATTTTTGGTGGTGAAATTCCAGAATTCACTCAAGTTGTGCAAGAAACAAGACAACATGCTGTCATTAAATTAATTGAAAATGCAAAATTAATGGGCGCCAATGCCATTGTCGGCACAAGATTAACAACCTCTGAAGTAATGCAATCTTGTTCCGAAATTGTTGCTTATGGCACCGCAGTTCGGATTGAAGAAGAATAAATTTTAAGTAGTACTATAGCGTTTTTTAGAGTTCGCCATGCTTGCTGAAACATCAGTGATGGCATGGTAATCTCTTTGACTCGATAAAAAAAAGGAGCAACATGTTCCCAAAGATTCTAGAAATGAAAAACAACAGCTATTTTCAATGTCGTCTTTAGCAGTAGGATGGTAATTTGTCATAGGTGACTTTTCTGTTGGTTCTTCATCTAAATATATTCCCAAACATTCAAGCATATCAAATTCCCTTTAATGTATATGTCCTAGCCCAGCTCTTCTTATCTAATGCTGAATTAATGATAAAGCCAAGTCGATATTTTCACGACTTAAAAGTAGCTTGACTACACGTTATCATACCAACTTAGCCATTTTGCTTATGAGGAATTCTTTATATGCAGGAATTAACTTGCCTTGAAATAGCACAAGTGTCCGGCGCAAATGTAAATTTGTTTTATGCAACAGCGCCTACGATTGGCGTTGCCCTAAAAGGATTTGGGCTTTGTTATGAGTTGGGTCTTTCCTATTGGAGCCCTGTGCCGATGATTGGGGCTGTCTTTGTTTCTTCTCTTGGGGGTGCTGCAATCAGTTATGTGATTGATAAGGACTATGCTTTGGGCAGCATTTTGGGCGGTACTGTTGGTATATTTGCCGGCTTATATTTTGGTGTTGATTATCTTCGCTGATGCAGCTCCCTTTCTTGTGGCTAGCAATTTATTTACATAATTCTCTTGCAATAATGAGGCGTTGAATATCGCTGGTACCTTCATAAATGCTGGTGACACGCACATCGCGATAGATTCTCTCAATCGGGAAATCCTGCAAATAACCATAACCACCAAATATTTGCAGGGCTTCTCTGCAAACTTTTTCTGCCATCTCGGAGGCAAATAGTTTGGCCTGTGATGCTTCTTTTAAGCAAGGTTGTTGATTGTCTTTTAAAGTTGCAGCATGAAATAAAAGTTGTTTGGCAGCTTCTAATTGTGTCGCCATATCAGCCAACCTAAAACGCAAGGCTTCATGTTCAATTAAGAATTTCCCAAAAGTTTTGCGTTCTTGGGCATAAGCAAGGCTTAAATTAAATGCTTCCTCAGCCATGCCAATAGACTGAGCAGCTATACCTAAGCGGCCAGACTCTAAATTACTCAAAGCAATTTTATAACCTTCTCCTGCTTGACCTAATTGATAGGATGCTGGAATAAGCATTTCATCAAAAACAATTTGCGCAATTTCCGAAGCGTGTTGGCCCATTTTGTCTTCAATTTTAGCAACGCTGTAGCCTTTGGTATTAGTAGGCACAATAAAGGCGCTGATCCCATGTTTTTTATCGTCAGGATTTGTCAAAGCAAAAACAATGGCAATATCGGCATGTTGTCCTGAGGTGACAAATTGCTTTACGCCAGAAATGACAAAATCATTTCCTTTTTTAATAGCTTTGGTTTGTAGATTAACCGCATCTGAACCTGCTTGGGGCTCAGATAAACAAAAGGCGCCTAGTTTTTCACCTTTGGCCATGGGCTTTAGAAATTGTTCTTTTTGTTGTTCATTACCAAAATTAAGAATGGGCAGGCTTGCCACACTATTATGCACGCTAACAATTGTTGAAAGCGCGCCATCGGCTTTGGCTATTTCAATCAGTGCAAGGACATAAGCAACATAGGAAATTTGAGCGCCTTGCCATTGTGCTGGCACCAACATGCCCATGAGTCCTGCTTGGCTTAGTTCTTTAAGGGCAGCTGCCGGAAAGGATTTCTCCTTGGCCCAACTTTGTGCAAAAGGGCGAATAGCTTTATTGGCCAATGCGCGCACAGCGTCTTGTATCAAGCGTTGTTCTTCTGTTAGAAGCATAAATTAACATCCATGTTTTGCTTAGTTATCATCCGTAATAACGCAAGGAAGGTGGATTATCAAGGGGCAATGGCGGATTATCAGGAATACAGAGGTGTTAGATAGGAGCCTAGACTGATAAAATACTGGCAGACACCCTGACCTTCTATTACCCAGGCGGTAATGTGCATAAGAAAGGAGACTAAATGAACTCTGAAACAAAGATTGTTGCTCACTTTGAGATCCCTTATTTTCGTTATCTCAATCCCCAAGGTGAAGTAGAGCAACCAGTTCCTGCTTTTGCAGAAGATAAAGAGACGGTAATAGCTTTATATCGCATGATGATGTTAACGCGCGTTTTCGATAAAAAAGCCATCGCTTTACAAAGAACAGGTAAATTAGGTACGTATCCCTCAAATCTGGGCCAAGAAGCAATTGGTGTGGGTATGGGCGCAGCCATGAAAAAGGATGATGTCCTTTGTCCTTATTATCGTGAATATGGTGCGATGTTTTGGCGTGGTGTCAAAATGGAAGAAGTGCTGCTTTATTGGGGCGGCGATGAAAGAGGGAGTGACTTTACGGACAACCCTTATGATTTTCCCATTTGTGTACCCATTGCCAGTCAAACCTTGCATGCGGTTGGCGTGGCAAGTGCCTTTAAATTACGCAAGCAAACACGTGCTGTTGTCACCGCCATAGGCGATGGTGGCACTTCGCGTGGCGATTTTTATGAAGCCATGAACGTAGCCGGTGCTTGGGATTTACCCGTGGTGTTTGTTATCAATAATAATCAGTGGGCAATTTCTGTGCCCAGTAGTGAACAAACCAAAGCGCAAACCTTTGCCCAAAAAGGCATCGCGGCAGGATTAGAATGCATACAAATTGATGGTAATGATGTGTTTGCCGTAAAAAATGCGATAGAGCAAGCATTGGAAAAAGCACGAAGTGGCAAGGGCGCATCGGTGATTGAAGCGGTCACTTATCGTATGGGCGATCATACAACGGCTGATGACGCGAGTCGTTATCGCAGTGGTGAAGAACTCAAAGCCCATGAAAAAAATGATCCTGTCATGAGACTTCGCAACTATATGATGAATGCCAAAATGTGGGATGAAACAAAAGAAGCAGCCCTTATTGAAGCCCTCACCAATGAAGTGAATGAGGTTGTAACTCGTTATGATAATTATCCCCCCAGAAAACCAGAATCGATGTTTGACAATCTTTATGCAACCCTGCCTAAAGCTTATGAAAAACAACGTGAAGCTTTGAAAAAGGAAGGTGGAGCATGAGCGCGATTACACTTATCGAAGCAGTCACACAAGCTTTAGCATATGAACTTCAACATGATGAGAATGTGATTGTGTTTGGCGAAGACGTCGGTGGTAACGGCGGCGTGTTTCGTGCAACCGAAGGTTTGCAAAAACGTTTTGGCAAAGACCGCGTACGTGACACACCCTTAGCTGAAAATATGATTGCAGGCTTAGCCGTTGGCATGGCATCACAAGGTCTAAGACCCGTTGCAGAAATACAATTTATGGATTTTATCTGTGCTGGTATTGATCAAATCTTGTCACATGCTTCAAGGCTGCGTAACCGTACGCAAGGACGCCTAAGCTGCCCTATGGTTATTCGTGCCCCATCAGGTGGTGGTATCAGAGCACCTGAGCACCATTCAGATAGTATGGAAGCCCTGTTTGCACAAATTCCAGGGTTGCGTGTGGTGATCCCTTCTTCGCCAAGCCGTGCTTATGGCTTGTTGTTAGCGGCCATTCGTGATCCCGATCCGGTTATCTTCATGGAGCCAAAGCGTATTTATCGCATGGTCAAAGAAGTGGTGCCTGATAATGGTGAAGCACTTCCTTTGGATGTCTGTTTCGTATTGCGAGAAGGTACAGACATTAGTTTAATCACGTGGGGCTCGATGGTTCACGAAACCCTGCAAGTTGCTGAGAAATTAGCGGCTCAAGGTATTGAAGCTGAAGTGATTGACGTGGCAACAGCCAAACCCTTGGATATGGAAACGATTTTACAATCGGTCGAAAAAACAGGGCGCTGTGTCATTATCCAAGAAGCGAATCCTACCTGCTCATTAAGCGCTGATATTGCAGCAAATTTGGCAGAATTTGCTTTAACATCTTTAATGGCTCCCATTAAACGGGTTACAGGTTATGACACCGTAATGCCATTATATCGTTTAGAAAAAGCCTATATGCCTAGTGAAAAAAGAATATTAGAGGCAGTTAATCAAGTATTGGAGTATGCATGAAAACATTTCATTTACCCGATTTAGGGGAAGGCCTGCCAGATGGTGAAATTACTAAGTGGCATGTTAAAGAGGGTGATTTAATTAAACTCGATGAACCTTTAGTATCCATTGAAACCGCAAAAGCGGTTGTTGAAGTTCCTTCTCCTTTTACAGGTAAAGTAGCGAAACTTTATGGTAAGGAAGGCGATATCATTCCTACAGGCTCAGCTTTAGTAGATATTGAAGGTGAAGCAAGGGAAGACACAGGTACTGTTGCAGGTGAAATAAAAGTAGGCGATGAAATCATCTCTGAAAAAGCAACCTCAGTAGGAAAAGCAAGCGGTATTAAAGTATTACCTGCCGTACGTGCTTTAGCCAAAAAATTAAATGTTGATCTCAACATGATAACGCCCACAGGCCAAGATGGCACCATCACCGCAGATGATGTTAAAAAGGCAAGCGAAGCATTGAGCAGCGCCGGCCCCTTGGAACCTTTAAAAGGTGTGAGACGTGCGATGGCGATGGCGATGAGTCAATCCCATAGCGAAGTCGTGCCAGTCACCATTTTAGATGATGTGGATATCACAGCCTGGGTTAAAGAAAAAGATTTTACCGTGCGTGTGATGTTGGCTATTGTAAAGGCTGCAGCGCAAGAGCCTGCATTAAATGCCTGGTATGACGGTCAAGCCATGGGCCGAAGATTGCTAAAACAAGTTAATATTGGTTTAGCTATGGATAGTCATGATGGTTTGTTTGTGCCAGTGGTGAAAGATGCACAAGATAAATCGCCACAAGCTTTGCGTGAAGAAATTGAAAAATATAAAAAGGAAGTTGGAGACCGCTCAATAGCATCCAGCAATTTGCAAGGTGCCAGCATCGTGTTATCAAATTTTGGTAAATTTGCAGGCCGCTATGCTAACCCGATTATTGTTGTCCCTACGGTGGCGATTTTAGGGGTTGGTGCTTTGCGCGAAGAAATTAGACCAATCAATGGTGCACCAGCGGTGCGTTCCATTTTGCCATTATCTTTGTCTTTTGATCATCGTGCGGTGACAGGCGGTGAAGCAACGCGGTTTTTAGCGTCGATAATGAAGAGTCTCACTTAAATTTAGGTCAAAGGCACAACACAAATAGAGTAAGGGGAAACAATTTGTTTTCCCTAACTTCCCCCGAGCATAGAATACCAACATTTAAAATCTAATATTCGTATCGAGAAAACTTCTTTTTAATCAAATAATCCAAAGAAATTTTTCCTGGCCCCTCGGTCATAATCACTAAAATCATTAATCCTAAATATACATGTTCATATAAACCATTGGTGCCATCGGGTGTCCATAAAAAGGGGTAACAGCAGACGATGGCAATGTTGAATAAGAATAAAAAGCTCGCGCTATAACGGCTGCATATGCCTATCAACAGCAAACAGGGTAAGGTGATTTCGGCAATCGTGCCAATGAAGGCGGCAACTTCAGCAGGAAACAAAGGGACCTGATATTCATTTTCAAACAAATAGACAGTACTTGCCCAATTCTTTGTTTTTAACCAACCTGAGAAAAAAAAAGCCTTAAACAGCCAGAGTCTAATTCCCAGCAGGGCAAGAGAAGATAATTTGCTAAAGCATTGCAAACCAACTGTATATAAATGCAATAGGGTGTTTTTGATTGGCATTTTGATATTTCCTTTCTACCCTTAAGTTAAGCACCGTGAACATGCTATTTACCACTGTTTTTAATTTGAGTGCTTAAACTAATTTTTTAATGTGAGGAGACATCATGCGTAAAGGGATTATGGGAACTTTAATTGGCATTAGCTTAGTTTTTTCACAAGTGGGCATGGCGCAAGACTTAAAAGGCAAACAAAGCCAAGAGAATAAATTTGCCACGCAAAATTATTACAAACATGATAAAGATGCACGTCAAAAATCGCAAAAGCAAGAAAACTACACGCAAGCTGAAAAGTATGATGCTTATAAAGCAAAGGAAGCTAGCGAGAACACATCTGTTGTACAAGCTAGAAATACCGAAAATCAGATGAACTACTTCACCAGAGATCACCGCTAATCCTAATGCCGAGTGTTTATACAGCGACATGTGCGTATTAAAAACCCATTTTTAATACGCATGCTATATATTAAAGAATGCTAATACGGTATGACGTCAAAAACGGGATGTTTCACCTTTTTATTTTTTTATTTAGCATACATAATCAAAATGTAGGATATTAAAAATCCAGTTATTAACTGCCGGTTTTTGCCGTTAATAAAGAAAGTAACTGATAAATTTGGAGGCTTCATTATGAAAGCAATTAACCTCATAGGGATGGCTTTGACAGCAGCGTTATCCTTCTCCGCTTTTGCCTATGGTGATAGAAGTGATCATTCGCATGCAGGTGGTGATCGCGATCACGATAGAGCTTCAGGCGAGAAAAACTTTACCCAAGATCTCAGGGGTGAACCTGATGCAGGCGCTGTTTCAATTAAGCGTGTTCGTTCAGGACTGCCAGCTTGGAAATATCAAGAAGATAGCGAAGCCGGCGAAGTAGGTCGCGATCACCGCTAAAAATATCGCTAAAGGGTACTGCCAAGATAGGCTGATTGCACTTGTGGATTACTCAGCAAATCTTGACCAGTGCCTTCAAGTTGAATGTGCCCATTCACCAAAACATATGCCCGGTTTGCCAGTTTTAGTGCAAGATGGGCGTTTTGCTCCACTAACAAGATAGTTGTTCCCATCTTAGCTATCTCTTTTAGCGTTTTAAAAAAATGTACAACCACTTGTGGTGCCAAACCCAGGCTGGGTTCATCAAGTAGAAATAATGAGGGTGAGCTCATCAAAGATCTTCCCATTGAAAGCATTTGCTGTTCGCCCCCTGACAAGGTACCTGCGCGTTGGTGACGGCGTTCCTTTAAAAGCGGAAATAAACCATAAATCTTTTCTAGGTTTTGGTTGATGCTCGCTTGGCTTAAAAGATAAGCGCCCATCAATAAATTTTCTTGGGTTGTCATTTTAACAAATATACGTCGTCGTTCAGGCGCAATCGAAATGCCCAAGGGTGCGATTTCATGCGTAGGCAAATGGTGTATAGGCTCCCCTTTAAAAAAAATAGCGCCACTTTTAATCGGGGGCTGGCCATAGAGCGACATCAGCAAAGAAGTTTTGCCAGCGCCATTGGCACCGATAAGCGTTACGATTTCATTTTCATTTATTTTTAATGAAACATCATGTAGCGCTTTAATTGCGCCATAACTAACATGCACATGCTCCACAGATAATAAAGGTGACTTAGAGTTCATGTTGTACCCCAAGGTAGGCTTCGATCACTTGGCTGTTTTCTCTTACTTGTTGAGGCGTGCCTGCGGCAATAACCACGCCGTGGTCAAGCACAACGACATGGTCGGATATAGTCATGACTAAAGACACATCATGTTCAATTAATAAGATACTCACCTTTTCTTGTTCACGCAGCGCTAAAATAATATCGCGCAGTTCATGTGTTTCCTGAGGATTGAGGCCTGCGGCAGGCTCATCTAAACAAAGTAAAAGGGGTTTGGTACACATGCTGCGGGCTATTTCTAAGTGTCGCTGTTTACCATAAGGTAACATGCCAGCAAGACGGTTGGCTTCTTTACTGAGATTAAATTTGTCTAGCCAATAATAGGCGCGCTCAACTGCTTCGTTTTCATCATGTTTAAAGTTTTTGCTATTGAAAAAACCACTGATTAAACTTTGATTTGCTCTACAAAATTGTGCGACCAATAAGTTTTCAATGACAGTCATCTCGCGAAATAATCGTATATTTTGAAAGGTTCTGGCAATGCCCATTCTGGCTACAAGATGAGAGCCACCAAAGGCTTTATAAAAGCATTTAGAAAATAATGAAAAGGGGTGAATTGCATCACTGAGTGTCAAAGGCTCACCTAATAGGTGACGCAGATTGGTTTTTGTATTGTCATGACAAAAAATGATATTGCCACTTTGGGCAATATAAAAGCCGGTTAAGCAATTAAACAGCGTAGTTTTTCCTGCGCCATTAGGGCCTATTAAGGCAGTGATACTGCCTTCTTTTACGCTAAGGTTTACGTCATTTAATGCTTTTAAGCCACTAAAGCGCATCGATAAGGCATCAACCAGCAGTATATCTTTTGCAGTGTCTTGTATCGTCATGCTTTTGGCCTTTGAAAAGAAAAGCGTGAAAATTTAACAAGACCCTGGGGACGCCATATCATCATAACGACCATCAAAGCGCCAAAAATAAGCATGCGATACTCAGAGAAGTCACGTAAAAATTCAGGCAGTAATGTTAGAATTAAGGCGGCCAAGATTACCCCCGTTGTGGAGCCCATCCCACCCAGCACCACAATAGAAAGAATAAGTGCCGATTCAATAAAGGTGAAAGAAGAGGGCGAAACAAAACCTTCTAATGAAGCAAAAAAGACACCACCTAAGCCACCTATCATGGCGCTTAAACCAAAAGCCCATAGTTTTGTTGTGACATGATTAATGCCCAAAGAGCGGCAGGCAATTTCATCCTCTCTTAAGGCCTCAAAAGCTCGCCCTAAAGGCATACGCGCTAAGCGTGAAATAAACTTGATGGTTAAAGCAACAATCATAAGCAGAACGATATAAGTAAAGATATATCGATGCAGGTTACTGTATTCAAGATGAAAGAAATCGTGAAAAGGTCTTTGCTTTGAGGGACAAGCAGGGGCAAAACACAAACCAAATAGGCTCGGTGCAGGCACTTCAAGACCGTTGGGGCCACCCGTTAATGTATCCCAATTGTTCAACACTAAACGCACTATTTCTCCAAAGCCCAGTGTGACAATGGCTAAGTAGTCACCGTACATACGAAGAACAGGAAAGGCGAGCAACACCCCAAAGAGACCTGCCAATAAAGCGCCTAAAGGTAGGGCGGTCCAAAATCCCAGGTGATAATATTGTGCACCCATGGCATAGGTATAAGCACCAATAGCGTAGAAGGCCACAAACCCCAGATTCAATAATCCAGCAAGCCCGACAACAATATTCAGCCCAAGCCCTAGTAATATGTAAATTAAGCATAATATGGCAATGCTGAGCCAATATTTACCAATCACAAAGGGTAATACCAGACATATAACCCCTAAGACCCACAACCACCCTTGGTGTGTCGGTTTCATTTTTTCGATGGGTGCATGTTCTTTAAATTTTTTGTTCAGTGTGGAAATGATATTTTGTAAAAACACACTCTCTTTTAAAAGTGAAAAGCCAAGCGAACCACAAAAAACAATGCTGGCCAACCAATAAGCACGCTTTATTAGGATTTCAACTTGATACTCTTGCAGCACAAAGCACATAATCGGGCCAAGTATAATCAAAGCAACAATCGTATTGAGCAAAGCATTTAGAAGGCGAGCGTGCAATTTCATTTAAATTTTTTCCACGTCTTTGGTGCCAAGCAGACCGCTTGGCTTAAAGATAAGGACTAAAATAAGGATGGCAAAGGCAAACACATCTTTATAATCAGCGCTCACAAAGCCAGAAAACAAGGATTCAGCCAAACCCAGCAATAACCCACCAAGCATCGCGCCGACAATGGAGCCAATGCCGCCGACAACGGCGCTGGTAAAGGCTTTGATGCCAACCATAAAGCCAATAGCAAAATCAAAAGAGCCATAGGTTAATGTAACGAGTGTCCCTGCAATTGCGGCAAGACAAGAACCCAATACAAACACAAAGGGGATGATTTTATTAGGTGGCACACCCAGCATGGCGGACATAACAAGATCTTGTTGGGTTGCTCGCATTGCACGCCCAACTCTGGTTTTGTTGATCATCAATGATAAAACAATCATGCATATCAGTGAGATGACAATAATTAAACCATCAACATTTGATAAGATGATTGTATTGTCACCCTGTCCTATTTCGATACGTCCAGTAATAAGTGCTGGGATAGCTTGTGTGCTTGCACCTTGACTGACGCGCACGAAGTTCTGCAACAATAATGAAACGCCAATCGCAGAAATAAGGGGGGCGAGTCTTGCGGCTGTGCGTAGCCTTCGATAAGCGACACGCTCTATAACATAACCATATAAGCCTGTAATAATCATGGTTAAAAGAGCTGTTATGAATAAAACAACGATAAGAGAATGCAAGCCAAATAAAGTTAAGAGTGCGATAAAGATGGCCGTGAGATAGGCTGATATCATGTAGATATCACCATGTGCGAAGTTGATCATGCCGATAATGCCATAGACCATGCTATAGCCTATGGCGATGAGTCCATAAATTGAGCCTAAAACCAACCCGTTAAGTAGTTGCTGAACGATATAAGCCCAATTCATGATTTAACTTTTAACTTGTTGGTATGATCCTTTGTCGTTCCACTCATAGATGACGTAATCTGCACTTTTCATATCACCTTTTTCATCCCAAGCACGCTTACCCATCACGGTATCAACATCGTGATTGTGTAGCCAATCTGCTATTTTTGCGCCATCATTTGATTTTGTTTCTTTCATCGCTTGCGCAAGCGCTTGGATAGCGGCATAGGTGTAGAGAGTGTAGCCTTCTGGTTCGATATGCTTGTTACGGAATTCACCCAGTATTTTTTGACTACTTTCATTTTTACGTGGATCTGCGCCAAAGGTCATATAAACGCCATTCACAATATTGGGCCCACCGGCACTGGTGACAAAATCTTCAGAAACAATACCGTCACCAGAAACAAAGGTTGCTTTAACATCTTGTTCACGCATTTGTCTTAGCAAGGGGCCAGCTTCGGTATGAAGCCCACCAAAATAAACGGCTTGTGCTTTGGATTCTTTAATTTTGGAAACCAAGGCATTAAAATTTTTCTCGCCGCGGGTTAAACCTTCATATAACACAACTTTTGAGCCTAGCTTTTCTAGCTTTGCTTTGGTGGCATCGGCTAAGCCTTTACCATAGGTGTCTTTATCATGAATCACAGCAACTTGGTTTGCTTTGAGGTTATCATGAATATATTGCGCTGCAACGACACCTTGTTGATCATCGCGTCCACAAATTCTAAAAATGGTTTTATAGCCACGTTCCGTAATTAAAGGGTTGGTAGAGGCAGGCGTAATCATCACGGCATTTGCATCTGCGTAAACGGAAGTAGCAGGAATAGTAGAAGATGAACAGAAGTGACCAATAATAGCTGTCACTTTATCGTTATCTACTAATCGGTGCGCGACGGCGACGGCTTGTTTAGGTTCACAAGCATCATCAGCTTTGACTAATTCAATTTTATCGCCGTTGATGCCACCTTGTTTGTTAATGTCATCAGCAGCCTGCGTTGCACCATGCCACATTTGTTCACCAAAAGCGGCATAGGGGCCAGAAAAGGGGCCTGCTACCCCAATTTTTACGGTGCCAGCAAATATGGAGAGTGGTAAAGCACCAAGTAGGGTTATTAAAGCAGTAGTAGGTAATAATTTAGGCACAGGACACTCCTTGTCTTGCTAACATTATTACTTGATTGTATGGCTCATCACTCTAAGAGGCAATATGCTCTTCTTAATTAAGAATTAGGTGGGAATTATCGCGGGACATATGGGAAAACAACTTTATTTCATCGCCTTGCCATGAAAAAAGTGTTTCCCATATGCCATTTAAAATTGGCAGGTATCTAATTCTTATGATGTGAGTTCGTAAAAAGGATTCGGCAACCTGACTCTGGCTTCAGCATAGCCACCTTCTAAATCAGCTTGTTGGTCGCCAATATTGAGAATAATGTCATAGCCTTGGGCCATAATATGGCGTCGGGTGTTGGTTTTAAATTCTTGAATGCTTTGTTTATCTTTGTCTAGCGGCTTTAATATAAGTTCCTTCCAGGTTGAGTAACCGGCATTTTTAAGGTTTTTGCTGGTCACATCAACCAATTCTGGGCTATTAGGTCTTGAACTTATAAAAAATACGGCGACATTTTTATTAATGGCATGCTGATAAAACTGTAACACCGGCAAAATAGGTTCTGCATTGGCTTGCATCATGATAGCAGTGACTGCAGAAGTATTGCTCGTAAAGGCATTGCGTTCTAAACCGCGATAATTAGAAAGAGCGGTTTCATCCACATCTAGCACTATCGCTAAGGGGTTGGGGCGCTTTTGAAGAAGTTGCCTGTCTAGATAATCTTTAGCATCAACCAGTAAGTGCTCAATTTCTTTATAGTAAAGGCCAGACTCATAATACTGTTTAAGCTTTTCTTTGTCTGCGCCACTAAAGCCTTTGGGGTTTACATTCAGGGCATGAATGTTAAAGCTGATCAACAGAGCACCTACAAATAAAGCGTGAAAGAATCGTTTTAACATGCAACACCTTTTTAAACTACCAACGAGGAAGATTTTGAAACGCACGTCGTCTCAAATCATGCAATAACACAAGCATAATTGAGAAAATAAGCGGTATGAATAAGGTTTGAATAACGATGTTGAATGCTGTTGCAGATAAAATGATCGAATTCGTGGGCATATTTATTTTAGCGCAAGTCACTATCAAGCAAAGCAAAACACACAGTGTCAAGATAATATTGAGGAGCATCGGTACACAGATTACCCTAGCAACATGCCACCACTGGCCCCACACCAAACGATGACTCATTGTCAGCGTTTGAAAAACATTTTGGTTATCCGTAATCACCAACACAAAAGAAAACATTAATGAGAGCGTTAAAATCAAGCCAGGGATCACCATTAACATGGTGCCACTAAGGATGATTAAGCTATACAGCGCCGATAATAATAAGAGAGGGATAAGCTTAGATAGTGCATGCTGCAAAGAACCAATAAAGTGGCTGGGCACGTTATAGCACATACAATAAAGTCTAAAGATAAGACCGCTTAATATTGTAAAGCCACCTAGCCAAGCAAAAGCGAGGATCCAAAGCAGATAGGCTGGTACATGACCCGTTGTTCCAATATGCATTCCAAACATGGTACATAAGCAATAGGGAGCTATCATGAGCAGTGCGGCAAGAAAAGAATAAGGTAGTGCTTGTTTAAAGCTTAACTTATAAAGAGAGAAGCCTTGTTCTAATACTTGTAAACTATCTTGCGGTTCTGTTTTTAAAGTAAACATACTTAATTTATGTCTTTTTTTATTGGGTACAGGGGCATTATTGACTATTTTGATGCTTAATCAAACTGGTGTAAGTATATTGTCTCGAATATAGTATAAATACTTAGATTTCAAACAAAATAAGATCGCGAATGAAAGCATTGCTGATCCAAAATCTTCATAAAAGATATGCTAATGGCATTCATGCCGTCAAAGGGATCTCTCTGGAAGTGTCACAGGGAGAATTCTTTGGTCTCTTAGGCCCCAACGGCGCAGGCAAATCAACTACTATCGGGATAGTTTCATCTTTAGTAAATAAAACCGATGGCAATATCACTATATTTGGTCATGATTTAGATAAACAGCCTGAACTGGCTAAAGCCTGTATTGGCTTAGTTCCCCAAGAATTCAACTTTAATATGTTTGAACGTGTTATTGATATTTTAACCCAACAAGCAGGCTATTATGGGATCCCCTACAAAGAAGCCAAAGAGAGAGCCGAGTTTTATTTGCGCAAATTAAATATGTGGGATAAAGCAAAAGAACCTGCCCGCAATCTCTCCGGTGGTTTGAAACGTCGCTTGCTCATTATTCGAGGCATTATCCATGAACCCAAACTATTGATCTTGGATGAACCAACGGCTGGCGTCGATATCGAGCTGCGTCGCTCAACATGGGCCTTTTTGCAAGAAATTAATGCAAAAGGCACAACTATCATTTTAACAACACACTATTTAGAAGAAGCAGAATCCTTATGCAAACGCATAGCCATTATTAATCATGGTGAAATCATTCAAGATATGAGTGTTAAAAACATGTTAGCAACGCTGGCGCGCGAAACAATCGTTTTAGATCTGAAAGCGCCTATAGTGAATACGCCTATAGTGGATGGCTTTGATTTTACGAGACCAGATGAGAGTACTTTAGAAGTGAGTTTCCATCGTAATACCTCATTGAATCAATTATTTATTGAACTGTTGAAGCAAGGCATCGAAGTCATGAGTTTGCGAAATAAAACCAATCGTTTGGAAGAACTTTTCTTAGATTTAGTTAATACAGGCAAGGAACTCAATCGTGAGTAGAACAAACCGGGTCGCGCTTTATACCTTAACCCGTAGAGAAATCACACGCTTTTTTCGGATCTGGACACAGACCCTTTTGCCTTCACCTATTTCAATTGTGTTGTATTTTGTTATCTTTGGCAGCCTAATCGGTCCGCGTATTGGTGAAATTGATGGGCATCCTTATATAGCATATCTGGCGCCAGGTCTTATCATGATGGCAGTTATCAATAATTCATTTTCGAATGTGGTGGCTTCTTTTTTTGGCGCTAAATTTCAACGTAATATTGAAGAAATGTACGTTGCGCCGATGTCTAGTTTAGTAATCCTCTTGGGATTCACCTTTGGGGGCGTGGTCAGAGGTTTTATTGTAGGCTTAATTGTAACCGGCGTTGCCTTGTTTTTCACACAATTACATATTCATCATATAGGCGTGGTATTAACTGTGGTGGTTGCAACGGCTATGCTATTTTCTCTAGGGGGATTAATTAACGCGATATTTTCACGAAAATTTGATGATATTAATATTATTCCTACTTTCGTGTTAACGCCCTTAACTTATCTAGGTGGTGTCTTTTATTCGACCAATATGCTCGCGCCATTTTGGCAAAAGCTTTCCTATTTCAATCCTATTCTTTATATGATTAATGCTTTTCGATATGGCATGCTTGGCACTTCTGATGTGCCGGTTAGCATATCGCTTGGCTTTATTCTTTTAACCAATGTACTTTGCTTTGCCATTGCGTGGCGATTATTAGCCAAAGGCACTGGCATCAAAGCTTAATGTAAGTTATGAAACTCTTTTTAAATGTGGACTCGTCACATTGAGAAGGACTTGTTATAATGAGCACCCTTCGGAGAGATGTCAGAGCGGTCGAATGAGCACGCCTGGAAAGTGTGTGTACGTGATGAGCGTACCGAGGGTTCGAATCCCTCTCTCTCCGCCAATAAAAAAGTACCCACGAAGTGGGTATTTTTTTATTGGCTAAGTAACTTGCACTTAATCTATAAATCCCCCAGCTCGCTTTGCTCGCAGCCCCCTTTTAATCAAAGTGGGCAATTGGTTCGCTGCGCTCACCGCTTGAAGCATAGAATTTAGTTGTCAATTTAAACACTACAGTCTGGCCTCCCGTCCTATCCCTAACCCAACATATCACCTCATTATTTATAACTTAGTTTTATAACATATATAATTGCCTTAACTATCTCATTATCAAGGCAACTACCCATGTTGGATAATTATTTCACAACCTCACAGTGGCTAAACTTAGCTTCGAAGGTAAATCCCCATACGCAGCCTCTTTATTCAACAGTACAGTATTCCTTTGCGCAGCCGTCATCATCTGATGAAGAGATGGGTAGTGAATCGCTTGAGATGGACGTGGAAGCAAAAGACTATGCACAAGCCATTGCAATAGCACAGGCTTTGGAAAATAGTACGCAAACGCAAGACTTCGATATTGTGCAGGATTCGCCTCACATGTTGGTTGAGGAGAATACCGCGCCAACATTTGAAACACAGGCTCACGCTACACAGGCTAGCAATATAGATTTACAAAGCTTTTTTGAATCACTCAATCAAGCAAGACAATATGTCTTAGCACAAGATGATGAATTGGCAAATTTAATAACACAGCAAGACTTAAATCAGATCTATGATTTTGTATTAAATACCCCTGAGATAGCGCAGGGTATGAATAATATGCTTGCCAATCAGAGTATTTATCTTTCAAAAGAACAATCGGGTTTGTCCAGATCGCTTAGCTTTATACGTTCAAGAAATAATGAATACAAATTAATGCTTGAAACCAAAAGTAAAGTTGCTGATGGCACAAAACATCAAACCAAACCTGAAAGTGGCGCCGAGAAAAAAGGAAAATCAGCATGGCGTCTTGATACTTACCCCCCGACACCTTATTTTAATTTGGTCGTTGTGCTAGACTGCGAAGATAAATTAGAAAAAATTCAAAAAGAAGTTGCCTGCTCACAATTCTTTACCTCAGATTATGTCAATGAAAATGAACTTGGCCCTGTGCATGAGCGAAATGGAAAAGTCAAAATCAGCATTTATTCTCAAAGAGCAGTGTGTGATTTAAGCAAAATCATTGATAAAGGGATCCCTTTGGATGAAAAATACTTAATCATGTCTGATATTTTACGTGGTGTAAAACAATTTCATGATGCAGGTTTCGTAATCCAAGATTTAAAACCTGCAAATATTTTGGTTTTTTCAAAGCAGGGTAAATGTCGAGCTAAAATAACCGATTTTGGTCTTGTCGAAGCTGAATATGCCGGTAGGGCATTGGCAACAAGGGGTTATCAATCACCGGAGATTGCTTATGCCTATTCGAGCCAAGATCCCAATAATGAATCTTTAAACTATCTTTATCAGTATTTTCAAATTTCAAAAGAAAGAACCTATGCTAATTTATCCCACAATCCTTGTGCTGGATCTGACAAAAATTTGTGGAATTTGTCCAATAAAGCAAATGATATCTGGGCTTTGGGTATATTGTTTTATGAGTTGCTATATGATGGCAAACATCCTCATTCATACAATGCACAGCAGACTATAAAAAGTAATCCCTTTCTTCGTGGCTTACTACAAGAAAACCGTCATGACAGAGTCAATATTGATGGCGCAATAAATGAATTTAATAAATGCTATAAACCGAATCTTGCTTCTAAACATCGCAAACATGGAATTTATCCACGTTAAGACTTCAATTATGAAGAATGAAGTGCATGCTGTTCTCGAATGGCGTATGGGGGAACACTTTTTTTATGGCGTACCCATGAAATAAAGTTGTTTCCTCATGCGTCCCGCGGTCTTTTACGCTTTATTCAAAGCAAATATTCACGCTTGTTTAATCGATACAGCACATGCCAACTAAGAGGATGGTCATGCGGTAATGCAGGATGATGAAAATTATCTTTAGGATCATGATGCATGCCTAATTTTTGCATGACACGTTGCGAACGCACATTGGCAGGAATCGTTAAAGAAACAATTTCAGGTAGATTAAATTCCCTAAAACCTTTATCTAATAAAAGCTTTGCCGCCTCAGTGGCATAACCTTTGCCCCAATGCTGACTGCTTAAGCGCCAACCGATTTCTACCGTAGGCGCAAAATGGGTCTTTTGGGTATATTGTTGCAAACCGACATAACCAATAAATTCGTGGGTATCTTTGGTTTCACAGGCATAAAGACCAAAACTATGTTCTTCAAAATGCGCAACTATTCTATCTCTAAAGGCAGTGGATTCTTCTTTTGAAAGTAGCGCCGGCATATGTTCCATCACCAAAGGGTCTTGGTTGATGAGCACAAAGGGCGCTAAATCTTCAGTTTTCCACTCACGCAGAATAAGGCGTTGGCTTTCAAAAGTTTTCATGCATCAAAGTTTATGACACTTGATTTTGGAATGCTATACCTGCTTTGGGACCTAATAACCAATAATTGAAGGCTTTTGATGCGCCATCTGGAAAATCTTTTGCATTTGCAAACCCAACTGGTATACACATTAAAGTGGTCATTGTGGTTGCAGTAATGCCAATTGCCAAGGAAATAGGTGCCAACAGGGCTCTTTTAGTGCCAATGGTCATACAACCTATTGCTTCTAAGGCCATAAAGGCGCCAAACACAGCAAGCGCACCAGAACCTGAAATTTCTTGGGTTTCATTGAATGTTAATTCTCTCATGCGATAGTGACTCCACAGTTAGTTATGTGAGCCAATTTACTAACACAATGGTGTTTTGTCAATCAAATTCTACCGTATAGAGGCACTTCAATATAAAACTATGACATGGTTAAAAGTATGATGTGGTTATAAGTGTTGCATGTACTCAGGAATACTTCATATGGGCGTGTTCAGTTTTATCCTCAGAGGGGGCCTTTGTTTGTTGTTTGCCAACTTGTGCGGCTGTTGTGGCTTTAAAATTACTAAATCCTGTGAGCATCAGCGGGTTACCCTGTTCTTGGGTGGGGGCTTGGGGTTTGGCATCAAATCTCGTGCTAACAGTGGTTGTTTGTGTCGTGCCTATAGAGAGTGGATTTTTTTGTTCTTGGCCTCTTAAATCAAAATCTTTACTTTCTTTAAGATGTTGGGCTAAGGTTTTCATGACTTCAGAAATGGAAGGTCTGTCTTTAGGATTGGCGCGCAGCATGGGGTCTGTGATTGCGGGCGGTAATTTCAAATCATCTCTGAACATCACACCAAGAGAATAAACATCCCCTGAAAAGGACATGACTCTATCGCCTTTTGATTTATCATAAGTCATGCCACTACTTCTTTCTTTAGCAGTATTTTTTGCATCGGTATTTGCTTCGCCCTTAGGAAATCTTACTTCAGGTGGCGTATAACCTGGTGTACCAATGGGTTTATCACTTTGTACTACCACAGAGGTTGTGCCTGGTTTCACTTTATTGGAAAGTCCAAAGTCGATAGGCGCTACAGTTATCATTTCACCTTGCAAACTTATCAAGAAATTTTGTGGCTTGATGTCACTATGAACAATATTATGTGCATGTAAATTGGCAATTTGTTGGGTACACATAAAAGCTATATGGAGGTTTTGTGTGTTATTGGCATTTTGGGCAGCTTGGTTTGGTTCATTGCCAGCATAATAATCTGCATAATCGACATAGGTATTTGCGCTGTTGGCGTTTTTCCTTAGAAACTTGCTTAAATCTTCACCTTTTTCTAAATCCATTACCGTGTATAATTTTTGCTTTGTTTTGGTGCCCATGACTTCCTTTTCTTTATCAAGTTTCTTTGCTGCCTGGCCATGAAATTTTCCTAATAGGCTCAAAATTTGTAGCTCAGCGTCTTTCTCACTTTTTAATCCACGACCTTCAATTTTAACGGCAAATTGCTTGCCTTCTTTTGTTTCTATTAACTGCACTTTGCCAAAGCCACCTTTACCTAAACAATCTTTGGTTTGCTTTGCATAAACCTGACCATCAACACAAATAAATTTAAAATTATGAGAGGGGTATTCGGGATTGGGAGTGCTAAAAGTTACGCCTTTTTGGTTTTTTGATTTCTCAAAATACTTTTCAGCTTCTTTCCAGGCTTCTGCAGGGATATCTAAACGTAACATCGTATTGCGCCTCAACTACTTTATTCAGCGTCATATAATATATGTTATCAAACTAAGTAGTTGGTAGCTATGCACTCTAGGGATAAAGAGTTAAGCATTTGATTTTTTGATGAAAAAAATCAGATGGGGGGTTACACGAATAATTTAAAGCACTATATAAATAGGTAGTTTTGGTTGCAACAACACCTGTTTACCAAGGCGCACTGACAGTAGCATGAGAACAGATTTCATGAATGCCAACCCCAATGTCTGCAGGAATGGGTTCAAGCCAGGGTGATTTTTCAATCGCTGTAAGCCCGTCTTTATAACCTGCATTGATGCGCTCTTCAATGGAAAGTTTTGAGAACTCAAAGTCCTTTGAGGAAAGCTCATTATGAGGAGCGGTATATAAAAATCGCACAAAATGCATAATAGTATCGATACATTCATTTTCATATATCTTTTTAACTTCAGGATCTTTTTGTACATGTTCTGGCATTTTCTGATATAAAAAATGAATTTCTCTTCTTAAACGTAAAATTTCCAAAAAGGATTGCAAATGCATTCTATCTTGGCTTGAATACATGATGTCCTTATAACGCTTCATGACATCATCAAGTGTTTTTGGATTTAAACCAAATGAATCAAATAAATTCGCCATAAAACATAAGGTATTAACATGATGAGAATCATTAATAATAGCTTGAACAGGCGTGTTGCTTAAAACACCACCATCCCAATAATATTCATTTTCAATTTTAACAGCGGCAAAAGCAGGTGGCAGGGCACAACTGGCTAAGACATGATCGGGGGTTAATGTTTGCTTATTACTATCAAAGAAAACGGCTTTTCCTTTTTGCACTTCCACAGCACCGATAGTAAAACGCACTTTACCACTATTGAGCAGATCCCAATCAATCAATTTTTCAAGTGTTTTTCGCAATGGTGTGGCAACATAAAAGCTAATGTTATCCGCTGAGCCATTGGTTTCAAGAAGGGGGTTTTTAAGCCTTGGGCTAAACATGCCAGGCTGACCAAACAGTAAGCTTGATTGCGCGCTGATATAATTAAACCATTGTCTGGTTTTCTCATCATGCGGTGTAAAGCCTGGGATCACAACCCGTGAAACTAAGTCCCAGAACTCTTCTAGACGTTCAATACGCTTTTGGGGTGGGTTGCCTGCTATTAGTGCAGCATTAATGGAACCAATAGAAGTACCTATCACCCAATCTGGCTGATATTCGTTTTCGTGTAAGGCTTTGAAAATACCAAGTTGATAGGCGCCCAGTGCGCCACCACCTTGGAATACATAGGCAATGCGTTCTATGGCTTTATTACTTGCTTTTACTTTGTTTTTCATAAGCTGCGTATTTTTCCAGGGATAAAATGCTCACTCTTTTATAATGATCGACACCAAAGAGTAAGTACTTGAATGTAACTGTGCATACACATAGTCATTCTAATGTACGAGAAAATTTCCAGCCGGCAATGGATAAGGTAAAGAAAGCGATTAGCACCATGGGCCAAATATGTTGTAACACTTCTAAGGTTCCCATGTTTTTGAGAAACACACCTTTGATGATGATAAACAGATGGGTAATAGGAATAATCCAAGAAACAGGTTGCAACCAATACGGCATATTTTCAATGGGGGTAGCAAAGCCAGAGAGCAACATAGTTGGCATAATAAAGGCAAATAGGCCAAGCATGGCTTGTTGCTGTGTTTGGCACAAAGATGAGATAAACAAGCCAACGCCAATGATAGAGATAATAAACACAATCATGCTCAAATAAAACAAGAGAAATGAACCCTGAAAAGGGATCTGATAAATTGCCATAGCTAAAATCATGATAAGAGAACTTTCAGCAAGACCGATAATCATGGCAGGGATCATTTTGCCGACAAGGATTTCCCAGGGTTTTAAGGGAGAGACCAGTAATTGATCAAAAGTACCCATTTCTCTTTCTCTTGCTACAGAAAGGCCTGTTACAATCAAACCTATCACCATGCTTAAAATACCTACTAGCTGCGGTACAGTATAATAAAGATAATCTAAGTTAGGGTTAAACCACGATCTAAAGCTTACCTCTACATCATTAGTGATATTTATATCTTGTTGTATTTGTATATCCTTATTAAAATTTTGAATAATGCGTTGGATATACCCTTGTACAATCGGTGATGAATTTGATTTGCGGCCATCTAAAATAAGTTGTACCGTTGGTGCGCTGCCTTGGGCCAGCAATTTAGAAAAATTTGGTTGAATATATAGACCGACAATGACCTTCTGATTATTAATAGCGTTTGTAAGTTGGCTATTGGTTTTGGCTTCATAGACATTGCTAAAATAAGGTGAGCCTTTAATCCGCTCTATCAACTCATTACTATACCATCCACCATCTTGATTCAAATAGGCAATCGAAATATTACGCACTTCAAGGGTTGCGGCATTTGCAAAAAGAAGAAGTTGCATGATAGGTGGCATGACAAGCACGATTCTGGCCTTTTTATCTTTTAAAATGGCCAGTAGTTCTTTAATCACTAAGGCTTTGATGCGAAAATAGGATTTCATTCTAAACTCTTTTTGCTCTTTCTAACGACAATAAATAAAAAGAAACTCGCAATAGCTAACATGGCAAGCATATTAGGGATAATCTCGGACCAAATAACGCCGGCTAAAAAGCTAGTCTGAATGATAGAGACAAAATAACGAGCCGGTAGTAAATAGGTTACCGCTTTAAGGGCTGTTGGCATGGATTGAATTTCATATAAGAAACCTGAAAGCATATATGCTGGCAAAAATGCTGCATTGATGGCGGCTTGGCTTGCGACAAATTGATTTTTCGACAAGGTTGATATTAATAAGCCCTGGCTCAGACCCGCAAGCAAAAAAATGGCTGTTGCTAGGGAGAGTAGCCATATAGAGCCAACAAACGGCACACCAAAAACAAAAACCGAGCTTGAAACACATAATATCATTGAACACATACCTAAGATAAAGTAGGGGGTAACTTTGCCAATGATAAGTTCACTGATATGAATAGGTGTTGATAAAATTGCTTCCATAGAGCCCCTTTCCCATTCTCTGGCAACCACCAGTGCGGTAAGGAGTGTTCCAATTAAAGCCATAATGATAGCAATAGAACCAGGTAAAATGACGTTACGACTTTTCAGTTCAGGATTAAACCAGATCCTGGCTTGCGTGCGAATAGAGGGGATATCAAGGCCTTGTTGTTCTTGTTGGCTGGCGCGCCAGTTCTCAACTACGCCGTTGGCATAATTTAGCACAAAGCTTGCTGTATTTGTTTCACTACCATCTGCAATGACTTGCACTGGGGATGTTTCATCACGCTGCAATTTAGCCGTAAAATCTTGGGGGATAACAACTAAACCTCTGAGCCTACCAGCCACTAGTTCCTCAGTTAAAGTCTCACGATGCGTGTCTGTTCTCACATTAAAATAGGTGGTGCTTTCAAAAGCTTTGGCCAAGCTTCTAGCCTCGGGGGAAGTATCCTCTAAAACCAAACCAATACGTATATTATTCAAATCAAGATTAACGCCAAAGGCGAATAAAAACATCATAATTGCAGGCAGTATGACCGCGATGATAAGTGTACTTGGATCGCGCCATGCTTGAAGCGATTCTTTATAAGTAAAGGCAAATAACCGTTCTAGGGAAATCATGCTGTATTTTCCCTATTTTTATCTGATTGTTTAATTAATTCAATAAAAGCATCTTCTAAGGTGGGATCAGGCAGGGAAGCTGATTCTACCTTTGCTTTTAAACCATCAGGTGTATCTGAAGCAATATTTTGGCCTTTGTAAATGAGCGCTATCCTATCGCAATATTCAGCTTCATCCATAAAATGGGTGGTGATCATGATGGTGACGCCTTTTTGGACCATGCCATTGATATGGGTCCAAAATTCGCGACGCGTTAAGGGATCAACGCCTGAAGTTGGTTCATCTAAAAATAAAACATCCGGCTCATGCATGACAGCACAGGATAATGCCAAACGCTGTTTATAGCCCAACGGCAAAGTGCCAGCGTTCACTTTTAAGTAATGACTGAGTTCAAAAATATCAATCATTTGCTTTAGTGCGGCTTTTCTTCTTTTGCCCTTTAATCCATAAACACCAGAAAAGAATTGCAAGTTTTCAAGCACGTTTAAGTCACTGTACAGGGAAAATCTTTGAGCCATATAACCAATACGAGAACGCGCTTTTGAGCTTGCGGTCTTAAGATCGAGCCCTGAAACCAGTGCACTACCGCTGCTGGGTTGTAATAAGCCACATAGCATCTTAAATGTGGTTGATTTGCCAGCGCCATTGGGGCCTAAGAGCCCAAATATTTCTCCACGTTTAATCCCAAAGGAAATATTTTTGGCTGCATAAAAACTAGCAAAACGCTTAGTGAGATTATCAGCACGAATCACGTCGGCATTATCTTGCTTTTTTTCAACTATATGTGCAGCAAGAACAGAGGAGCGTGAAAACTTTCCCTTGAGAATATCAATAAAGGCATCTTCAAATCGGGGGGTAACCTTTTTCATGGGCCAAGGCAAGACGGGAGGCGTGGTGCTTTCAAATAAAATGCGGATATATTTACCCTGAATAACGCCATCTACAACATCTTTACGATTCAGGAGTTCTTGCAATGTATGTCTAAGTTCATGTGCAGATGTTTCAACGTGAAATACCCGCCCTTGAACGTTTGCAGAAAGAGCACTGGGCAAACCATCAAAAAGAATTTTTCCTTCATTAAGTAGAATAACCTCAGGACATTTTTCTGCTTCATCCAGATAAGCTGTAGACCAGATAACACACATGCCCTCAACGCTTAAGGTTTGCACCATTTTCCAGAGTTCGCGCCTTGAGATAGGATCAACACCGACACTGGGCTCATCTAATACTAAAACCTTAGGTCTGCTTAAAAGAGCACATGCTAGCCCCAATTTTTGCTTCATACCGCCAGATAATTGGCCGGCTAATCTGCCGGTAAACTCTGTTAATGAAGTAAAAGTGAGCATACGATCAAAGGAATCATGTCTTTCTTTAGCATTGAGTTGATGTAATCTTGCATAGAGCTCAAGATTTTCAAGCACGGTTAAGTCTTCATACAGCCCAAATTTTTGAGGCATGTAACCAATGACTTCTTCATTGTCTTTGCTTTTGTTTTTCGTATTATTACCACAAACAATGATCTCACCTGAGCTAGGTTGCATTAAACCGGTGATAAGACGAATAAGCGTCGTTTTGCCGGAAGCGTCTGGACCAACTAATCCTGTTACGCGTCCTGCTTTTATATTAACGTTAATGTTATCTAATGCAAGCGTATTGGTTTGTGTAAAAAATTTGCTCACGTTTTCAAGACGTATGGCAATATCATCACTCATGCTTTGAATTCGATGTACGTGCGGCATCATCTGCTTGGATTACAGCAGTGACGGGCATACCTTGACGAAGAAAGCCCTCTTTATCTTCGACGATGATACGAAGGCGATAGACTAAATCAGTGCGCAATTCCTTGGTTTCAATATTCTTTGGGGTAAATTCAGCTTGGGGAGAAATAAAGCCAATTTGACCCTGATAAGGCTTGGTGGGCGCAGAGTCTGTGTAAACCAAAGCACCCATGCCGGGTTTAATGCGACCTAAATCTACTTCAGACACATAGGCACGCACCCAGATAGGGTTGGTAAGTGATAAAGTATAGACAGGGGTGCCTACGGATAAAATGGCACCTGGCTCCTTAATTCTTGTTAAGATGATACCGTCGTTAGGGGCAAACAATTCGGTATCTTGTAGTTTAACCTCGGCGATGGCTAACTGTGCTTGTATCGATTCTAGTTGCGCTTGACCTGCAGCGATATCTTCTGTGCGAAATCCCTCTTTCATTAATTTCAGGGCTTCTTGCGCTGTTTTTAATTTTGCCTTTGCTTCATCGTATGCGGCATTGGCATCATCAAATTCTTGTTTAGAGGCATAATTCTTTTGCATCAAATCTTTTTTGCGAATTAACACTTTGTTAGCATTATCGAAAGTCGCTTGCTGTTGGTTAACCAGCGCAATAGCTTCTTGAATTTCTTGAGGTCGATTACCGGTATTGAGCTTCTTTAAATTTTCCGTGGCTGCTGCGACCTGGGCTTTTAGGTTATCTACATCATGTTGAAAGGGTACTTTATCAAGTGTTGCAAGGAGAGTGCCTTTTTTTATCGCATCACCTTCTTCATATTTCATGTTTTCTAGGCGGCCACTGACCCTAAAGCCGAGTTCAACCTGTCTGATATCAACATTACCATGAACAATAATTTCGCTGCCGTGTTTCGTTTTTTGGTAGAAATAATAAAAGGCACATGCCCCTAGCGCACATAGGGTAAGCACTACCGTGAGGGACCTAAGAATTTTTCCAGTAGCCCGTTCCATGAGCTAATCGCTTATTTTGGCGTAGTAATATTTTAATTTTAGAAGGTAACTATAACTGCGTATACTTATTATACGCAGTTGCTAGTTATATACTCAGTTAGAAAGGGGCTTGGTAACAAGTTTATTTGTTTTAGGCTTGAACAGCATCCCTTGAGCCTTATCAATCACCAAAGCAAAGCCACCATTACCAAGTACATTGGCACTTGTAATGACAGGATCAAATAAAATGTACATAGCCGTAATCAAAGAAAGCATCGGCCCTGTAAAACCTAAATAGCTCTCCAAAACAGGGAGCATGACGATGATGCCACCACCAGGCACGCCTGCAACAGAGAATTTAGCTAGGACGAAGTAGAAAGTAAAAATCAAGTAACTAAGCAAGAGTGGCTCTTGAACATTAAAACTTTTTAAGATGGCATAAGCTAAAATCGGAATGGCAAAGCAATCACCAATAAGATGTACATTAACCGTTGCAGGAATAACCGAGCGAGCGATATCAGGATTTTTGGCATTTTTCTGTGTCGCAATAATCGTGAGAGGCATAGCTGCTGCACTAGACATCGTGCTAAAACCGGTGATGCAGGCAGGCAGCATATTTTTCAAACTTTGCAATGCCTTTTTGAAGGTGCCATTGATGGCAACATAAATGAATAAAATATAGCTAAATTGAGCAATGGCTATCATCGCAAAAATGAGGGCATAATCTTGAATAAGTGTTAGCACTACGCCGTCGTGTTCAAGTTTTACGATAAACCCAGCCACAAATAAAGGAATAAAATAGGTAAAGCCATGTAAGGCTTTATTGATAATTATATCAAATTGATTAGCAAGACGTTGCGTAAATGCGGGTTTAAAATAAGCACTGATAAAGCCCAGAACAAGCCCTGCAAACATCGCAATATTATTGGGGATTAATTTAGGAAGATTTAGCTCCCACAAAGGTGTGAGCGCTTCGCTGTTTTGCGGCACTATCACAGATAAATCAAAATGATATATCCATACACCAACATAATGACTTATAAACGTGGATATAAAGTTTGAGCAACATACGCCTACGAGAATAAGCAAAATAACTTTAGAAGCTTGATGCGCTAGCTGCGCCATTACCTTGAAAAGTAAGCCAAAAATGATAAAGGGCAGACACGCTATGATGATTGTTTTAATGCTTAAGCTGAGGCTAAACAAAAATGCTTTCACATCCATGGGCAGCATGCTGCCAAATAGACATATTAATCCAATAATAAGGAGCAAAATAAAGGGCATTTTACGAAACATAACCGTACCTTTTTCGGTGAATTTTAAAGTGGGTGTAAAAATGTAGAGCGCAAATGAATGTACCGGCCTAGCCGGTAGTGGTTGTAGTCGTGTTTAAAGGCAGGTTAAGTAATATGTTCATAAACTGAAGATAGACGATAAGTATTGTCCCCGTCAACAGTTTTTAACACCCTTCGTCGGGAATTTAATCTATAATAATACATGTATATCCATTCATTATTTAGCGAACCAACAGGGAATACTGAGAAAGGATGAAACTGCAGCTTTACGGCATCGCTATATTCTTAAGCGCTTTTTTGCTTTTCTTTATTCAACCCCTCATTGCCAAAGGGATGCTACCGTATTTTGGTGGCTCTGGTATTGTTTGGATTTCAACGATTTTATTTTTTCAAATTGTTTTACTCTTAGGCTATTTTTATGCCTATGTGCTCTCGCGATATTTTTCACAAAAAATACAAGCCATAATACATTTGGTTTTGCTTTGCGCTTCAATTTTCTATTTACCTATACACTTAGAATATCAAGCTGCATTTGAAAGTTTATGGCCCCCATTGGCGATTTTGCTGTTATTGTCAAAAAGCATTTTGTTACCCTGTGTGATTATTTGTGCTTCGAGTCCTTTATTGCAGCATTGGTATTGCCGCGTAAATCAAAGTGAATATCCTTATATCTACTACGCCATATCCAATGCAGGTTCATTAATTGGTCTATTAGGTTATCCTTTCTTATTAGAGCCCTTATTGGGCCTGAAAGTGCAAGGTTTTTTTTGGTCACTTGCCTATGGCGTCTATGTGGTACTTTGTATCGCATGCCTAGTAAAATTATTTAGCATAAAAGAGTCGGCCCAAGAAAGAGAAGGGTTTGATCTTAGATTGCCACTTATCTTGAAATGGATTTCACTGACATTTTTAAGCAGTGCCTTACTTTTATCGACAACACAATTTTTAGTGCAAAATGTCATGAATTTACCCTTGCTTTGGGTATTGCCATTGGCCTTGTATTTGATTTCCTATATCGTGGTGTTTGCACAAGAGAAGCCTTATGACCATGTGTTTTGGTCCTCAACTTTTGTTGTGTGGTTAGGCTTGCTCCTATGGTTGCTTTATCATTTTACGCTTGCAGGTGTAAATGTTGTCATAGTTGTCTTAGCGTTGTTATATAGTGCTTGCATGATTTGCCACGGAGAGTTGGTGAAAGCAAAGCCAAAAACCCAAGATCTCACCCTGTATTATTTGATGATAGCGCTGGGGGGTGTTTTAGGTGGCCTCTTTTCCAACATCATTGCATTGCAGTTCTTTAGTAATTGGTGGGATCTCTATGTGCCTCTTTTTATCATCAATGGCATCGTTGTATTCTTGCTCTATAGGCAATATGTCATATCAAAAAGCAAATGGGATTATATTTTAAAGTTCCTTGGCTTGTTTTCACTTATTAGCTTTAGTGTTGTCATCTACTTGAACATTTATAATCCTGCTCAGCACGCTGTTGCGCACTATAGAAATCCTTATGGTCTTATCAAAGTCTTTGATATGGGTGATGAAAAATCACCTACAGCCTATAGAGTAATAATGCATGGCATGGTGGTACATGGTTTGCAATTCAAGGACCAAGATAAGGCACAATGGCCCACAACCTATTACGGTCATCATACCGGTATTGGTTTGGTTTTTGATTACTTAAAAGCCCAGCATCCTTTACAGGTAGGTGTGATTGGTTTGGGCAGTGGGATTTTAGCGGCATATGGAGAAAAGGGCGATAGCTTTACTTTCTATGAAATAGATCCTGATGTTGTTCAGGTTGCCCACACCTATTTTAGTTTTATGCGTGATTCAAAAGCAAAAATGGACACCGTTTTGGGTGATGCAAGGCTGCAGTTACAGAAAAATGGCTCACATAAATATAATGTATTGATTGTTGATGCTTTTAGTGGTGATGCTATTCCTACACATTTACTTACCAAAGAAGCCCTTTCGCTTTATAAGCTTCATCTTGCTAAAAATGGTATTTTGGCTTTCCATACATCAAATACCTATCTTGATTTTAAAAGTGTTACTAAAGCATTAGCAGAACAACAAGGCTGTGCACATTATTGGCTGGTTAATAATAGCGAAGAAAGTAAAGGAGTATTTGCGGCCTCATGGGCAATTGTTAGCTGTGATAAGCATTTTGGCGAATGGCTTAAGGAAAAAGAGATCCCACTTGTGAATACCGATAAAGTTGCGCCCAGCGTATGGACGGATGACTATAATACTATTCTTCCATTACTAAAATGGAACGGTTAAACCAATCATGCGAAGAAGCAGTCCATTTTAAGGCCAAGCTCGCTATGTTTTCTAAGGGTGCAGCCCTTAGCCTGCGTTGGCTTTTAGGCCTAGAAGGATTGACGAGATTGCCTAACTATGTTTAACTTCTAAAGATAATATTAAGGTGCATATCACCATGAAAACTCACTATCTTATCCTTTCTACCTGTTGTCGACCCTAGGTTGACACATACACCTATTTCATTAGCATACTTATTATATAGCTTTTTACTTAACTCAAATTAATGATGTGAGCTTATCTATGCTTAACCGACGTGGTTATTGGATGATTTTGGTTGCCATTGCCTTGGCAGTACTGGCAGGTTGGTGGCAGCAACCCCTAATTTTAAAACTTGCTGAATTAGTGTCAGAAATCTTTGTACGCCTCCTTAAATTGATTAGCTTACCGATGATAAGCCTTTCTTTGTTGGCGACAATTTCCTCAGTGGGTGAAAGCTCTATGTCCCGGATCGGGCGGCGTATTGTGAGCTATACCGTTCTTACCACCATGATTGCGGCTTCTATTGCTTTGCTACTTTATGAAGTAATTCACCCGGTAACGCAGGTGATAGCCTCAGAAAACACTTTTGCACAGCCAACATCCTATTATGAAGAATTTCTCAAAGTTATTCCCAGCAACTTACTGCAACCCTTTTTAGAAGGTAATGTCGTCAGTATTATGTTGCTATCTTTGCTTATTGGTGTGGGCATTGCCAAATTACCCACAGAGCAACGTTTGCCAATTCATCAATTGCTACAAAGCCTTTTTCAAATGATGATGCAGTTGACGCGTTGGATAGTCAGTTTTATGCCCCTTGCCATTTGGGGATTTATGACTGCTTTTTGCGTTGAAGTTTCAAAAGACTTAGAATTTGAAAGACTCGGCTGGTATTTAACGACAATTTTAGGTGCCAATCTTATTCAAGCACTGATAGTCTTACCCTTATTTTTATGGGCACATGGACTTAGTGCAAAAAGCGCTTTTGTTAAAATGTTACCAGCACTTTCATTTGCCTTTTTCTCAAAATCTTCTAGTGCTGCGATGCCAACAGCGATTGATTGCGCAGAGCAAGGCCTTGGTGTTTCCCCCAAAGTTGCCAGATTCAGTTTTCCCTTATGCACCAGTATTAATATGAATGCCTGCGCGGCCTTTATATTAATTACGGTAATGTTTATTGCGCAAAGCCAAGGCATGAGCTTTACCTTGAGCGAAAAATTAACGTGGATAGTTATCGCAACGGTTGCCGCAATTGGTAATGCTGGGGTGCCCATGGGATGCTTTTTCATTGCGAGTGCTTTATTAACCACGATGAATCTGCCTTTAACCTTAATGGGGGTTATTCTCCCCTTCTATGCGCTCTTAGATATGTTAGAGAGTGCTATTAATATATGGTCTGATTCCTGTGTTACCTTGGCTGTTCACCAACGTTCACTTGCTGTTGATATGGAAAAAATTGAACAAGTAGGATAAAGGAATGTCAAAGATTATTGGTATTGCTGGCATCTCTGGTGCTGGCAAAACTACCCTTGTCAAAGCTGTTGGAAAAGCCTTAAACGCAACCTGTGTTTATTGGGATGATTATGATGAAATTTCAACAGGGCCCAAGGACTATGTTTCCTGGTATGAGACAAGCCGTGACTATAGTGCTTGGCATTACCCCAGTCTTGAAAATGTACTTTCTCATCTAAAAGAAGATAAAATCATCACATGTCCTGCTACACATAAAGAGCTTATGCCAACGCCTGTTGTTTTATTTGATGCACCTTTAGGATATAAGCATAGCGCCACAGGCAAATATATCGATGCCTTGATTTCATTGGATGTTCCCTTAGACATCGCTTTGGGCAGAAGAATATTAAGAGATTTCACAAGTAACAAATCCACCAAAGAGGATATTGTAGAAGATATTCGCTGTTATTTGACTCATTCGCGAAAATTGTTTGAATATTTTCCTGAAAAGGAAGGGGCGCAATTAATCATCAATGGAAATGCGACAATAGAAGAGCAAGTGAAGTTTATTCTCTCTTATCTAAAACCCTACTTATTTTAATGCGCTGGCGGCGTATTTTTTTCTTTTCTAACAAGATCTGCTGCATGAACCCGTTCAAAAGCAGATGCAGTTTGTATGACTAAAGACTCTATGAGCATATTTTCTTCTGCATCAAAGCTTTTATCTGGATCTTTAGGAATAAGACCCAGTACACCATAAATTTTATCACCATTGGCAATGGGTAAATAATAGCCACGTGCGCTTGGCATGGTATCTGTACCAAAACCTGCCTTTTGATTATGTTTGAATGCCCATAAGGCAACGCTTTCTTCTTTGAGTTCTGTTTTGATGCCGGGATGGGAGATAAGTTCTAGATGACCTGATTCATTGGGGACCCATACTGTGGCAGCACAATCAAAAATCTCACCAATATGGTGAGAGACTACTTTGGCAATCTTTGTTTTACCAGGGGTAATAATGAGCTTTCGGCTCAAATCATATAGTTCAGAAGTATATTTTTCACGTTGAAGTGTAAAAATATGCTGTTGGCGAAGCCGAGAAGTCAAGGTGCTAATAACAACGCCGGTGAGCAACAAAACGCCAAGTGTAACTATATCCCTTAAATGATAGGTGCTTAAATTGTAATAAGGATGAATAAAAAAGAAATTATAGCAAATCACGGCGAGCAAGGCCGTTAGTACTGCAATGCCGCGTTCACTGCTAATCGAAACAATCACAACACCGGCAAGATATATCATTAATACTGTTTCAGGTTCTAGCCATTCCTTGGCAGGTAAGCCAAACACGGTACATAGAATAATGACTAAAATAGCATATAAAAAAGAAGACCATGTCGCAGTTGTGGTGCTTTGTTTTTTCAATTTTGCAGGTGGCGTATCTTCATTAACTATATAAACATCGATATTGCCACTTTTATCGATTACTTCATTGACAAGGGATTTGAATAACCAACACTTTAATGCTGATCTTCTCGACTTTCCGAGTATTATTTTGGTGAAGTTATGTTTTTGCGCATAGGCAATAATAGCATCGTCTATTCTGTTTTCTTGTATGTTTTCAGTCTTGCCGCCCAATTGCTCTGCAAGTTGCATCGTTCTTTTGATGTTGTTTTGTTCTTCTTTAGCTAAACTGTAGTATTCATCATTTTCAACATAAAGCGCAGTCCAGGGACACTTTAACTTCGTGGCAAGTTGTTTCGCGTTGCGCACCAACTTGGTAGATAAGGCCCCAGGTCCGACACATGCTAAAATTTTGTCGGAGATCATGAGCTTCTTGCTTTGATATTTCTTATAAATATCTCGCAGGGCATCAACGCGTTCGGCGGTTCTGCGCAAAGCAATTTCACGCAGCGCGATGAGGTTTTCAATTTTGAAAAAGTGCTGTGCAGCGCGTTGTTTGGCAAATTCGCCAAGATAAACCTTGCCTTCGTCTAAACGTTCAAGAATGATTTCAGAGGGGATGTCGACGAGTACTATCTCATCAGCATTATCAAATATAGAATCTGGCACAGTTTCTTTTACTCTGATCCCTGTGAGATTAGCAACCAAATCGTTTAGACTTTCAAGGTGTTGCACATTTAAAGTTGTGTAAACGTCTATTCCGCATTCAAGTATTTCTTGAACATCTTGCCAACGTTTGGGATGTCTTGATCCTATTGCATTGGTGTGTGCAAGCTCATCTATAAGTAAAATGCTTGGGTCTTTTTCAATAGCAGCATCGATATCAAGCTCTTTGATAGTTATACCTTGATATTGAATTTGCCTTAAGGGTAATTTGATTAGCCCTTCAAGCATTTTAGCTGTTTCAGATCTGCCATGGGTTTCAATAATCCCGGCGACAACATTAACACCTTCTTTGTGCTTTTCTTGTGCTGCTGAAAGCATGGCATAGGTTTTTCCCGAGCCAGCACAGGCACCAAAGAAAATTTTTAATTTTCCACGGCCAGCACTTTTGGTTTGTTCTTTAACGGTGCGTAATAGCTGTTCTGGATCCGGACGTTCTGATTCCATACTAAGTGCGATCACCCTTATGTAACAACAGATTTAATTTAACCACATTAACGCGTGGCTCTCCAAGAAAGCCAAATTGTCGATACTCTATTGATTCATTTACTATATTAAAAACCACTGCTTCATCGATATGCCTTAAACGCGCAATCCTGGGTACTTGATAATAGGCTGCATTTATCGAAATATGGGGATCAAGTCCGCTACCAGATACAGTGACCAAATCGATTGGAATAGGGAAATGGTTGTTCGGATCGATGGCATGTAAAGCGTCAATTCTTGCTTTAACATTGTTCAGTAGCTGAGGATTATTGGGACTCAAATTTGAGCCTGTAGAATTGATCGTATTAAAAGGGGAATTTGTCGAAGTAGGTCTACCCCAAAAAAATTTCGGATCTTTAAAAGGTTGAAAAAGGAGCTCTGAGCCTAAAAGTTGATCTTCGACAATCAGTGATCCATTAGCCAAAATCGGAAAGGCCAACTGGTTAATAAATGTGATCACGCCAGGATAGATGACGCCCAACACAATTGTAAAAAATAGCAAAAGTACAATTGCAGGACGCAGGTTATATTTGAAGAATTTTTTATCTGGCATACGCTATACCAACCCAATCGCGTTAACAATAAGATCCACAACTTTGATCCCAACAAATGGTACTATCACTCCACCGACACCATAAATCATGGTATTTCTAAATAAGAGTTGATCGGCATTAAATGGTCTATATTTGATGCCTTGTAATGCCAGTGGGATTAAAAATACAATGATTAAGGCATTAAAAATCACCGCTGATAAAATGGCGCTATGAGGAGAGCCTAAGCTCATAATATTAAAATTTTGTAAATCGGGCACCGTGCTGCTAAAAGCGGCTGGGATAATTGCAAAATACTTCGCTACATCATTAGCAATACTAAAAGTGGTAAGGGCTCCTCTGGTGATGAGCAGTTGCTTACCTATTTTGACAATTTCAATTAATTTTGTTGGGTCTGAGTCCAAATCAACCATATTAGCTGCTTCTTTAGCAGCTTGTGTGCCACTGTTCATGGCTACGGCAACATCGGTTTGGGCTAAAGCAGGGGCATCGTTTGTGCCATCACCCACCATGGCAACCAGCTGGCCTTGTTCTTGATATTTTTTGATTAATTTTAACTTAATTTCAGGGGTTGCTTCTGCAAAAAAATCATCCACCCCTGCTTCTGCTGCGATAGTTGCGGCAGTTAATGGATTATCACCGGTAATCATGATGCTTTTAATACCCATTAACCTAAGCTCTGCCAGTCTATCTTTAATGCCGGTTTTTATAATATCTTTTAGTTCAATTGCGCCTAGCACTTTGGAGCCATCGGAGACAACAAGTGGCGTTGAACCAGAGCGCGCAATTTCCTCAATTTTTTTCAAAATAAAGTTATCTATTGAGCCGCCATTGCTTTTTACATGCTCGGTAATTTTATCAATAGCGCCTTTTAATATTTTTCTTGAACCTACTTCAATACCACTGACGCGGGTTTCAGCGGAGAAGGGGATAAAAGTTGCTTGAAGATCAGATAAACTCGTAGGCTTTACACCATATTTATGGTGTGCCAGCAAAACAATACTTTTACCTTCTGGTGTTTCATCTGCTAGCGATGAGATCTCAGCAGCTTGTGCTAGCTCTTCTATGCTGCAATCTTGGGAAGGATAAAAAGCAATGGCTTGACGGTTGCCGATGGTAATCGTGCCCGTCTTATCTAAGAGCAAGATGTTAACATCACCAGCTGCTTCAACAGCACGACCGGAGGTCGCGATGACATTATTACGAATAAGCCTATCCATGCCAGCGATACCGATCGCCGATAACAAACCACCAATCGTTGTGGGGATAAGACAAACAAGCAAAGCTACTAGCACCGTGACACTGATAACTTGACCTTGTCCATCAATATTAACGCTATGGTGTGAGAAAGGAAGCAATGTCATTGTCACAATTAAAAATATAAGACTCATACCAGCAAGCAATATGTTCAACGCTATCTCGTTTGGTGTCTTTTTCCTTTTAGCACCTTCAACCAAAGAAATCATTTTATCAAGGAAGGTTTCACCTGGGTTTGAGGTAATCCGTACAACAAGCCAATCTGAAAGTAAAAGTGTACCGCCGGTAACAGAATCTCTGTCAGAACCACTTTCTCTAATGACAGGCGCGCTTTCTCCGGTAATAGCACTTTCATCTACCGAAGCAACACCGGCGACCACTTGTCCATCTCCGGGAATAACATCACCTGGTTCGACCAATACGAGATCTTCATGCTTCAGCTGTGTGGCAGGTATTAATGAAAATTCTCTGTCATTGATATTGGATATCTTCTTTGCTTGGATTTCACGTCGAGATTTTTTTAAGGTCTCTGCTTGGGCTTTACCGCGTCTTTCAGCCATAGCCTCGGAAAAATTAGCAAATAGTACAGTGAACCATAACCATAGTGCTATTTGTAAAGTAAAAGACTTTGTAACAGGATAGGCAGTAAAGAGTGAAATGAAGAAAATAAGCGTACTCAGTAGACAGCCAATATAAGTAACAAACATCACAGGATTTTTAATGAGATATACGGGCGTTAGGTGCTTAAAGGCCATCAGTAAAGAAGGTAAATAAGCACTTTTGCTTAGCTTTATTTCTTTCCCAGAGTGATTGACGTGAGTTTTGTTTATCATCTCTTACTTAACCAATTGAAAATATTCTGAAATAGGACCCAGGGTTAAAACAGGCACAAAGGTTAAGAGCCCGACAAGAATAATGACCCAAATGAGTAAATTAATGAAAATGAAGGTGTGTGTTGGCATTGTACCACTGTTGGCTGGCGCTGCATTTTTTTCAGCAAAAGAGCCAGCGATAGCAAGCACGGGTATAATTATCCAATATCTTGCAATGAGCATGATGATGCCCAGTAGGGTATTGTAAAAAGGGGTGTTTGAATTTAAGCCTGCAAAAGCACTGCCATTATTCCCTGAAGCAGAAGTGCAGGCATAGAGGATTTCACTAAACCCTTGATGCCCTGGGTTCAAGGTGCCTGAGAGTCCCGCTTTGCTAAAAACACAGATGGCAGTGCCAAAAAGAAGAGTCATCACGGGAATTAAAATAGCGATAGAGGCCATTTTAATTTCAAAGCTGCTAAGCTTTTTGCCTAAAAATTCCGGCGTTCGACCCACCATCAAACCCGCGATAAATACCGTTATTAAAACGTTCAGCAAAATGCCATAGATGCCAGAACCAACGCCGCCAAATATAATTTCTCCTAGCATGATAAAAGCAGCAGGCACCATGCCACCTAATGGAGAATAAGAATCTATCATGGAGTTTACCGAGCCATTAGATGTGGCTGTTGTTAAGCTGGTCCATAGGGCAGAATTGACTATGCCAAAGCGTAGCTCTTTACCTTCCATATTGCCGCCACTTTGCAAGTAGCTACGACTTTGCTCAATGTTAAGGTTTTGAAAATGGGGGTTAGGCGCCTGTTCTTGCGCAATACTGAAGAGGGTTAAAGGCATAAAAATGATGGCCATGGCTGCCAAAAGTGCCCATCCTTGTTTTCTATCATTAACCATGACACCAAAGGTGTAACATAATGCTGCTGGGATCAGAATGATGGCAAGCATTTCGAGGAAATTGGATAAAGGGCTTGGATTTTCAAAGGGATGTGCTGCATTGCTATTAAAAAATCCACCGCCATTACTGCCCAGCTGTTTGATAGCAACTTGTGATGCGACTGGCCCACCAGGTATCGTTAGGGATTCTTGAGGTGCTTCAATACGTGCGGTTATTGTATTGGGATTAAAATTTTGAATAACGCCTTGGCTGCCTAATATGATGGCAAATATAAAGGAAAAGGGTAAAAGTATATATAGAATGCCGCGTACCCAATCTACCCAAAAATTACCTAACAAAGATGTGTTTTTACGAACAAAACTGCGAATGAGCGCAACGGCAACAGCCATGCCCATACTTGCTGATAGAAAGTTTTGCACCGTTAAGCCTAACATCTGGGACAAATAGCTTAAGGTTGATTCACCAGCATAGGATTGCCAATTGGTATTGCTGACAAAACTGGCTGCAATATTAAATGCCAGATCAGGAGAAACATGAGGCAAATGTTGTGGGTTTAAAGGCAGATACCCTTGTAAGCTTAAAATTGCGAATAAAAGTAGGAAACCACCTAGGCTGGATAATAAGACAGCGTAAGCATATTCTTGCCAATTCATTTCTTTGATGGGATCTATTTTCGCCATTCGGTAGATGAAATCTTCTAGTGGTCCCAAAAGGTTCTCTAACAAAAGTGCTTGTCCTGTGTAGACTTTAGCCATGTAACTACCAAGTGGTTTGACAAGCAGCAGGGCTGTTCCCAAGTAGAAAATAGTTTGGAGCCCTCCATTTAAGGAGATGAAGAAAGTGCTCACTGGAATATCTCCGGTTTGAGCAAGGCTACAAGTAGGTATAGCAATAAGAAAATGGCTACAGAGCCTGATAAGGCATAAACGATAGCTATCATTACTTTAGCCTCTTACAAAGCGCGATGAAGCCAAAACTCAATGCAAAGAAGCAACTAACGATTAGAAGATATAGCATTTTATGAGATCCTCCTTTTAACCATAGATTAAGAATAGTCCCTAGCCAATCGAAAAGGAGGGAACTTAGGTCTAAACTCAATGTAATATTGACCCTAGTCCCAAGATGATTGTTAGTTAGATTACAATAAAATATGATTATATTTCTGAATGGAAGCTCTTCAGCAGGAAAATCGGTTATTGCGCGTGCCATTATGCATCAGTCGCAAAGACCTTTTCTTTATTACTCGATTGATCATTTGGTTGATTTTTGGATAGATGAAAAATTTGTAGCTTTTGAAGATGAGCCAAAGGCATGGTTCTTTCAACAGCATTTACATGACATTATTGAAACACAACCCTCCCATGTTGTTGGTCCTGATGTCGACCAGTTGCGTTGGGACATGATTGAATCCATCACAGTGCTCATTAAAAAAGGTTATGATTTAATCATTGATGAAGTTTTGTTGAAAAAAGAAATATTCGAACATTATGCTTACGCCTTATGCCAGTCACATCAAGTCTATTTAGTTAAAGTTATTTGTGATTTGATAGAGTGTGAACGTCGTGAAAAACTTCGCAATGATCGTTATGTGGGATTAACCCGTTCACTGTATGAAAAAGTATATCTCCCACCACCGGCTTATGATCTTGAAATTGACACAACCTATACACCAGTTGAACAATGTGCCACAAGCATTTTAGAATTTATTGATAAAACACCCCAACCCAAAGCTTTTAATCATTATTTAAGAAGCGCTATAACATTTAAACCTTTGGCCAGAGAACACTTTTCTTTAATGCAAAAATGGATAAATACGCCTCATGTAAATCAATGGTGGGGAAATAATGGAGAATGGAAAAAAAGCGATATAGCGCAAAAATATGAGCCGCGATTGGATGGATTTCAATTAGTAAATGGCCAAGAAAAGCCAATATTTGGTTTTATCATTTATTGCGCCTTACAACCTATAGGTTTTATCCAAATATATAATGCTTATGATTTTCCACGTGAAGGCTATGAACTTACTAATTTGCCAAGCTCTCTTGGGGCAATTGATTTCTTTATTGGCGAAGAAGCTTATCTTCATAAAGGACTTGGTACAGTTAGCATCATTGAATTTATTCATCAATATGTTTGGAAGCACTTTGACCACTGCTTTGTAGATCCCGATAGTGGTAATAAAGCAGCATTAAAGTGTTATCAAAAAGCAGGGTTCAGGCCTGTTAAAGAATTAACTAAGCAGGCTGTTGTTTGGATGCTGCTGAAAAAAACCACGCCTTAACTTTCCTGAGAATTCTTTTTACAATGCTCTGCCTAGCTGCTTTAAAGTAGGCTACATAAGCTTTATAAGCTATGTGATTTTCATCCAAGGTTATTCGATTCACTGTGATGGGCAATTGATGAACAGGGACATTGAATAAATCGGTTTCGTGGCAATGCGTCCCACTGTTGTCTAAGCCAATATTATTGACCAGGCTCTTGCCAGGGTAGAGTGTTAACATATTGTTTATAAAAGCACTGGCATGCCAACGGATAGCCCAAGAATTGTTAAGCCCTGCAATTTGATTTTTTAACATGAGCGTATTTTCTTGGGTATGGTCAAAATCAAATAATTTTATTAAATTTTGTTGTTGAAGCTTTGCAAGTAATGTTGACCCATCTTTTTCAAAGTGTTGCCAAGCTCTTTGCCATGTAGCCCATCCCCAGCAATCAGCCCCACGTAAAAAGTAGGTTTCTGGCATAGCATTTTTTAGTGGTAAAGCATAACCATGAATAGAAGCAACTTTATTATCTTTTTCATAAAGTTTTAAACCATCATTCATGTATTGTAGAAAATAGGGTGAGAGGATGAGATCATCTTCTAAGACTATCACTTGAGAAAATTGCGCAAGAAGCTCAGTGACACCTTGTATAATGGAAGCAGCTAAGCCCATGTTGGCATCACGCGCAATCACAGTGACAGACTTAAAGCCATCTACGGTTGTTAACCATTGGCGAAGTGCATGGACTTCTTCATTATTAGCTGCAGTTTTAGGGCCATCGGAAAAAATAAAAAGGTCACTTTCCTTGGCTAAAGTATTTTGTTGCAAAGAAGCGAGCGTCTTTTTGAGATGGTTTAAACGATTATAAGCAAATAGAGCTATTGGCGCATAGTTCATAGTACAGCATTTTCCAAGTGAGCAGATTTTAATGTAGGCGCAGGTGATGATAGTGAATGCGCAAAAAGCACAAGTTTGGCAATCATCGGTGATATTTTTTGAAAACGCTGGCCCTTAATCTCATAAATTATTTCATTATTGATTAACCTAATTTGTGTGCTCATAGAAGCTGTATTTTCGATGGAAAAGTCATCTTGGTTTGTCATGAAGAAATGAATAAGCCTGTATAACTGTGCTTGCAGCGCCTTTTTTTCAATATCTTGGGTATTTTGTGTTCTATTCTTTTTAAGTTCTTGTAAATTAATATCCAGTACATTTTGTTCTTGCATTAATGCGCTAGTCAATAAATGTGCATTTCGACTTAATTTATCAAGCGTCAGCTCTGAGGGATGGATAACATCACTCATATCTATACTATTGCAGACATACATCATATGATACCAGCGAAAGGCAGAAGTTAAATTTTCAATACTATCCGCTGCTTTGAACCCCTCGATACGCGCAAAAAAATCTTGTTTGTTTTGACAAAAAGTTAGAAAATCTTCATTGGGGATTGGTAAACACATTTTTAAACCACTAACAACAGGTATGCCAAGACGTGCCATGAAGATCCCCATTGAGCTCCAAGCAACGCTACCTATATCTGCAATTTCCATTAAATCAAAACTGGATATTTTATCTTGTGGCCATATAATTTTTACATGCTTATATGATTTATTGTATTTTTCTACATAATCATGGATAACGGGGCATCCCCATTTTTCACGATGGTTGGGTGCCATTCTAGGATGCAGTCTAATTACCAACTGGAAATCAGCTGAATTTTCTGTAAAACGGATTAATTCATCAAGCCATTCAAATTGATCTGCAAAGGCGTCTTCATAAATAAAGTCAGGTAAGCCCTTTTTCTTTCGTGCATTGATGATCGAATCAGTCTCATCTTGCGAACTTGGAAAGGCAACAATGGTTTTTTTATGCTTATCCAAATTAAGTGATTCGTAAATATCTTGACTCTGACTTTTACTAGGAGAATAAGAGTATATTCCTCTTTTGGACATTTTAATAATTAAGTCATCTACAACTTCTTTGATTTGTAGTTCTGATAATGCAAGTTCTTTAAAATGCTGCCATTGTGTGATGGTGTAATGTTCTTGATTTAAGCCATCTTGTGCTAAAACCCGTATTTTTGTGGGATCAACATCTTTATGGAAAGGTATTGTAATATTGGTGTGCGTAATACCTTTTTGTTTCGCATAAAGGTTGATTATAACGTTAAGGCTATATTGGTCATACATGAGGATATGGGTAATACCAAAAGACTCAACACATTTCTTAACAGCATGATAGCCAGTATACAAAGAGGCTAATTGTTGTCGCCATAGTAGAAATTCATTTGCTGATAAGTCATGTATGGTAGATTTTTTCAAATACAAAAATAAATTGTATTCTAAGATCCCACTGAAATTGATTTCATCCTCAGCAAAATTAAAAGGTTTATCATTGTCTTCTATGAGTTTATTTATCTTTTGCTTTATTCCCTCATCGAGAAAATGCCTTAAATCAATATGCTCAAACTGATTTTGCACGATGTTTTTATCAAATGCATGATAACAATAGGTGCAAAGCTTCTTCTTATCAAAAGGCGAAGCATCCAGTTTAAGGTTTTCAGAATCCATAAACATGCAACGCTCAAAAAGATGAAAGCAGCGGGCAAAATAGAGTTGAATGCCTTGAAGCCGAAACTGTGAAGCTATCGATACCATGGTTTTTGTATAAGCATTGATCCCTGTTTCAGGTAAAAGGATCAGTACTTTATGCTGCGCGTTATTCTCGCTTGGCAAAGGCGCAATTTTTGAAGCCCTTCTCAGACGATGAAGGGTTCGTAGGTGACGTAAAAAAGGTTTTAAATGAGATATTATCTTTGGCATTCTTGTTGGCATGTGCTGATTTATAACTACATAAAGTCAAATGGTTAACTTAAACAAAGCAAAAAGCTTCCTTTAAGCATAATTTTTGTGCGCAATAGTAGCACGGCAATAGAAGCGAAGTAAGAAGATAGCTATTTTGTTTGAAACATAGCTTTTAAGGGTTCTGTTTCTTCTTTTGCAAGGAAGTAATCAAGATTATCACCAGAACCAAGGTGGCAAGGATCACACCGAGATTGCTGTACTTTTTCCATTTATTCGAGGTTTCTTGTTTAGCAGAGGGAAATTGTTTTTCATAGTAATGGTAAATGCCGGCAATACCAATGCGGGTCATTTCATCGTATTTCTTTTCATCCATATTCTTTTTAATATTGTCTATGATTTCTTTGACAGTAGCTTCATTGTAAGCCGCAGCGATGTTGCTGCTGGGGCGAATAATGGCGAGTTTATTATCCAAAACCATCAAAAGAAGGACGCGTTTATCGATATTCGCTGAATTTTTAGCGAGTTCTTGCGTATAAGCATCGACTACTGCTTGTGGATCTCTGTTATAAAAATTGGGCAATATAACAACTTCAAAATGTAATCCGTCCCTGGATTCTATTGCTTCCAATTCTTTTTCTAATTTAGAGGCCATCTCTGCGCTGACAACATGAGCATTATCTTGCAAAAAAGTTGTAGCAGCAAAAAGAGTTGTTGAAATAAAACAAAACAATAAACCTATCAGTAAAAGATAAATAAGTGGTAATGGATTGGCGCTTTTTAATGCCGGATAGGTTTTATTTATCAAAAAGCAAGAACGAATCAATGAATTCATCTGGGTTAGGTCCTAGCAATGTTTCCTTCTTAGCATAGCTAACAAGAGGCAATACATCCAATTAACTTGGTTTTGCTTCAAATAACTGTAATAAAATGCAGAAGACATGGGACGCAACGCTAATTGCTATAATAGAGAGTAATTTATAAGGATGCTTATCGGACAAGGCGAAGTCGATGATAAAAATGCTATTCATACTAGCGGGTCTGCTTTTTTCTTTGATGGGCAACGCCGCGCAAGAAGAGGTAATAATAAAATCGGCACGAGTTATTGAGCCTTTCCAAAAGCAAGTTCCTTTTGAAATTGACTTAGGCCAAAAGGGAACGTGCGAAGCAAAGTTAGCAATGAATATGGGGTTGCCCACAGTCATGTTAACTATTAACAACGAAGGGCCCTTTAAATTCTTGGTTGATACCGGCGCAGATTTAAGTATCATATCTCGCGATTTCGTTAAAACGCTTAAATTAACCGCTGCCAAAAATTTATCGACAACCATTTATACTTCACAACAAAAAGCAACAATAGAAACAACGCTATATATTCTTGATGAAATTAAATTAGGCGATGCAATTATCAGACATGCACCTTTTGTCGCTTCAAACACTGCTGAAGATGATTTTTCGCTGTTACATGATCTGCAAATCGTAGGAATATTGGGCGCTAACATCTTTCATGATGTGATTTTGAACATCAATTTAGGGCAGCTCAAAATGAGTTTGAGCCAACATACTGAACATGAGTTGCCAGGAGCAAAACTTGATTTAGATAAAGGATATTATATCCCCGTTGTTAAAGCAAAAGTCCACTATCCAGATAAAAGCAAAGATTATCATTTTTTAATTGATACGGGATATACAGGATTTATTAAAATGCCTGTTTGCTTTCCTGAACATCAACGTAAAGAACAACATGTGAAAGTTGTGAATTATGATCTTTTTAATGAGCAACAAGGTGGATTTATTGCAGAACTTGATGGTACCTTCGTACTGGGTGAAAGAAAGCTTGAAAACCCGCTCGTTAAATATAATATTGGTCATTGTGAAAATCCGCCCAAATGGGGGCTAATAGGAACTGGCTTATTGCAACATCAAGAAGTCAGCATTGATCAAAAGCATCGTCAAATTATCATTCACTGATGGGCGGGGTGATTTCATTATATTCTTTATCAGCAACACCTGTGAGCACATAATTTTTAGCGCCCTCATAATGAAAGATAGCGTAGTAGGCCTTTTCAAAAAGAGCATCTTCGCCCGCCTGCAATGAGATAGCGTCCGGTTTAAGATGCACAGGGTTAGGATCTAAGCTTTGATAATAATATTTTATTAGCTTTTCATTATCTTTTAATTCACCAGTGTAAAGCCTTTCAAAATGAGCAATGCTATCTTCATCGATTTTAATTACTGCTAATGTATTACTTTCTAAGTCTTGAGGTGGAAGATTTCTCATTTCATCCTCAATCGAATAACGTAAATGCACAGAATCATTTTCCATCATTGCTTGCATATCAATAGGCTGTAATTTTAATAACACAGGTTGACCTTTTTCAATAATCGCTTCTTTTTGGTAAATCGCAATGTTAAAAAAACCCAAAATAAGAATTGCGCCAATGAATAATACAGCAGTTTTCATAAGTAGCCTTGATCCCATTTCATCAATTTAACGACCCCTCTTGCGACGAGTAAAATCACACCTGTTGAAACAAGCATCGCAGCTTTATAATCAAGGGTATAGGGCAAACTATAATAAAAAACTACTAAACATAAACAAAGGAAAATGCCGCCAATGATATTTAATAGCAATTCATGTTTGGCATAGCCAATTACCAAAAGTCCTAGAGATACTAATATACCTGGTGTTGCAACTGGTGTTAACAAAGCAATGCCTAGGCAGGCAACTATAGTTGAAGGCAGAATGATGGCATGTTTCTCTTTGCCCAAATATATACACAGGCTTATCAAAGCAAAGCTTAAAACAATATTGAAATATAAAGTTGGAATCGTTATGGAGGAACCCGCTGTTAGCGTTATCATGATGGCACTGGCACACAAACAAATCACAATTGCATAACCTAATGGTGACCAGGATAAAGATTTTCTTCTAAAAATAAAAGAGAAACCGCATAATGCAGTAAGCGCAATAAAAAATATAAAGAAAGGTGCATCTGAGTCATAGAGCATGATGGTATTGTAAAGCACGGAACCAAGCAGCGCTGTGCTAGATAAGAATCTATCAATTTGATTAGGATATATAAAATAGGTCGCTATGGTAACAATGAACAACCCTATTGTAATTAACCATGCATTTAGATGAAAAGTGAGCGGGTGTGTGCTTAATATATAAAAACCAAACACCATGAGTATTTTGCCAACAATCATAAAAATAAGTGCAGTCTGCAGGCCAAAACTTTGCAGCAAAGGTGTTTGATAACGCAACAAATAATAAAGCAGTAATGAAAGCGACATGAAGACGCCGCCGCTAATAAAAAATGCAGGTGCTGAATCAAGGGTGACATATTGGGTGCTCATGAGTAAGCTCATCACGCAAACACTACCAACCAATGCACCAAAGGCCATGAGTATATGAATATAAAGTGGCATTCTATAAACATTGTTATGAGTTAATACAAAAGCTTCGGCTTGGCGTCTATCGCTGAGATAATTTTTGGTTTCAAGCCAATCTAATATACTTTGGACACTATAGTTTTTCATAGCATTCTATCTTGGTTAATAATAAATGTTGGGGTCATCAATCGTAACATTGTGGCCCCAAGGGAAAAGATAACCAGGGCAGTAATAGACATGCAGATCCAATAGAGATCTTGAGTTCTAATCAACGCTTGCAGTAATTCAGAGCATGTCATGCAACAAATAATGCACAAGGAAATAACAGTGGCCGAAAGCATCCACATATCGAGTTTTTTAATTCGGTAATAAACCAACATGCTACATTGAATTGCCAGGCCTAAAAGAGCACTCAGCATTAAATATATGTTCTTCCACTCACCACTCATGATAAGCATGATAATGGGGGTAAGCGTGAGAGCCAAAAGGCTTACTCCAAATAATAAACGCTGCCATCTTGCTTGGCACCAGGAGAATTTATTTTCAACGAGTTCTTTTAAAATAAGAAATGCACTATCTAACATGATTAGAATAAAAAATACGAAATAAATGGCATCCAGGTTATTTCTGGCAGAACTTATCCAGAAACTCGCGACAGCGGCATTCAAGATAATAAGCCAAACAAACCACATGGGCACAAATTGGCTGATCATCACCCAAGGTGTTATTAATAGCGCCCAAAGTAAAAGCAATTGATAATTATCAATACCACTGGGGTAAAGTAGTGAAAAAACGCCTATAAAGGCCCCGACGAGCAAGCAAGCCGTTATTAAGAAGAGTTGACCTTGCAATTTTGAAAGTGAAAAGGCCCAAGCGCCTGCGGCACAACAAACAATGCCTGCTTCAAGGGTATGTAGTTTATAACTACCAGACATATTTTCCCAATTAAAAGCAAAATAAAAACCAAGACCGCAAATGATAAAGAGACATCCCAGGATCATAAATAACTGTGCGCAAAAGGCGCCCCAGCTCACATGGGGATAAAGCAGCTCTAAAACGCAGTCTCGTGCTTTTTGATCAATAAAACCACGACGATGCAAATCCTCAACAATAGATTGATTGGCTTGTTGTTGCATGAGGGTTATGCTGTCGTGTTCGCTTGTAATCATCATCTTCCCAGTTTGCATTTATGCTTTGTTGCCTGCGCTCACTCACCCCAGTCATGCACCAAAGCGTGCACTCCTGGGGCTTCGCTCACTTGGCGCCTCGCCTAAATTCAAACTGGTTCGAGTATTTTCGAGTATATAAATAATTTTCGGTTTAAATCATCATTTTCTTTAGAATGTAAATACACTTATAGTTTTATTTTCAGGTGTTCAACAATGAGGAATGGAGTCTGGGGGATCACTTTTTATTCCGATGTCGCCAATATGGGCGGTATCGGACATTCCAAACTGGCAGCAATGGCCCTGATTAATTCTGCTTCAGATAAATTGACGATGCCATCATCTGCAACGCATTCCAAAAGCACATGGATGAGCTTTTCCTTGCAGATAGGGGCAAGTTGATTCAAGGTGTTAAGCACAATAGGAAATTGAATAGGTTTAGCATTAGAAATTTGCGGTCTTTGAACGGGTTTATCCGTAAAGTTCTTTATGTATTTTGCAAAATCTGCATCTTCATCATTATCATTTTTAGCGCCCGCTTTGAGCAAAACAGAAAGTAACTGGCTGATTTCAGTAATAACACCTGAAAAATCATTATATTTAACTTTTGTTTGATTTGGCTTGTCATCAAGCACTTTGCCAAGCACCGTTAACAAAGTAAATTGAAAAAGCTTTTTGTCATCAATAGCGGTAAGCAAAACCAGATTTTGATAAATAGCTTGACGTTTTTCTGGTGTGTTATGTTTAAACGAAAGCAAGCCAATATCAAATAAAGCCAAATGTAAAGTCTTTGGTAAAGCACACATATTCTCGTAAAGGGATTCTACTAGCTGCATATTTTCATTCGTTATCTTCTTATCGAGCAGTGCTGTAAAGTCATCTACTTTGTCTTCATGATAAGACATGATCATCGCATAGAATAGAAACTCGACCTGTTCTGGTGAATGTGCCGCATCCTGTAAAACACTTGGAATGTTGGCGAGCATTTCTTGCGCCAAGGCGACACTGTCTGGCGTGGGATTACCAATGCTTTTTTCAACATCTTTCACACTAATTTTAACGTTGCCAGCACCAGCTGCAATAACAGCTGCCGCGCCCATCATCATGGAGGGGGTAAATTCTGCTTTTTTAGTTCTTTTTTTATTGTCATCAGCATCATCATTGAGCTTGCTCAGTGGCAACCCTTTATATTGACCTTGTGGGTCTAATTCATTAATTCTCTCTTCCAGCGGTGGATGTGTTGCCAATAAATTTTGAAACATGATCCAACGCGGGGTGCAAAAACAAAGATGACTGATGTCCTCAACATTTTTTGAGGCAAGATAGGTGCCTTTTTGGCTCATCAGAATGCGCCGTAATGCAAACACCAAACCTTGTGGATTTCTTGTAAATTGCACCGATGAGGCATCAGCGAGTAATTCTCTTTGTCTTGAAACGGCGGCTTTTATCAACCTGCCAAAAAATAAACCGATATACCCTAGAATCAAAAGACCAAGCCCAATGATCAGGATAACAAGCATAATATTGCCACCCCCTTTTCGATCATCAGATGAACTAGAGCGTCTATTTGAATCGCTACGACCAAATATTCTCAGCAAGAAGTAGCCTATCTGACCAATCAACAGCAAGCCACCTAATATACCCATGAGGCGCAGACTGATTTGCATATCGCTATTGAGTATATGACTAAACTCATGACCCACTACGCTTTGTAGCTCATCTCTTGATAATTGATTAAGTGAACCGCGTGTAACAACCATAACGGTATCTTCTGGCTTATTACCTGCCACAAAGGCATTGATGGCATCATCTTCCATGACATACAGTCTTGGGATGGCTACGCCTGATGCGATAGACATTTCTTCAACAATGTTAACAAAACGTTTTTCCAGCAGATCTTTTGTTTGGGGCGAAATAGGTTTTGCATTAACCATTTCAGCTACCGAGATCCCACCACCTCTTAATTGATGCATTTTCCATAAAGAGCCAATAATGATAACAAATATAATGGTCGGAGAGATAACAATGGCAACCTCAATGGCTAGCGTTAATATTTCTTGTCGATGAAATGGAGCAAGGCCATCGCGGGTAAATGAGTACTGGTCGATAGGTATGGACATATATTTATCAGGTTCAAGAAAGAATAATGCACTGAGGAAAACTATATCAAGGGTAAAAATGATAAAACCAATAGCCAGCAAAAAATAGAGTACCAACCAGAAGGTTTTCTTTCGTGCTTTATCTTGATGCTCGAAAAAGTTCATTATAAAAACTCAAGCCTTAGCCAAAGGAAACTTTAACGGCTTCTTTAGCTTCTGGTTTATCAATTTCAAATTGTGTTGCAGGAGCAAAACCAAAGATGCCTGCAAAAATATTGCTAGGAAATTGTGAGCGATAAATATTGTAAACCATCACAGCATCATTATAGGACTGTCTTGCAAAACTTACTTTGTTTTCTGTGCTGGTAAGCTCTTCCATCAACTGCTGCATCGTTGTATTTGCTTTGAGATCAGGATAATTTTCAGCCAAGGCAAAGAATTTTCCCATCGAGGAGGTTAGGGTGGATTCAGCGCTAATCAGTTTCTGCATGGCTTGTGGGTCATCTGGTTTTGCTGCTGTAGAGCTTGCTGCATCCTTGGCCGTATTTCTTGCTTCAATGATTTTAGTCAAGGTTTCCTGCTCATATTTCATATAACCTTTGGCAGTTTCAACTAAATTGGGAATTAAATCATAGCGACGTTGTAGTTGCACATCTATTTGAGAGAAAGCATTTATAAATCTATTTTTCATTTCAATGAGCTGGTTATAAACACCGATTACATACATGATGAATAAAATGACGATGGCAGCGATAACGCCTAAAGTAATCAGTAGTGTATTCATGGATAGTACTTCCTTAGGACTTTATTCTATTAATATATAACATCTTCACATTGCGGATTTCCTTTAGAATGATAGCTTCATAACCGATACTATGAATAATTCATGAAATAAAATGAGGCATACAATGGCGCAAGCAGGTGATATACACTTAATGAAAGTACTGTTAGCCAATACCTTTACGCTTTATTTAAAAACACATTACTATCATTGGAATGTTGTTGGGCCAAATTTCTCTGCTTACCATGCCCTTTTTGAAGAACAATATAAAGCTTTGTTTGATGCCGTTGATGTAATTGCTGAAAGAATAAGAGCCAAAGGAGAAATTGCGCCAGGCTCGTTTAAAGAATTTAATGATTTAAAAACAATCAGTGAAGCTAAATCAAAAATAGATGCTTTAGCAATGATTAAAGATTTAAGTGAATCACACGAAACACTGTGCCAATCTTTACATTCATTGCTCGACCAGGCCAAGGCAGATAATGATGATGTTACCCAAGATTTAGCGCTAGAAAGAATGGAATTTCATGAAAAAACCATTTGGATGTTACGCTCACATCTTCAGAGCTAAATGATTTATAAATTTAAATTCATTAAGCAACAAGCGGGCCTTGATAGCCTAAAATCATATTTTCATTCTCAAGAATAAGATCATGGGCACGTTTAAGTGATTCAGGCGTGCCAATATCAATAAAAGGTCTTTGCGATTCAATTACTTCAATATGTTTACCCTGTGATAACCACAAAGGAAAAGATTCATATTCCAAACTGGTTTCTTTATTGGTGATAACATCTTTTAAAAGTTCATTGCGCAGTAAGTAAATGCCAGCATTAATTAAACCTTTACCAGGATGCTTTTCTTTAAAGGAGACTAAACGATGCTGATCATCGGTTTCCAAAGTGCCAAAGCGACCTGCATGGACTACGCTTGTTCCTAAAATGATGGCATCTAAATTAGTGGAGCTTTTAAACTTTTCGATAATCGGTTTTAAATCTGCTAAGAGAATCGAATTACCATTGACCACAAAGGTATAACTTGATGGAAAGCGATTCGCACAAAGGGCTGTTGCACCTGCCGTGCCCAAGCTGCGATGTTCTGTTACCACATCAAGACATAAAGAAGGGTCGATACTTGCCACATGTTGTGCCCAGGCAGTGACTTTGTCAGCATAGCGACCAGCGGAATAGACTATGTGCGTAAAGCCCTGCGTCTTTAGCCATTGAGTTAGCCAAAATAAAAAGGGTTCACCAGCAACAGGGATTAAGGGAAAGGGTAATTCTGGGTATTCATTAACGAGTGATCGTTTACCACCTACGAGTACAATTGCAAGCATTGGTTACTTCATCTTCCTTGAAAGCACTAAATCCTAAGCATCCGCAAAAATACCTGTGTTTTATACACATTGCAATCTTTTTAAAATAAAAAATGCTCAAAAATTGACCAACTTGCTAAGGGGGGAGTGAATGTTATTTAGCCAATTATTTTTATTGCGCTTAATCATTCAATTTTGCATGTAGATTTTAATTCTTTGTATTGAAACTAACACATTTAAAAGGTCTTTAAAATCATATAATTGAATTTATAAAGGGCTCAATTTTCGCTTGCTCATCCTTGGCATTTAGTTGTTTTTACGAATGATCTCGGTACAATCGTCTACATTGTAAAGTTACCTATAAATAAAGAAAGAGAAACACATGTCAGTGGCAATCAAAAAAGCATTAATTACGGGTGTTACAGGGCAAGACGGCGCCTATCTTGCTGAATTTTTACTGCAAAAGGGCTATGAAGTGCATGGTATCAAACGCCGCACTTCTTTGTTTAATACCGATCGTATCGATCACCTTTACCAAGATCCCCATGTCAAAAATCGTCGTTTTGTTCTTCATCATGGTGATATGACAGATAGCTCAAGCCTCATTCGCATCATTGGGCAAATTCAGCCAGATGAAATTTATAATTTAGCAGCCCAAAGTCATGTGGCTGTCTCGTTTGAAGAGCCCGAATATACAGCGAATGCAGATGCCTTAGGTGCATTGCGCATTTTAGAAGCTATTCGCATTTTGGGTTTAGAAAAAAAGACGCGTTACTACCAAGCCTCAACCTCTGAGCTTTTTGGTAAAGTACAAACCTTTCCGCAAAATGAGAAAACACCTTTTTATCCGCGCTCTCCTTATGCGGTTGCTAAACTCTATGCCCATTGGATAACCATTAACTATCGCGAAGCCTATGGCATTTATGCATGCAATGGGATTTTGTTTAATCATGAATCACCTGTGCGTGGGGAAACATTTGTTACTCGAAAAATTACACGCGCTTTAGCCCGCATTAAATTAGGCATGCAAGATTGTTTGTACTTAGGCAACATGGATGCCAAACGTGATTGGGGACATGCCAGAGATTATGTGGAAATGCAGTGGCTGATGTTACAACAAAGCAAGCCTGATGATTTTGTGATTGCCACCGGCGAACAATACAGTGTACGTGAATTTGTGAATGTGGCAGCACGCGAATTAGGCATTAGCTTAAGATGGGAAGGTTCTCAGGAAAATGAAAAAGGCATCGACACAAAAACGGGAGTCTGTTTAGTAGCTGTTGACCCACGTTATTATCGTCCTACAGAAGTGGAAACTTTGCTGGGTGATGCGACCAAAGCAAAAGACATTCTCGGTTGGGTGCCAAAGACCTCATTCTCTGATCTCGTAAAAGAAATGGTTAAGGAAGATCTTGAATTAGCTAAAAGAGATGCCCTTTGCCAAAAAGCAGGTTTTAAAGTATTTGAGCAGCAAGAATAATGATGAATAAAAACGATAAAATTTATGTTGCAGGTCATGGCGGATTGGTTGGCTCTGCATTAGTGCGTGCTTTAGAAAAACAAGGCTATAGCAATATTGTTAAGAGAACCCATGCTCAACTAGAGTTGATGGATAAAGACGCCGTAGAGACATTTTTTGAACAAGAAAAACCAGACTATGTCTTTCTAGCTGCAGCCAAAGTCGGGGGGATATGGGCAAACAACACCTATCCTGCAGATTTTATATACCAAAACTTACAGATCCAAAATAACATTATTGCCTCATCAAAAAATCATGCGGTGAATCGATTATTATTTTTAGGATCTTCTTGTATTTATCCGCGCAACTGTCCTCAACCCATTAAAGAAGAATACTTGATGACAGGGGCTTTAGAACCCACCAACCGTCCTTATGCTTTAGCCAAGATTGCTGGTATTGAAATGTGTTGGTCCTTTAATCGCCAGTTTGCTACAAAATATCTTGCTGTGATGCCAACCAATTTATATGGCCCTGGTGATAATTACGATTTAAACACCTCCCATGTGATCCCAGCGCTTATCCGTAAGATGCATGAAGCAAAACAAGCCAATCAACAGCAGGTTGTGGTGTGGGGCTCTGGTACGCCTAAGCGCGAATTTTTATATAGCGATGATTTGGCAAGTGCATGTCTTTACTTGATGAATCTTCAAGAGGAAGCTTTTAGCAGTTTGTGTATGCAAAATGATATTGCTCCCACAGTCAACGTAGGTTGCGGAGAAGATCTCTCTATTGCCGCGCTTGCACAAACCATTGCTGAAGTAGTGGGCTTTAAAGGCGAAATAGTATATGACGCCAGCAAACCAGACGGCACACCTCGAAAAGTATTGGCAGTGGATAAATTAACCCAATTAGGATGGCAAAGTCGCACAACGCTTAAAGACGGCTTGGCACTTGCTTATGCCGATTTTAGCGCCAAGAGCGAAAACCTAACAGAAGTAGCATAGTTATGATAGGTAAAACACTTTCAAAAATTCTATTCTTTTTTAATCAAAGTGAAAAAAAGAAACTGGCCGTTATTTTGCTTTGTATCATTTTGATGGGATTTGTTGAAATGATTGGCATTGCGGCCATTTTACCTTTTTTGGCTTTGGTCACCAAACCAGAAATTGTGCATTCAAGTCGTGTTATCTCAATGGTATATAATACGCTAGGTTTTCATGAACCTACTATGTTCATGCTCTTTGTCGGGGCTTTGGTTTTTTTAACACTGGTTCTTGGAAATGCCTTTTCAGCGATTGTTTCATGGGTCACCATGCGCTTTTGCTATTATCAAGGCACAAAAATATCCACCAACTTGTTTTCAAAATACCTTTCCCAACCCTATGCTTTCTTTTTAAATCGTAATAGCAGTGATTTGGCTAAAAAGGTTGTTGTTGATACAGATCGCATGGTTGTGGGGATTTTTATCAATAGCATGCAATCTTTTAGCAAGTGCATCATTCTCCTTTGCATCACGGCCTTACTCTTTTTTGTGGAGCCACTTTTAGCAAGTGCAATTTTGATAGTGTTAGGCAGTGCTTATGCACTTAGCTATGCCTTTATCAGAAAGCGCTTAGCAAATGCAGGCAAGCTGGCTTCTGAAGTGAGCACCACCCGTTATCAAGTAATCGATGAAGCAACGGGTGCAATTAAAGAGCTTAAAGTATTGGGCACAGAAAAAACTTTTGTGGATAGCTTTAACCATTGTGCTACGCGTTATGCCAAGGCTGAAACCTTAAGCCAATTGTCACCGCTTATCACCCGTTATGTGGTTGAAGCCATTGCTTTTGGTGGCATGATCTTGATTGCGCTTTACCTGATTGCCAGCCAAGAAGATATTGCTAAATTTATGCCCTTGTTAGGCTTATATGGTTTAGCAGGGTATCGCATGATGCCGGCTATGCAGCAACTTTTTGTGGGCTTCACCAGTGTGCGCTACCATTTCACAGCACTTGAAACCTTATACCAAGAGATGCAGTTACCTGATGGCACAGCCATGCATCAACCACAAGAAGTACTTAAGTTAGAGCAAAGTGTCAGCCTCAATGCCCTGAGCTATCATTATCCAGGTGCACCACGAGAAGCGCTTAATCAAATTCATATCACCTTCAATAAACATGCAACGATTGGTATCGTCGGCTCTTCAGGGGCAGGAAAGACAACCCTTATCGATATCATTTTAGGGTTGTTGGAGCCAACACAAGGCAAACTCTGCATCGATAATGTTGAGGTTAATCGCCATAATCTTGGTGCTTGGCAGCGCAATATCGGTTATGTGCCACAAAATATTTTTATTTTGGACACGACCATTGCGGGCAATATTGCTTTGGGTGTGCCGCCTCATCAAATTGATCATAAGGCTCTCAAACGTGCAGCTGCTTTAGCAAACCTAGATGAATTTATCACCAAGGAATTAGCCCAAGGTTATCAAACCATGGTGGGTGAAAGAGGGGTTCGTTTAAGTGGCGGTCAGCGTCAGCGCATTGGTATAGCAAGAGCACTTTATCATGATCCGCAATTTCTGATATTTGATGAAGCAACCAGTGCCTTAGATAGCATGACAGAAAAAGTCATCATGGAGGCGATACAAAGTCTTGCGCATCGCAAAACCATTGTATTGGTAGCCCATCGTTTGAATACAGTAAAAAATTGCGATCTCATTTACGTACTTAAAGAAGGTCAGGTTGCAGGTTTTGGCAGCTACCAACAATTGCTTGACTCGAACCACATTTTTCAACATTTAGCAAACGCCCATGCTGGCGCTTAACGTAGTTGGTTTTTAAATATGAATAACAATGCAAAAATATTAGTAACAGGCGCTGGGGGCTTTATTGGCTCACATGTCACAGAAGCTTTGGTAAAAGCGGGCTATAGTGTCAAAGCTTTTGTTGAGTACAATTCTTTTAGTTCTTGGGGCTGGCTCGATCATATTGAAAAAGGGCTCCTTGATGAAATTGAAATCTTCTCAGGTGATGTGCGCGATCCCTTTGGTGTTAAAAAAGCCATGCAAGGTTGCAACAAAGTTCTGCATTTAGCTGCTTTGATTGGCATACCTTATTCCTATCATTCGCCTGAAAGCTATGTGCAAACCAATGTCACGGGCACTTTAAATGTTGTTCAAGCAGCAAGGGATTTAGGTTTAGAAGGTGTAATCCATACTTCAACCAGCGAAGTTTATGGTAGCGCGCAATATGTGCCGATTGATGAAAAACATCCACTACAACCGCAATCACCTTATTCAGCCACTAAAATAGCTGCTGATCAGATAGCGCTATCTTACTATCATGCTTTTGAGTTGCCTGTCACGGTTATCAGACCTTTTAACACTTATGGCCCAAGACAATCAGCTCGCGCAATTATTCCAACAACCATTGCGCAAATAAACCATGGCCTTCGTGAAATCAAATTAGGTTCACTTGAACCCACAAGAGATTTCACTTATGTGAGTGATACAGCAAAGGCCTACGTGAATGCTTTAACAGCCAAAGACATTGTGGGCAAAACCATCAATCTGGGCGCTAATTTTGAGATCTCGATTGCGCAACTAGTGCAAATGATTGGCGAGCTGATGGGACAAGAGATTAATGTCAGTCTCGATCCCGCCAGAATACGACCCAAAAACAGTGAGGTCGAAAGACTGTGGTCTGATAATACCCTTGCCAAACAATTATTGGATTGGCAACCAAGCTTGCAAGGCTTAACAGGACTCAAGCAGGGCTTAGAAAGCACGATTAAGTGGTTTTTAAGTAATCAACATCATTATAAACCAGAAATTTACAATGTATAACATGATTAAAATAGATCAATGCCTAACAGCTTTAGCCAGTGTATTGGGGACATCTCAAAAAGAAGTCCCTTTGCATCAACCAGAATTTAGCGGGAATGAGTGGCAATACGTCAAGTCCTGCTTAGACAGCGGATGGGTTTCAAGTGTGGGGCAATATGTAACACAATTTGAGCAGATGCTTGTAGATTACACAGGCGTTCCTTATGCAGTCGCTGTCGTCAATGGCACTGCGGCATTACATATCAGCTTATTGCTCTTGGATGTAAAGCCCAATGATGAAGTTTTACTGCCTTCACTCACCTTTGTTGCAACAGCCAATGCCGTTGCCTATTGCCAAGGGGTTTGCCATTTTGTTGATAGTGATTTGCAGAATTTAGGCATTGATGTTCCTAAGCTCAAAAATTATCTGCAGGCCAATACGGTTATCAAAGAGGGTGCTTGCTTTAACAAAGAAACAGGCAGAAGAATTAAAGCTATCATTCCCGTACATATCTTCGGTCATCCTGTTGATATGGATGCATTGTCTAGCTTATGCCAAGAGTATCATTTAACAATCATTGAAGATGCCACTGAATCATTAGGTTCATATTATAAAAACAAACATACTGGTCATTTTGGTGATGTTGCGGTCATTAGCTTTAATGGTAATAAAATAGTAACTACAGGTGGTGGTGGCGCTATTTTAACCAAGAACGAAGCGCTTGCCAAAAGAGCAAAACACCTGACAACAACGGCAAAGAAACCCCATCGATGGGAATTTTACCACGATGAAATAGCTTTTAATTATCGCTTACCCAATATCAATGCAGCACTAGGTTGTGCACAATTGGAAAACTTGCCGCGATTTGTTGAAGATAAAAGAAGATTAGCGCAACACTATCAAGACGCCTTTGCCCATATTGACTATGCTAGCATTTTAAAAGAAATGCCGCATACACAAAGTAATTATTGGTTAAATGCCTTGGTGTTAAAAGAACCCAATAGAGAATTCGTCGAACAGTTTATGGAAATTGCGCTGCAATCACAATATGGTTTGCGAGGGTTGTGGACGCCATTATCCAGACTGCCTATGTATGCAAATTGTCCCTCGATGGATTTATCAAACACCAATGCTTTGTTCGATAGCGTTATTTCTTTGCCCAGCAGCGCTTATTTAGGAAGAATGAATCATGCATAAGAAAATCTGTGTGGTAACCGGTTCGCGCTCTGAATATGGATTGTTATATTGGCTTATCAAAGGCATCAAAGAAGATAAACAACTGCAATTGCAATTGGTAGCAACAGCTTCTCATCTTTCTCATGAATTTGGCCTAACCTATAAAAAAATTCTCGAAGATGGATTTTTGATAGATGAAAAAGTGGAGATGTTACTTTCCAGTGACACCGCTGTTGGCGTTAGTAAATCTATTGGCTTAGGGGTAATTGGTTTTGCAGATGCTTTTGCCAGACTCAAACCCGATGTTGTGGTGCTTTTAGGTGATAGATTTGAAACCTTAGCAGCTGCGCAAGCGGCATTTATTGCAAAAATTCCAATCGCGCATATTCATGGCGGAGAATTAACCGAGGGTGCGTATGATGATGGTATTCGTCATAGCGTCAGCAAAATGTCGCATTTGCATTTTGTATCCACCGCAGCTTACCGACAACGCGTTATTCAATTAGGCGAAGATCCCTCGCGTGTGTTTCATGTCGGTGCGATGGTGATGGACTCTATTTCCCAGCTTAGCTTATTAAATAGGCAAGAACTTGAGCAAAAACTTGGGCTTGAATTTCAAAAACGTAATTATGTCATTACTTATCACCCTGAAACACTCAGCGAAGTTTCTCCAAAAGAGAGTTTCCAAGAATTGCTAAATGCATTAAGTGAAATAAAGGATGCCAGCTTTATTTTTACCAAAGGAAATCCTGATAGTGATGGCAGAATTTTAAATGATATGGTTGATACATTTTGCCAGCAACATCCGCATGCAAAAGCCTTTGTCGAGTTGGGTCACAAGAACTACCTCAGCTTACTCTCTGTGGTTGATATGGCGATTGGTAATTCATCAAGTGGGATTATTGAAGTGCCCTATTTTAAAATACCAACCATCAATATCGGTGACAGACAGCGTGGCCGTATTAAAGCTGCCTCGGTGATTGATTGTCTTCCAGAAAAAGCCGCTATTGCCAATGCAATTGCTCAGGGTTTTTCGAGCGCGTTTCAAGCAACACTTAAAGAGATGTGTTTACCTTATGGTGAGGGTAAAGTTGCTTCGACAATTATTAGTACACTCAAAGAATATGATCTAAGACAGAGCCTTAAAAAACAGTTTTATGATATCAGTGGAATAAATACATGATGAGCACTTACATAATTGCAGAAGCGGGTGTGAATCATAATGGTTCACAAGCCTTAGCCTTAGAAATGATCCACGCCGCCAAAGAAATGGGCGTTGATGCCATTAAATTTCAGCTTTTTAAAGCAAGCCAATTGGTAACAAGAAAAGCCGAACAAGCGCAATATCAAAAGACGGCAGCCAAGCATAATTCGCAATTTGAGATGTTACAAGCACTTGAGTTGCCTTATGCAAGCTTTAATATTTTGTATCAGGCCGCAAAGGACGCCAAGCTAGATTTTATTATCACCCCTTTTGATCTTGAAAGCCTGCATTATATTGTAAATGACTTAAAATTAGATGTGATTAAAATTGGTTCAGGTGATGTTACCAATGGTCCTTTGTTGTTAGAAGCGGCACGTTCACATAAGCGTATTATCTTATCGACGGGCATGTGCACACTGACAGATATAGAGTTTGCCTTGAAAGTGCTTGCCTTTGGTTATTTATCTGATGAGCAAATGCCTACGTCTGCCAGTTTTGATGAAGCTTATGCAAGTATAGAAGGTCAAGCCATTTTAAAAGAAAAGGTGAGTTTGTTGCATTGTACTTCAGAGTATCCAGCACCTGTGGAGGAAGTAAATCTTAATGCCATGGACACGATGTCAGCGGCTTTTGGCCTTAGCGTCGGCTTTTCTGATCACACCCAAGGCATTGAAATATCTCAAGCTGCTGTGGCAAAGGGTGCCCTCATCATTGAAAAGCACTTTACCTTGGATAACCAATTAGCAGGGCCAGATCACAGTGCTTCGTTGAATCCAGTAGATTTCAAAGCTATGGTAAAAGGTATTAGAAATATCGAAAAAGCTTTGGGTGATGGCAGAAAATATCCTTCAAAGAGTGAATTGAAAAATGAAGCCGTGGTCAGACGTTCATTGGTGGCTAGCAGAGAGATTTCGCCTGGAGAAATTTTTAGCAAAGATAATATCGCCATCAAACGGCCAAGTGGCGGCTTATCACCAATGGATTATTGGAAGCTATTAGGCAAAGTGGCACAAAAAAACTACAGCGAAGATGAGTTTATTTTATGAAGAAACCCGTAATCGTTCTTGGTGCTGGTGGCCATGCCAGTGTATTGATAGAGCTTCTTTTGAAATTGGATTATACCATTTTGGGTGTTTGTGCGCCCCAAGCTTCTATTGTGCGTGGGTATCCGCAAATTTCCTATTTAGGACAGGACAGTATTCTTAATCAGCATTCTCCCAATGAGGTGAGACTCGTTAATGGTATCGGCGCTATTTCTGCAGAAAAAAATAGAGAGCGTCAAAAACTATTTGAGCATTATAAGCAGCTTGGCTTTGAATTTGAGACTTTAATCCATCCACATGCGATTGTTGCTGACACAGCCCTTATTAAAGAAGGCGCGCAAGTAATGGCAGGTAGTATTATTCAAGCCAATACAATTATTGAAAGCAATTGCATTGTGAATACGGGTGCTTGTATTGATCATGATTGCCACCTTGGGCATAGCGTACATGTCGCACCCCGTGCAGTACTTTCAGGTAATGTTAAGCTGGGAGAAAATGTGATGGTGGGTGTTGGCGCAGTGATTATTCAGTCTGTTAGCATTGCACAGAACATGATGATTCGTGCAGGCTCCACTGTTGTAAAATCAAGAAATACACAAGCTTTAGAAGATATTTAGCAAAGTGCTGCGCAACCAAGCGTTGTGAACAGGAAGTCGAATGAAAAATATTGAAAAATTATTTTTATTAAAAAATGCGGATATCCACGCGGCTATTGAAAAATTGGATAATAATGAAGCCCATATTGTTTTGGTGATTGATGAACAACGTCGTTTGTTGGGCACAGTGACGGATGGTGATGTCCGAAGAGGCATCTTAAGAGCGATTAAGCTGAGTGATTCCATTACAACGATTATGAATCCTCATCCTATCGTTGCCAATCTGCATGAAGATAAGCATGTGATATTACAATTGATGCGCACCAAAAAAATAAAACAGATCCCCATCGTTAATGAAAATAGAGAAGTCTGTGGTATTGAAATTCTAGATGAATTACTTGATTTTGCAAAAAAGGATAATGCAGTTGTATTAATGGCTGGTGGCTTATCCACACGTTTAAGGCCGCTGACAAATGACACCCCAAAGCCCATGCTCAAAGTGGGTGGTAAGCCTATTTTAGAAACCATATTAAGTAGATTAATTCAATTTGGTTTTCAGCATTTCTATATTTCTATCAACTACCTTGGCGAGCAAATTAAAAGTTATTTTGGTGATGGAAGTAAATGGGGTGTTAAGATTGAGTATTTGCAAGAAGACGATAAGATGGGAACGGCAGGCTCTTTAAGTCTTATTTCAAAGACTTTTGAACATCCCCTTATTGTCATGAACAGTGATTTATTAACTAAAGTTGATTTTAATCATTTACTGATGTTCCACCAAGAACAAAATGCAAGCGCCACAATGTGCGTCAGAGATTTTGATTATACTGTTCCTTATGGGATCTGTAAGTTAGACAATAATAATAGTATTGTTGATATTCAAGAAAAACCAACCTATAACTTTTTTATTAATGCGGGAGTTTATGTATTAGAGCCTGATGTAATTCAGCATATTCCTGCCAATACCTATTATGATATGCCCTCATTTTTTTCACATTTGATTTCCTTAAACCATCAAGTTGCCGCTTTTCCCATTAGAGAATATTGGTTAGATATTGGACAACATGCTGATTTTGATAGGGCTCATCGTGAATATAATCATGTGTTTGAGTTAAAAGAACTATGAAAGCGCTATTAATTGGCAGTGGATCAATAGGCCAAAGACATGTACAAAATCTATTGGCATTAAAGCAGGATGCGCAAATCGTTGTCATGCGCCAAAACAAGCATGAGGATGACTTTGTAAAGCAACACCAAGCAAGCATTATCAGCGCATGGCATGAATGCCCTGATGATATTGAGATTGTTATTTTAGCAAATCCCTCAGCCTTACATGCGCAGCATATTGAAAAAATTATAGAGCGAAATTTACCCGCATATCTTGAAAAGCCGCTGCTTACTTCTCGCGCAGATCTTGAGCGTATTAAAAAGCAGATTGATGATTATCACTATCATCAACCCACTATGATGGGCTGTAATTTACGCTTTTTACCCAGCATCATGGCGCTTAAGCAAATTTTAGAAAAAGGAACGCTTGGTAATGTGTGTCGTGTTTTTATTGAAGCAGGACAGTATCTGCCCAGTTGGCGGCCACATCAAGATTACACCCAAAGTTATAGCGCCAATAAGGACTTAGGTGGTGGCGTTATTTTTGATTTGGCGCATGAATTAGACTTAGTACGCTTTTTGTTTGGTGATTGTGAAGTGCTCAGTAGTTTTCATGGTCAATTTAGCCACCTTAAGCTTAATGTAGAAGATACGGCGGTAATTCATTTAGGCAAGTCCGCAGGTCCTTTAATTAGCGTACACTTGGATTATGTATCCAGAAGGCCAACAAGAATGATCAAGATTGTTGGAGACGAAAAGACATTGCTGTGGGATTTGAAAGAGAAAAAATTGCAGCTGATTGATGAAAATGCAGTGTGTGATTTATCAGATAAGCAAAACGATTTTGATGTGCCCTTAACGTACCAAGTAGCGATGCGCGAATTTCTTGACTGTGTCAATAATCGCAGCCAAACATCGCAGCCTCTGCTTGAAGGAATTAAGACCACTGAACTTTTGCTCCAATGTAAACATAGTTAAAAGAAGAGTCCATGATGAATGTGATAACCACAATTTGTGCAAGAGGCGGCTCCAAAGGCGTACCTGGCAAGAATATCAAAGCCTTAAATGGCAAACCCTTGATATGTTATTCTATTGAGCAGGCACAAGGTTGTGAATTTATCAAAGATATTTATGTCTCTACTGATGATGAGGACATTGCCAACATAGCGCGTCAAGCGGGTGCTAAAGTCCCTTTCATGCGACCATCCTCCCTTGCTGATGACACCACCTCAAAATTAGCCGTCATTCAACACTTGGTTGCTCATTTAGAAGAAAATCATGAAAAAGTGGATGTTATTATTGATTTGGATGTAACTTCTCCTTTAAGAGAAGTTGATGATATTCGTCGTTGTTATGAACTTTTAACAACCAATATAGATTTAGTGATAACCGGGTATCTCTCAACCAAAAATCCCTATTTCAACATGGTAGAGAGTGATGATAAAGGTTTTGTTAACTTGGTTAAAAAACCCCTTTCAACAGTAACCTCAAGGCAAAGTGCACCCAAAGTGTTTGCCATGAATGCCTCTATTTATGTCTGGCAGCGCCATGCTTTGGACAAGCCGCTGTGGGAAAATAAACATATTAAATTGTATGAAATGCCAGAAGAGCGTTCAATTGATATTGATACGCCCTTAGATTGGAAGCTCGTGAACTTATTAATGAATGAGAAAACCTTATGCAAGATTTAAGCTCCAAAACAGTTTTTATAACAGGCGCGGCTGGATTATTAGGTCAACATTTTGCAACTGGTTTTGCAACAGCAGGTAGCACCGTTGTATTGGTGGATATTAATGAAAAGCTCAAAGAATTTGCCAACACCTTACTCGAAAAGGATTACAAGGTTTATTACTTAGAGCAAGATATTACGCAAAAAGATAATTGGAAAGCGATAAAAGATTTTTTAGATAAAAATAATTTATTTTGTAATGTTTTGATTAATAATGCTTGCACGAAATCCGAGAATTTTTTTGAAGCCTTTGAAAATTTTTCGCTGTCTGATTGGCATGAAGTGATGGCAGTGAATGTTGATGGCGCGATGATGGCTTGCCAAACCTTGGGTGCGCAAATGGCAAAGAACAAGCAAGGCAGTATCATTAATATTGCCTCCATTTATGGTGTTGTGGCGCCCGATCAACGTATTTACGAAGGTTCTGAATATTTAGGGCGGCCCATTAATACCCCAGCCGTATACTCTGTCAGTAAAGCTGCCATCATTGGGCTCGGCACTTATCTTGCAACTTACTGGGGTGAGCACAATGTTAGGGTGAATACCATTACCCCAGGGGGTGTTTACAGTGGCCAAAATGAAACTTTTGTGAACAAATACAAAGCCAAAGTCCCACTCAATAGAATGGCGTCTCCTCAAGATATTGTTGGGGCAGCACAATTTTTAGCTTCTGATCAGGCAAGTTATATTACCGGCCAGAATCTGATTGTCGATGGAGGCTGGACGACCTGGTAATGCTAAAGAACTTATATAATAAATTTGTATTGCCGGATGATGAAACACCCAAAGTGTTAGCTTTTGTCAAAAAATTCAGCCCTCAAGGTGAGCGCATCTTAGATGTAGGTTGTGGCTATGGACGCTATCTTAAACCCTTAAGTGAAATGGGTTATAAAGTTGTTGGGGTAGAGCAAAACCAAGATATTGTGAGAAAGAATCAACAAGCTGGCTTAGCATGTATATCAGTAGACGCTTTTCAAGCAGATCCAGCAGAATATCATTGTATTATTATGTCCCATATCATTGAGCATTTTACGCCAACTGATTTATTGGCTTTTATGAACTTTTACTTATCAAAATTAAAAAAGGGTGGTTATCTTATCATTGCTACACCACTGTACTCAGATTACTTTTATGATGATTTTGATCATGTTAAACCTTATCAACCTTTGGGTTTACAGATGGTATTTGGCGGCAATGAGGCACAAGTGCAATACTACTCAGCCCATCAGCTGCAGCTGCGCGATTTATGGTTTAGAAAAGCACCGCGCTTAAGTCGCTTTCATCGTGCCAAATATATCAAATCACTAAAGACTAAATGGTTGCAATTGTATGATTTGGCCATGGCAATCTTGTTTAAAATCTCACTCAAAGCCATTGCACGTAAGGATGGATGGGTTGGCGTGTATCAAAAAGTGAACAATGTATAAGCAGTATGAAAACCAAAATTAAAAAAATAGCACAGCATATTACACCACCTCTGATAGTGACAGGACTTCGCGCATTATTTTCAAAAAACAGGGGTGAGTTTGTAGGGCCGTATGCGACTTGGCAAGAGGCATTGTATCGCTCAACGGGTTATCAAGATGAGCTTATTCTCGAAAAAATTAAGCAAAGCACTTTAACTATTATTGAGAATAAAAATTATAGCATGCGTGATGGCGTGGTTTTTACAGAGCCACAGTATTCTTTTCCTTTGTTGGCGTGTTTGCTGAATATTGCCATTTCCAATAACAACTGTTTGCATGTGGTTGATATTGGCGGCGCATTAGGCAGCTCTTATTATAGTTTTAAGCAATTTTGCAGCCATCCCTTGAGGCTCACCTGGTCTATTATTGAGCAATCCAATTTTGTTGATTGTGGCAATCACCTGGGGGATACATCAGAACTACGATTTTATGCTGAATTAGATGCCCTGGAGAGTCAACCTGATGTTGTGTTGATGTCGGCAACATTGCAGTATTTAGATAAGCCATACCAATGGTTAGAGCGGATCCTCGCATTGGACTGTAATTATCTCATTTTAGATAGAGTTCTTTTTCATATTGGTGCAGACAAAGATTGTATTTTGGTGGAACGTGTAGCAAAAGACATTTATAAAAGCAGCTATCCTTTTTGGTTGTTTAGCTACGATTTCTTAAAAGCCTATTTAGCCCAACACTTTGACTTTATGGCAGAGTTTGATGCGCTTGAGGGCAGATATCAACAAAGCGGTTATGATATTCAATCTAAGGGCTTTATTCTCAGGAGAAAGCAATAATGTATTATTGCACGCTTTTTAATAGTCATTACTTATCCCGAGGATTAGCATTATATGAATCATTGCGTAAATGCTGCCCAGATTTTCATCTCTATATTTTTGCTTTTGATCAAAAAGCCTTTGAAATTCTAACCTTGCTTAAGCTGCCACAAACTACAATTGTGTCCTTGGCAGAATTTGAAACACCTGCGCTCTTGGCCGTGAAACCAACCAGGACAATAGCCGAATATTGTTGGACTTGTACCTCATCGGTTATTTTGCATTGTTTAGAAAAATATCAACTACCGGCTGTATGTTATTTAGATGCAGATCTCTTTTTCTGGCAGGATCCCAATATTCTAATCGATGAAGCCAAAGACTATTCCATACTGCTCACAGAGCATCGATATACCCAAGAATATGATCATGCTGCCGTATCAGGTAAATACTGTGTACAGTTTATGTATTTTAAAAATGATGAAAACGGCATGGAAGCACTCAAATGGTGGCGGGCGGCTTGCCTTGAATGGTGCTATAACCGTGTAGAGCCCGGTCGTTTTGGTGATCAAAAATATTTGGATGATTGGTTGGTACGCTTTAAAAAGGTAAAAGTCTTAGAACACCTGGGTGGTGGCGTAGCGCCTTGGAATGTTCAACAATATAAAATTGCTTGTCCTGAAGACCCCAAACTTATTGAGCTTGCCACAAATAAGGAAAGTGATTTAGTCTTTTATCACTTTCATGCTTTGGGCTTTATCAATAACTATGTGGATTTTGGTGGTTATAAATTATCATCGCAAGTCAAACAATCACTTTATAAAACCTATGTTAAAACCCTACTGGCCATAGAGGTGATGTTGCATCAAACTCAAGGTCTTCAAGATTTATTAAAAGGGCTGAATATACATTGCCAAAAAGAGCAAAGCTTTTCTTGGATAACAATGCTTAAAAAGCTCAAGAATAAATTAACGGGTTTTAATAATCAGTATCCACTAACCGATTTTAGAGGATAAAATGGCACATATTATTGAATTGCCCACCAGAACAGACTCAAGAGGTTCCTTAACGGTTTTAGAAAAGGCCTTACCTTTTGCCATGCAAAGATTGTATTGGATTTATGATCTAAATGATGCACCCCGCGGGCGTCATCGCCACAAGGAAACATGGCAGGGCATGATATGTTTACAAGGTGAGTGTGAAGTCCTCATTAAGAAATATGATGATGAGAACATATTCAAATTAAATAAACCCAATGAGGTTTTAATATTAGAGCCACAAGATTGGCATGAGATGCGCAATTTTAAGCAAAATACCATATTACTGCTTGTTGCCTCTCACCATTATGACGCAAACGATTATATAAATGAGCCTATTGTATGACAATATTAGTAGAATATGAGAACTTAGCGAAGTTAAACAAGCCTTTTTTTGAGGCTTTCCAACGTGAATTTACCAACACTTTAGAATCAGGTTGGTATATTCTGGGCAAACAAGTAACGCAATTTGAAGAAGCTTTTGCCACATACCATGATATGCCCTATTGTGTGGGGCTTGCCTCAGGCTTAGATGCGCTCATACTTGCTTTGCAAGCGCTAGATTTAGCGCCGGGTTCAGAAGTCATTGTGGCAGCCAATGCCTATGTTGCCTGTATCTTGAGCATACTGAAGGCAGGTCTCAAGCCTGTGTTGGTAGAGCCAAGTCTGAAAGATGGCAACATCGATGTGCAACAAATTGAAAAGGCGATAACCCCTAAAACCAAAGTGATTATGCCCGTGCATCTCTATGGCCATGCTTGTGAAATGGAAGTAATAGAATCACTGGCCAAGCGTTATCAACTGCATATCGTTGAAGATTGTGCACAAGCGCATGGCGCTCGCTATGCCAATAGAAAAGTGGGAACATTTAGCACAATCTCAGCTTTTAGTTTTTATCCAACCAAAAATCTCGGTGCCTTAGGTGATGCGGGCGCGGTGCTGACCAAAGATGAAGCACTTTACAACAAATTAAAAGCCTTAAGAAATTATGGTTCACATATAAAGTACCATAACGATTATATAGGCACCAATTCACGATTAGATGAAATGCAAGCCGCATTTTTAAAAGTGAAGTTGCAAGCCCTTGATGAAATTAATGCACATAAAAGAAGTTTAGCAGCCATTTATGATCAACATTTGCATCAAGCATTTGTCAAACCTAAAGAAATAGCACCCTTTTATGATGTATATCACATTTACCAAATTCATCATCCCAAAAGAGATAGCTTAAGAGCTTATTTGAAAGAAAATGGCATAATGACCGAAGTGCATTACCCTATTACGCCTTATCGTCAAAAAGCATTACAAGGTATGTTTGCGAATGAAGCTTATCCTATCAGTGACCAATGGCATGCCTCGACCTTGAGTTTGCCAATTTCTTATTTCCTGCAAAAAGAAGATATCTTAAGCGTATGTGAAGTCATGAATTCATTTATAGAAAGAGAAGGCCAATGAAAGGAATAATATTAGCAGGTGGAACAGGTAGTCGCTTAGCACCTTTAACAAATGTTATCTGCAAGCAATTGTTACCCATTTATGATAAGCCTTTGGTATATTATCCCTTGTCAGTGTTAATGCTGGCCGGGATCCGTGACATTTTAATTATCACAACCCCAAAAGATAAAGCAGCTTTTGAAGATTTATTCAAAGACGGTGCTCACTTAGGCTTGAAGATTTCCTATCAAGTGCAAGAAAAGCCACGTGGGATCCCAGAAGCCTTTATCATTGCCGAATCCTTTATCAACCAAGAACCTGTTTGTCTTATTTTAGGAGACAATATTTTCTATGGTGAGGGTTTACCGGCCTATTTAAAGAATATCAGTGCTTTGGAAACAGGTGCCTGCCTCTTTGGGTATTATGTAAAAGATCCTGAGCGTTATGGTGTGGCCCAAATTGATAAAACAGGCAAAGTGCTGAGCATAGAAGAAAAGCCTACAAAGCCAAAGTCCAATTATGCCATTACGGGTTTATATTTTTATGATAAGCAAGTCGTAGATTTAGCCAAAACCTTAAAGCCCTCTAAACGGGGTGAGCTTGAGATCTCTGATTTAAATTCGCTTTACTTAGCCCAAGACAAATTGCACCTTGAAATCATGGGTAGAGGGATGGCATGGTTAGATACAGGTACGCATGAGAGTTTGCATGATGCCAGTAAGTTTGTGGAAGTGATTGAATCGCGTCAAGGTTTGAAAATTGCCTGCTTAGAGGAAATTGCTTACCGTTTAAAATATATTTCACAAGCACAATATGTTCAGTTAATAGAAAATTATCCTCAGAGCCAATATCGACAATATTTAGAAACCATTTTGGCAAGAGAAACTGTTTAGGGTAATGAGCTAAGAGATATAGATAATTAAGTGTGACAAACCGCGGGACCTATGGGGAAACAACTTTGTTTCATTGCTACGCAATAAAAAAAGTGATTCCCCACAGGCCATTCTAATTTGGTAGACACTTAATTTGTTTGCAGATTCAAATTTGAACCATATAGGCAAGATATGAAGAAATTATTAATCACTGGCGGCGCGGGATTTATTGGTTCCAATGCGGTTAACTATTTTTTAAATCATTTTCCAGATTATACCATTATCAATTTGGATAAACTCACTTATGCGGCCTCTCCTTTGAATATGGCTGCTTTCAAAGATAATCCACGTCATATTTTTATCCAGGGTGATATAGCAGATAGCGCTTTGGTTGAGAAAATTTTTAGTGATCATGAGATTGATGGCGTTATCCATTTTGCAGCAGAATCGCATGTTGATAATTCTATCAGCCAACCAGATGTGTTTATTAGAACCAATATTATGGGCACTTTTGTGCTGTTAGAAGCCGCGCGAAAGGCATGGAAAGAAAAACCCCAAAACCGCTTTTTGCACATATCAACGGATGAAGTTTATGGTGCTTTAGGGGCAACAGGTCATTTTACTGAAAGCACGCCTTATGCACCTAATTCGCCTTATAGTGCCAGCAAAGCCTCCAGCGATCATTTGGTGAGAAGTTATTTTAAAACCTATGGGCTTAATACCGTCATCACCAATTGTTCTAATAACTATGGTCCGCATCAACACCAAGAGAAATTTATTCCCACGGTGATTCGTAATGCGCTTTTACATCGTCCTATTCCGCTTTATGGTAATGGTAAAAATGTGCGCGATTGGTTGTATGTGGAAGATCATTGCCAAGCAATAGCCTGCATATTCCATCAAGGATTGGCAGGTGAAAATTATAATATTGGTGGTGATAATGAACTCTCCAATATCAAGTTGGCTTGGATGATTTGCGAATCACTCAATAAAAGCCATCCTTCAGAACAAAACAAAGATTATCGCCAATTAATCACTTATGTGAGTGATAGACCAGGCCATGATTTTCGTTATGCCATCTCATATGAGAAATTACATCAGGCCATGGGCTGGAAGCCTCAAACAGCCTTTGTAGAGGGATTGGCAAAAACAATTGATTATTATGCTAAAACACAAGTTGCGCTTGCAATATAAGTGCTGATTATAGGGAGGAGTATCCTCCCTATAACGAGATTGACTGCATTTTTCGTTCTATATCTGCTGTACTTTCAATTGCCTCATTCTGAGCTAGATTTCCATCATGGCCATGATTTGCTAATATCTGTCTTATGGGCCTAAAAACCAAAAAACGTTTTTGATTTACTTTAGTAACAAGTGATTCTGCATTTAATTTAGGCAAATTTTGTGATGCAATGCTATAGAAGTTATCTCCCATAGCATTTTGTAAATTTGGGCAGCATCCTGCCATTAATAAATATTTAATGGTTTTTCTAAAATCTTGCGCTAAAGGGCGCACAGGGGTAAGAGTGCCTCGTGCAGCATAATGTAGAGGGCTTTGCTTATCATTTGTAAGCAAACACGGATCAGCATCATGGTTGAGTAGTGTCAAGGTACTCTCAGCGCGGCCAAACTGTGCGGCACAATGCAGTGGTGTTTCCCCATCATCATTCCTAAGGTTGGGGTCGCCGCCTTTTTCAAGTAATAAATTAAGAATATCACTATATTCTTTAGTTGAAGCACAATGTAAGGCTGAGGAAGATGTATAGATTATTTGGTTTGGATTGGCACCATTGTCTAGCAGTGTTCTTACAATGTGGATTTTATTATTTGTGCTCGCTAAATATAAGGCTGATTCACCGCCTATAGACAATCCATTGATATTTACTTTTGGAATTAAGTCTTTCACAAGAGCAAGATTACCGTCATGGCAAGCTTGTAAAAATGTTAGCATTTCTTTTGTTGGCATTTCTACGCTTAGCATGGAGGTTCACCCTTGTCGATAACGTTCTACATGAAGTTATCAACTATAAGCAGCATTACAAACAAACAAAAGTCGCATCTTTTGCGACTTTCGTTTGTTTGTAATATAGTTTGCACTGCTGAGCTCACATTACGTTATGGTTCTTTGTTTTATTTTTATCCATATTACTTTCATTCTTCTTCGCATCCTCGTCTAAGATGTCGCTGATACTTAAATGAAATCCTGAATCATTTTTGAGACCATCAAGCATGCTGAATATGAGCAATTGAGACCGCTTTGGTTCTTCTTCTTGATTCAGGGTTTTAAGATCTAAAGTTCTTTTTTTAGTAATGGATGAATAAGTATCTCCTAATTTATCTTCTAAAGAGGAATCTGCGCCAGCACCTAATAAGTTGATAACAGTTTTATCATAATCTTGTTCATCGGCTTTAACAAAGGTTACTGAGCGTGTTGCGGCATAATGTAAAGGTGTTCTTAACATGGAATCCTTAGAATTAGGCTCAGCCTTTTGTTGCAGTAATTCAAAAGTAGCATCTGCGCGCCCATATAATGCAGCTTCATGCAAGGGCGTTTTTTTATCTTTATTTTTAAGATTGGCGTTGGCACCGTTTTGCAGTAAAAGGCGTACAATGTCTGTAAGCCCCTTTGTGGCGGCAACATGAAGGGCAGAAGTGGAACCGAGAAGCACAAGCATATTTGGATTAGCACCCGCATTTAGCAGTTTTTCCACAATTTCAATGTGATTATATGTGCAAGCAAAATATAGTGCTGTCTCACCCAGGGAGGGATGTGTTTCATTGACATTAACATTGGGCAGCAATTCTAAAACAATATCTTTTTTGCCATCGATGCACGCTTGCCAAAAGTTACCTAACATTGTCGCGTTTCTCCACTCTTTTTATTTTTTTGAATTGTGATACTATCACCCAGATTTATTTCTAGGGTATTTCATTGTTCATAGGATGTGACATCATGCTGATTATTAGCGAACAAGCGTTAATGGATTTATTGACTACATATGAAGGGCGTTTGATAAATCCCGAGCAGCAAGCATCAATTCCTTTTTATGCTAATAATAAAATTTCTAATTACACCAGAAAACATCTTAGCCTAGACTTGGACATTACAGATCTCATAGCGAACTATAATCTCCTATGCCTCTATGAAAAAGACGTATCTTTTTCGACTTTTTTACAAATGTCAGCCCTAAAAGCCATGCAAGAAAGCCCTTTAAGCTATCGCCTCATTAATGGTAACTGCTATCAATTTTCGAATTTAGCGATGGCATGCCATCTGATAGTAGGCAGGCAAAGAGAACCACTCCTTGCTTTTTTTAATAATGATGGCAAAAGTACTTATGAACATGCACATGCGTGTTTTTATCATATGGTCGATTTAGGCTCAAAAAAGCTTACAAGTTTTAATAGCTTGGATATGGGCCAAGATTCGCATCGACCAATGATAGTGTTCAGCGCACAAATGCAGCAAGGCAATAGGACCACACTCTCTCTTAGCCTTATATATTCACCAGATGTTTGCACTCAGGGTGATATGCATGAATTTGCGAACCGTTTTCTGGCGTGTGCGAGAAAGAATTTGTCAGATAAAGTCGAGATGCTTAATAGACCAAATTCCCTGCTTAACATGTACCAGCTTTGGCCTGCGCTCTATGGTCAATCGCATGAGCAAAGGCAACAAACAACAAATCAACTTAAGGCAGGTTCAAGCAAAGCAAAACTTTAGCTAAGGCTTAACAAGAATGCCAAGGGCAAGGACACCGCCTAACATGGCACTTACGTAGAAACCAACATAGCCCCATGAAATGGCGCCAATCATGCTGGCTACAATAGGTTGGATCTCAAGTCCATGAACGAGAAGGTTACTCGTTGACGTTACATAAGCGCCAAATACGCTACTACTCAGGCCTCCAAAAACACCCATTGTCAAAGGCAAAAAACCAATTGTTTCAGGGCTTAGGCCACCATGGATATTACTTAGTTCTTGTGATGTTAATGTTCTCATGTTTGTACTTAATGTGTTTTTGAAGCTGGGCGTGATGGAAAGAGAATGAGCAAAGTGGCTATGAATAGAATTAAAACCAGAGAAGCGCTGTAACGGCTTAAATCTAAACCGCCTGCTGCAATCGGTTTATCTAAGAAATCGCCTAAGACGGCGCCTAGCGGTCTTGTCATGATAAAGGCAGACCAAAAGAGTAAAGTTCTTGAAACCTTGCTGAAAAAATATAAGGCTAAAATGAAGAGGAGCACCCCAGTGAAAATGAAGGCAGAACCCTTGTAACCAAGCCCAGCTGTATCTGCTGTCCAATCCCCTAATGCCGTGCCCAATGTTTGGGAGAACATAATCGTTATCCAATAGAACATTTCTGCTTTAGCGTTAGTAATGGAATAAACACTGATGCTACCCATCACTTTATACCAGATCCCTAAAGAGGCTATTAGCAGTAACACCAAAAGGGTTACGCCACCTGCATAACCTAAACCAAGGGAACGATCGGCAAAATCAGCCAAGGTGGTTCCCACCGTTGTGGTAGCAATAATAGTGAGCCAATAGAGATATTGATTGAAACGCTGCTCTTTAATTTGTGCAAAGACAGCGATGAAGAAAATAACAGCAAAGATCAGGGTGCTTAATAGATAACCAAGCCCCATCGACATCGAAAGGGCATCACCACCCGTTTCTCCAAGGGTGGTAGCGGCAATTTTGATGAGCCAAAACAAAAAGGTGACTTGTGGTACTTTGCTTAGCGCCATAATGCTTATATTAAATAGGGAATAACTTAAATATTCTAGGATGCTTTGCTGCAAAATCAAGTAAGTCTACATCTTCAATCACCGCATCTTGAATATTGGGAGAAACCGCACCAAAGAGTGAATTTGAAAATTGTAGTTCTAATACCAATCTTTCGTCTTTTAAGAGATTAGTGCCTTTATGCAGACCTCTTGTATCCTCGGCTAAAATGGTGCCGGCAGGTACTGTGAATACTTTGACATCCTCTTTAGGATAACAAGAAAATACGTCCTTATCTTCATGCCTTGCATAGCCCGCTTGCAGTAATTTAGTAGGAATTTTGCCGCTGCGGTGTGATTGGCGAATAAAAACATGAGGGCCTGTTTCAATGGTGACATCTGTGAGAAAGATAAAGAATTTAATCCACTTGATTCTGTCTAAATCAAAATGAAAAAGTTGCGCTGAATTAGATTGGGCGACACCTGAAAAGGGCGTGCTCCACCAAAAAGCGATGGGCTCAATTTTGGGGGACGTTCTCAAATAGCTTTGTGCAACAGCAAGCAAAGAATGATCGTGTAATAATTTTTGAATATCGGGGTTGGATAAACAAGCTTGATGATCTAGATCATAGACTGTCGATTTTAGGTTATTTCGGTCATAAAGCGTTTTGTGGCTCGCGGCATTCATCGCACTGTCTAAGGCCCGAGGTATACACTGCGTTTTACATGCAAAGTCATACAGCTTTTGGATTTCTTGTGCTGGCAACTTATTTTCAAATATATAATAACCCTCATCGTCCAGGCTCTGGGTGATGCTTTTTACTTGTTCTTTAGAAAGGGAACCCAAGATCCCTGATTGATGAGGTAGCGCAATCGGTTTATCAAACAAAGAAATACAGCCCGATAACACATCATTAGACCAACCACGGCTTAAACAAAAAAGCCTTACCATGCTCAAGTAAGCATTTCCTGGTGTGCGCTGGTTAAGTGGCTTTGACCGATTAAATAGGTAGTAGGCAAAACCATACAGGAGTAGCAGACAATCTAGGCCTGTTCTGGCTATTTTTTTAAATACTTTTTTTAGCTTTTCCATAATGAAATTCCTTTCAGATAAAAGCTTGATTTAGGCTCTACTTCTCTTAATGAGTTGTCTATCGATGCCGAACTGGCGTATGGGGAATCACTTTTTTTATGGCGCAGCCATGAAACAAAGTTGTTTCCCCATACGTCCCGCGATAATTCACCATGGATCTTGGCGCGCAGGGCTATATTAACGTAATTTGCTTTTGATTGGTATTTAGGGATCTGCTATGGTTATGGCCAAATTTTAAGCAAATAACCAGAAAAACAGACCAGAGTGTTATTTAAGTAGCTTACCCTAAAGATTGTATGACAAGGAATGACGCTATCAATGCTCTTCGATTCTTATATTTTTATTTTCTGCTTTTTACCCATCACGCTCTTTGGCTATTATCTTTTTACGCGTTCAAAAAAATACTATGTTGCCATTTCCTGGTTAGTGCTTGCTTCTTTATTCTTTTATGGGTGGTGGGATCCTAAATATCTCATTTTGCTCATCACCTCCATCAGTGTGAATTATGTTTTAGGTTATACCCTATGGAAAAGATATCAGCAGCAAAAAGATAATAGCCTGCTCTTATTTTGCAGCATCTTTGTGAACTTACTTTTTATAGGCTATTTTAAATATGCTTATTTCTTAGTTTCTAATCTCAATATCTTTATAAATGATCCTATCGCTTTTGATCCTATCATTCTGCCCTTAGGGATCTCCTTTTTTACTTTCCAGAAAATTGCCTTTTTGGTTGATGCAAGTAAAGGAGAGATCAAAGATTACCGCTTTTCGGATTATTGTTTGTTTGTGACTTTCTTTCCGCAATTGATAGCAGGCCCCATCGTTCAGCACAAGCAAATTATTCCTCAACTTGAAAAACCAGAGAATTTAAAGATCTCCACAAAGACACTGAGTGTGGGCTTAACGCTGTTCATTATGGGGTTGTGTAAAAAAATTGCCTTAGCAGACAGCATTGCGCCTTTTGCCAATGCCGTTTTTGCCGCCCCCCTTAATGGTGTAGCGCTGTCATTTTGGGAGAGCTGGTGTGGCGCTTTGGCATATTCCCTTCAGTTATATTTTGATTTTTCCGGTTACTCGGATATGGCGATAGGCTTAGCTTATCTTTTTGGCATCACCTTGCCGATTAACTTTTACTCGCCCTATAAAGCAACCAGTATTATTGATTTTTGGCATCGTTGGCATATGACGCTTTCTGCATTTTTAAGAACCTATCTTTATATCCCCCTGGGTGGGAATCGTAATGGTAGCTTTAGACGTTATCTGAATTTAGTTATCACCATGTTATTAGGTGGCCTCTGGCATGGTGCAAATTGGACTTTTGTTATCTGGGGCGCTTTACATGGTTTCTATTTAACAGTGAACCATTTTTGGCGTCATTATTTTCCCAACATGAGGGGCGGCGTTTATCGTTTGCTTGCACAAGCACTGACCTTGTTTGCGGTGATAGTCGCTTGGGTGCCCTTTAGAGCAGAAAATATTTTTGTTGCCAAATCCATGCTGACATCGATGTTAAGCACCCAACATTTTACTATGCCCTCGATGTTCTCAAGCCAAGCCAAAGGTCTTTTTTATAATGGCTTAGCAGATTGGAAAATGGGTATAGCCTGGATTTTTGGATTATGCGTAATTGCTTTATGGGCGCCTAATTCTTTGCAATTAATGCAGCATCATTTTAAGAATGATAATCGCCTCGATAATTCAAGCTCAGCGATTGCCTGGAAGCCATCAACACTGTGGGCATTTAGTATGGCGCTTGTGATGTTACTTTGTTTTATGTTGATATCAGATGACAGTGAATTCCTTTATTTTCAGTTTTAATTATGTATAACAATTATATTATTAAAGTTATTTTCTTTTTAAGCTTATTTTCAGCGCCCATCGCTGCTAATTTTCTTTTTTTACTAAATTGTGGTGAATTGTTACCGGTAAAAGAGATTGCAGAAAAGCAACTTAAGGCCAAATCCGGGAGTCTTGTTGGGCTTGCGACCAGAAACCAAGGATATTATTACAAAAAGGAATTATATCTTAAAACAAAGCCGCAAGTTTTGGTGCATGGTTCATCACGTGTGATGCAATTTAAAGAGGCATATTTTTCAAAGCGGATGTTTAACACTGGCGGTTCCATGAATAACATCACCGAAGGACAAGCCTTTCTTCAAAGCGTTTTTAATGAACATAAACCAAGCATTGTGATCTTAGGCATAGATTATTGGTGGTTTAATAAAACATTAAGAGAACCACCCAAAGAAGTGAATCCGCCAGTTGAGCTAAGCCATCGCATTAGTTTTCGCACCTATTTACTTCCCTTCAAATGGTTATGGCAAGGTAAAATTACCCTAGCAGATTATGTGCAGCATTTGAACCCGCTGGCTTATTTTAAGGGGGACTACGCACAAGGCATAGGTGTTGATGCCATATTAAATCAAAATGGTTTTGATCATGATGGTTCCTATCTTTATAGCAAAACAACAACAGGCAAAGAAAAAGCACTTGATCAACACTTTGCGCATAACCTTGAGTTAATTAAAATTAATGATCCCCGCTTTGATAAATTTGCTCATATTGACGAGAGGCATTTTGCACAGTTTTTGAATTTACTGGCTTTCTTAGAAGCGCAAGATATCAAGGTTGTTTTATTCATACCACCCGTTGCACCAACAATACTCTCTCATTTAGAGAATGGTGCCTATGTCAATGAATTACGATTAAAGCTCAAAGAAGCACACATTAATTTTTATGATTTTCATGATCCTGCTGTCTTAAAAACAAGCGACTGTGAGTTTCTTGATGGTACTCATGGTGGGGAAGTACTCTATGCCCGCATTATTAAGCATCTTGCTAAACATGAGCCCGACTTGGCACCTTATGTTGATAATCAATACGTTCATAGAGTGACTGATATGTTTGGCAATTTAGCAAGAGTGCCCAAACCTGAACTTGGTCTCGAGCCTGAGATAGATTTTCTACAAATGGGCTGTGATAAATCTAATCAGCTTGCCTCAAGTTGATCTGTTATCTTCGTTGCTAAAAGGGCATAGCCTTCAGGGGTGAAATGCCCTGGTAGTCTAAAGGGGTAATACTGTAATGGATCATTTTCTGATTCAAGCGCAATTTTGAGATCGATAGTTTGTAAATCTAATTTTTGCGTTATAGCAAGAACATGCTGATAAATATGTTCTAAAGCAGGATCTCTTTTTGCCTTAAGAGAAGGATAGCTTGGTAAATAGACTACAATAAGCTTACCACCCCAACCTTCAACCCGTTGTTTTGCAAGCGAAAGCACTTGTTCAAATTCTGCGAAGGGTTGAGCGCTGATTCTGTTATACAGTCCTAAACGATGTCTTAAGTGGCGTAAATATAAAATATTTTTAAGTGAACTGTTCCAAAAAGGATCTGGGCTATATTCTTCTTTTTGGTAGTTTTTCAATTTTCCTTCAACATAATCTGTTAAAGCGCCATCGATAAGCGATTGTTTAGCTCTAAGCTGTTGTGAAAATGCAGGATTAAGATAATTTTTGAGGATATCGTCTTTAAGTTCATTGCTAAGATCAGCTAAATCATTCGTCTCTGCGAACATCCACAATACAACTTTAGGACGATAAAAACTGGCATATTCCACAATGCCTGCCAGCTCAAGTAAAGGGCCTGCACCGCCCATGCCTAAGTTGAGTATATTGCCTTTTACTTTGTTCTCAATTTGTTGTCTTAAATTTTGTTGAGGGCTAACACATGAGCCATGAACAACAGAATCCCCTATGAGCGCAATATCAATCTGTTTCTCATAGATGTTTGTTGGATTGTTAAAGCCGAATTGATCACTGCGATATTCGGCATAAGTGCCAAGCTCATTGCATAAAATGGTTTGTGCATGGCTAATACCGCCAACAGGAAATATTTTAGCATTTTGAATTTTCAGCGATGTATCTAAAAATTCGTTATGTGGATGAACAGAAGGATAGACGAGCGTTTTCTGAGCGCGGTAATCCTGAATGACTTCATATTTGGAGCGCTTATCATAAGAAACCTGCATTTTATCAATTTGTTGATGCTTAATCAGCGCCAGATCTTTAGGAACAAAGACGCCTGTGAACTCAAGAAAGCATTCTGATACAAACAGGGCAATAGCGATGGAGGCACCAATAATATGACACTGCAATCGTGTTGCTGGTTTTAAAAAGATACTTAACCAATAAACGACAAAGAGGGCTGTAATGCCAATAAAGGGGAGCGTTGTGAAGGGCTCCCCAGGGATTTTCGATAGTTTATGGATAAGTAACCCATATAGAATTATCGAAAAGGCATACATGAACTTCAAGAAAGGGTAAGTTTTCTTTGTCGTCATGGATTTTATTTCTAAAATAAAGCGTAGATGAAAGGTGTCACCACGGAGCCTTCAGAAAGAATAACCAACCCAAATACAAAAAACATCACAATCATCAAAGGAAGCAGCCACAGTTTTTTTCTTTTGAGCATAAAGAGGACAATTTCTTTTAATGTAGACATTTTCTTTCCTTAAAAATCGTAATAGATAAATTTTTCAGAGCTGGTCATATTCATGGTGAAGGCTAATAGCCAACACAATCCAATAGCAAGCCAGAGCACATAACGTGGTGAACGGCTTACAAAACGGCGGATCATTTGATGAGAATCAAAGCGGTGTGTTAAGAAAAACACCCCAAGCAAAATCAAATGAAAGAGATGATTATTAACAAAGGTACTTAAGGCCGTTGACGGTGCATTAAAGGGGCCTTGCATAACGCGCCATGCTGTCGCCATATCGGGCGCGCGAAATAGAATCCAACAAAAAGTGATAAAGTGAAAGGTGAGTAACACCCAAAAGAAGGTCGGCACCTTCTTGATAAAAGCGATATGCGCTGTTGCTCTTCTAAAGCCATGTACCATCGCAATACCAATACCTTGCAATGCACCCCATACGGCAAAAGTCCAGCTTGCGCCATGCCATAAGCCACCCAGGGTCATGGTAATGAAAATGTTCAAGGCTTGTCTTGCAAAACCGGCTCTATTGCCGCCAAGAGAGATATATAAGTAATCTCTGAGCCAATTAGATAAGGTGATGTGCCAGCGACGCCAAAAATCGATAATAGAGGTCGCAGAATAGGGGTGTAGGAAATTAATTGGTAATTTCACCCCAAGTAAAATAGCGAGCCCGATGGCCATATCAGTGTAACCACTGAAATCGCAGTATATTTGTAAGCTAAAACCATAAATGCCAAGCAAATAGTCTAGTGAGCTTAAGTTAGCACTTGTGTTGTAAACCTCATCAACCACAACGGCAATGGAATCTGCGAAAACCAACTTCTTTAAAAGACCGATAGAAAAAATAGTTAAAGCAAATAAGGTTCTAATGCCAAGTGCTTTTCTGGCACTTCTGGGGTTATCCAAGCGGGGAAGGAGATCATGAGGCCGCAAAATGGGGCCAGCAATCAGATGGGGGAAGAATAAATAAAGGCCCGTGAGCATGCTTATCCGTCTTTCAACAGGATATTTTTGTCGGTAAACATCGGCAACATAAGCAATAGCAGTGAAGGTAATAAAGGAAAGTCCCAAGGGTAAGGGGAGTTTCAAATCCTTCATATCTAAATTAAAGAGAGGGCTGAAAATATCGTTATAAATAAAGTTGCTGTATTTAACCAAAATCAAGGGCAATAAAAGAATACTAATCACGGCGAGCATTCTTAATTGCTTGGTTCTTTGATTGGTTACATCAATCCACAAGGCGCCAATATAAGAAAGGAAAGTCAAAAGATAGGGAACCCAGACGTACATGGGGTTCCAGTATGCATAAAATAAGGTACTACCCACAATGATTAAGCCTAAGCGAAATCTAGCAGGTAGACCTAAATGCAAAATGAAATACAGAGCAAAGAAAAATAAAAAAATCGAAGAATGAAATATCATGGCTAACCTTGCGCCAAAATAGGATACAGCGCATCTGCCATTTTTCTATGGCCAACGGCATTTGGATGCGGATCGCCAGGCATCGCCCAAATTTCTTCAGGCGCTAATCCTGCCATGGGCTGTAGAAAATCAACATAGGTATAGCCCAGTGATGTAGCCACTTCTTTCATTTTCTCATGGATAGCGGTGTATTTGTAATCAAGCAGATCATGTATATCTGGTGTCATGGCTAAATAAAGTCGAACATGGTTTGCATTTGCATAATCGGCGAGTCGTTTGAGTTCGCGTTTCATATTGATAAAGCCAGGTGCCTGTTCTTCGTATACTTTATAATAATGCTCTTCTAAACTGGGCTCTTTAAATTTACTAAAGTAACGAGATAGCACTATCCAGGCCGTGGTGGCTAACTGGCTGTGGCGTAAAAGCAGATTTTTGCGTGGTGCTTCTAAGGTTTCTGCATCACGCAGTACAAAGTGAACAACGATATCGGTTGGTTTTAAGGGTTCTAACCTTTTGAAAAATCGTTCAACATAACGCGGTGTATTATAGTTACCGATCCCCGCATTGAGTACTTCCACGGCTTGCTCATCATCGGAAAATTTTTCTTGAATAAGACTGGTTATCGTTTCTTCTTCACTGACGCCCCAGCCTAAGGTAACCGAACTGCCTAAAAATAAGATGCGACGTACATTAGGCAGTTTTTCGCGAACAGTATCACCTCTTAAGCCCCATTCATTTGTTCTAAGGTTAACTGACTGTAGTACAGCGCTTTTGTTAGGAATGTGTTCATGACCAATGAGGGGATTGTCACTTTGTTTTTTAAGTTTCAAAGCGTACTTCCACATTTCAATGTCATAGTTTTTCATGGAAGCATTTTTTAAGCGCAAGGCTCCTTCGGCGGCTACAAGCGCAAATACCACCGTTGCTAATACAATCGCAACAGAACCTAATTTCTTAGCAATGCTTGACATACTTCCTCCGTGAGCGCACTCAGTGCTGGCAAATACCGCCATGACTGAGGTAAAGTCTTGGGCTAAAAAAGAACGCACTATTATAGGGCACTAATCCTTTAAAGCACTAGTTTTGTGACCAAAATGTGCACTTTACATTAAAACAAAATAAGTTTGGTTAATAAATTTAAAATAAGAGAATTATGACGCAATCAACCACGGATAAACTCGAAAGAGCAGGTGCATTGTTAAAGGAGTTTTTTTTCATCATCGGTTTTGCTGTTTTTCTCATTGTCCTTATTCATTATGCCATTGGTGGGGCGCGTTCAATTAAGCATCATCTGCTTGGCGTCAAATCAACCAAGGACATGATAGAAGAAAGTAAAAAATCACCTATCTTTAAAGATGATAATGTTGAAGCTTATTTTGCTGAAAGTAATTCCCCCAATATGCACTTTCAGGTCTTTCCTTATTATCATTGGCGTAAAGCACCCTTTGAAGGCAAAGCCATTAATGTCGATAGCGAATCCAACCGCGTTACTATCAAAGCCACACCCCCTTTACCCAATGCAAAAAAAGTATTTATGTTCGGTGGTTCTGCTTTATGGGGAACGGGATCTTCTGATAAATATACCATTCCCTCACAACTGCAAACCTTGCTCGGTCCAACCTATGATGTGACGAATTTTGGTGAGAATGCTTTTGTCAGTGTGCAAGAACTGAATGTACTTTTAGAGCAATTAGCCAAAGGTGCAAAACCCGATATCGTCATCTTTTATGATGGCCCTATTGATATTTATACGGGGCTTTATTCACCGGGCAAACCACGCCATCCACAATTTAGCGCTGAGGATTATACTTCTAAATCCGATACATCTTATCTTTTATTAAAGTTATTAGAGAAAACAAATTATATAGCCATAACAGAAAGAATAAAAAAACTACGCAAAAAAGATCCACTCTCTGAATGGGAGGCAAGCGTCTTGCCCAATTTAGAAAGCAATGCCATGCAAACGATAGAAAGTTATCAGCATTTGATGAAGCAAGTAAAAGCTTTAGGGCGTGCTTACGGGTTTAAGGTTTATCATATTTGGCAACCCATTTTACTGACCGAGAAAAAACCAAAGACAGCGGATGAACAAGCTATTGTGGCCGCCACCAGCATACCACTTGTTAAAAGTTATGAGATTGCTGAAAAAATCGTGAAAGATAAATTAAGCAAAGAAGACAATTTTATATACATGGCAGACATCTTTAACAATGTGAAAGAACCCATCTACTTTGATTTTTGTCATGTTGGTCCCAAAGGGAATCAGATAATCGCCCAAAAAATTCATGATGAAATTTTTACGGGGGGTGAAAACCTTTACTGATGAGCGACAGGTAATGGCTTGGCGCTTGCAGAAGAAAAGAGGCCATATTTAATGATGCAATAAATGGCTCTAAATCCATCCTTCCAACCGATTTTTTTGCCTTCTTGGTAGGTGCGGCCAAAATAGGAAATACCAACTTCATAAATGCGAATATGGGGAATTTTGGCCAGCAGTGCGGTAACTTCAGGCTCAAAGCCAAAACGCTTTTCCTTTAATGGCAAACTTTGAATGATGCTACGTTTAAAAACCTTATAACAAGTTTCCATATCGGTAAGGTTAAGGTTGGTAAACATATTACTCATGAGCGTTAAGAACTTATTGCCCATCGAGTGCCAAAAATAAAGTACACGATGCGAATCGCCACCAATAAAACGACTCCCATAAACCACGTCCGCAACACCACTAAGCAAGGGGGCTAAGAGTTTGGGGTAATCGTTGGGCGTATACTCTAAATCAGAGTCTTGAATGATGACATAATCGCCCCGGGCATGATTGATGCCAGTATGAAGGGCGGCGCCTTTACCTTGATTTTGTTGATGATGAACTAAAATATCAATTTGTGAGCGTAAATCGGTGTCTAATAAATCTTTGACACCATCAGTTGAACCATCATTTACCACGATGATTTCAATTTTACCCTCTATAGGAGCAGCTCTTACCGTTGCAATAAGTTGGCCTATGGTTTTTTTTTCATTAAAGCAAGGAATGATAACAGAAAGGGTGTAGCTCATTGTCAAACCTTAAGCGATGCTTTCAACATTACGCACAATATTTTCAAAATAGTGGATGGTTTTTTTAAGGCCGGTGATTAAATCAACTTGAGGCGTCCATCCTAACTCTTCTTGCGCTCTGGTGATATCAGGGCAACGTTGTTTTGGATCATCAATCGGTAAAGGATGATAAACCATTTTTGAGGAGCTCTTTGTGATCTCTAGAATGATGTTGGCAATTTCATTCATCGTCTTTTCTACGGGATTGCCAATGTTTACAGGCGTATGGCATTTCGGTTTATCCATTAATTTTAAAATGCCCGTAATTTGATCATCAACATAGCAAAAGGAACGGCTTTGTTCACCATTGCCATAGATGCTAATGGGTTCGTTACGCAATGCCTGCACGATAAAATTGCTGATAACCCTGCCATCATTTTGGCACATATAAGGGCCATAGGTATTGAAGATACGCACAATACGGATATCTACCTGATGCATACGGTGATAATCCATAAAGAGGGTTTCAGCACAGCGTTTGCCTTCATCGTAACAAGAGCGTGGGCCTGCGCAATTGACATTACCCCAGTAATCTTCCCTTTGGGGATGTACATGGGGATCACCATAAATTTCGCTGGTAGAAGTAAAAAGAACCGGTATGCTTAACTGCTTGGCAAGCTCAAGCACATTGATTGCCCCAAGCACGCTGGTCTTGGTCGTTTGAATAGGATCACGTTGATAATGCACTGGACTGGCTGGACAGGCTAAATGGAAAATAGCATCTGCTTTAACACTGATAGGCTGACAAACATCTTGCTCTACCAATTCAAATTCAGCTAAGTCGATGAGCGACGCGATATTTTGTTCTTTGCCGGTGTAAAAATTGTCCAGGCAGATGACACGGTGGCCCATTTCGATGAGGCGTTTGCACAAATGTGAGCCTAAAAAGCCAGCACCGCCTGTGACAAGAACTTTTTTATTCGATTTCATAGATGACTAACTTCCGATCCTATTGCCGAGTCCCAGGATATCTTGTTGCAGGCAGGAGTTTAGCACGTGGTATTTCGGACATCCAATGCAATAAATAGCCGCCAGGATTTCGCCTTATATAGCTTTTGACAGCAGGAGTTTTAGCCTTTATTGTGCTGCCATTATAATGTATCAAGGAAAGTGGTTATCTAGTTAACATGAAAATAACAGTCTATGGATCAGGGTATGTTGGATTAGTGATTGCAGCGTGTTTTGCCGAAGTGGGGCATGACGTTGTCTGCATGGATGTCAATGAATCGAAAATCGAGAAATTAAAGCAAGGCATTATTCCCATTTATGAGCCTGGCTTAGAAGAAGTGGTTAAGCAGTCACAAAAAGAACAGCGTCTGCAATTTACGACGGATGTGCAAAAAGCAGTCCAGCACGGTGAGTGTCAGTTTATTGCTGTAGGCACCCCACCAGATAAAGAGGGTAATGCTGATTTAAGCTATGTCCTATCATGTGCCAATAATATAGCCATGCACATGCAGAACTATACGATTGTTATCAACAAATCGACCGTGCCACTGGGTACAGCTGCCTTGGTAAAAAATGCCATCAAGCAGGGTTTAGCAAACAAAAACGAGAATATTGCTTTTGATGTCGTTTCCAACCCTGAATTTCTCAAAGAAGGGGCGGCATTAGACGATTTTAGAAATCCTGATAGAGTCGTTATCGGGGTGGAAAGTAAACAAGCCGAAGAAAAGTTAAGACAACTCTATGCGCCTTTTCATCATGACGATAACCGACTCATCGTGATGGATATCGCCTCTGCGGAATTAACAAAATATGCCGCAAATGCCATGCTGGCGACCAAAATCAGTTTTATGAATCAAATCGCACAGCTTGCAGAAAAAGTAGGTGCGGATGTTGAAAATGTCAGAATAGGCATAGGCGCAGATGAGCGCATTGGCTACCATTTTACCCACGCAGGTTGCGGATATGGTGGTTCTTGTTTTGGTAAAGACATACAAGCACTCATCCATACGACATTGTTGCATGAGAGCCCTGCCGATATCATTCAAGCAGTTGAAAAAATTAATCAGACACAGAAACGTTTTCTTTTTGAGAAAATGTTAAAGCACTACCAAGGCAAATTGGAAAATAAAACCTTTGCTATTTGGGGACTTGCTTTTAAACCTGAAACCGATGATATGCGCGATGCACCCAGTTTGGTGATGCTAAATGCCTTATGGGCGAATGGAGCCAAAGTGCAAGTATATGATCCCCAAGCCATGGATGAAGCAAGACATTTGTTTGGGGCTAGGAAAGACATAGCATATTGCTCAAACCCCATGGAAGCCCTGGAAGGCGCGGATGCCTTGGTTATTCTCACGGAATGGCGACAGTTTAAAAATCCTGACTTTGCACAAATAAAATCCTTACTGCAAATGCCAGTGATTTTTGATGGTCGTAATATGTATTCCCCTAAACAAGTCGCTGATTTAGGATTTACATATTATGGTATTGGTCGCGGCGCTAAATGTGTTTAAGGTGTTGCAGCCTTAAACACAAAATATTTGCGCGATAGAAAATTCCAGCCAAATGCTGTGCCCATGGCAAATAATTTGCTGATAACAATGGGCATGGCCAGGAATTCAAAAGCAAGGAATAAACAGCTATGGTGTATGGCAAGACCCACACCACTCACCAAATAGGTGAGCGCAAATCGCGCTTGTGATGAGTGGGCTTGTTGATGCCTAAACACAAAGCGGTTGCAAAGAATATAGTTAACTAAGGTTGCTACAACAAAACTCATGGTGGCCAGTAGCAAATAGTGAAAACTTAAATAGTGATTTAATAGTAGAAAGAGCGTGATATCGACTATTGCTGCAATACCGCCAACAACCAGGTAGCGGTAAAGATGGGCATCAGTTAATAATTGTAGAATCATTTTTTTCATAAATTGATATTAGCATAAAAATGTATTTTATAGGCGAATGACAAAAGAATTAGGTGTCATTCGATGACGAATGGCGTATGGGGAATCACTTTTTTTATGGTGAAGCCATGAAAAAAGTTGTTTCACCATACGTCCCGCGGTCTTCAGAACCTAATTCTTTTATCGAAGGCGTATAGCTAAATAGTATGAATTTTCAACCATCAATTAGCATTATCATTGCTGTTAAAAATGCAAAACAGCTCTTAAGCGAAACACTGAACAGCATACGTTTGCAAGACTATCCTCATTTGGAAGTTATTGTGGTAGATGGGGCCTCAACCGATGGCACGGTTGAATTAATTGCTCAAAATAGAGATCTTATCAACAAGACCATCAGTGAGCCTGATAAAGGGATCTCTGATGCTTTTAATAAAGGTGTGGGCTTAGCAACGGGTCAATACATTAATTTCCAAGGTGCTGGCGATATACTGCATCAAGGTGCACTGCGTAAATTATTTGATGGTTTAGATGAGAGCGTCGAACTTGTTTGTGGTCAGGTAACAAGGGTTCAAGAGGATGGGATTACGCCTATTTGGATTGCACCTAAAAAAGTTAAGCCTTATCGTTTCCAGTCTTTGCTCTTTAAAATGAGTTTGCCACACCAGGGTTTATTTACCCATCAACGTTTTTTTGAAAAATTTGGCCTTTTTGATATTCATGTTCGTTTTGCCATGGACTATGATCTTTTGCTACGCGCCTATCATCGCTTTCCCAAAACAGTGGTTAAAGAAGTGATGGTATCGAGTTGGCGCGCCGGTGGTGTTGGTAGTAATCGTATACATGAGATCTTTGATGAATATCATCGCCTAAAAAGAAAGTATCATGTTGCACCAACCTGGCAATTGGCCCTTATTGATTCATTTTCACGGATTAAATATCGCTTAAAAACCGCCTTAAAGGTAGCTTATTAATGCGCGCAATCATTCAAATTTCTAAATTTATTATTAAAAATAATCCATGGTATTTACTTCCGTTGCAATTTTTTAGGGCATTTATTTACCAATGTCAAAAGCGCCTTTATGGCAAAACGATTGTAAAAAAATTATTTAATAATAAGAAAATATATTTATTTCCGCATAATCCAATATCTTCGGCCTTTGTTTACTGCCAGATACCGGATAAAAATGAGATTTTAAGTTTACGAAACTTAGCCGATCAGCACTCGGTATTTTTAGATATCGGTGCCAATGTCGGCGCTTATTCCCTGATGTTGGCTGACGTGGTGCAAGATCTCTATGCTTTTGAAGCGCACCCTCAAACCGCACAGTGCTGCAAAATGAATTTCACCTTGAACAACATTTCGCAAGAGAAAGTGTTAGAAATAGCAGTGAGCGCGGATGATAAGCCTAAATTATTTTCCAATGGCACTGATGGTTGCCCAACTAATTCCATTGTTGAAAGTAATCAAAATGCTATCACGGTGCCCGCGATTAGTTTAGATGCCTTTATCAGTGCAAAGCAATTTGAGGCTAAAACTAACTTTTTGTTAAAAATTGATGTGGAAGGTTTTGAGCATGAGGTTCTGCAAGGCGCTGTTCATTTTTTAAAGAACTATAAAGTGAAGGGTATTATATTCGAAACCTTTTCAAGACAGATGCCGGCCATTGTAACGCTCTTAGAAAATCTTGGATTCAAGCTGCGCCACATTGGTGATAATAATATGTTGGCGACAAAGGATTGATATGTTTAAAACCAAGCTAGCGCCCCAAGATCTATTCTTTTATACATTGATAATCAGTTTTACCCTTTTAAGGGCGCTCACTTCAAAAGTGCTACCTTGTCGAACTGATTTTGATTGTAATTCTTACATCCACATGGCGCAGACCTTGGCTTATGATCCTGCTATCTTGCCACATCATGCGATGCGTGTTTTGCCCTCAAGCCTGGCACATTTGTTAATGGAACTTGGTTTTTCAACGGCAATGGCTTTTAGAATTCTTTCTGATTTTATGTATGTGCTTTTTGGAGGACTAAGCTATTGGGTGTTGCGACAACACCATGTTAAACCGCTTATAGCTTTTAGCTTTTCTTTACTTTGTTTAGCGCCGCATCATGCTATGCGCATTCCCTTGCAAGATGTTTATCAATTGTGTGACATCATGACTTATCCGATTGCTTTATTGATAGTGCATTTTACCCTGAACAAACAAGGGACAAAGGTTTTTGCGCTCTCTTTAATAGGTTTATTAACCAAGCAAACGCTTTTTGGTTTGGGTGGATTGGCTTTAATCTATTGTTTGTGGACAACACGCAAACTTGAGAATTTAATATATATGGTGATTTTGGGGGCGGGCTATTTATTATTACAACAATATTATCATGCCTTTTCGATAGTCTCTCATCATCTTATGCCCAATAATGACTTTTTCAGTTTCGACCATATCCTGGGCATTATCTCCCAATCTAAAGTATTTGATCTCATCATCGTGCTTGTACCCATTTTGATTTTCTACGTCAAAGAGATAAGTCAATTTTTGCTGCGTCATTGGTATGTTGCCTTTTATATGGCCGTAGTGGTTGGCCAACCCTTTATTGCCTTTCATTTAACGGGCAATAACTTTCAACGATTGGCTCTTCAAGGACTTTGGCTTTTATATCTTATTGCAGGTCTTTCCACGGTGAAGAAACCCTGGAAATCAGGATTAGAAATTCCTTTAGCGCTATACGCTGTGGCCCTTTACTTTACTTGGAGTATGTCCTCAAGAATGATAATCATGGGCGCATTTGCCTTAATTTGTCTATTCTATGTTGTGTTTCTGCAGAATTTTCAAGAAAGAGCGAATAAAATAGAACAAGTATGACTAAGCTGAATGACTCATTTTTTGCTTTGAGGGCCTGATTTAGCAAAATCATTACAGTATTAAGTAGCCAACTAAGTGTATTGTTGTTATGATGCGAGCCTTAAAGATCTCATTGAGGCAGTAGTAATATCATGCAAGGTCAACACATCCCCGCACAGCCACCGCAAATAACAAGCAACGCTATTACCGTTGGACAAACAGCAAGGGCTGTTTCAGCACATCTAACGCAGAACTTAGCAGGATTTCGTATTATCCCAACGGAAGTGACAGGCTTTACAGAATTTAATTTCTTGGGATATCCCTGCCGCAGTCCGATTCAACTACAGAATCTTGTTGGCCCCAAATTTTGGCGAAGCTTTGATCCCTCCTTGCAATCAGCCCTTAATGAGCTCAAGACCAGCAATGAAATTGATAAATCTCAATTACATGCCACCCTATTAAAGAAATATTTTGAACAAGATCTTGAATCAGGCCAGATAACGCTTAGTAATAAGCCTAATGCCTATCAAGCATTGCCCAAGGAAGATAGCGAAGATTATCAATTGCAGCTTTACTTCTTGCAACCTTTTCGCTTATTTGGCATTTCTGATAATAATCGAAAATTTGTAGGTACTGATGTTGCCACCATGAATAGAGAATGGTTATGGCATCCAAATGCGCGCGATAATGACAGCGCGCCTTTATTTAGAAGTATTATCCAGGTTTATATTTTGGCGAGTATTATTGAAGATTGTGAAGATAATACACAGCAAGCTTTTCACTCGCCTGAAATCTTAGCAAAATTGGATGCACTTAAAGCGCTACATGCACAATTACTAACATACATAGATCGTCACACACGCAATTTATTCAATGCCATTGAGCGTCCAACGGCTATTTCGTCTTCACATATGCGTGGCACGCCCCAGGGGTTTTTCTCGGACTCAGGTTTATTAAGGGTGATTGATAATCAATTCCATGGCTTCATGGATGTCATGGGCTACTATCCCGCTGGCAGACTCCTTTTTGGTCAACCCACCCAAGAACCGCACTATGCTTCGGCTACAAATGAAAACCGTGAAGCAGGAAATGCACCGCAATCAACATGGCGCTTTGTGCTGAGTTGGGTGATAACCCACCTTAATATATCAACTTCAGTGTTTTGGCTGCAAAAGGTGCTCAATATCTTAATTGAACAATGGACAACCTTTAAAGAATTTGTAAACAGAACAGGTCAAGGGACCGATGGCAGACAAGGATTTATTAAACTCTTAATTCAAAGTTTACTTTTTGTGCCCAATGCCTTCATCCTTGCCGCAGCACCTTTATTAATTTTACTGCCAGGTATTTATGGCATAACCTCTATGCCTTTTTCCTTATTGCGCAATTGGTTCATGCATGGGCGCTATGATTCACTCAGAGAATACAAATGGCTTAAATGGCTGGATGGGCTAGAATTTATCAAAGATTTTGTGCTTTTTATTTGGTTTGCCGTTCCAGTTTTAAATCTCATCATAGATGGTCTGATTTTGATGGTTCCAACGGTATTATTAGCGCCTGGATACGCAGTTGGCCTTGTTGTCAGCTCAGCATTGATAATAACAACATTTGCTATTATAGGAGCTCGTGATATACCTGTTGATTTATTAACAGGCGTTGCGAATTTGAATTTTACGCAGCTTGTTGGCACATCAGTCTTTGCTTCGGTCGGTGCTTATTTAGGATTAGGTGTTGCGATGAGAGGTTTATTGCCTTTAATTCCGCAAGCGCTAAAAAATGGGGTCGCTTTTGTATTTTCACCCTTGAATCGATTAGTAGCACCGCTTGAGAGAATGGTGCGTTATGTTGCAGGTGAACAGAATCGCGCCATTGATACCGCCAATATTATACCCTCAGTGAATAGACAGCCTGGCATTGATATTCCAAAACCAGCTGTGCAATTGGTTATCCCTCAAGAGCTATCAAATGAAATTGATCAACTATTTCCTGCTTTAGGTAAATTAAACCAAGCTTTTAATTTAAGTGATGATAGAAGAAAATTGATCAGAGATTGTATTGGGGCTTTAGATAAAAATACAGCCACATCTTTAGAAGCCTTGAATAACGCTGTGTTAAATGCAAAAAACCTTCTTGAGAATAATTTTAGTCAACAAGAAGCTCAAACCATGACTACGCTGATCACTTATTTGCGTGAGCATGAGGTTGCCTTGGATAACAGAGAAAATACAGCCATTCGTGTACAGGGCAATGCAGGCACCTATCAGCCTTCTTGGACTATGCTAAAAACTTTGCATGAGCAAGGCATTATTAGGCAAGATGGAACGTGGAATGCGCCTAATGGCATTGATGTACCATCTACTCTGCAAGATAAATGTCGACGCATTGAAGGTTTAAAACCTAATTAATGCAGAAAAATATAAGTGTCTACTCATGTTGGTAGACACTTATTTCATTATTTGAGTTTGTTAATTTTAGGATAGACGTTTTTTGTGCGCGTACCATAAATGGTTCTTGCACTCGTTTGTGATGGATTACTTCTAGCAGGTGTGTAAGTTCGGGCTAAGTCTAAGGCTTGGTTTAAGCCATCTAGTCCTTGGCTTAAAAGAGGCGATCTTGTGGCTATGTTGTTATTCGCAAAATGAATAGCACGTTCAGATAAACCACTAAGCGCTTGATAAATGCTCGCAATCGTGGGATCTGCTTGCTCAATATGCGCAATTTTCATAAATTGATTCAAAGACTGCAGCATTTTCGCAAAACGAATATCATAATTATTCCAACCAAAGTTCTCTAGATTCCCCAGATATTTTGCAATTGATTGTTGATAGGTTGAGATAAACTGCACATCATTCAGCAAAGCTAGGGTTTCTTCATCATTGATAGCAAATCTTCTGGTAGTATCACTAACGCGAGCATCTTCGGGCACAGACATCGGAAATATCCACCAATCATAATGTTGGCTTGGTTGATGAAAGCTCGACTGTAAGTGTGGCGCGCAAAAAACCTCGTTAAATGAAGATTGCTGTCTTAAAACCAATTCCTGACATTTTGCATTTAAGGTGGGCAGCAAGGCATTACGAGAGGGAGCAGCACTGTTAAAACCAAACCAGATCAATACCTTATTGTATATTGCTTTAAGAAACTTGAATAACATGAAGCCCTCGACTAACATTTTTTTAGGCAGAAATTATAGCCCTAGGGAAATTAATTAATATGTGAATTAGATAAAAACAGCTTATATACAGATAAGCGGTCTTTAATTTTCGTGTAATTAAGCAACTTTCTTTGCGACAACAATATTATCTAAATAGAGATCTTCATTATCCGGTAAAATTTTAGCAAAAACTAATCCTAGCAGGGTAATAGGAGACATAACAGTTAAGCAAATCATTTGATTCCAATAACCATTTTTAGTAAAGAGTTTCTTGTAAAGATAGGCATTAAGTAATTGAAAGAGCAAGGAAAGATCTGCCGTTGCTTTTTTAAAGGCAACAATTTCAAAGCCGTGTTCTTTTAAAAGTGCTGTTAAGGCAAAGGAAGAATAACGTGCAAAGTCATAGGGTTGCTCATGTTCGTCCCAAACAAAGGGAACACTTAACATCAAGATACCATTACCCTTAAGCACGCGATGAATTTCTGATAAAAAGGCATTGGGATGAAAAATATGTTCAAACACCTGGTGAGAGACGATGCTATCCATCAAGTTATCAGCAAATGGCAGTGTTTTGCCATCATAAAATACATCTGCTGGCTTGTGTGCACGATTCTCAGGGGTATCAAGCTCTAGGCCTATATATTCTGATGAAGAACATAGGTGTTGATAAGGCTTTTGCCCGCAACCGATGTCTAGCGTTTTACCTTGAACATAACTGCCTAAGGTCTTTACAGCTTTGTATAAATTAGTTCTAGCGATAAAAAAAGGATTGACGAAGATGCCCAATAGCGAGGGTTTAAACTGCGCACCAAGCAGCAGCTGTAGCAATTTGGATTTTAATTTTTTTGGATTCACGAAGACTTGCTCAAAGGTTTGTTTTCAACAAAGAGAGATTCTTTTTCACGGTGCAGTACAATATCTTTTAGTTCAACTGATATAAGCTCAGCCCATTTTTGATGCCCCATCTCACTAAGATGGATATCATCATGGTAGTAAGCTTTTATTTGCGTTTCAGGGACGCTACCAAGATAATCCTTAATATAAATTACTTGTAGGCCGTATTTTAGCAAGGCGCTTTTAATGATCTCGTCTTGTTTGGTAATGCCTTGTAATTCATTAAGGCTTGGGGTGATAAAGATAAGATGATCACGGTTATTGTCTTTTAAAAATTTATCTAAGTCTTTTAAATTGCGTGCAGCAATATCAACAATAAGCATTTTTTCTTCATTGCTTGCAGTGTTTATGTTAAAGCCCGGTGCCTTTTTTAGCTGCAACTTATAAATAAAATATTGAAAAAGTTCTTCCAGGGCATAGTCTGGTTTGTGGGTCCAAAAGGGTTGTCCACCAATACGGTTCAAGCCACGATAGAAATCCCCTTCAGGAAAAACACTCACATACACTTGGGCAGGTAAAAATTGTAGTTCTTTAACAAATGCATGCACATTGTTAACGCCCCAGCCATTAACGCCAGCATTAGCGGTTTCAAATTTAGGAAAGCTTTTAGCGACTAAGCTTGAAAAAAGCTGGTCATTGGCGATATAGCTGCCCCCATAGGTAACAGAATCACCTAGAAATAAAATTTTATGTGCAAAGTCATGAGAGTCCCAATCTTTATTTGCTCTTAAACCCAAATTGTTGATTTTGATGGGTGTGTTGGGGTGTCTCGTGACATCTTGTTGTGCAACTGGCCGATATCCATAGATTGGATTTGATTCATAAACCACAATCTTTCCAAGGCCAAATACTTTTCCAGCAAGATAATTGATGAGGGTAACACCACCCAGTAAAAACAGGGTGGTGATAAAGAGAAGCGTGATTTTTGCGTGACGTTCAAAAAATGATGGTTTCATTATTTTTTTAGAACAACGTATAAATAAAAGGCGCAACTGCAGAGCCTTGCGTGAAGACAATGACAGCACCTAATAAAACCAAAGCACCAATCACAGGTGCCAACCAGAATTTTTTGCGCTCGCGCATAAATTGCCAAAGATCAACAAGGATATCTATCATTAGAACGGTTTCTCCATATGTTGTGGAGGATTCTGTACTGATTTTTTACGATAGGTACTCAACTCAGGTTGATAACGTCTTTGCATAGCATCTTTGCCAAATAAACGCATTACTATGCCCATGGGGGTAATCATCAGATAAAAAATAAAGCCCAGGATAATACGGGTATTCACCCATCCTAAGTAATGACCTAATTTCATCCAAGGGCCATATATAAGATTGAGTAATGCAGGCTTAATGAGGCTGAGCATAACCAAAACAAGCGCAGCGACATAAGGCCACATCGGCACAGAAGCTTCTTTAAGCAAGGGAAAAACTAATCCAAAAGGGATCATTAATCCAAAGGCAAGTACGAAGCCAAATTTACGTAATTGAGTTTTATCTTCCATTGTTTGCATAAGTATTCCTAGTCCAGCGCAAACTCTTCACGCCAGTTTGTTTGTTCCTTCCAAACGGGTTGATCTTGTTTTTTCATGATGAGATTGTCCATCACTAAATAATCCATCTCCGTACGCATAAAGCAACGATAGGCATCTTCAATGGTATTGACGATGGGCTCACCACGGACGTTAAATGAAGTATTGATAAGCACAGGGCAACCCGTTAAAGCCTCAAACTCATTGAGTAAATGATAAAAACGCGGATTCGTTTGTTCATGTACTGTCTGAATGCGTGCTGAATAATCCACATGCGTGATTGCGGGGATCTTTGAGCGAGGAACATTAAGTTTATCGATACCAAAGAGTGCTTCTTGCTCAGGGGTCATTGCCAGTTTATGTTTTTCAGCGATAGGCGCTACCATTAACATATAAGGGCTTTTACCTTCAAAGTCGAACCATTCGTTGACCTTGTCACTTTTAACAACAGGGGCGAAGGGTCTAAAAGACTCACGGTATTTGATCTTAAGATTCATAACCGATTGCATTTTAGGACTTCTGGGATCGCCAATAATCGAACGACCGCCTAAAGCACGTGGTCCAAACTCCATGCGGCCTTGGCACCAACCAATTACATTTTCATTGGCAATCAGCTTGGCAACTTCTTTCATCAAGTCGTTGTCACTGAGTTCAACAAAACGGGCATTGATGCTGTTTAGATAATTTTTGACTTCAAGCGGTGTTTGCCGCGGACCTAAATAGCTGCCAAACATACTATCAGAAGGGTTAACGGTGCGTGGATTATTAAAATATTCATACCAGCCACTTAAAGCGGCGCCCAATGCACCACCAGCATCACCGGCTGCAGGTTGAACCCAGATCTCTTTAAAAATTTTCTTTTTATGTAGTTTGCCGTTGGCAACACAGTTGAGCGCCACGCCACCTGCAAGACATAAATTATCAACTTGCAACTCTTGTTTTGCAGCGGTCGCTAATTTTATAACGATATCTTCAGTGATCACCTGAATGGAGGCGGCTAAATCCATTTCTTTTTGTGAAATAGGTGATTCAGGCTTGCGGGGTGGACCATCGAAAAGTTCATGGAAACGTTTGGTTGTCATTGTGAGGCCGGTAGGATAGTTAAAGTAATCCAAATTCAGCCTAAAAGTGCCATCCGCTTTTACATCAAGTATATGCTCATAAATTTTATCGACATACTTGGGTTGGCCATAAGGCGCAAGCCCCATTAACTTATATTCGCCCGAGTTAACTTTAAAGCCGGTGTAATAAGTGAAGGCAGAATACAAAAGTCCCAAGGAATGGGGAAAATCCAGTTCCCATTGTGCTGTTAAACTATTGCCTTGTCCTAACCAGACAGAGCTTGTTGCCCATTCGCCCACGCCATCAAGGCACATGACTGCTGCGCGTTCAAAGGGGCTTGGAAAAAATGCGGAAGCCGCATGCGCTTGGTGATGCTCGGTAAATAATATTGGTGGTAATTGTTTAACCTTGAGCTTGCCCAATTTAGCAAAAGACTTTTTAAGTAGATCTTTTAAAAAGAACTTTTCTTTAATCCAGATAGGCATGGATTGTAAAAAGGAAACAAATCCCTTGGGGGCAAAAGCTAGGTATGTTTCTAAAAGACGTTCAAACTTAACAAAAGGCTTATCGTAAAAAACGATAGCATCAACGGCCCCTAAACTGACACCTGCTTCACGTAAGCAATAGCGAATAGCGTTTTCGGGAAAGCTGGGATCGTGTTTTTTGCGAGTGAAACGTTCTTCTTGAGCCGCAGCGATGATTTTACCGTTTACGACAATGGCGGCAGCACTGTCATGATAAAAGGCTGAAATGCCAAGAATTACCTTATCCAAAATAGTTATCTCCCTCAACCTTTTATAGAGGGGGAAGTTTATCTAAATTAGAACTCTAGAGCAAAGTCTATGTTTGCGCCTCAAAGATTCATACGGCACAATACCGGCAATTATAAATAGAGAGCATTTGTGCCCATGAAGAGCCTTACAAATAAGTTTGAAAGTATACTCAAATGCCCAATGACCGAGCAAGATCTGAGTTGGTTAACCGAGGATGAAATCCAAGCTTTAAACCAACGCATCAATCAAGGTGCTATCAAGAGCCCCAGTGGTCATGTTCAAAAGCATCCCCTGCGTGCAGGGTTGAAAGTACAAGGCAAAGATATCTTTTATCCCGTACAGGATGATATTTTTTATTTGCTTACAGAATGTGCGCTTGTGGGTGAATCATTTGATGCAGGGGCACAATTGGACCCTTCGATGAAAGCACAGGTCAAGAAATTTTATGATGAGTTTGGCTGGCAAGAAAAAGAAGGCGTTTATCAAGACGCTAAAGATTCAGAAGATTTAAGAGCGATATCACAAGAGTATATCGAGCGTTGTCATCTTCGATTGAATCGGTTTTTGCCACAGCAAGGCGAATATTTGTTGGATGTGGCCTCAGGACCTGTGCAATATCCTGCCTATTTAAGCTACTCCAAGCATTATGCTTATCGCATTTGTGCGGATATCTCGATTGCAGCTTTAAAAGAAGCGAAAAAAAAATTAGGTGACAAAGGGCTTTATTTGTTATGCGATGTCACCAAGCTGCCCATCAAAACTAACGCGATTGATGCCTGTGTGTCATTGCATACCTTGTATCATGTACCTGCCAATGAACAAGCTAAAGCTTTTGCGGAAATATATCGCGCTATCAAGCCAGGTGGCGTTTCCGTTATCGTCTACAGTTGGGGTGGCAAATCCTTATTAATGAACCTATTGATGTTCCCGCACAAATTATTGGCTTACATCAAAAGAAAATTATTTACGCCTACAAGGGGCGAGTCTTTATATTTTCATGCGCACAGTTATGACTGGTTTTGCCAAGAAATCCAAGCTAAATATAAGACCGAACTTTATGCTTGGCGAAGCGTAAATGTACCCTTTCTAAAAAGCTTTGTTCACCAAGCATTGGCAGGGCGTCATTTATTGAAATTATTTTATTTTCTAGAAGAAAAAGCGCCAAAATTGATGGGAAGAATTGGTGCTTATCCCTTGTTTGTTAGCAAAAAGCCCACATGAAATCACACTATGACATGGTATTTATCACCCATCTGCCGGCTTTTTATAAAGTTAATCTTTATAATCAGATTGCCAAGCATTGTCATATCTATGTGATTTTTATAAGCGATGCTTCAACTATCAGAACGGCAGATTTTACCAACGCCAGTTATAACTTTGAACATTGTATTTTAAATAAGACATCTTTTGAAAAACGTCATGTAGGCTTAAGTTTATGGCGGCTTTGGCGGGCATTGAAGCAACTTTCTTTTAAGAAACTGATTGTAGGTGGCTGGGAGTTGCCCGAATTTTGGTTAGCCGCTTTTTACTCAGGCTATGAACAAAACCAACTCGCATTAGAATCGTCTCTTTTTGAAAGCAATATTCAAGGCCTTCGTTATTGGATTAAAAAACTGTTTTTAAGACGCATAAGTTTAGTGTATGCCTCAGGCAAGCCGCATCAAGAACTACTGCAAACGTTGCGCTATCAAGCGGATATAAAAACAACCAAAGGGGTTGGCTTATTTAATTATTTTCCAAGAAATCTTGCTAGTAAAAAGTTTTCAGGAAAATTTTTATTCGTTGGTCGCCTTGCGCCAGAAAAAAATATTGAAATTCTACTTAATGTTTTTGCACAATTGCCCCACTTTAGTTTGACTTTGGTGGGCCAAGGCCCTTTGCAGGGCATTTTAGAAAAAATTAAAACAGCGAATGTTAAAATAATAGGCCACGTTTCTAATGAAAACTTAGCACAAATTTATCATGAGCATGATGTGCTGGTGCTGCCTTCAAAACGTGAGCCCTGGGGCTTGGTTGTTGAAGAAGCATTATATTATGGTTTGCCTGTGATTGTGTCTGATAAAGTGGGTAGTGGCCATGATCTGGTGCTTGAGCAAAAGGTGGGTACCTCTTTTGAATTTAATAATCCCATGTCCCTTGGGGCCAGCATTCTTTGGATGTGTCAGCATTTTGATGAATGCTTGAACAATATCGCCTTGATAGATTTTGCCAAAAAAGATGCGCTACAAATTCAGCAATATCTTGAGGCATGCTCATGAAGATTTTGGTTGTTCATAATGCTTATCAATCCCACCATGTTGGTGGTGAAGATGTGGTTGTCAAAAAGGAAGTCAAAGCGCTCAAAGCGGCTTTAGGAGACAATGCGGTATTTGAGTATTATGTCAGCAATGATGAAATCAAAACCCTCGATTTAGTAAGCAAGCTCTGGGGCAATCAACATCATTTTAAAAAGATTGCAGATCTCGTAAAGCTGCATCAAATTGATGTCGTACATGTGCATAATTTTTTCCCCTTACTAACGCCAACAGTATTTGCTGGTGCTAAATATGCCGGCGCTAAGGTAGTACATACTCTACACAATTTCAGATGGTGGTGCAGTTCAGGCATTTTTTATCGCAATCAGGGTGAGTGCGAAAAATGTATAGGCAAAACCTTTGGTTGGCCTGGTGTTGTGCATAAATGTTATCGCAATTCATTTATCCAAAGCATGGCTGCTAATATGGCTTTTGCTTGGTATCGCATAAAAGAATATGCAAAACATATTGATGCTTATTTTGTGCTAACAAAATTCCAACAACAAAAGCTCCAAACGCAATTGCAAAACGCCAAAGTTTTCTTAAAACCCAATGGTATTGAGCAGCCGTTAAATAATGGTGTAGTGGATAAGAAAGATTATTTATTTGTGGGGCGTTTAGAAACAGCCAAAGGCATTGATTTGTTGTTAGCAACCTGGAAACAATTGCCGCCTTCTTTTAACTTGAAAGTAATTGGCACTGGTGAAAATGAAGCTGCCTTACGCGCGCATTACGCCTGTGACAATATTCGCTTTGTGGGTAAACTTGAGCATGAGCAAGTGATGCAGGAAATGCGCAAAGCAAAGTTTTTTGTGCACAGCTCTTTAACCTATGAGACCTTTGGTTTAACACTCTTAGAAGCATTGAGTGTTGGCACGCCTGTTATTGCCATCGACAGAGGTCCGCGATCTGAGTTTATTCAAAACGGTTACAATGGTTATTTGTCCACAGAAAATAACTTTTTACAAACATTGTTGCAAACGGCATTAGTTAATGACTATGAAACCATGTCAGCAAATGCTTTTGAGAGTGCACGCCCCTTTTATATGAACAAAGTCATTGATACGCAAATTGACTACTATCAACAACTTTTAACTGGTAATCAACATGCATTCACCTAAAATCAGCATCATCACCGTATGCTATAACAGCGCTAAAACGATTGAACAAACCATTCAATCTGTGCTTAGCCAACAATATGCCGCTATTGAATATATTATTATAGATGGTGCTTCAAAAGACGATACTGTGGCTATCATCCAAAAATATCAAGATAAAATCGCTGTGTTTATATCAGAGCCAGATAAAGGCATCTATGATGCGATGAATAAGGGTATTGCACTCGCCAGCGGGGAAATTATTGGCTTTTTGAATGCCGATGATTTATATGCCGATGAGAGAGTGATTACCAGTGTTGTTAATGCAATGCACTCGCCAACACTGGATGCTTGCTATGGGGATTTGATTTATTTTCAAGATAAATCACCCGAAAAAATATTACGTTACTGGGAGTCTACGCCCTTTCGCGCGGGGTTGTTCAGTAAGGGTTGGTGTCCACCACATCCCACCTTCTTTGTAAGACGGGCTGTTTATGAACGATGTGGGGTATTCAACACAACTTATAAAATGGGTAATGATGTTGAACTGATGATGCGCTTTTTGGAAAAAGAAAAAATCAAAACCTGTTATATACCCCAAGTGTTAGTCAAAATGCGCGCGGGCGGGGTATCAAATAGCGGCTTTAAAAATATTTTGATACAAAACAAAAGCATCCTACAAGCAGCGCGTGCTTTGGAATTACCTTTTTCAACTTTTGGTTTCGTTTTAGGTAAAATACTGAACCGTTTCACTCAATTTATCTTTAAACCGGCAGATAAACACTATGTCAAATAAGCATGTCAATGTTCTCGTAACAGGTGCTACTGGATTTGTGGGGTTGCATGTATGCCAACACCTGTTGGAAATGGGTCATCATGTCAGGGCTATTGGCAGAAAAGAGACCTTTGATTTAACCCATGAGAATTTATCATATTTTAGCGTTGAGAATATCGATGGCTATACCGATTGGAAAGATTATTTGCATGGTATTGATGTAGTAGTTCATTTGGCTGCCAGAGTGCATCAAATGAAAGATGAGGGACTTGCTGCTTTGTCCCAATATCAAGAAGTGAATGTAAAGGGCACCCAACAGTTAGCGCGGGCTGCCATTCGCAACAATGTGAAACGCTTTATCTATTTAAGCACTATCAAAGTCATTGCTGAAAAAACCATTGAAATGCCAGTGCGAGCAGAAGAGCAACCAAGACCTTCAGATGCCTATAGTTTGTCCAAACTACAAGCCGAGCAGATCCTACAAGAATATTGTCGTCGCAGTGGTATGGAATGGGTGATTATTCGTCCCCCCTTAATTTATGGCCCTGGTGTTAAAGGTAATTTTGCACGCCTGTTAGGTTTGGCTAAAAGCTTTTTGCCCTTGCCATTGGGTGGGCTTAAAAACAAGCGAAGCTTAGTGAGCATTTATAACTTATGCAGTTTTATCGAATGTGTTTTAACCCATCCTAATGCCCATCGCGAAGTTTTCTTAGTGTCTGATAACCAAGATTTATCAACCTCACAATTGCTGCGGGTGCTAAAAAAGGGACTTGGCAAAGGCAGCTATTTGCTCCCCATGCCCAGCGTGTTGTTAAAGCTTATGGGCTTTTTCTTAGGCAAAGGCAAAGAGGTGACACGCTTGGTGGATTCTTTGCAATTGAATATCGAAAAATCAATGCGTTTACTAGGCTGGCGCCCACCGATGTCGGTGGAGGCATCGATTGCAAGATTATTAATCGAAGGCTAACTTAAGTATTCAATTTCTGTTTTTTGAAAGCAGGCTCGTCATTGCACACACCCTCCCACTTATCGCTGTTGTTTTCAATCACTTCCATTGCATGATGAGCAGGCCCTCGTGCCAAAATCAAAGGGCCGGTTGCGACCATCTGGCTATAAATTAAAGCAACTACTTCCTTGGGCACAGTTTCGTTTTGTGCATTTTCTTCAAAAGCAGCTTTGGTTAAAAGCAATAAAGGTGCAATATCTTTTGAGAGCGCAGCCCTTAAAGCCGGGTACTTTTTAAACAAAATTGCACTATTATTTTTGTAAAAAATTTTGGCACAAAAGGCGTGATCAAGATTAATGTCAAACTCATTAGGTGGGCTATGATTTTCAACTACATAGTTAATGATCTCAAGATGTCCTTGTTGTGCAGCCCATTCAATCAGAAGCTCCAATTGACAAGGAGAAGGTCGTTTTAAAAAACGATTCCCTACGCGTGCATAGTTAATGACAAAAGACTCTAGAAGTAATAACTTAACCACTTCAACATCATTTTGCTGCATCGCGATTTTAAGCATGGCACTATTAAAGCCTGGACTGTGTTCTATCACACTTTTTATTTGTGTTTTTACCTCTTCACTGCCATTTTGAGAAAATGCATTTTTTAAATGCGCAGTATAGTATTGATAAACACTTTCCATTCTAAAGCTTTTAAAAATGTCGGGGGGTAAAATTTCTTTAAGCAAATGTGTTTTTTCTGAACTGGGGCCGGTGTTCATGATATACCTCTTTACAATTTTGCTTATCTATTAAACCGAATGTTGCATTTTGCGAGTTACTTTCTCAGCGTCCCTTTTTCGATATCCATTACCAGTTTTCTTTTTATTTGTATTTATTTTTTCACTAAAGCTAAAAGTAAGGCAATTTTTTTTCTGTGAAATTTCGTTATTTTTATTTACATAATGGTTGTCAAGGTGATCTTTATACTCTGGCAGCACGATGGTGTACTCTTGGTAATATTCTTTTAATATATTGCTAACACCATTTTTAAAACAAATTTTTTCAATCTCTGTAAATGGGCCGACATAGTGATTGCAAAAGGAATTACAAATAGTTTCAACAGCAAACTCAAGTTCTTGATTTGAAAGTTCCTCACCGATATTAATAAGCTCAGCTAGCATCAATAGAGCAAAATAATGATAAGTTGTATAGCGCTCTTTTCTATCATTTGCCGAGCATGTATCAATTTCTTGAAACTTGTGATGAACAAAATAAGTATAGGGCAGCAAGTCACAATTAAATTTCTTTTCTGTTGCGCCGGGCAATAAAATGCCAGCCATATTTAGGCCATTTAGGATGTTCCAATTTGTAAGGGCTTCACCTCTACTAAACAAGGCATCAAAATTGCAAATATATAGACCAAAGGGGGCAGAAGTTATTCCTTGGGGGAATTGGTTTATATAATCAAAAAAATAACCCGGTAGACTTCTTCTTAAATGTGTCGTTAATCGAATTAATCTTAAGATAATGGTGGCGTCTTGCTCAAAACGCTCAAAAGCTTTGCCAATGGTATGCAGAATCTGGCAGCTTTTATTATTCCTTAAATAAGACATGCAATTGAGCAAATCATAAACACGACCATGTCTGTCTGCTATTAAGGTGTTCTCATAGAAATCTCTTAAATTTAACTCTTCTTCAAGCGAATTTTCAGTGCACTTAATGTCAATATAGTCTCCGACTTTGAATTTGCTTTTATCTAAATGATTAACAATAGCATTTTCGATAATGTCATTTAGCTTGCCTTTAGGGCAGTTAGTGAGTATGTCATAGTCGTAAAAATCAATCCCCAAGATTGCATCTCTAACCCATCCACCAACGAGAACAGCGTAATAGCCATTTTGATTAAGCTTGCTTAAGATGGCGTGTACAGTAGGATCTTCGACGACAAGTTGGGGTATATCACAAACAGCAAAGTTGAGATGCACTGGAATGTACTCTTGTACTTTTAGCTGTGTACCTTCTTTTAGATCTGATAGATATAAGTTTTTAAATTGATGGATTAAGCTATCAGCTCGGGCTTGCTCAATTTGTTGGCGTATTTGCTGCTCAGCGCTTTCACGTTCAAGGCGTTCATGTTCTAGCTTTTCACGTTCTAGCTTTTCACGTTCTAGCTTTTCACGCTCTAGCTTTTCACGCTCTAGCTTTTCACGCTCTAGCTTTTCACGCTTTAGCTTTTCACGCTCTAGCTTTTCATGTTCTAGGCGTTCACGTTCTAGACGTTCACGTTCTAGGCGTTCACGTTCTAGGTGTTCACGTTCTAGCTTTTCACGTTCTAGCTTTTCACGCTCTAGCTTTTCACGCTCTAGCTTTTCACGCTCTAGCTTTTCACGCTCTAGCTTTT
>CAZBZP010000002.1:139365-264995 GCA_964496435.1 Uncultured Candidatus Berkiella sp.
GCTTTTCTTTTTCACGCTTTTGTTGTTCGCGCTTTTCATTTTCGAGTCTAAGGTTTTCAACTCTTTCATACTCGCGCTTTACTTTCTCTTGTTTTTTCCTTTCAATTTCTGCTTGCTCTTGTCTTATCCGTTCTAATTTTTCTTGTTCAAGCTTTATTTTTTCAAGCTTATTTTTTTCTTCTTTTTCTAGCAGGCGTTGTTCATTTTTAATTGCTTCTTCATTTAGTCTTAGCCTTTCTTCACTCAAACCAAGATCAAATTTAGCAACTGTTTGCAGGAAAGTACTAAAGTGGCTCTCAAATGACAGATGCTCTGCATGGGCCTTATTAGTGTTGATCACAAGCACATTTTTGGTTAAATTTACTTTTGCAAGCACTAAGCTGCTTTCAATTAACTTAGCCTGTAAATCTTTGACTAATTCTGCCACGCAGCTTATATAATAGGATGGCTGTTGCTTAGTAAGGATGGTATTCCACGCGGATAACATTTTAATAAGGCTTTTCAGTATTGCTTTTGCTTGTTCTTCATTACAATCTTTAAGATTATCGATATGAGCAATGACAAGCGGCAATCGCAAGCTAATTGTATAGCTAGCCAAGGGGGAAGTGATTTGCTGTATTTCCATCGTATAAACTTCTATGCTTCCCAGCAAGCCTTGGAAATAAAGAGGATTATAACCTGTACAGAACTGTTCATCTTTGATTTTAAGACGAATGGCACTAAATGCATTATTATGAAATTCATGCAATTGGGCAATGAGTTTCTTATAAGGACTGGGATCATTTTGGTAAGTTTCTAGATGCGCTGTTTTGCTTCGCAGTGTGTTGTCAAAGGTTTGTTTTAATAAACTAAAATCCATAGCAACAATGCGCGCAAAGTCTTTTAATTTTTTTTCTGTAAAATGCAGCAGGGTTTTGCATTCCTGAAAAGTGTGAGCGCCATGGTGGTAATCAGCAAAATAGTTGGAAACGATGGTGAAATCCACATGTATTTTGCAGAGGTTGGTATAATGAAGATACATTTTTAGTTTTACACTTTCTACAATTTGTGGTTCAACTTGTAGCTCTCTTTTTTCTAAAATATCTTCTAAAAATTGCTTTTGTTCAGGATAATATATCTGTGAAAGCTTAAATAATGCTTGGGCTATGTGGTAATATTTTTTCTTTTCATCCAGTGACAGCTCCTTTTTATCTATAGACTGCATGAGTCTTACAATAAAGTTGCTAACCGTTGCCATATCGTCAAAGAAAATGCTTAAACACTTCTTTTTGAGGCCATGCATTCCTTCATGTAAGGGAAAAACATGCTCAAACAAAAAATGTAGTGTGTTTATTCGGGGAAGCACAGCGTCGATTTGTTTTTGGACATTCTCTATGTTGAGCGTTCCTGTCAACGTCAACACCATTTGATCCCCAATAATTTCCTCCTCAAACATGATAGGGATTGTTGAGAGGATTTCGGGGCCTATTGTTGGGGAGGTGAGCAGTGCTTTAAATTGAGCAAATAGAGAAGAAGGGGAATGATGTAATGCGCAGGGATTCGTTGGATCGTTTGCGTCTTGGATAGCTTCGCAGATGAGTTTGATAAAGGTTTCTGTTGTTTTAACACCTAAGCGTTGCAGTAACTTTGCGCTTAGCATCGAATAGGGGGTATCAATTTCTTTGAAAACAGCTTTCCAGGTTTCTAGTAAATTGAGGATATTTGAAAGCAGCACTTTGGTTTGCTCGTAATGGCGCCATTCCTCTGGCATATTTTGCGATATGTCTGTAATGCAAGCTTGTGCTAATTCATCTGTATGCTCATTGCTATCTAATTGCTGTGAGATGAGTGCTTCTTTTGCTTTTGTGTTTAGCACGATAAGCGTATTGTGAATATTTTCAAATTCCTCAGCTGTGAATTGATGCTTTCTGTAAGCATCAATGATAGCATTTAACAGCGTCTCAATATTTTCTGAAAGAGTGTCAACTTCTCGCATCAGGTTTTCATAGGGTAAAACAGACGTAGATTCAAGCAGGTTGACGAGACGAGCCATCGCGGGAACAAAAGTCTGGTTAAATTGGTTATTAATTTGAATTTCATTGCAAGAGGTCTTGTTTGCTAATGCATGTTGATTTGTTTTTACATAGCTATATAAATATTTTGCTTCTTTAAAGACATCTTCTATATCATCTTTTTCATCAAGAAAGTCACTTAAAGTTATGTAGTGATTATAAATGTTAAAAATGTTATCAAATTCATTAAGTAGCGCTTTTTGTGCCCGTGATTTTCTTGCCTCAGTTAAGGGGCTAGGCCTATCTTCCAAAATAGCTTCTAATATTTTTCGATAGTCTGTCTGATAATGTCGAAAAATGGCCATCAGATTTTTAACATTTTGGTAAAGGGCTTTTATTTCCTTATCAGAAATTTCCCTTTTAGGTGTTTTTCCTATTAATTCAGCACTATAGGCAAAAACGTTACGAACTTGATTAAAGAGCAAGTTCAAATAGCAAACTTTAAAATCAGGAAATTCATTGTCGACTAAAGGTATGATTTGATCTATAAAAAAGAAGGTACTATTTACTCTTTCATCCAATAAAGTAATAACCCTTTTTAGGTTGTATGTATTTTGTTTTTTGCTGTACAGCTCTTCTTCTTTGAGTGGTTTTTCAAGTTCTTCTTGATATTTTTGTAGTATAAAATTGCCTGAATCTTTATCTTCAAAAGTCTTTTTATGCAAGGAGATTAGCTGTTGGTATGCAGGATGATTTACTTGAGCTGGAATGTTGTATGTAGCTTCTTTTATTTGAAGGAGAAGCTGCGTGTAATAGACAACTTCATTTTTTTTGTTTCTTTGTTGATTTTTGCTTTTGGCCGTTTTGGGCTGATTGCTGAGCATGTTCTGTATCTCTATTTTGCTGCATATGTTCGACACAGAATCCATGTGTGTTAATCTAAGGCAGCGATTTTAGCATTTTTTATGCTTATTTGAGGTCGCCTGAAATACGACAAGCACAAGCAAAGCTTAAAGGTAGGCGAATAACATTTTGAGATCTAATACTATTTACGGGTTTTTTTAGATTTTAGCGGGCGCTTTTTGGGTTTACTTAAAGTAGCTTTCGAAATTTTATCTTCAAGTTGCAGCAATAATTTTTCTAGCTTTTCAATGATCTGTAAATCATTAATTTTTTTGGTTAGCTCGGCATTTTCAATTTTTTTAACCAGTTTCTTATTGCTTATCATTTCTTTGAGATTCTTAAGATCCAATTCATTAGCAGCTACACGCTTCTTCGTTTTTGAAGTTCCATTTGTTGATTTTTTCTTAGATTTTACAGCGGTGGCTTTTTTTCTTTTGGGAGTAGCTTTATTTTTAAGGGCAGGTTTTTTTCTTTTTTTTGCCGTAGTTGATTTCCTGCTTAAATTAACATCTTTTTTCACTGTTTTCTTAGCCATCACAGCTCTCATTAATTTTTAGTAAACTAGAATTATCATAGCTATTATAATGTCGTGTAAAAGCTGTTTTTAAAAGCAAGTGAGGGGAAATATGTTACGTTATGCCGCGATATCCCTAGCAATTTCACTTTTTTCAGTTGTATTGATTATTTTGAGTACGCTGGTCGCAGGTGGAATATTGTATCTTGCAAAAATCAGTGCTGTGCTCTTTTTTATTTTATTTCTTATTTTTCTTGCCATTGATTTCTATAAACGTCACGGCAAAAAGTGAGTAATTAGGCCTCATGTGCTCACTCAGTATCGCTCATTGCTTTTTTGTTGTTAAGTTATAGAGATAGCAGCCACTATTTTAGTGCAATTGAAAGTATTTCCCTTATAATGCTTCTCTTGCATAAGCAAAGAAACAAATCAGGTTGGGCGAGTGACTTACATCATTGATTTACAACAACTGTGGGAACCTGTTGTAGGGGATTCTGCCTCAAGCACGTTGTCAGATAAGCAATTAGAATCACGTAAAAACGTCGTTTCTGTTGTGGTCATTGCACAGTTCAATGAAAAATTGATGAAACAGGCTTTAAATTCTGTACTTGCACAACAATTTGTACGTGAAATCATTATAGTGAATTGTGAAGAAAATGATTCACTCGAAAAGATGCTGAGCCAATTTACCAGCATGCATCCCAGGTGTTATTTGGTCAGGGGCCACAAACAAGCCGGATTAGCAGCTGCTTATAACTTGGGCGCGCAACATGCTTCTGGTCAATTTCTTTTATTCATGAAAGGTAACTGTTTGCTTTCAAAAAATGCCATTGCCAAATTATTAGCAACAGGGATCAGAAAGCCTGCCCCTTGGGTTGTCGGTACCGCTGAGAAAAATATCGCCCTTCGATTTAAGCCTTTTGGCAAAATTAAAAAATTATTTAGCAACACATTAGATAGCCTGCACTATCAAGGCCAAGAACACGAAGTTTCTTTGGCTGGCGGTGGTTTTCATGCCGCGCATATTGGGCCAGAGTGTTTGTTTATGGCGACTTCGTCTTTTATGGAATTAAAGGGTTTAGATAAAAAGTGCTTTCACAGTACCTTTCATGTTGATTTATGCTTACGTATTCACTTTGCTGGCGGTGGTGTTTACAGCGCGCGTGAATTTGAGGTGGTTGCTGTGCCAGGGAGGCTCCCTTCCCTAGTGGAAGACCTAAGACAGGAATGGCAAGCTTTTTGTGGGCGTACTCATTTTTACAAGAAATATGTTAGGCGAACAACAAATGATGTAAAAATGTTTTTCCTCTATGGTGCTTTGATGATTGGCTTTATTGCCCGTGCTTTTTTTAAACTTTTAGGACGATTAATACCCAAAAGTGCAAAAAAGCCAAAAATAAAGAAGTAAACCAACTTTAATTCTCCCTAGTAACACGCATGATTTCTTGATAATATCCCCCAGCTCTTGAGCCCGAGAAGGCTTAAGGCATATAATGGTGGCCTTGTCGGTCCCCTCGCAATGATACATTATGAACCCCGCCAGGCCCGGAAGGGAGCAACGGTAATAGTGGACTCATGTGCCGGGGTGTGGCTGGCAAGGCTGCCACCAATTCTACAGCGAAGGCACATCACTAAATCTCCCAGCACAACCTAAATTTGTATAGAATAGTATTCTTTGTAGGGGTGGATTTCACTCGTTCGGCGAAGCCTTGGTATAGTCTGGGTGTTCGCTCAGAATTTAAATGGGAAGAATATAAGCGTGACTGAGCAATATCAGGTCCTCGCCCGAAAATGGCGACCGAAAACTTTTGCTGAGCTCAAAGGCCAAGAACATGTAACGCGAGCGCTCGTTAATGCGATTACGCGTGGTGAATTACATCATGCCTATCTTTTTACCGGCACACGTGGTGTGGGTAAAACAAGTGTCGCCAGAATTTTAGCAAAGTGCTTTAATTGCGAACAAGGCGTGAGCGCTACTCCTTGTGGTCTTTGTTCTGCTTGCACCAGCATTGATGCTGGGCGCTTTGTTGATTTAATAGAAGTCGATGGCGCTTCTCGCACACGCGTAGAAGACACACGCGAATTACTTGAAAATGTGCAATATGCGCCAAGTGTGGGTCGCTATAAAATTTATTTAATTGACGAAGTACATATGTTGTCCACGCATAGTTTTAATGCGTTGTTAAAAACATTGGAAGAGCCTCCACCGCATGTTAAATTTATTTTAGCAACAACAGATCCAGAACGGATCCCAGTGACGGTATTGTCGCGTTGTTTACGCTTTGTGCTCAAAGCATTGTCAGATACGGAAATTGCAGCACAATTGGCGGCCATTTTAACCGCAGAAAATATTTCCTTTGAAGAGCAAGCCTTACAAATGGTAGCCAAAGCAGGCGCAGGCAGCATGCGTGATGCTTTGAGTTTGCTTGAGCAAGCCAATGCCTATAGCGATGGTATTTTAAAACGTGATGCTGTAGAAGAAATGTTAGGGCTTGGCTATCAGCGTTACTTGCCTGATTTAATGAAAGCAATAGCAGCCAATGATGTTAAAGCGAGCTTACAATTTGTCGAAGAAATGTCTTTAATTGGCGCTGATTTTGAACAAAGCATGGCAAGTCTTTTGCAAATTCTACATGGCCTTGCTATTGCTCAAGCATTAAACAGTGATGCTGTTGCAGATTTTGCAGCGTTGACGCCAGAATTATTAGCATTAAAAAATACATTAACCCCCGAAGCGGTACAGCTGCTTTATCAAATTTGCTTGATGGCGCAAAAAGATCTTCCTCTTGCACCAACTTCACGTATTGGCTTTGAAATGGGCTTACTGCGGATGATGTTGTTTCGTCCTAAGAAAGTAACAGCCGCTTCGTCAATGACACAGGCAGAAAAACCTGTAGCGCCACTGACAGCCCCCATGCCTGTTCAAGCAAAAGAAGTAAAACCAGCGGCACCTGCAGCACCACCACAGGTAGCAGCAGCACCTATGGCAGCAGCACCTATGGCAGCAGCACCTGTTGCAGTAGCGCCTATGGCGGCAGCACCTACGCAGGTGATAACGACGCCAAAACCAGTTGCACCTCAACATGAAGATGGCGCCCTTAATTGGATTGAGCTTATACCCAAATTGGCGCTGACAGGCGTAACCTTAATGGTGGTGAAAAATTGTATTATCAGTAACTGGGATGGCAATCATTTAGTCTTAATCTTAGATGTGTACCAAAAGACCTGCCTAAACCCAGTGCGTCAAACTCAAATTCAAGAAGCCCTAAGCCACTATTTTGGCAAACCGATTAAATTAACCATCCAATTAGGGGATGTTGGCACAGGCTCACCTATCAAGGTGGCCGAAGTTCAAGCACAGCGAAAAGTAGAAGAGGCGCATTCTTCGATTGAACAAGATAAAGTCGTGCAAAATATTCTCTCAACCTTCGATGCAACGGTTGAAAAAATTTCAGTAAAAGAGTGATGAGGTGTTAAATGGATATGTCGATGATCAAAAATTTAATGCAGAACGCACAAAAGATGCAAGAAAGCATGCGGACTGCTTATCAAGATGTTGCAGAAAACAGCAGTATCATCGTGCAAGGTAAAGCGGGCGGCGATTTAGTCGTTGCACATATTAACCTGAAAATGCAGGTGACAAAATTAGATCTGCAACCTGCGCTTTTTGAAGAGAAGCAGGAAGTGATTGCTGAATTGATTTCAGCTGCCGTAAACCAAGGCATACAATTAGCACAAAGCGCATTAAAACAAGAGATGATGCAAAAAGCACAGCAATTAGGGATCCCGCCAGAGTTTTTGGCACAAATGCGAGGATAAAGGATTGTCTTTTAGCCCATTATTAAAACAATTGATAGAAGCTTTTCGTGTGCTGCCTGGCGTTGGCCATAAGAGTGCGCAGCGTATGGCTTTTCATTTGCTAGAACGTGACAGGGAAGGTGCGCAACGCTTGGGGTATTTTTTGACGCAAGCCGTTAAGCAAGTAGGGCATTGTGAGCATTGCCGGATTTTATGTGAAAAACCGATTTGCTTTATTTGCGAAAACAAAAACCGTGATCACAGTCTTTTATGCATTGTCCAAGGTCCAGGCCATGTTGCTGCTATAGAGCAAACCGGCGGGTATCCCGGTTTGTATTTTGTCCTCTCAGGGCATTTGTCGCCTATTGATGGCATTGGGCCACAAGAAATTGGTATTGATGCACTCAATAATAGGTTACAAAACACCATGCTAAAAGAAGTAGTGTTAGCAACAAACTCAACCGTGGAAGGCGAAGCGACAGCTTATTATATTGCTGATCTCGTTAAATCACAGGGTATCAAAGTCACGCGCATTGCGCATGGTGTGCCCATGGGCGGAGAGTTGGAATATATTGATGGTGGCACGCTTGCTAAAGCATTATTAGACAGAACCGTAGTTTAAATTAGTTTAACTTTTTAAGGACAGTCATGAACGCGACAGTAACGAAAGAAACGCGTGGGTTTCAAACTGAAGTAAAGCAATTATTACACTTAATGATTCATGCTTTATACAGTAACAAGGAAATCTTTTTAAGAGAATTAATATCCAATGCCTCAGATGCGGCAGATAAACTTCGTTTTGAAGCCATTGCCACGCCAACCTTATATGAAGGTGATACAGAACTTGCTATTCATATCTACTATGATAAAGAAGCTAAAACAATCACTATCAGTGACAACGGTATTGGTATGTCACGTGAGGATGCCATTAACAATTTGGGCACCATCGCAAAATCAGGCACACAAGAATTTTTGAACTCCTTAACGGGCGATCAAGTCAAAGATAGACATTTGATAGGCCAGTTTGGTGTTGGTTTCTACTCAAGCTTTATTGTTGCTGACAAAGTCACTGTCCGAACACGTCGTGCAGGCTTAGATAAAAATCAGGGTGTTTGCTGGGAATCAACCGGTGAAGGTGATTACACAGTTGAAACCATTGAGAAAGAAAGACATGGCACAGACATTACCTTACACTTAAAAGAAACAGAAGAAGATTTTTTAAATGGTCTAAGACTGCGCCACATAGTCACCAAGTATTCTGATCATATAAACCTACCCGTTTACATGAAAAAAGAAGATTACAGTGCGCTGCTCAAAGGCGAAGAAGAAAAGCCTAAGACAGAAGAAGATGAGAAAGATGAAGTCGTCAATCGTGCTAACGCCCTTTGGGTAGTGCCAAAGAGTGAAATTGAGGATGAAGCCTATTGCGAATTCTATAAGCATGTTGCGCATGATTACGAAGATCCCCTTGTGTGGGCGCATAATAGGGTAGAGGGCAAATTAGAATATATCACCTTGCTATATATCCCTTCGCGCGCGCCTTTTGACTTATGGCAAGCCAATAAGCCACGTGGTTTAAAGCTCTATGTGAAGCGTGTATTCATTATGGATAATGCAGAACAATTTTTGCCAAATTATCTGCGCTTTGTCAGAGGTATCATTGACAGCAATGACTTGCCATTAAATATTTCACGTGAAATTTTGCAAAGCAACCGCACAGTGGATTCTATTCGTACGTTTATAGTTAAACGTGTGCTAACGATGATGGCTGATTTAGCAAAAGACAACAGTGAAAAGTATTTACAGTTCTGGCATGAGTTTGGCTTGGTATTAAAAGAAGGTCCGGCTGAAGATTTTGCTAACAAAGAAGCGATTGCCAAGCTTTTACGTTTTTCATCAACACACAACAATGATGAAAAACAAGAAGTCTCCTTGGACGACTACATTGCGCGCATGAAAGAAGGGCAAGATAAGATTTACTACATTGCCGCAGATACCTTTAATGCAGCAAGACATAGCCCGCATTTAGAAATCTTCCACGATAAAGGCATTGAAGTACTGTTAATGTATGACAGAATTGATGAATGGCTCATGTCTCATATGAATGAATATGAAACAAAGAAATTCCAATCGGTTGCGATGGGATCTTTAGAAGAGCTAAATTTTGCAGGCACTAAAGATGAAAAGACTGACAAGAGCGAAAAGGCTTTAGAGCAAGAAAAAGATGATTTCAAAGATACTTTGAGCAAAATTAAACTTTCACTTGCTGATAAGGTTGAGGATGTCAGGCTTACTGCGCGTTTAACATCTTCACCATCTTGTGTTGTGGCAGAAGAAGGGCAAATGACAAGCCAAATGCAAAGGCTGATGCGAAGCGCAGGGCAAGTGATAAACACCAAGCCCATCTTGGAGCTCAACCCACATCATTTGTTAGTGCAACGCTTGAAAAATGAACAAGATGAGAAAAGCTTTAATGATTTAAGCCAAGTCTTATTTGATCAAGCTATTCTTGCAGAAGGTGGTCAGCTGGATGATCCTGCCTCTTTTGTGAGAAAGTTTAATGAGCTGCTTGTTCATGTGGCTAATAAAGGAAAATAGTAGAGCTTAGTGGATGCCCCCTTTTAAGGGGGCAACTAAGATGACGCACAGGGATGTAATATGAAAAGAAAGCAATATCTTTTTGCCTTATTGTTAGTCTCAAAGTTTGCCTTTTCAGCCAATGATAATCCCATCCCCCGTTTTAACAGCATTGATTCCATAAAAACGGGCATTGAAAATCATCACTATTCTTGTGAACAATTAATATCTGACTATATCAATCGCATACTAAAAGAAGATATGCGTTATGATAAGAAGCATTTACCGCTTAATGCCATTAGCTATATTAATCCTTATGCAATCGAACAGGCCAAGCAACTTGATGCAGCCTTTTCTCAAAACAAAAAAATAACAAAGGCAATGCATTGTGTGCCCGTGCTTTTAAAGGACAACATTCATAGCATTGATATGCCAACTCAAGTAGGCTCTTATGCCATGCAAATGTCATGGCCACCAATGGATGCCACCATCGTACAAAAACTGCGCGCGCAAGGTGCTATCATGTTAGCCAAAACAGCGATGGCAGAGTTTGCTATGCCACCTGTTGATACCAATTCTCTGTTGGGCAGAACAGGGAACGCCTATGATCCCAATTTAACACCAGGGGGCTCAAGTAGTGGCGCAGCAAGTGGTGTGGCTTATGGTTTTGGCGTCGTTGCCATCGGCTCAGATAACTCTGGTTCAATTCGTGGGCCTGCGGGCTTAAACGGATTATTGGGTTTACGCCCAAGCTACGGTCTTGTTAGTGTGGATGGCACCTTTCCTTTAGGAGAATTAAATGGTGTTTATGGCCCCATAGCTTATGATTTTGCCGATATTGTCAAAGTTTTAGCTTTAATCTCAGGTGAAGATCCTAAAGATTTTCGCACAAAAGGTGCTCAAGCCTTTGATGCCTCTTTAAAAGAATTAATGAATACCCAGCTTAAAGGCAAACGAATTGGCATCATCCACAAAACAGATAAAACAATTGATTATCAATATGATGAGCAAGCAAAAGTCATTTTTGAGACCATCATTTCAAAGTTAAAATCCTTAGGCATAGAAATTGTACCTGATATTTCCTTAGAGGGCTTCAATACGGATAATTCAGATCTCCTGGTGGGCGGGGTTGATTATATCAATGCCTATTTACTCAAAGGCTACTCACCGCGCATCAATTATAGTGATTTTTGCCAAAGTGCACGCAGCGATAGATTGGGTGATGTTAAAGAATGCAGGGCAAGAATGAAAACTGATCCTGGCATTCATTCCAAAATGTATCAGTCTAAACGCAAGATGTTTGAAAATAATTTGGCTATTATTAACCGCATTATGGATAAACATAAATTAGATGCTTTTCTCTACCTTGTGCAAAAGCCATACTTCCCAGAAGAAATTAATTCACAAGAACATTTTGCCTACATTGCCTCTAATGCTGGTTTACCTGCAATAGTTATTCGAGGCCCCATGAGCACGCATGAAAACCCAAGGCCTACTTTCTTACAATTAATTGCACACAAATTTGATGAAAAGACCTTATTGGCAATTATTGGTCAATATGAACAGCTAGGTGTGCCACAAAGGCCAGGAAAAATTCAAAGTACACAAGGCTTAAGTTTTGATGAAATTGCAGCCTTTAATAGTTATAAGCAATCCATTGCGCCTCAACTTTATCACTATATGAAAGCACACAATCTCAGCACAGATACTTTAACCCCAGAAAAATGGCAGGCATTTTTACAAAGCATCTAAATACAAGAAGGAGCTTTCCTTGTATCAATGCATGACGTATTTTCATTGACGATATTTTCACTATACCACTTATCGGTTTGCTCACGCCTTTGTTATCAAGTTATTTCAACCGCGTTGTCGCTATTATATATTGCCAAGCTCCTCATTTTCAGTTGATCATTCAAGCTTCCAAGGAGCAATTATGTTATTGGCACCCGTTAAATCACTCAATGTTCCCAGCATGCTAACCCAACTTCACACGGCAATGGAAAATAAGGATTTAGAAGCGCTTAAAAAGTGTGTGCAAGAATTAGCCTCTGTCAATCTTTCTTTTGAGATGTTCATCGAGCTTCTTTCAAAAATGCTCAACAAAGATAAGAATCTTGTTTTTCACGAAATTATTACTGATGCCATAAGATTTGGAAACTGGCCCATTTTAAATTATTTGTTCACTGAATTTGAAGTTGATGTAAATGCAAGCGTTGCTAAGTTATTTCCTATAGCTATAGCTGCAAAACAACATGATATTATTAAAGAGCTCAGTTTATATGCATCCTTAGATGAGAAAAATGTAATTACTGGGTTTTTCATGGCTGATGCGCTAGATGATAAAGAAACGATCAATATAATTAAAGCCGTTCTTGATCAATCGTCCAATGAAGAACTTGAAGCGTCTAGTCAAATGATGAAAAGCAATTTGAGTGAAACACTGAAAGACATTAAAACGAAAGCCCATGAAAAATTAACAATCCAAATCGCATCGCTGCAAGAGAAAAGGGAAAAATTGTTTGAAGAACTGTCCTCAAGAGCACCTTCATCAGATGTTCAAATAGGGATGAATGCCGTAAATGAGCAACTCACACAATTAACCGAGCATGTTATTAAACATCAATTAGCAGCAAATTTAGTGAGATATAGATACCGATTGGCACTTGTTCAATTAAAATCTGTCCTAGCACGCCAATATAAAGAGAGTGAAGATTTTGCCCAAATAATCTCAGCATTGGACGATTTAGATTTCGATGAAGCCAAGAAGGCTGCACTAAGAGATGATATTGAAGCCATCGTAAATGATGAGCTTCTTAGCTTATATCCTCTTTTGGAAGAAAAAGATATTTCTATTATCAAAGACAAAATCAATACGCTAGCACAAAAAGGCCTGTCCTTAGATGTGCTTGATGAAAAGATAAGCACTTTATTTAAAGCCGATTTAAAAATGTCATTATTAGATGGCGCTAATTTTTTTCAAAATGATGCACTATTTGAATATTTTGTGAATGAATTATCGTTTGAAGTATATCCTGAATTAATTGATGCAGCGGCATCTGCAAATAATGTTAAGGTACTTCAACATTTAGTATCAAGGCATGAATATGATGCACAGGACTTTGCTGCTTCTTTTGGCGTTGCTGTTGCTAATGATGCTGTCGAATGTCGGGACATCATCTTAGAGAAAATGAGCAAAATATCTCCTGAAATGGCGCGAGATTTTGCAAGATTGATGCCAGAATTTGAAAAAGAAAACAAACATAGAAGAACAACAGTATTAAAAAGTAATGAGGAATTACTTGAGGAACATATAGAATCTTTAGCTAAGCTGAAAATAAATTTAAGCAAGAAAAATGCTGATTCTGCTCTCATCGAAAATATTGATAAAATTACTGAAATTCTAGAAAGCTGCAAAGAAAATCTATTTAAGTATCGTACGCTGCTAACATTACCTTTACTTATGGCGCAGATGTTGAGCTGTAAATTAGGCATCGATACAAGTAAGCAAGCCACCCTTAAAGAAGAAGCTGATACGCTTTTGCAATTAGTAACACAATTGAGTGCAGAGAATTTCCTAATTGAAGAAGATGAAGCTTCCTTAGATGAAATACCTGAAAAAATAAGGGAATATATCTATCGTCAGATGAATGAAGATGCGATAGATAAACCCAATGAAGCAGAATATGCTTTGTATCATGAAGTAAAATCGCAATATCAAGCAAAATTCAATGAAGCTTGTCTAAGCAACACGCGAACAGCAGCAATTATTTTCCAAGAGAATAAAGCAATCTTACAAGCCGATGAGAAAAAAAATCAAGATGATGTAATGAGTCGACTTGCTTGTTATCCAATTCTAAAGGCTTTGGAAAATTATTTAATTCAAGGTTTTAGCAAAGACGATTTAAAAGTTGATTTTGACGATGCGATGACAGAAGTTGAATTGCATCGCTATTATCAAAATAAATTTCATAGCGCCTGGCGCTATCTTTTTGCAAGACCTAATCCCTGGCTATCACCTGATGCAAAATGGGCCGAAAATGGCGCAAGTAAAATCCAAGCACAAGATTTTGAATTAATTGCCTATTTTTGGCTAGCAGCAAGTGATGAAAATGCCGAAGGCACCGATGACTTTACACTTCAAACAAGATGTGAGCATTTTGTCGACATAATCGCGCAATTTGCTAGAGAGTATAACAATGAAGGTCCAGTTGATGATCTTGAAAAGGATAAACCAACATGTGATTTAGGTGTCAGAAAACGCGCAGCACAATTATTAATTGGACACCCCCTCAGTAAACAGATAAAAGAGCTTAATGCCTTTATTATGTTAAAACGCATTCAAGCATGGTTTATTGCCGAAAACGAAAATCATGATACTTTATTCTCAGCATTGGAGGATTTATCTGAAAAGGAAATCAATCAAGTCAGTGATGCGCTGGGTAACTGGATAATAAATTGTGGTGATGTTGATCAAATTGATACATTGATACTTTCATTTTTAAAGCTGGATAATATCATTGAAGATGAACCTTCTCATGAATTTGGAAAGTGTCTCAAAGAAGATTATGGAATTGAGCACTTAACAGATTATCCCGTTGAATATCAAGATTCTCGTTATAAAAATTACTTAAAATTATTGTCTAAAGTTCTTAAAGATCCGTTGAAATTTTTCTCGAGCGAAATCTACAACAAAGTTGAATCACTCAAGAAAAGGAGCAATGTAAATAAAGAAACTTTGGAAGAGAACTCACAGCCTGCAGCAATCTTGCACACTTTTGATAGTCAAAAGAAAGAAAAAAGAAATGAATGGGAAAATAACCAAGGTCATGGACAATTGGTAAATGAACCCCAGCCGAATAAGAAAAAGTTTGGCTAAACAGATGATAGGTCAATTGCCTTTGCATTGACCTATCTTTAACCCCCTCTATTAGGTCAACTCTATTTACAGTTCACCCTCCTCGAATAGTTGCTACATATAATAAGGAGTAATAAGCACTATCTCTGGGAGGTTGTATATGCCCGGCCACTTAAAAAAATTACCAGTTAAATCATTCGATGTTGCACCAGGCGATGTCATCGGTGGATTAATCTATGTCATGGATAAACCCTTGGGCATTGAAGAAGGGATGGTTGGTATTAGCATTGAAAGTGAACAGTATCGTCAATTTGTTGAATCAACTTACGTATTATTAGAAAAAATTAGAAAAAAAGAAATCACCTTGCTTGAAGCCAAAAAGGAAATGCCAGATATCGAAGCGTTAAGTAAACGCTATGAAACTTTATATAAGCAAAAAAATGGTTTTCAAGGCTTAGATAAAAAGGCACTTATCGATACTTTATTAATGGATAAAGTTCATGAGAAAAAACGTCATGGTGCATCATGGAAAGAATTTAAAAATATGTTCTTTTCATTTTCGAAATACCATGAAATGAAAGGATGGCAAAGCTATTATGTTAATAAAGGAACAGGCGGATTGCTCTTTGAAGCCTATAAAAACAAGTGCGGCATAAAAAAGAATGATCATTTTGCAGTTCATATAGGCAAGCTTACTGAAACGGGTGATAAAGCTTATATGATCAAACAAGATGGTGAGATGGCTTTAGGCGGCACCGGGCCTGGTTGGCGTAAAATGCTCAAGACTAATACTGGCAAATCCTTGCAAAAGTTAGCCAATCCTTTTGTCGTGTTGTTAACGGGCGGTTTATCTTTATTGGCTTTTGGTGCGGGGATGTTAGGGTGGCGTGCTTATTATCTATCAAAAAATAAGCCTGCCGTCTCCAACGCAGAAGCCATTATTGAATCACTCTCTACTAAAATTGCAGCCAAACGTGGTATGGCTGCACAAGAAATAGATACCGTTGATGGCGCCTATGAAAATAATGCACCTAAGGTGGCGACGATTGTTACTTGGGCAAATGGCTGTCGGGATCTCAGCGGGAAATTATCAGGATCGACCGATTGGTCCAGTGTGGTAGTGACCTGGGATAAAAATGATATGCCAGTCAAGGTTGATGACAAGGGCAATATCATTCGCACAAATGAAAAAGATGCCAAAGGTAATATTATTTCATATGAAATAATTGATGCGAAAGGCAAAGTGGATGTTGCTAGCAAAGCGCAATACGATGCAGCAAAAGCCGTTTCAGATGATAGAATAGCAGGTTTAGGTGAATCCCTTATTAGCTTTATTAGCATGGGCGATAGAGATGGTATTGGCAAGGCAGGTCAAAATAAAGCAATCATGAAGCTTGACCCACCCCAAGGCAATAAGCGCTTTCAATTCTTTGGTATTGATTTTGGTAAATCTTACAAGTCACAAAATACCATCGTACAATCACTGCGCGATGATTTTTCTTTTGATAACCCAGCGAGCAGGCAATCTCGTTTTGTAAATTACTCCATGCTTTATGATAATCCTCTTCGGGATAAAATGAAGGGCATTTATTTATTGAGTGCATTACGTGGAGAAATTAATGAAGATTTCAAGGAAGTGGTAGCCAAAGCCTATGAGGCAAAAGGCGATAAAGTTTTTGCGGACAAACTCCGCGCTTATCCGGCTTCTGTGGGCGGTATTGATAGCGATCTTAAATTGATTGATGCTGAAATTAAAAAGTATGAAGATCTTGCTAACAAACCGGATGCAACTGAAGTTCAAAAAGAACAATATCAACATTATGCCCAACGTTTAAAGGGGATGAAAGATATTGCTAAAGAAACCGACAAGGTTATATTAGATAAATTTGCAGAGCGTCGCAATTTGACTCCAGATCAAATTGATATTTTAGATAATATAGAAAAATTAACCGCTAGAGAGACGCATAGTCTTTCACCTGATGGTAAAGTTCAGCTAAATCATTTACGCGTTGAGAGTCAAGACAGATGCGCATGGCAGTTACAAGATAATAAAAATGGCACTTTTAACTTGGTGTGTCAAGAAACGCAAAATTTACTTCAAGTTAAACAACGCTTATTAGCCCTTAAAGATCCAAATATTAATGATCTTTTGGCCAAAGCAAAAGTAGAAAATAAGCAGCTACTGATAGCGGATTTAACCAAAGAACAACTTGCCAAGCTAAGCCAGCATCTAACAGAAGATAAAGTCGCTAAGACGCGCGACCTGCCTTATCGTACACAAGCGATGCTTGATAAATTTCATGAGCGCATTAAAGAAGATGAAAAGTTGCAAGCAAAACCTGAAGTACAATTGGGCCCACAGCGCTTTGATAATCCTATAGTGAATGTAAACCTTGCTAGAAAACTTGCTTCAGCAGACATAGCTGCCCCCAACGTTGAGCATCACCATCCCAAACCTATGGGGTACATGTATAAAGCACGCCAGCCTATCCTGATGGATAGAGTTTCTCTGCCGGTATTAACCCAGCATGGCGAGCAATTTGAAGACATACAATCCTTTTTGAGCAAAGCAGAAAATAAAGTGAAATTGGGGATTGTTCATATTCAAGCTTTTGAAACGGCGGCATTTAAGCATAACAAGGGCTTGGTCTTAACTTTTAAAGTTGCAGACACGAAAAATGAAGCGAAGTTCTTTTTAGAACAGACGCCAACAGGCATACGCTATTGCTTTCCCAAAGAACTCAATCAATCTGATTTTAAATTAACATCAAAAGTATTGAGCGAGTTTATCGCTGCTAACAATAAAGGGGAACATGAACCTGAAATATCCCCTTTAAAGCCTGCTCAAAAGAATGCTGTTGAACAGGCGATGGTTGCCTCTGGAATACGCTTTAAAGTGGACATAGCCCCCCATTTGAAAAGGGAGCAAGGTAATCATCTTAGCCCTTGAGGCCTATTGTTTTATTATTTGAAAGCGCAGCTTTGTTTCTGGGAGGAACTTTTACGGCGGTTTGTTTTGTTCTTCGTGGGTAAGTATGCAGAATAGGTTCTGGATGTTTTTCTTGAAAATCTGCTAACGCTTTTTTGGTAAAACGAATAGGATGACCTTGTAAATTTATGTCGAAATGTTTTGAAAACAAACCGATTAATTTCTTTTGTGATGTAATCGTTTGGTTGTGGATAGTTCCATCTTCGCTATAAATAGTCACTTTATTATTACAAATTCTGACGCGTCCATTGCCGTGCTCAGTTTTGAATGGTTTGGTACAAAGCATAAGTTGGCTAAAAGAGCATTCTGCATCTAAAGGATTTGTTTGCAATCGATTGATGTTAGCATATTCCGCTGGGCTTGCTTTTTGAACATTAAAACCATAAAGGGTTTCCCATTTGTCATCGTTCCAGACTTGGCACTTAAAGTCATAACCGGATGATTTTTTAATTTTGAAACGTTCTGAAAACTGAGTGTATTCACCTTCTTTTAAAGAAATAGGTGAAAGTAAACCGACGCTGCCAAAGCCCCCATCGATAAGAAATTGTTCTTCGCCAAGCGCGACAACGGTCGCGCAGTGCTTTGAACGTTCGCCGCGCGGTTCATCGGAACCCCAGATAGTATCCGCGATGATTGGGGTAACGTTGAATCCAATACTCTCTAACATAGCTTGCAACAGTAAATTCAGTGATACGCAATTGCCACCACGGTTTTCTTTAATACTGCGCTCAAAAATATCATTCAAAGCAATGCCGGCTTGACGTGCGGGATCGGTGTCTAAAGTACTGTCATGCAGGCTGATAGTTTCAAAGGGAAAAGTGAAAATAAATTTTTCAACGAGCTCTTTGAGGTTTGCTAAATCAACTACGGGTTTGCGCTTAAAACCAATTTTTTCCAAAAGCGTTTTAAGCTGGGAGGGCTTTAATTGTGGCATAAATATCTATTACCGCTTATTTTTTGTTGGCGTGCCAAATAAAAGGGGGAATACTATAGATAATGATGCCAATTATCAAGATAACAAAATAAGTCTTTCTCTCAATGAATTGATACTCTTCGGGAGGGATAAAGCCCAAGCAGAAAGCCACAATGCAAAAAAGCGCACCGGTACCTGCAATCAACCAAAGGCCAATTTTGCCGCCTGGAATGCGGTAGAGTCTTGGCGTGTCTGGTTGGGAATAACGTAATTTGATTACACTCAAGAATATGAGGAAATACATCATTAAAATCAATTGTGCAGCTTGGGTTTGAAAGATCCAATAAAATTGATTCATCGTGGGAATAAACAAATTCATGCTGACCAAGCCTGTACCGATAATACCTTGCATCAATAAAATGGCAACAGGTGAGCCAAAGCGGTTGGTATATTGTGCAAATTGAGGTAAGTCATTGTTTTGCGCACTGATTAGGAGCCCTTTACTGGGGCCTAATATCCAGGTATTTAAAAGGGCAAGGCCGCCTGCCACGGATAAAAGTGCAAACACCGGCAATGCCCAAGGGATGTTTAGGAAATTGAAAAAGGCTTTCATGGCCTGCATCATGCCTGCGGATAAATGCAATTCTGATTTTGGAATAACGATAGCGATGGATAATGCGCCAAGCACATAGATAATAATGATAGTAACTGCCGCGATAAAGGTGGCTTTGGGGAATGTTTTTTGTGGATTCTTGGTGTCTTGGACATAAAATGCAGCGACTTCTATACCCGCAAAGCCCAGCGCAACAACGGTAAAATAAGCCAAGGATGAAAAAGACCAGCTTGGAAAAAAGCTGCTCATTGAAAATTCGATATGTACAGGTTGCGCGCTCATGAGCCAAAAACTGCCTAGGGCAATGATGGCCAATCCGGGAATGATACTGCCTGCGATTATCCCAATCGTGCTGATCCAACCGGAGGTCTGCGTACCTAAAAAATTAAGAAAGGTGCCAGACCAAAGAACAGTCAACATGATCGCAAGCATAAAATAGCGATGTTCTATCAGCTGGGGATTAATCACATAAGCGATACTCGAGGCGATGAAGGATAAAACAGTCGGTAACCAAACCACACTTTCTATCCATTCTAACCAAACTGCCAGCGCCCCTGTTCTGACCCCAAAGGCTTCTTTAACCCATGCATAGACGCCGCCCTTCTTTGGCCAACCTGAGGCAAGCTCTGCACAAGCCAGGGCGACAGGTATAAAAAAACATAAGGAGGCGAGGGCGAGAATAAAAACAACAGAGAACCCATTTTTAGCTAAGGTAGGAAGATTTCTTAGAGCAATAATGGCTGAAACACTGATCATGGAAAGCGTAAACACACCTAGCACGCGACCGGGTTTTCCTGCCTGAGGGCTCACTGAAAAAATCCTTTATTGCTAATAGGGAGGCGCTAATAGTAGCATCGTTTTATGCTCTTGCCATGTTAAATTTATAGGCTGTTGCCAGGGCGCTTACCCCAGTTATGCACTCAGATGTGCGCGTAGGGGCTTCATTTGAATGAACCGTTGCTAATGGAAGGATACATTGTGGCGAGAAAGGAAATCTTAATAGCAGGCAGTGGGAAAATTGGTTCTTTAATTGCCGTCATCCTGGGGCAAACAGAAGATTATCATGTTCACTTGGTTGATATAGTTAATCATCCGATTAACTTAAAATCGGTGGACAAATCTACAATAAGTTTGACCCAACATATTTTAAATGTAGAAGATAAGCAGGCATTGACCGAGTTTGCAAAAGCAAAAGGGATCACGGCGGTTGTTTCTTGCTTACCTTATTTCTGTAACAGGGTGGTTGCAGAGTTTGCCAAGGAAAATCAACTTCATTATTTCGATTTAACAGAAGACACAAGCGTGTTTGAAAGCATCAAAAAGTTGGCTGCTAATGCAACGACTGCTTTTGTGCCACAGTGTGGACTCGCACCTGGTTTTATTAATATTGTGGCAACCCATCTTATGAAGAAATTCTCACAGGTGCAAACAGCACTCTTGCGTGTGGGAGCCTTGCCTGCTTTTTCCCATAATGCTTTTAAGTATGCCTTAAATTGGTCTACAGATGGTTTAATTAATGAATACGGCAATCCCTGTTTTGGCATTATTGATTTTAAACAAGTGACATTACGCCCCTTGGAAGATTTAGAATCCATTACTATTGATGGTGTTGAATATGAAGCTTTTAATACTTCAGGTGGGGTTGGCAACTTGACCGATGCTTATCAAGGTAAAGTTGAAACCATGAATTATAAAACTTTAAGATATCCTGGGCATTGTGAAAAGATGCGTTTATTGATGAACGATCTTAAGTTAAATAAAGACAGGGCCAATTTAAAACAAATTTTAGAAGCAGCCTTACCCAGAACCAAACAGGATGTTGTTGTTATCTATGTTGCTATCGATGGCTTTCAGCAAGGTGAATTCATTGAAGAACATTACGTAAAAAAACTATATCCCAAAGAAGTTGCAGGTAAACAATGGTCCGCCATCCAGATATCCACAGCAGCCAGTGCATGCACCATTATCGATACCGTATTGCAAAATCCTGCGGATTATAAAGGACTTGTGCTACAAGAATCTTTTGGATTAGAAACCTTCTTGCAAAACCGATTTGGTCACTATTACCAATAAGGGCAATTTGAAATGGACTTTCTCAAAGCATTAGGGATAGAAAAACTAAATCCAGGCACGTCCTGCGGTGATGGTCATTGGATTAAGAGCCAAGCTAAACAAATTATAAGTATCAATCCTGCAACAGGTGAAGAAATTGCGCGCGTTGAAGGGTGTGCGGCCCAACATTATGAACAAGTCATCGCCAAATCATTAGCAAGCTTTCAACAATGGCGTCAAGTTCCCGCACCCCGTCGTGGTGAATTAATACGTCTGCTTGGCAATAAATTAAGACAATACAAAAATGAACTGGGTACTTTAGTTGCTTATGAAATGGGTAAAAGCAAAGCTGAAGGATTAGGTGAAGTTCAAGAAATGATTGATATGGCTGATTTTGCAGTAGGGCAGTCACGCATGCTCTATGGTATGAGCATGCAATCTGAAAGGATGCAGCATCGGCTTTATGAACAATGGCATCCTTATGGTGTGACTGGTGTGATCACCTCTTTTAATTTTCCGGTAGCAGTATGGGCGTGGAATGCTTTTATTGCTGCTGTGTGTGGTAACACCATTCTTTGGAAACCTTCATCTAAAACGCCGCTGTGCGCAGTTGCTGTTCAAAAAATATGCAACGAAGTCATGCATGAGTTTGGTGTGGAAGGGGTGTTTAGTTTATTTATTCCTGAAGATCATGCTGTGGCTGATAAATTCATTGCAGATAGCAGAGTGCCACTTATTTCATTTACCGGCTCTACCGCCGTTGGTATGAGCGTCAATGAGAAGGTTTGCAAAAGGATGGGGCGCGTCATTTTAGAATTAGGCGGAAATAATGCCATCATCGTTGATGAAACAGCAGATCTTAATTTGGCTATTCCTGCTATTGTATTTGGCGCCGTTGGTACAGCAGGTCAACGCTGTACCAGCACAAGAAGATTGTTTATTCATCATTCGCGCTTTGATGAAGTGGTATCCAGACTGATTCATGCCTATGAACAAGTCAGCATTGGCGATCCTTTAGATGAGAAAATCCTGATGGGGCCTGTTATCGATGAAGGTGCCAAAATTGCCTTTATCAAAGCTATAGATGAAATAAAGTCACTGGGCGGAGAAATATTATTTGGTGGTAATGCCCTTAGTCGAAAGGGTTTCTTTGTTGAGCCAACAATAATCAAAGCTAAAAATGAATGGTCGATAGTACAAAAAGAAACCTTTGTCCCCATATTGTATGTGATGCCCTATGATAAATTTTCACAAGCTATCTCGCAGCAAAACGCGGTTGAGCAAGGTTTGTCATCAGCTTTATTTACTAACTCTGTAAGACATAGCGAATACTTTCTTTCTGCGATGGGCAGTGATTGTGGTATTGCCAATATCAATGTAGGCACCTCGGGTGCTGAAATTGGTGGTGCCTTTGGTGGAGAAAAAATGACAGGGGGTGGTAGAGAAGCAGGATCGGATGCTTGGAAAGCGTATATGCGCAGACAAACTGTCACTGTGAATTGGGGAAAGACATTACCCTTAGCGCAGGGCATCAATTTTAAGATAACAACCTAAATGTTATTTGGTTTACAGCTCGACGCCATTGCAGTATGGTTGCTGTCGCAGAACAAAGACAAAAATAAATTAGGAATGAGATTAACTTAAAGGGGAGCAGTGGTGGATAAGATCTGGTTGAAAAATTATGAGCCTGGTGTCCCAGAGACTATTGATCCAACTGAATATAAGTCTTTAGTGCATTTAACTAAAGAATGTTTTGATAAATTTGCTAACAAACCCTGTTATTACCATATGGGTAAGATGCTTACCTATCGTCAAATTGACGAGCTAAGCCAAAAGTTTGCTTACTTCCTTGTTAACACTTGTAAGTTGGAAAAAGGGGAACGGGTTGCGATTGTGTTACCCAATATCATGCAATATCCCGTGGCCATGTTTGGTATTCACAGGGCAGGCATGATTGCTGTTAATGTAAACCCACTTTATACCGCACGTGAGTTGAAGGAAATATTAAAAGATTCTGGCGCTAAAGGTGTCATCATTTTGGATAATTTTGCGCATGTGTTGCAAGAGATTATCGCGCAAACGGATATCAAGCATGTTGTTGTCACCAAGATGGGTGATTTATTAGGTTTTCCCAAAGGCAACATAGTCAATTTTGTTGTTAAGCATATCAAGAAAATGGTGCCAAGCTGGTCAATACCCAATGCCCATAACTTTAAAAACATCATGAAACTTAATATCAGCAAGTTTCAAGATGCAGATGTAGGGCATGATGATATCGCTTATTTTCAATACACAGGTGGTACAACAGGTGGATTAAAGGGCGCTATGCTCACCCATCGCAATATGGTATCTAATGTGTTACAAGCCAGTGCTTGGATAAATTCAACCCTGCTTTCCTCTGAGCTTCAAGGTGGCATTATCACGGCATTGCCGCTTTATCATATCTTTTCTTTAATGGCTAATTGTCTTGTTTTTCTTAAAGCAGGGATCCCTAACATTCTCATCACCAATCCGCGTGATATTCCCGGCTTTGTCAAAACATTAAAAGAGTCTAATTATAGCGTGATGACAGGGGTTAATACCTTATTTAATGCGCTGTTACATAATGAAGAATTTTGTAAATTAGATTTTTCAAAATTTAAGTTCACCTTGGGTGGTGGGATGGCCGTACAAAAAGCGGTTGCAGATAAATGGAAAAACGTAACAGGCGTTACGCTCGTTGAAGCCTATGGCTTAACAGAAACCTGCCCTGCGGTTACCATTAATCCAATTGGCCTTAAAGCCTATAATGGCAGTATTGGTTTACCGCTTCCCTCAACAGAAATCAAAATCTGTGATGAAGAAGGTAAGGAACTACCGCTTGGTGAAAGAGGAGAGCTTTGTGTGAAGGGCCCTCAGGTGATGAAAGGTTATTGGAATAAACCCGAATTCACTGCAAATGTATTAGATCAAGAGGGTTGGTTGCGCACAGGTGACGTTGCCACGGTGGACAGTGAAGGCTTTGTGCATCTTGTTGATCGCAAAAAGGACATGATCATCGTTTCAGGCTTTAATGTTTATCCCAATGAAGTCGAAGATATCATTGCCCAAATGAAAGAAGTGCGTGAAGTTGCCGTGATTGGCGTTAAAAGTGCTGCGCATGGCGAAATTGTAAAAGCTTTTATTGTGCCAAGTGATCCTGCGCTTACTGCCGAAAAAGTGATTAAATTCTGCCATAACGAACTGACAAATTATAAAGTACCAAGAGAAGTTGAGTTTAGAACAGAATTACCTAAAACCAACGTGGGTAAGGTGCTAAGACGTGCTTTAAGAGAAGAGGAAGAGAAATCAGGGAAGGTTTATCCGTAATCTAACATCCCCCTTTGATTTCAAAGGGGGACGTTTTCGATTAGGCTGTTTTGACTAAATTGCTGCCATCAGGCAAGGTCACATTGAGTTCCAACACAGAATGATCGCCATTACGCTCAAGTTGAACTTTAATTAATTCTTGATCAACTTTAATGTATTTACTGATCACTTCTATCAACTCAGTTTGTAACTGCTTGATGATATCTGAGCCACTTTTACGTGTGCTTTCGTGAGAGACAATTATCTGCAAGCGTTCCTTAGCAACAGAAGCTGCCGTAGGCTTTTGCGAGAAGAATCTAAATAAATCCATTATTTTCATGCTGGGCTCCGAAACAGGGTGAGTTTATCCAAGAGCTTACGTGTCCATTTTTTGTTTGTTCCAAAGGGAATAGCTTCGCCCAGCAAACGACGCACGGCTTGTTCATAAGCTGTACGTGCATCACTTGGTTCATCTAAAGTAACAGGGATCCCACGATTAGAAGCATTCAAAACAGCAGGAGACTCAGGAATTACACCGATTAAAGGTATAGAAAGAATTTCCAACACATCATCTATACCGAGCATTTCGCCTTTTTTAACGCGTGTTTCAGAATAGCGAGTCAGTAATAAATGCTCTCTAATTGGCGTTTCTTTATTTTCAGCGCGCAGTGATTTACTTGCTAACACGCCCAGAATTCTGTCTGAATCGCGCACAGATGATACTTCTGGATTGGTTACGACAATCGCTTCATCAGCAAAATACAGCGCCATCAAGGCACCACGTTCTATCCCTGCAGGGGAGTCGCATACGATGAAGGCAAATTCTTTTTTCAATTCATCAATGATTTTAGCAACACCTTCTTTGGTGAGGGCATCTTTATCTCTGGTTTGAGAAGCTGGGAGTATGTAGAGATTTTCAACCCGCTTATCTTTGATCAGAGCTTGGCTTAAATTTGCATCGCCGTTGATTACATTAACAAAGTCGTAAATGACGCGACGTTCGCAACCCATGATTAAATCAAGGTTACGTAAACCAATATCAAAATCGATAACAACGGTTTTATGACCTAATTGAGCAAGACCTGCGCTGATGGCAGCACTGGTTGTTGTTTTGCCAACTCCACCCTTGCCCGAGGTGATGACGATGACTTTTGATTGCGTGTTGTTCAAGGTTAATTATCCTCTGCTTGTAAAAAATGCGTTAGACAGGTTTTACCTGTATGCGATCTTCAATAAGTTGAATGCAAGCAGACTGCTTCCAGCAACTTTCCTTGAGATCTTCGCTGAGTCGATATTGCCCAGCAATGGAAACAAGTTCAGCCTCTAGGCTTTTACAGAAAATCATGGCGTCTGTATCGCCCATGACGCCTGCTAAGGCACGCCCTCTCATTGAGCCATAGACATGAATGTGGCCATCAGCGAGCAACTCGGCACCGTGACTGACAGCGGCAAGCACTATCAAATCGCCCCCTTGGGCATAAATTTGTTGGCCAGAGCGGACAGGCTGGGTGATAACACGGGTTGGCGTAGCTTGTGCAGCTTCTGCGCGCACAGGGGCAGCTGTTGAGCTCACCTTTTCAATGAGCTTTGTTTCTTCGTTGGCGCTTTGTCGTTTTTTTTGTACAAATACTTTTTCTTCTGGAAAAATCGCCAAACCTGCTTTAATCGCTTCCTCTTTGTAGCATTTATTAGTAGCACGTATGCCAATGGGGATGAGCTTTTTATTTTTGAGCGTGTTTATAAGCAAGCTGAAATCGATGGGTACTTCATGGGTCCCAAGGCGTTGCAGATCAAGAATGATAGGCGCGTACAGGAAAAAATTAGGCGCTTGGGTGATTTTATCTTCAAGTTCTGCGCTAAATGCTTCCAAATCGGTGTCTAATAGCTGAATGGTAGTAAGCGTAAACATGCCGCCTTTGAGTGCAATGGCAGTTGTATTTTTGCTTAACGTAGCTTGCGTACTCATAAAAGTATTGGTTTATCCATTAAATAAGAAGATAGCCTTCAGCCATTATACATAAACGGAACAACCCGCATAGAGCATTATTCCTGTCAATAGCCTTACAGTAACGAATTTCTTCAAACTAACATACTGTACAGGTAATGAGTAGTTATTACGGTAAAATCAGAATTGCGCTATCCTCATTGTTAGAAAACCAAATATTAAAAGAATAGGTATCTTGGTTATAGAACTTATGAATAAACAGGGTGCAGAACGCTTCTTTCACAAAAGCCTGATGGCTTGTGGCTTTCTATTGTATGTTTTTTCTCTGACTATATATGCAGATGCCCCTTCGCCGCAGCCCAAACAACCCGCGACGCTTAGCAATGCCTTTAGCAATACGCTCAGTGCACGTTCAAAGCTACCTCTAACGCAGAACCGTTTCGTGGTAGATAAAGGTGTTTCTGAAATTGAAGTGCTAGTGAGCACAGAGCAATTTAACTCAATTCAACTTTTAAGCCCAGATGGTAAAGTGATAACACCTTCTGAAGAAAACCAAGACAGTTCATGGCAAAAAATTGATAATCTCTATGCCATTCAAGTGAAATCACCTTCACCGGGTGCATGGCAAATTCAGGGAAAGCTCCAATCTTACCCTGAAGTAATTGTGACGAGTAATTTAGATATGGTGACGCCTTTGTTTCCCGATAATCTTATTAGAGGGGAAACGCTTTCTTTATCTACTTATTTACAAGAAGATGGAAAGAGAATTACACAAGGCGACATCCTTACAACTACACAAATTACCGCCACCTTGCAGAATGTAGCAACGGCAGAGATTTATAAAATATTTTTAAGTGAAGGTATTAAGTCAGGTTTTAAAAATAGCCAAGGACTTTATCGTTATGATTATCGACTTGATAATCAACCTGGCGTTTACAGTATAGATATTCTTGCTGTAGGTTTGCTTTTTCAAAGAGAAAAACGTCAACAGTTTTACTTACATGATTATCCCGGCACGACGACAACAACAATTGATGCCGACAATGATTTAATGATTGTGAAAGCACATTTGACCTCGTTGATGTTAAATTTAGCGACTTTTCAAGTGTCGGCAAATTTATTTAATAGTGACGGTAGCAGTCAAACGGTGGCTTTAAATAATAAAGATCCCCAAACGTGGGAGCTTAGTATGCCTGCCACGCAAGATATAAATAAATTATCGGTCGTGGTGGCTGGCTATTTAAATGATGCGCGTCCTGTGCAGATCACTTTCCCAGAAGTAAGTATTGAACCTATTTACAATCAGGCCTATTTAGAACTTTCGCAAAACCAATTACGTAAAAGCAATCAAGCGTGGTCACAACGTCAGCAAGATATTATTGAACAATTATTGCCCTTTTCAATGAATAAACAAATTGAAACCTATATTATGGATGCTGATCTTATTAAAGATGAAGCCTTAAAACCCTTGCCGAATTACCCAACGTATACTCAAAGTTTATTGGCAGAGTGGGAGCCAAAAATATTTGGTAACCAAGAAGATGAATGGATGAAAAGTCTTGGGGGCGATGAGAAGCATCCTGTGGTAACGCCTGCTCAAACAAAAGCAAAAATGTTTGCACAACAAAAAGCGGCTGCTGCAGAGAAAGCCAAAAAACAAGAAGCACTAGAAAGACTCCTCAAGCGCAAAAAGATCATGTTGGCCATATTCATGGGGTTATGTTTGGTATTTATGGCTGCTGTTGGGGTGGCGATTTGGTATTTGATGGGGCCTTATAAACGCAAATCACAACCTGCGCTGGAAGAAAAACAGGCTAAAGAGGAAGTTGAACAAGCACCGCTTTCACAAGAGACAGCACAGGAAGCACCTCTTGCGCCAGCAGAAAAATCAGAGGAAAAGGCTGAGCCTGCAGCAGAAGTAAAAGCTGAGCCTGCAGCAGAAGTAAAAGCTGAGCCTGCAGCAGCACCAAATACAGATGAAAAAGAGCAAGCGCAAAGCAATTCAGAATTTAAGGTTGATTTAGAAAATTCCCTTAAAGAACATGAGGAGCAAGCGGCCCAAGCCTCCCTCTCGCAAGGACCCGTGCAGTCGGATGCAAAAAATGAGCATCCGCCTGCTTCAAATGCTTGATATCAGCCGCCACTTTGGAAAGCAAAAAAATCGGGATAAGTAGTCAAAAACTAGGTTAGGCAATGCTAGGGATTGTTAGCACTGCCTGGCATAACCGACTTAATTTAATCTTCTATCTCTATTTGCGATGTCTTGCGCCGTCAAAGATTCCTTTGCGGGCATGACGGTCACGCGACCAGTTAATTCATCATAAGAAAAATCATCAACATTGATTACCCTATGCACTAAGAGATCTAAGTGGGTGAGCTCTTGTGCTTCTTTCTCGCTGATGATTTTTGCTTGTAATGCAGCCTTAATGGTTGCAGCAAAAGGCCCTTGAACCAAATCACTACTCTTAACAGCATCATTTAAACGTTTTAAAAGTGCTTGTAAGCGTGTGGTTTCGGCAAGTGCTTTTTCTAAGGTGGCGATAGCATCTTCATCACGTGTAGAAACAAACACACTACCACCAAGACGGGTTCTTGCATCACAATGGTGGCTCATGATTTCAGTAATTTCTTTATTATATCGATCGCTAGGCCAGAAATTAGGTTGCCCTAATGGCATGATCAATACCCGCAATCCAATACGCACGGCACGATTAGGCAAGTTTTTAAGTAATTCACTCATCGTATGCCAATAATTGGCTAAGCAATAATCAAGGGACCACTTAACAACACAAAGATCACTTTCTTGTTGACCATGATCTTGATAATGCTTCAATACAGCAGACATCATATACATCATGGACAAGAGATCACCTAATCTTGCCGAAATGGATTCCTTAAATTTCAACTTACCGCCGAGTAAGGCCATGGAGATATCTGACACCAAGGCAAAGGCACTGCTGGCTCTGGATAATTGTTGGAAGTAATACTGCAGTTTATTATTGGCAGGGCTTGTAGCAAACTTTGCCAATGTTAAACCATGAAATAAGGATCGTGCAGCATTAGATAGGGTATAGCTTATATGCTGACCTAAATAATGTTCAAAGTCCTGCATATTGTCATGCTGCAATGATTGCATTTCTTTCAGGATAAAAGGATGGCAGCGGATAGCGCCTTGTCCAAAAATAATCATGCTGCGGGTTAAAATATTGGCACCTTCAACCGTAATACCGATAGGTACACCATGATAACTACTGGCCAAATAATTTTGGGGCCCCATCATGATCCCTTTACCACCGTGAATGTCCATTACGTCGTTGGCAATTTTTCGACCAAGCTCTGTAACGTGGTATTTGGATATAGCACCAGGCACAGAGGGTTTTTCGCCAGCATCAATCATGGCAACCGTTAAGCAACGCACGGCTTCAGATATGTAGGTATATCCTGCGATGCGAGCCAATACTTCTTGAATGCCTTCAAATGAAGCAATAGCAGTTTTAAATTGACGACGAACACGCGAATAAGCTCCGGCTGCAAGCGCCGCCACTCTTGCACCGCCTGCGCTTGAAGAAGGAAGCGAAATAGCACGGCCGGTTGATAAACATTCTACCAACATACGCCAGCCATGGCCGGCCATAGCGGGTCCACCAATTAACCACTCTAAAGGAATAAAGACATCGACACCTTGTGTTGGTCCATTTTGGAAGGGGATATTTGTTGGCAGATGTCTTCTACCAATGGTGATACCTGGGGTGTTTGTTGGTATCAAGGCACAGGTAATACCAAGTTCTTGTTTATTGCCAATCAAAGATTCAGGATCATATAGCTTAAAAGCAAGCCCTAAGATTGTCGCAATTGGCGCCAAGGTGATATAGCGTTTATTCCAATTGAGTTTGATCCCAATGATTTCTTTGCCTTCAAATTCACCCTTACAAATAATACCTGTGTCAGGAATACTGCCGGCATCAGAGCCTGCTTCTGGTCCTGTGAGGGCAAAGCAAGGTATATCTTCACCACGGGCGAGGCGAGGTAAGTAATAATCTCTTTGTTCTTGGGTGCCATAGTGCAATAGCAATTCAGCAGGGCCCAAGGAATTAGGCACGGCAACAGTTGAGGCGAGCGTTAAACTGCGCCCAGCAATCTTGGCTAAAATTTCAGAATGGGCAAAAGCGGAGAATTCTTTGCCGCCATATTTTTTAGGAATGATCAGTGCAAAAAAACCTTCATGCTTGAGGTATTGCCAAACCTCAACAGGTAAATCATACAATTGATGTGTCACTTCCCAATCGTTAAGCATTTCACATAAATGATTAACTTGATTGTCCATAAAAGCTTGTTCTTCTTCGCTCAGCTTAGGCGCAGCCATTGTGAGTAATTTTTCCCATTGGGGGTTGCCTGCAAACAATTCTGCATCCCAGCCAACCGTGCCTGCTTCTAAAGCGACTCTTTCGGTTTCTGACATGCTGGGCAAAGTATGTTTCATACCATCAAAAGCAGGATGGATAAGATAACGTCGGCGATACTCTGGGTGGTTAAGGAAAAAGGCAACGCCAAGAAAGGCTGCCCAAAAGAGCAAGAGCCAAAACCAATGTAGCTGAGAAAAGAGGGTGGTGACTAATAAACCGGCACCGATGGCAATGGTTGAAGTCATTAATTGCGCACGCAGGAATGCTAATGCTATCAAGCCGCCTAACCAGCAAAGTAACCAAAGCAAAGTGCTCATTTTCTCTCCCTAAAATACTTAAAATACACCTGGTGATAAGTAAACTATCTCGCAAAGATACCACTATCGTCAACCTATAATATAAAGTCGTAGGTGACACGCTGCGCGGATATACGCCATAATCTGGCATATGTTTTATACGCATTAGTTTATATACTCACTTATTAAACGAGATCATTACCCTATGAAACGCAAAATTGCGATTTACTTCGTTTTGATTGCTACCTTGTTGGGGGCCGTGCCTTATTTAACAGGCATGCTGGTAGAACATAAATTTTATGATGTTGTTAATCTTATCGGACAAGTCGATTCACTACCCGCCAGCGTTAATGTCATTTCATATCAACGAGGTTGGCGTAAATCAGTTGCGCAAACCGAGGTGGTTTTTTATAGCGATAGCAACAATACGAACAAGCAATACCGTCTTATTTTAAGACATGATATTCGTCATGGTCCCTTTGTTCAATTGCAGGAAGGGAACTATCGAGAGTGGGAATTTGCCCGCGCATTAGTTCATTCAAGTTTATTGGTAACACAAGAAGCAGAAAAGATCCTGCTTGCTGAAATTGGACAAACCAACTTGTTCTCCATTGAGAGTAAATTTGACATCAATGGTGCAGTTAAAATTGTTCTCATGGGGCCACAACTTAAGTTAAAAGAGCATGAAGGCACAGACAGAGTCGCTTTTAAAGGGCTTAAAGGTGTTTGGAACATCAGCGCCGATATGCAGCAAATTGATGGACAAATGCTATTGCCTGGCATGGATATTGAATTTAATGGCGTCCGACTTTTTTTAAGCAACCTCTATTACAACACACAATTAAAAGCATCAGCTCAAGGCTTGTGGCCCGGAGAATTTAATGTCAATGCTGAAAAGTTGAGCTTGGCAATTGCTTCAAGTGATATCAATATCATCGTAGATGGTTTTAACAGCAGAGGGGTTGTGGGTGTCCAGGGACAATATGCTGATCTCATTGGTTTGTGCCATATACAGCAGCTTAGTTTAAATGACAAAGTCTATGGCCCGATTGAATATAGCAACACCCTAAAACATATTGATGCACAAGCCTTTAAATCATTTTTGTCGCTTAATCATCAGATAAAGACCGGGCATCAAGAAGCAAAAGCAAAATTATTTAAATACTTTATCAGTGTGCTACCGGAACTTTTAAAAGGCAGGCCTGAATACACTATTGATAGATTTTCAATTCATGGTCCTGCAGGCGATTTTAATGCGCAACTTTATGTTGCAATTGGTGGCCTAGAAGCTTACAACATCAGCAATTTTCCTCAAATTTTGCAGTCCATCGTTGCTAAAGCGGCCTTTGTGATCCCTAAAAGCATGTTAAAGGACATACTCACCGTTCAATACCAGCAAAAAAATGCTCAAGGTGCTATTCCCTCAGAGCAGGCTCCCTCAGCGGAACAACAAGCGTTGCAAACCATTGCAAAATGGTTGCAAGAAAATATGCTGGTAGAAAAAGATCAATATTATTTGATGAATGTTGAAGTGAAAGAGGGCAAGTTTGCTATTAATGGGCAATTCACACAAATGCCATTGCCGGGGCAAGCACGTTAATGAATTAGTTAAGGGGGGCCAGATGCTTGCCAAGTGAGGGCCCCCTAGCATTCACTTATTATTATTTATCTCTTAAATGTCCCTGCACCACCACACTTATTTCTCTTAAATACTTGGCTTTTAGCTCAGGCGCTAAAAAGCTGGCATTGATACTATTTTGAGCAAGCTTCACGATATCTTCTGCTGTGAGTCCCAGTTGTTTTTCACAAGCCAAGTAATTTTCAACTACATAGCCACCAAAATAAGCAGCATCATCAGAATTGATTGTGATACATAAGCCCTGATCTAATAATTGTTTGAGATTGTGCGCTTTGAGATCTTTGAACACACACAATTTGATATTAGATAAAGGACACACCGTTAAAGGGATCTGATGTTCTTTTAAATAGGCAACTAATGCCGCATCTTCGGTACAACGTACGCCATGGTCGATACGTTTAACATGAAGTTGTTTGATAGCATTCCAGATATACTCAGCAGGGCCTTCTTCGCCAGCATGGGCAACGGTTAAAAATCCTTCCTTGAGTGCTTGCTGATAGACTCGCTCAAACTTTTCTGGGGGATTTCCTTTCTCGCCAGAGTCTAAACCAATGGCAATAATTTTATCTTTGAAAGGCAGGGCTTGCTTTAAGGTTTCAAAGGCTTCTTCTTCAGATAAGTGTCTTAAAAAACACATAATTAAATGAGAGCTGATACCTAATTTTTGTTTGGCATCTTCTAGTGCACGATGAATACCTTTTAATACCGTTTCAAAAGGGATCCCACGCATGGTATGTGTTTGTGGATCAAAGAAAATTTCCGTGTGGCAAATATTATCTTCCTTGGCTTTGAGTAAATAAGCCCAGGTTAAATCATAGAAATCTTGCTCGGTGATTAAAACGCTTGCGCCTTGATAATAAATATCCAAAAAGGATTGTAAATTGCTAAATTCATAAGCTTTGCGTACTTCTTCTGGATTTGCAAAGGTCAGTTTGATGTTATTGCGTTGGGCGAGTGTAAACATAAGCTCAGGCTCAAGTGTGCCCTCAATGTGGCAGTGTAATTCTGCTTTTGGGATCTCGCGGATTAAATTTTCAAGATGATGCATATCTTTTCCTTATTTATTTGTAATTTATTCAGCATTTAAGCAAGCTCTTTGATGAGCAACCCTTTGAGTTCATATAATTTCTTCAAGGCTTCTTTGGGGGTGAATTCATCAGGATCACAATTTTCCAATTCTTTTATAAGCAGCGAATTTGTTTGCTGTTTGCTATTTTTAAGAGGTGGCGCAGGCCTAAGTAAAGCTTGGTCTTCTAATTGGATAAGCGTTTTTTGTGCTTGTTGTATTACCTGCTTGGGTATGCCTGCTAGCCTTGCAACTTGTAAACCATAGCTTTTATTGGCAGGTCCTTTTTCTACTTTATGCAAAAATATTAAATTGTCTTCATGCTCTTTGGCATCCATATGAATATTTTCACAATGGGCTAACTGTTTACATAAAGTTGTTAACTCAAAATAATGGGTTGAGAATAAAGTTAAAGCTTTAATGCGCGTTGTGAGATCAACCATGCAGGACCATGCCAAAGCCAAGCCATCAAAGGTACTGGTACCTCGACCTATTTCATCGATGATAACTAAGCTTTTATCAGTAGCGTAATGCAAAATATTTGCTGTTTCTGTCATCTCAACCATAAAAGTGGATTGACCTTTGGCAAGGTTATCGCTGGCACCAATACGAGTAAAAATACGATCGATTGGGCCAATTTGTGCACTTTTAACCGGGACATAAGATCCGATGTGTGCCATTAACACAATCAGGGCTGTTTGGCGCATATAGGTAGATTTGCCGCCCATGTTAGGACCTGTAATCAACAGCGTTGAAGTGCTTTGAGATAATTCAACATCATTAGGGATAAAAGGTTCATCCAATAATCTTTCAACAACGGGATGTCTTGCTTGCACTAAGGAGATGCCATTTGTTTTGCTTAAGGTTGGGCATTGATAATCATGACGGTTGGCAACTTGCGCCAGTGCATTTAACACATCCACTTCTGCTATGAGGCTGGCGGTTTGTTGTAATTCTTGAAGCGATGTTAGCAAATTTTTCAATAAGGCTTCATAGAGTTCTTTTTCCCGTGAAAGTGCCTTTTCATTGCTGGAGAGCACTTTCTCTTCAAAAACTTTTAATTCAGGTGTTATATAACGCTCAACATTTTTAAGCGTCTGTCGCCTGACATAATCTTTGGGCGCCATATGAGATTGCGCACGGCTGAGTTCAATATAAAAGCCATGAATGCGGTTATAGCCAACTTTCAGTGTGCTTAATTTGGTTCTTGCTTGTTCTTTTTGTTCTAGTTTGTGCAAAAAGCTTTCTGCATTTTCACTTAAAGAACGTAATTCATCTAAAGTTTCATCATAGCCAGGTGCGATGACATTGCCATCTCGAATGACTACCGGTGGGTTTTCAATTATCGCTTTTTTGAGGGTATTGCGAACCGTTCTATGCTCTTGTATTTTTTCAAGTTGTTCATCGCTTAGCGTCTGGCAAGTTTTCAACAAGCTTTTGATATGAGGTATTTGTTCAAGTGCGATTTTAAGCTTTTCAAGATCACGAGGTCTTGCACTTTGTAGCGCAACACGACCCAAGATACGTTCACAATCACCAACCTGCTTAAGCATTTCATGTAGTTTTTCTGATTTTTCAGTATTCAATAAGCTCTGCACTGCGCGCTGGCGTATTTTGAGATGCTTATGATTGCTTAGGGGCTGATGTATCCAACGAGAAAGCAAACGACTTCCCATAGGGGTTGCGGTGTTATCTAAGATGGAGAATAAGGTGTTCTCACTTGTGCCTTGTAGATTTTGTGTCAGCTCCAAATTGCGTCTTGAATGGGGATCAAGTTGGATAAAATCTTTTGCATTCTCGACTATGAGGCGATGTATATGTGGCAGTGCGCGCTTTTGTGTTTCTTGCACATAGCGCAGCAAACAACCAGCGGCTTGAATGCCGACTTTTAAATGCTCACAAGCAAAAGCCTTTAGATTTTTGGTATTAAATTGTAAGCATAATTGTCGGTAAGCAGTGTCATAATCAAAATCCCATTTAGCGCGCTTATGTACTAAAGTCTGCTTTTTAAGCGTTTCTAGGAATGCTGCGCTTTCTTCAATTAATAGCTCTTTAGGTTGTAAACGTTGAATTTCAGTGAGAAGCTCCTCAACAGCGTTTACTTCTTGTAGCATAAAACGCCCACTGGATAGTTCAAGGCTTGCGATGCCGAGCGTATTTTTTTCAATACTGACAGCAACAAGTAAATTGGCAATTTTAGCTTCGAGTAAAGCTTCATCTGTCACGGTGGCTGGGGTTAGAATTTGAACGACTTGTCTTTCAACTGGCCCTTTGCTGGTTGCGGGATCGCCAATTTGTTCGCAAATCACAACGGATTCACCCGCGTGTAACAATCTTGCTAAATAATTTTCTGCTGCATGAAATGGCACGCCGGCCATGGGAATAGGATTACCTTGTGCTTGACCACGTGCCGTTAAGGTGATGTCCAATAATTGTGCGGCTTTTTTAGCATCTTCAAAAAAGAGTTCATAAAAATCACCCATGCGATAAAACAATAATTGTTCAGGGTGTTGTGCTTTGATGCGCAAATATTGTTGCATCATGGGGGTATGGGCTTGTACGGGCGCATCTATCGAGGAGGTTTTGTTCTTTGTCATGTGCTTTTCTAATTTTAGTTACAATTCAAAATACGTTCAGCCGCTGTGATGTGTTTTGTACCTCTTTAGCCAATCTGCATCAAGAATTTTCCTTGATTTCTTTTTAAAGCGAAGCTAAATTGATTATGGTAACAAAAATTATCCAGCGACGAAGTTGTGTGCGATAATAGCCAAACCGTTTTCGCCTTATAGGCTGCGCCGGTCGAGGCGCGAAGTTTAGTTGATTATATTAATTTATTTTTTTAATTTTTTGGTTTATACGTAGGGGTAATCACCATGGATGACAATAGAAAACAGGCATTAAATGCAGCGTTATCGCAAATTGATCGTCAGTTTGGTAAAGGTTCTGTAATGTGGCTAGGCGATAAAGGCGCTATAGCCGATATCGAAGCCATTTCAACAGGTTCTTTAGGTTTGGACGTCGCTCTGGGTATTGGTGGCTTGCCCCGTGGACGTATCGTGGAAATTTATGGACCAGAATCTTCTGGTAAAACCACACTGACATTGCAAGTCGTTGCAGAATGCCAGCGTAAAGGTGGGGTAGCTGCCTTTATCGATGCTGAACACGCACTTGATCCTGTTTATGCCGAAAAACTCGGCGTTAAATTGGATGAACTTTTAATTTCTCAACCAGACACCGGCGAACAAGCACTTGAAATTGCAGATATGTTAGTACGCTCAGGCGGTGTGGATGTCATCATTATCGACTCCGTTGCTGCTTTAACCCCTAAAGCTGAAATTGAAGGTGAAATGGGCGACCAACACGTTGGTTTACAAGCAAGATTAATGTCCCAAGCCTTGAGAAAGCTTACTGGTAATCTCAAGCGTTCCAATACTTTAGCCATCTTTATTAACCAAATTCGTATGAAAATTGGGGTCATGTTTGGCAGCCCTGAAACCACAACTGGTGGTAATGCGCTTAAATTTTATTCTTCTGTACGCTTAGATATTCGCCGTATTGGCTCTATCAAAAAAGGCGAAGAAGTCATGGGCAGCGAAACCCGTGTGAAAGTGGTGAAAAATAAAGTAGCACCGCCCTTTAGACAAGCTGAATTTGAAATTCTCTACGGTGAAGGCATTTCACGCTTAGGTGAAGTCGTTGAATTAGGCGTAAAATTAGAATTCATTGAAAAATCCGGTGCTTGGTACAGCTATCAAGGTAACCGTATTGGCCAAGGTAAAGAAAATGCGCGCCAATTCTTGCAAGATAATCCACAAATTGCCCAAGAATTAGAAGCGAAAATTCGTGAAAAGACCTTGCCGCCATTACGTCAAGCATCCGCAGGCTCTACAACTGTTTCTCCTATCCTCAAAGAAGAAAGCGCTAAATCTAAATCTTCCAAAGTGAAGAATATGATGGAGAGCGGGGAACTGCTTGAGGAAGAGATTTGAATCTTTCCAATCTCCTAAATCTCCCTCTGACCCTTCGGGTCTTCCCTCTTTACGAAAGAGGGAGATTTGATTCGCTGCGCTCATCATGCCCCCTTTTGTAAAGGGGGCCGCCAAGCCGAAGTGTAACGGAAGCGGACGGGGGGATTTGCGCACCAAAGCACTCTACTACCTTGCTCGCCGAGATTATTCTCGATATGAGTTATCTCAGAAGCTTTCTATCAAGGGCTTCCCTTCTTCAGAAATTCACACTGTGCTAGATGAATTAGAGAATGAAAACTTACTAAATGAAGAGCGTTTTATCGCCAGTTTTATTCGCTTTCGGTCTAGCAAAGGTTATGGACCACTAAAAATTTGTGCCGAGCTGGCTAAGCGTGGTATTGATCACAGCCGAATTCGCCGATCCGATATCTGGCAAGGAATGTCCTGGAATGATATCGCCATTTGCGCCAGAATAAAGCGTTTCGGGGAAGCAATTCCGCAAGAAAAAGAACAACGATTACAGCAAGCGCGATTTTTGCAGAATCGTGGCTTTGGCAGCGACGAAATACGCTTTGCATTAGCACAATAAATTTCAGCACCTGGGTGAACTATGAAAGTCACAGAACTTCGACAAAGCTTTTTGACCTTTTTTGAGCAAAAAGGTCATGCCATCGTCCCTAGCAGCTCCTTGGTACCAAATGATGAAACCCTCTTATTTACTAATGCGGGTATGGTGCAATTCAAGGATGTGTTTTTAGGCCGTGAGCAACGTGATTATAGCCGTGCAACCACTGTGCAAAGATGTGTCAGAGCTGGGGGCAAGCATAACGATTTAGAAAATGTCGGTTACACCGTTCGCCATCATACCTTCTTTGAAATGCTCGGCAACTTTAGTTTTGGTGATTATTTTAAACGCGAAGCGATTCAATTTGCCTGGGAATATCTCACACAAGTGTTGAAATTACCCCAAGAAAAATTATGGGTAACTGTTTTTGAACAAGATGATGAAGCAGCGGATATTTGGTTAAAAGAAATCGGCGTTTCAGATAAACGTTTTAAACGCTGTGGTGAGAAAGACAATTTTTGGTCTATGGGTGATACCGGCCCTTGTGGACCTTGTACTGAAATTTATTATGATCATGGTGAAAAGGCAGATCCAAATCAAAAAGCACCTGATGAAGACGGCGACAGATTTATTGAAATCTGGAATTTGGTTTTCATGCAATTTAACCGTGATGCTAATGGCACAATGACACCTTTACCTAAACCTTCTGTTGATACAGGTATGGGCATGGAACGCTTGGCTGCGGTAATGCAAGGCGTGCATAGTAATTATGAAATAGATTTATTTGAGAATCTCATCGTTGGTGCCCTAAAAATTCTAAAGCCCGAACAAGCGCAAGAAAAATTGAAAGACATGTTGCGTAAAGTAGACGATTTAGAAACACTGTTTCCAGGCGCTTTCACGCCAGCAAAAGATAAGAGCAATAGTCAACTTGTCTTAAAATATCTGTGTGTTTTAGCTGATCATATTCGTTCAAGCGCATTTTTAATTGCAGATGGCGTTATTCCTTCTAATGAAGGCAGAGGCTATGTTTTACGACGTATTATTCGAAGAGCGCTACGCCATGGCAATCGCCTTAATGAGAGTAAACAACCCTTCTTTAATTTGTTGGTAGAGCCACTGGTTAAGGAAATGGGCGATGCCTATCCTACCCTAAAAGCACAACAGCTATATATTCAAAGAGCGCTGCTTAAAGAAGAAGAACAATTTGCACGCACTTTAGATCAAGGTTTGCAAATTTTAGAACAAGATATTAAGCAAATGCATGGCCAACTGATCAGTGGCGAGACGCTTTTTAAATTGTATGACACTTATGGTTTCCCTGTTGATTTAACCGCAGATATCGCCCGTGAGCGTAGCTTGCAAGTTGATATTGCCGGCTTTGAACGCGAAATGGAAAAACAACGCGAAAGAGCGCGTGCGGCGAGTCAATTTGCAGTTGATTATAACGATCAAGTCTCGATTGATGCTAAAACAGAATTCACTGGCTATGAAAAATTAGAAGAATTAACCAAAGTTGTAACTTTGTTTAAAGATGGTAAGCAAGTAAATACGCTCAATCTAGGAGAAAAAGGGCATATTGTTCTAACGCATACCCCATTTTATGCTGAATCTGGTGGTCAAGTAGGGGACAAGGGCCTTATTTTTAATGGCCAAGTTGGCGTGTTTAAAGTCGATGATACTCAAAAAGTGGGTGAGGCGATTGTCCATATTGGCGAAATGACGGTTGGTAAAATTGAGATTGAGGATAGCGTTAATGCTTCAGTTGATGCTCAAAAAAGACAAGCAACCAAGTTGAACCATTCAGCAACACATTTATTGCACGCGGCTCTAAGAGAAGTTGTAGGCAAGCATGTGACCCAAAAAGGCTCTTTGGTTGCACCAGATAGATTGCGTTTTGATTTTGCGCACTTTGAAGCCCTAACACCTGAACAAATCAAACAAATCGAAGATATTGTTAACGAGAAAATATTAGAAAATTCTGAAGCTGAAATTAAAGTGATGTCACCAGAAGAAGCCATTAAACAAGGTGCGATGGCACTTTTTGGCGAGAAATATGGTGATAAGGTACGCGTTTTAAATATGGGACATGGATTTTCTGTTGAGCTTTGCGGTGGTACACATACCGCACGTACAGGTGATATTGGTTTATTTAAAATCATCAGTGAATCGGGCATTGCATCCGGGGTTAGACGTATCGAAGCGCTCACTGGTAAGGGAGCACTTACTTGGTTAAATAGTAGTGATGAGACGCTGAGCAATTTAAGCCATCTTTTGAAAACAGATAAACAATCACTTGAAAATAAAATCGTGCAATTACTCGCACTTCAAAAGGATTTAGAAAAAGAAACCCAACGTTTAAAGAGCAAATTAGCCAGTGGCGAAGGACGCGATCTCAGTCAAGAAGCCACTGAAATGCAGGGTATTAAAGTGTTGGTTAAGAAGCTTAATGATGTCGATCCTAAATTAATGCGCGAAATGGTGGATGATTTAAAAAATAAATTACACACAGGTGTGATTGTTTTAGCAGCCTCACAGGATGACAAAGTGCAGTTAATAGTCGGGGTTACTAAGAATTGTACTGATAAAATAGCCGCTGGTGATCTAGCGAATTTCATTGCCCAGCAAATTGGTGGAAAAGGCGGTGGTAGACCCGACTTAGCGCAAGCAGGCGGAACACAAGTTGCACATTTAGATAAAGCCTTAGCTTCTGCTGCCGATTGGATAAGTGAGAAGCTTATTAAATAAGTCGCATTCCTCAGTGGATGATGATATAAACGGAAAAATGTTAGAATTCAGCCTTTAAATGGATTAGCTAATGAGCTTAATAGTTCAAAAATACGGTGGAACTTCGGTCGCTAGTGTTCCTTGCATGATGCATGTGGCTAGGAAGATAAAAGCTACGCAAAATGCTGGGCACGATGTGGTTGTTGTCGTATCTGCTATGGGTGACGAAACCGATAGGCTTGAAAGTTTGGCCTATCAGATCACTGATAATCCTACTGAGCGTGAAATGGACGTATTGCTTGCAACTGGCGAGCAAGTTTCCATTGCATTATTAAGTATGGCCCTGCAAAGCATTGGCTGTGCTGCAAAGTCTTATACGGGTTTCCAAGTGGGGATCCACACGGATTGTGCGCATACCAAAGCCAGAATTGAACATATTGATGAAAATAATATCCGTGCAGATTTAGCGCAAGGTTATGTTGTGGTCGTTGCGGGATTCCAAGGAATCGACGCAAAAGGCAACATTACAACTTTGGGGCGTGGTGGTTCTGATACCACAGCCGTTGCTTTGGCTGCAGCCTTAAAAGCAGATGAATGCCAAATTTACACTGATGTGGATGGTGTTTACACAACGGATCCCAGAATTTCTTCTGATGCCAGAAGAATGCCGCGGGTTACTTTTGAAGAAATGCTTGAGATGGCAAGCCAAGGTGCGCAAGTTTTGCAAATTCGCGCTGTAGAATTTGCAGGTAAATATAACGTACCCATGCGTGTTCTTTCGACCTTTAAAGAAGGACCAGGGACCTTAATTAGTTTTGAAGATCACGGCATGGAAAAGCCAGTTGTTTCGGGTATTGCCTTTAGCCGCGAGGAAGCAAGGCTGATCATACGTGGCGTGCCTGATAAACCTGGTATTGCTGGCAGGATTTTAGGACCTATCAGTGAAGCCAATATTGAAGTAGATATGATTATCCAAAATCTAGGGGATGATGGTAATACGGATTTTACCTTTACTGTTCATCGTCGTGACTATGAACGGGCACGGACAATCTTAGAAAAGATAAACCTAGAGTTAAATGCTAAGGGCATTCTAAGCGACGCTAAGATCGCAAAAGTGTCTTTAGTGGGCGTTGGGATGCGCTCTCATGCTGGCATTGCTAGCACTATGTTTGAAGTACTAGGTAGAGAGGGGATTAATATCCAGCTTATTTCGACTTCCGAAATTAAAGTATCGGTGGTTGTGGACGAAAAATATTTAGAGCTGGGCGTAAGGACGATACATGAAGCCTTTAAACTTCATGAAGAGCCTTACGAAGAGGATTATGAACATCGGCTAAGAGCCTAGTGCTTAAACGCAATATTGCGTATTAAGTACAATAACAAAAAACAAGATGGCACATGCCACTGTTTATTTTAAGGAGATTGACCACATGCTCATATTAACTCGACGCGTGGGTGAAACATTGATGATAGGTGACGATGTTACCGTTACGGTGCTTGGGGTTAAAGGGAACCAAGTACGTATTGGGGTGAATGCTCCAAAAGAAATTTCAGTTCACCGTGAAGAGATCTATCAACGCATTCAGCAAGAAAAAGCTGGCGGCGGCCATTCAGATCCCTCTAAGACAGATGACTAATAGTTTTCTCGTCGTGCATTAAAACAAGGAGGAGAATGTCATTTTCCTCCTTAATTTACCCCCTCAGATTTAATTAAACACTCCCGCATATTTTCTGCTTAATTTTATTCGCACGAGGTGTTATGATGACGCCCTTGCTTGAACGGAGAGATGGCCGAGTGGCCGAAGGCGCTCCCCTGCTAAGGGAGTATGGGCCCTTAAAGCCCATCGAGGGTTCGAATCCCTCTCTCTCCGCCATTAGAATCACTTAATCGCGAAGCGATTTTAGTGATTCTTATATCCTTTGAACTGCTAATTCCCTCATAAATATACACTTTCAAAGCAAGCAACCAACTCAATTATAAAATCTTTAAATATATCAATTGACACTCCACCATAATCCCGCGATAATCCCCGTTCTTCGCGCCCGTAGCTCAGTTGGATAGAGTACCTGGCTACGAACCAGGCGGTCGGGAGTTCGAATCTCTCCGGGCGCGCCATTAAAAAAATACCACCCTCTGGGTGGTTTTTTTTTAGCAGACCCCTACAAACCCAAATATCTTTTTAAAGCGCTTATTGAAGTTGTTGTTCTTGAATGAATTGCCAAAGCTTAAGGAAGCAGTTTAGGGCGCAAGCATTTTATGATTCATTGGCTAAAATAGTTCGCACCTGCATCAAAGCAAAGCCAAGTAAATTTTCTCCCGGCCATTTCTGTGGCTGCCTAACATCAGGCGCATCACTCGCCAAACCAATTCCCCAGATTTTATCTACGGGGCTTGCTTCAACAAGAACGCGAGCGCCAGTATTAAGCAAAAATTGACGGAGGTTTGCATGCTGACGAAATTTAGCGAGATTACCCGAAACAACGATATCAAATCGGTGTTTAATCCATAGCGCTTCATCAAAGTTGATGATTTCTCTTCCAAGGCGCTTTGCTTCCCCGGGGTGTGTTGCATTTAAAATTTTGCTAACTAATTCATCATTGTGAAATAACTTCGCTTTTTCAGCCATCATGTAGTGCTCAGCGCTGATGTACTGAATGTCATTTAATTCAAAAGGGGAGGGATACCATTGGCTAAAGCATTCTTTGCCAAGCGAGGTATCATTTTTGGGTTGATGTCCCCAAAAAAATAAAAACTTAAGTTCATACCCCTTATTGATGGCGTCGATAAGCTGGGTTTTATTGAGTGCTAACTCAACTGTAGACATGAAATAAATCTTCCTTGGGCTAGGATAAATATTTTAATATAGAATTAATATAAAAAATACGGCTTTTGATTAATGTTTGTGTGAGATGCTGGCAAATGATTATAAAATCTTATGATAAATCCAAAGAAGATAAGCTTTTAGACTTTATCATTGCGCATCCTTGGAAACCGCTATGGTCGGTGCCTCAGATAAAAGAATTTATAAATCTATATATTTCTTCTCCTGAATTACTTTTTGATTTCCATGATCAAGATGAGCGCGTTGCAGTTGCCATATTGATAGATAAAATTACAAATCGTGGAAATAACGCTTGTTTAGAAATAGTGGCGCTTAATCAAAACAATGATATTTTTCAGTTATATGCTCACATTATTCAATGTGCAAAACAATATCTTCCCCTAATGTTAATGGGTATTGAAATCAGTATTGAAGCTACACAAAAAACGCTAATCAATTTAGTCGTGGAAAAGGGATTTTCTCTATATTATGAAGTTCATGAAATGCACTCCACTTTTAGAGCCCCTTTAGCAAACCCTTGTGCTGAAATATCGCCTATTTTAAAACAAGATTTATCAACTTGTTATCAGGTCATGTGTGAAGCCTTTAAGGATAATCCAGAAATGGCAATACCAGATTATGAGGATTGGTGTATGGCCAAAGCATCTGATAGTGTGGCAACCTGGGTTTATAAGGAATCGGATAGGATAATTGGTTTTATCAATGTAGATCTACATGATGTTAAAAATGAAGCTGAAATCAGAACAATTGGCGTTATGCCTTCTCATCGTAAGCAAGGCATTGGCAAGAAATTATTATCGCAGGCGCTCGCTTATCTTCAGACGCAAGGGATGCTTTCCTGTCGCTTAACAGTAGTGACACACAATGAAAGCGCACTGCGTCTTTATCAGGAACTTGGATTTGAAGTCTTTAATCATTTTAAAGTGTATTGTTGGAAAAGACCTTCTATGCAGCTGCAAGTTTGAACATAAAAAAGATAATCACTTATACTTTCTTGTTTAAGTATATCCAAAACTTTTAGCAAGATAAGTTCTGTACCGTCTCGTGGTGAATTTATCTCTTTACCCATTTTGCACCACGGCCAGTACCAATAGATTGTATTTGCCCTTGATCTCTTAGTTGCCTTAAAATGGCGCGAATCATGTCTCTGCTCGTTCCAGGACACAATTTTTCTATGTCATTGATGGTGAACTCACCTATCTTTTGCTCAACTGCCCAAATGATTTGTTCTGTCTTAAAGCCCTTCCCTTTTTTAACGGTTCCTACTCTTGCTTCAAGCTCTCGATAGGCAGCTAATAGCATCCCCCAAAAATAATTAAGCCAAGGAAATATGTCATGTTTACCTTCATGCCATTGAGCAGAACTTTTTTCAAGAGCTTCATAATAGGTTACTTTTGATTCTTCGATAATTCGTTCAAGGCTTATAAATCTACCAACTTGATAGTCAAAATGATATAGAAGCAATAAAGTGAGAAGCCTAGCGGTTCTGCCATTCCCATCTCTGAAAGGATGAATACACAAGAAATCAAAAATGGCTAGAGGTACGATAATTAAGGGTTCAAGGTCTTGTAGATCCTTTGCTTGCTGATATTCTTTGGTTAGATCATCCATGGCTGCAGGTGTTAAGACTGCAGGTGTTGGATTAAATCGTATTTTTATTGTCCCATCAGGTAGTTCTTCGGTTATTTCATTATCTGCAATTTTCCAATGACCACCTCTGCCAGCTTGGTATTTGTAGAGTATGGAATGGAGCTGCAATACGATATTAGCAGTAAAAGGCATATGATCAGCTGATTCATGTATGAGGGAAAGCGCATCTCTATAGCCTGCTATTTCTTGCTCCGAACGATTTTTAGGGGTTGTGTTATGCATCACTAGCTCTTCAATTCGGTGATGAGGCGCTATAACACCCTCAATTCTGTTTGAGGATTCACTAGATTCAATAAGAGAAGCTTTTTTTAGGCTCTCTAAAACCTCTGGCGTTTGAGCAAAATAAAGTTGCTGCTTTCCACGATATTCTCCTATGACTTTCAAGGTTGAAAGCTGCTCGGGAGTAAATCTAAGTGAGTTAATAAAGTTTTTTTTAAATGAGTGCATAGGCAACAATATTAAGTTTAAAAGGGTAATTTAAATGAGAAAGGGGGTAATATCAACCCTAAACTACCCCCTTAATTTTGTTTTTACCCCCTTTCTTGAATACCTTTAGCTGTACTTATAAGCATAATGCGGTATTTTGGAACGGATTACTCATAATAATTATTATATATTTCAATAAGTTAATTTAAAAAAGAGTAACTTTTTGTTATCAAAGAGCCAGGTTTCATCTATGTAGGTTACCGCAAATAATTGAAATTTATTTAAAATAAGATATTGGAAGAACATTTATTAAAATGTATTTGAAGTTATGCTTTGTTATCTATGTTTTACTTTTCACTTATTCATATAGGTAGGTGGTATCTGTAACTAAGCATTTTGCCGATGAACTTTTTAGCACAGCATTTATCGGTTTTTGCTTTTAAGATGCTCTCTTTGAAAGAGGTATGCCAATAATGAGTAATGCTACTAAAGAATCATTTATAAAAGCTGTAAGCGCTATCTACCAACGTATTGATGATCCTGGCCTAACATTAGATAAAATTGCCAGTGAAACAGACGTTTCCCTTTCCTCCTTAAAGCGATTGTTTGAACAATATAGTGGAAAGACACCAGGTGCTTTTATTCGTCAACTTCGCATGGAATTGGCGTTTAGAAGTATTAAAAGTAAAAACCAATCTATCCTTGAAGCGGCGCTATCCTCTGGCTTTGAAGATCATTCAGCTTTCTCGCGCCGCTTTAAAGAAACCTTTGGTTATGCGCCCTTAAAAGCAAGAGAAAAAATAAACATCGTGAGTGAACTTGAAAGCATTATGCTAGAAGAGCCTGATATTGTTGAGCTCCATGCTTTAGAAATTCAGTGCGTCACAAAACAGGGATTATATTTTGAATGTGCGCCACAAGCATGGCAGTCTCTTGCTGAAAAATTAGGTGCATCAACCTTATCAGATGATTTTCCTGGACTGTTTATTGGCATTGGTCATGATAATCCGCATGAGGGGAATGTTGAGGCTGCGCAGGTGAAATTTTCAGCAGGGATCATTCTTTGTGATAGCGCTTTAGGCATTGAAACCATGACGATAGCAGCAGGTCCTTATGCGCGTTTTCGTTACCTTGGCAAAATTTGGAATCTGGGCAGCGCTTATCATTACATTTATGGAAAATGGATGGAGAGTGCTGTGGTTAAAATAAACCAAGACAAGCCTGCTTTCTTAAGTTTTGAAAAGTTGCCAAGTGGTATAAACGAAGAAAAAATAGTCATTCATGTCCCGCTTAGTGATAATGAGTTAATAGATTCTTAAATTTATTAAAAGATAGAGGCACTGAATTTTTTACAGCGTATACGCCATCCTCAACTCCCTATTGAAAACGCATTATCCTAGCGAGATAGCAAAATGAGACCTAAGATTTAAGGTAAATTGAACAGGCTGCCCCTAACGCCTGTATTTCTATTCAGAGGAGAAGAGCATGAGCACACAGCGACCAACCATACCTAAAAATGCTATTCGTGGGCCAGCTCTTACTTTTAAAGGGGATCCTTTCAAAGAGGGGCTTGAAAGCACGATGGTGTATGAATCAGATGCCATAGTCGCTTTTGCCGATGGTTATATTACGCATTTTGGTCCAGCTGATAAAATAAAATCACAATTACCACCTGATATCGCTATTAAAAATTATGGGCCAGACTCACTCATTTCTGCCGGTTTCCTCGACAGCCATGTTCATTTTCCACAAACACCCATGATTGCTGCTTTTGGTGAGCAATTACTAGACTGGCTCAATAAATACACTTTCCCCACAGAGCGCAAATATAGTGATAAAGCCTTTGCAAGCTCTGTTGCCAAAGTATTTCTCGAGGAGTGCTTGAAGAACGGTATAACCACCAGCTGCGTTTATTGTACGGTATTTCCACAGTCTGTTGATGCGCTTTTTGAAGAAGCACAACGCTTAGGGATGAGGATAGCGGCCGGTAAAGTATTAATGAATCGCAATGCGCCTGATTATCTGCTTGATACCACCAAAACAGGTTATGACGATTCAAAGGCACTTATTAATAAGTGGCATGGCCGTGACCGATTAATGTATGCCATCACGCCTCGCTTTGCACCAACTTCAACCGCAGATCAGCTTGAATCGGCTGGTGCACTCTGGAAAGAATACCCAGAGTGCTATATGCAAACGCACGTTTCTGAAAACAAAGGTGAAATAGCTTGGGTAAAAGAATTATTCCCGGATCGTAAAGGTTATCTTGATGTCTATGATCATCACAAATTGTGCGGACCACGTGCTGTATTCGGACATGGCATCCATTTAGATGATGATGAAATGCAATGTATGCATCGCACGGGTTCTGCCATTTCCCATTGTCCCACTTCAAACTTTTTCTTGGGCAGCGGATATTTCAACATTCACCGCGCTATGCAAAAGGATAGACCTGTGCGCGTAGGTTTAGGTACTGATTTAGGGGCAGGCACCTCATTTTCTATTTTATTAACCTTAAATGAAGCTTACAAGGCTGCACAGCTTAACAACAATAAATTAACTGCCGGTCATGCATATTATTTGGCAACACGCGGTACAGCACATGCGATGTATATCGAAGATAAAGTGGGTAGTATTGCCCCTGGTATGGAAGCAGATTTAGTTGTGCTAAATATGAAATCAACACCCATTATTGAATATCGTATGCAGTTTGCCCAAGATATCCACGATGCTTTATTTATTCAAATGACCTTAGGTGATGATAGAGCCGTTCGCGCCACTTATGTTGCAGGGGAGTTGCGTCACAGCAGGGATGCATAGCGCAATTGAAAAGAATCAAATAGCCAATATAGTCACAGGGAGATGAGTGCATGAGTGAATATCAACTCGGTGGTTTGAGAGCGTGGTGGATTTGGATCCTCGCTGTCACCTTCGTCGTTTTTCTCTTTAGTTTTCAGACCGGTTATGCCATCGTAAATTCCAAAGTACAGGGTGACTTGAGCCTTTCGGTTGCACAAATAGCCACGATTGCTGCGTTTTATACCTGGGCATTTGCTATCTTCCAATTTTTTGGTGGCGCCGTGCTCGATAGGCTGGGTGCTCGCAAGGTATTACCATTTTCCATTGCTATGGTTACATTAGGTATTTTCCTATTCGCTAACGCCAAGAGCTTTGAAATGTTGCTCTTATCTCAAGTTGTGGTTGCTATCGGATCATGCACCGGCTTTGTGGGAGCAGGTTATGTTGGCGGCCAATGGTTTGGTATGGCCAAATTCAGTTTCATGTTTGGTCTCGTGCAAATGTTAGCTGCATTGACATCTGCGTTTTCGCAAAATGCAATTAGTTTTGCGCTAAAAGAAACGACATGGCGCACCCTATTTAACTACACGGCTGCCTTTGGTATCGTATTGCTGATTTTAGGCATTACTTTCATTCGTGATCCTAAAGCAATTGAAAATAATCATAAGGGTGGCATTGGCGAGTTTTTCGCTTCAGTATGTGCCGATCTTTTGCAGGTAATGAAAATAGGCCATATTTGGATTGCATCTATTATTGGTGCGCTCTCTTTTGGTGCGATGTTGGCTTTAGGAGTGGTATGGATGCCAAAACTTTTAATGGTGCATGGATTAAGCCAGAGTACAGCTAACCTAGGTGCTTCGATGTTATGGCTTGGACTTGCAGCAGGTAGTGCTTTAATTCCGTTTTGGTCCGATGCAGTGCGTAAACGTAAATTACCTATCGTTGTTGGTACGTTAGTTCAAGTTGGAGCTTTATTGCCACTTTTTTATATGTCTCATATTGGACACACACCAGCAATGGTGCTTTGCTTTATTTTTGGTTTCTTCAATGCATCACATATGCTCTCATTCAGTACAGCAGCGGATGTTGTGCGTCCTCAACTGATTGGTACTTCCGCCGCTATTGTCAATGGTATCATGTTTATCGTAGGTGGTATTTTAATGAGCCGACCTGGTGTTCGTATTGGTTGGGGACTTGAAGCGGGCATAGAGCCTAAGTCATTAGATATTGCACAATACGCTGGTTTACCTATTACGGCCGCGGTTGTGCTTGCCTTTTTGATATCCCTCGTCATGAAAGAAACTTATCCATCAGGGAGTGCTAAATGAATAATAGTTATCAAAAACAATTTACCCATTTAGCATTGTATAGTTTGTTACTGGCACTTTCGTTAGCAGGTACAAATGCAAAAGCTGCGGAAAATACGCCTCCTACACGCGCCAGTCAAGAATCATCTGACAAAGGTTTTTCGAGCTGGGATATTCAAGCATTATATAGCTCAGACTTTCATGAACCTGGTATTAATCAAGATGTAGGAAAGTTCACATCAACCCTTGAAAATTCAGCATCATGGCGTTGGGGAAGTAGTTATTTCTTCACTGACTACTTACGTTCAAATTCAATTGAAGAGCATGCTGTGGAGTTTTATGGTGAATGGTATCCTTCAGCAAGCATCGCCAAAATATTCGATATTGATCGTGAAAAATGCTTTTTAAAAGATGTATTGATTACTATGGGGGTTAATGCAGGCTCAAAGAGCACTGGTGCCACTCCCTTAGTTTATTTGCCTGGTGTAACCTTAGATTTTAAAATTCCCGGTTTTCAATTTTTCTCAGTTGGGACATATGCCTATTTAGATCATGGGCGTATCAATGGTCAGGGAAATGGTTGCAATGCTTCTTCTTATCAAATCACACCTTCTTGGTCGGTGCCCTTTGAGATAGATATTATGCGCTTTAGATTCGATGGCTTTGTTGATTTTATAGGTAGCCATGGTGAATGCTCGAGCCAAGTGGTTGCACAACCAACGATAAAACTTGATCTAGGCAACTTCGCAGGTAAGCCTGATAGGTTACTCGCAGGGGTAGAATGGGCATACTGGCGGAATAAATATGGTATTAAAGATCTTGACCAAACCGCACCACAAGCTGTTGTGATGTGGGTGTTCTAAAATTCTCTTCTTTGTAAAAAAGCCGATCATTCAGAGTCGGCTTTTTTATGGAAAGTATTATCCCTCTTTTTCAAGGTAATTAAGGTTTTATCTTTGGGGGTCGAATAGGAAATATCCGCAATCCTTTTATTATTCATTTTTATCATTATGGTCATTGAAAAAACAGGACTGTAAATATTAAACCATCAATTTTAAATGCCGTCTAGGAACTAAATTGCGTGGAATTAATCAAAAATCAAATTTAAAGGAGAAGAATCATGGTAAAGTCTCGTTCCTCAGATGCATTTAATATCGGTGGTTTATGGTTTTCACAACTAAATGAAAATATGATGCGTTTTTATCAAAATTTAGCAAAAGAAAATCTTGAGATGATGTATGACATAACCGAGTGTAATAAAGAATTTATGCAAGCATCTAGCACTTCTACGGATATTACGAAATTTATGGAAGCCCAAGCACAATGGTCCCAAAAGATGACGTTATGCATGAGTAATCATAGTAAAAGAATGCAAGACATCATGTCTTCAGCAACAGCTGAATATCAGAAGAATTTGCAAAAAGAAAATGAAAGAGCAGCTGATATTGAAAAGAGTGTTTCTGATACAATACAAAAGTCTGTTAAAAAGCTCCATAAATAAACAGCTTATATTCAACCCGTAAATCAATAATAATTTACGGAACTTTCTCCTGCCTTTGATTGCCCAATAAACAAAATAACAATTTTGCATAAATGGGCAGGAGATCTAATATGAAGTTGTATACTTGTGTAGTATCTGTTGGTGCGCTAGCACTTGCATGTTTGGCCACGCCAACACTTGCATTTCAAAGCTATAAAAATAAATGTAATTCTCCCAATTATGTTTGCGTCGTCAATGCCAATGGTCAGGTACTTGCGTATCCGCGTAATTATGTACGCCAAACAAGTTATAAAAATCGCTATCAAAATCCACAATACCGCCATACCACTTACAAGAAAAATAGACACAGTGATGAAGAGGCCGCACCAGCAAAACAGGTTGAGTTGCCAAGCAAAATTGATAGCGGCAATATCATCAATGTAGATTTAGGTAACCTCACCTGGGGAGCTTATGATGATGAGGGGAATTTGCTTCGCCAAGGTCATGTTTCAGGCGGCAAGAAATATTGTCCTGATATTGGGCGCGGCTGCCGTACTGTCACGGGCACATTTACTGTTTACACCAAAAAAGGTGCTGATTGTAAGTCAAAGAAATTTCCTGTAGGTAAAGGTGGAGCACCTATGCCTTATTGCATGTTTTTCAGTGGGGGCTATGCGCTTCACGGTTCTAATTCTGTGCCCAACTATAATGCAAGCCATGGCTGCGTGAGAATGTCACCTGCTGATGCACAATGGCTTAATTTAGAGTTTGTTCGTGTGGGAAGCACAAAAGTCAGCGTTAAGTATTAGTCAGAAGCTTTTTTATGGCATGAGGCATTTATCTGTAATAAATATTGATAGCGAAACTTAACTGTGTTAAGTTACGTAACTTCAGTAATTTGCTAATGGATAAATCCTCATGAATTTTAAAGATATTTTTCAACGAGCTGCCTTCGTTGCAACCTTTTATAGCGGAACCTTTCTTCCAGAGGTTTTATTACGGCATAAACATTGGCACTTTATTCAAGATGGCTTAATGCTGGGCGGCATTCCTATTGATTCCTCCGTTTTAGGTTATGGCAATCATCGTGAAAAAATCATGAAAGATGCTGCGGCCTCAGGTAAAAAGCTCGGCGCTGTATTTTCAATTGTAAATGAATTTGAAATCCAGGGTAAAGGGTTAGGAATGCGCACAGTTTCTCCAAAGCAATGGACAGACAACGGCGTTGAACATCATTTGATCCCCATGGATGATTTTGGTGGCAATATTGATATTGCTCAAGTAAAAGAAACCGTTGATAAGATGAAAGCGGTTATCGATAGAGGCGAATCTGTTTATGTACACTGTAAAGCAGGAAAGGGAAGAAGCTTTAGCTTTATTGTTGCTTATCTTTTGGTAAACAGTGATTTAAATGTTACTGAAATTTTTGAACTGATACGTCAGCAGCGTCCGCAAGTTTCACCTAGTGCTGCTCAATTTAATTTAATTGAAGCTTTCAGAGCGGAATATTGCCCCAAGAAAGCGCCCTTAAATAAAGAAAGTAAAGTTTTTGAATCTTATCGCAAGGGTTTGTTAAAACATTACCATAATCCTATCGTGCAAGGCCTGGCGGCTGGACTCGTTGCAACGGCTGCATTTTCACTGCCTTTTGCTGCGCTCGCAGGCGCAGGTATATATGCATTAAGTACTGTTGGAAATAAAGTGTTCTCAAAATTTGAGGATAATGCTTATCAAAGCATGCAAAAGAATGATGATATTTCCAAATTAACCTTGGATCAATTAAAAGCCGCACAAAGTGGTATGGAATGTGCAAGCAGCTGGAAAGCATGGAGCACTCATCTCTTAGATTTAAATGCAACTAAGCACTACGGTAGTTATCGCGGTGGTTTGCGTTTACAAAGAGAAAAGGAAGCTGTTTGTCAGGAAGTGCCAGCACTTATTGCCACAAAAGAAAGAGCAAGAGCAAAAGCAAAAGCTTAAGCTTAACACGAAGCCTACCCCAACCTTGGTTGGGGTAGATTTTTACTGTTTTAATTTGTGATAAACATCAGGTAAATCTTGTATTGCAATGGTGATTTGCAAATTCAATTTACTTAAAGATGAAGAAAAATGGGCCTTTAAATTCTGCATTATCACCGTAGCGATTTCATCTAATAAGCTTGTGCTTCGCCCTTTTAATACAGAAACGGATAAATGAACAAAAGCATTTTGCTTGTCATTGTCACCAACTACAAAATTATCATGAAATAAAATTCTTGCTTTGCATGAAGCTAATTCAGTTGGTAGTCTTTCACTTAGAATATGATTAATCTCTAGAACGAGTTGAGATAAGTTATTCTTTTCAAGCACATTATGGGTGCATTCCAGTGTAATTTGGGGCATGTATGTAACTTAAAGGTTGTAGGTAATAGCCTATAATATACAACAAGATCAGCGTTAGTTGCGATTTCTGGCCGGAGATTTTTTTTGTTCTTCACCCATTTTGGGGATAACATGTTCTTTTAAATCAGAAACCGCTCTCTTTTTATAATCAGAGAAGTTCATACCCCAAAATTTTGTTGAAGATTCCTCGCTTGATTTCTTGTTGGATAATGGCGCTTTGGTCTCAAGAGCCAGCGGGTTACTTTTTCTATTATCATGCTTCTTAAGATCAGCATGCGCTTCAGTTTTGAGAGCTCGCTCTAATTTTATGCCTAGAATAACGTTTCGATTATCGAATTCATTTTTATATTTCTCAGGTAAACCTTTATACATCATCATGGTGTTGTTCCAATCCAAGCCACCGTTTTTATTTTTGTCATGGTGCCCGCGCATGTAACCTTCAGCAAGATCGAAATACATTTTTGCTCTAGCTGGGTCTCCATTTTTATGAGCTTCTTGCAATACCTTTACGAGCTCTTGTGCTTTGTTATAGCGGCTCAGATGTAAGAAATCACGGTAATCACTTTTGGCAACTTTCTTGAAAGCTTTCACATCTGCTGGATCTATAGTTGCCTTGTTTTTATCAGCCCGCATTACGCACAAAATGCCTTCCAAGTTGCTGCGTGGGTTACTATACGTACAAGTGCCGTGAGCCTGCATTCTGTCCCCAGTCACCATAATAGGCTTGTCAAAATCAACATGTTCATTTAACTTCTGCATCAGGCTGCTTAATGATTCTTGTTTGCCGCTTAATTCTTCTGTTAACTTTTTAATGACTTCTGGATCAGTACTTTTAAGATTAAATATCTTAGTGCATTCATCTACTTTACCGCCTGAAGTCAAAAACCTATCAGTATATATTAATTTATCTTTATAGATGGCAAGGCCAAGGCCATGTCCAGGGACTGTTAAGGGTAGGATAGCAGGTTGGCCTGCTTGATAGAGATCAAAAAATTGCTCTTTTGGGATCTTATCAACATCTTTTGCATCAGCAAAAACTTTCAAGGATTCATTAAGTCTTGCAAAATGCTTGTTTTCGCCAGCAAAACTTTCAACTTCTTTCTGTAGCGTCTTATAGGCATTTGTTGAGTCCCAAGATTCCGTGAATACAGGCGTAGTTAATATTTTTTGTGCTTTAAGATTGGCTGGAACGAGTTTGTTATCTTTTACTTGAACCGGGACCTGTACAATACCACCAAAACCAAGACTGCTGCCTAGTTTTAGAAATGAACCAATGCCAAGGACATGCCCAAATTCTTTCACTTGAGCAATATCTTTGCTCCAATTTGCATTCATGCCTTCAAGTTTGAAAATTTCAGCTTGGTTAGCAGGTGATAAATAGCTCAGAAAATTATTCCCTTCTTTGTCTTGTGCAGTTAAATCCGCTCCATTTTTAATCAACCATTTCATGGCAAAGAGATTACCCCTTTGTGCAGCAAAGATTAAAGGCGTTTCTCCATTTTCATTGCGTGCATTTAAATCGACATTATTTTTTCTAAGCAAATCCAACATTTTGGTCTTAGCTTCTTCACCAGCTTGATCATAAGGGGAAAATTTGCAAAGGGCATGAATGGGATGCTGACCAAAATCACTTTCATTATAAAGTGAATATCCTGTTACTCTATGAACAATAAAGGCCGTAGCATTAAAACAGGATTTGCGAACAGAGGTGAGTAAAGGCGTTGCTTTGTCATGATCTGCTTTTTCAAGATTAGCATTTTTATCCGCAAGCTTTTCTAAATAATCTACTTTCCCTCTATCCGCTGCAATCCATACGGGCGTTCTACCGAATTGATCTGTTTGATTAATATTTATTTCAGGGTGAGAGAGCAATAACTCAAACATGCGCATATCACCCCTATCCATGGCAACTGTGAGGGGTGTTTTAGGGGGATTTGCATCATTAAGGGCGTTAATGTTTTTAAAGCCGTTAGCTTCTAAAAAATCTGTAATTTCTTGTTTGTCTTGGGCGCTTATTGCCATAAAGGAAACTCTCTTGGGAACAAGATTTGTTATTTATTAGTCTTGGTTGATAAGCAGAAAGTTCAATTTGGGGAAGGGTGTACTATCAAGGTGGATGCGCTCGATCGATATTTATATTATTTATTTTTTTATTGTACACATATATAAAATACAAGCCTGTGCGCTAGCAATCCCTTTTTCACGGATATAGATTTTTGCCATAAAAGGTGGTAGCTTAGAAATTCCTAAACATAGTTCCTTTTACCTGAACTTATTGTGGATTCTAAAAATGAGAGAACTCACTTTTTTTGAAACCCAAGCAGTCACTGGTGGTCATCTTAGCAACTTTGAGGTTGTTTTATTTCCTGCCTTGATAGGTGGGGCTTTACATGCAACTGTGGGTGCGCTTTATTTTGGTTTTGATTTTTCTGGTGTGCTTGCTTTTAGCGCGCTAGGCTTTAGTATATTTGGCGGTATTGGTCTTGGCGTTGTTTGTACGGCAGGCATCATTAAATTTGCCCGCCAAGAAATTTCAATTTAAGTATTTGCTTCTATCTAAAACAATGTTGCTGGCCTTGTTGCTTCGTTATAATCTGATCAATGGTCGGATCTCTTTGTGCATGGATGCTAGCATCAGTTTGTATTGCTGAAATAGCTAAAGCATGCTCGCTTTGTCCTTCATGAACTCTTACATATTCAACCATTTTAGCAATATGTTGCTCGTCACCTGTTGCAAAATAAGCGGCCCAGGATGAATCAATGATGGTAGCTTGTAATTTCTCATCTTCATAAGTTTCGATATTATTGAGCAATTGCATATTATTGATTTGTTTTAAGTTAAGCTTATCTGTAGCTTGACAGGCATTGTTATATTTTTCATCAATCTTATTTGCTTCATTAGTAAAGCCTGCTGCAATTAAGCTTTTGCAAATGACTTCTTGTTGACAGCTATCAAAACTACTAAAGTCTCCGACCACATTGCTTGCAAAATCAGGATGCTTTTTAAAGACATACATAGCATAGACAGTCAGTTTAGCATTGTGGCTGGGTACACAACTAGATAGAAAGCTGTAATGTTCGGTCATAGAATTAATAAAATGGGTATAGGTGGCGTCCTTATAAAAGGTTTCCATAGCATAATCATTTTCAGCAGCATTTAGCTGTAAAGGCAACATGGCGAGTATTGCTAAAAATAGGCGAAGCAATAAGGGATTTTGTACTTTCATCATTAGACACCCAAGGAATTCTCTTCAGGCGCATTGTAGCTTATAATATTGCCATTTTGATACAGTTATTTGACAAACGGTGGATATGCTTAGACCGATGAAATCCGCCAAGTAGTAAGGCACCTTTTATGACCTCCTATTTCAAGTTTTCTCATTTGCTGATTACATTAGCGCTGGTATTCTTTACGAGTGCCCAGGCGCAAACCCAAGCAGTCGAAACCCGCTATATGAAACCTCCTAAATTAAATGAAATAAATTTGGGTGAAAAAATTATTTGTTATCGACCGGTGCGCAAAGCGGGACCTAAAATTGCTGTAGAGAATATAGATAATAAAGTAGTTATTCATAATTATGGTCATGGTGGTGCAGGCTGGAGCTTGGCGCCAGGCTCTGCGCAATATGTGCTGAGCTTGCTTGATAATATCACGCCACATCTTGGTTTGGAAAAATCCACAAAAATTACAATTATTGGCGCTGGTGTTGTTGGTTTATTTAGTGCTTACACGCTGCTAGAAGCGGGCTTTAAACATGTTACCATTATTGCATCAGATTATGACAACCTCACTTCTCATCATGCAGGCGCTATTTTTTCTCCTGGTGTTGGTTTTAATAGAGATGATGAAAAGTCAAAAGCCCTTTTGTTAGAAATTGGTTCAGATTCTTTAAAATTTTATCAAGCGATTGATCAAAATCGATATCCTTTATTTGCAGGTGGCGCAAAGAAAATGCCACATTATTTTCAAACAACTAAAACCCCCGATTTAGAAGATTATGTAGGCAAGCTTATCAATCCATCCAAAAAAGTTCTTGTTGATTTTGGCAATGGTAAAACCCAAGAAATGATTGTCTATGAAGAGGGTATGTTTATTGATACTGGATTGATGATGCAGCAATTAACAAACCATCTTAAAGGCAAAGTAAGCTTTCAAAAAGCAAAAATAAACAAATTTTCTGACATTAAAGATGACGTCATTATTAATTGTACTGGGCTTGGTGCCAAAGATTTAAGCATGGATGCTGAGCTTATGCCTGCCCAGGGGCATCTCATTTTACTTAAGAATCAACATCCTGAAGATTTGCAGCAATTAATGGTTGTTAATTTTGATCCCATCGTTAACGAACAAGGAAAAAAAATGTATAGAATGTTATATCTTTTTCCCAAACGATTGCCTGGGGCAAAAAAGGGCGATATCGGAGTGCTCGGTGGAACCTATATAGAAGGCGCAACAAATGAAACGCCACATCAAGAAGAATTTGATTTAATGGTGCAACGTGCTAGGGAATTTTATGGGCTCAATGATATGGTATAGACAAGGCTTCAATACAACTATTTCAGTTTTGTAACATAAATGTTATAGGAATAATGCTAGCATGAAAATGATATTCATCACCGCGCGGATCATGGGCATATCAAGCCTGATGTTATTCGTTAGCACCGCTTTGCAAGGAAAAGACATGATTGCCACTGATAGTCCAAAAGCACAAAAACAAATAACTGAATTTCATGAACACGGTCAAAAGAGAGTTGATCCCTATTATTGGATGAACCAGCGTGACACCCCCCAAGTATTAGCATACTTAAAAGAAGAAAATGCTTATACCAATAAAGTAATGCATTCCACAGAAAAACTGCAGGCTACCATTTTTGAAGAATTGAAAAACAGAATCAAAGAAGATAACAGCACTGTGCCTGTTAAGCTAGGAAATTACTATTATTATGCACGTTATGAGAAAGGTAAAAGCTATCCTTTATATTGTCGTAAAAAGGAAAATTTAACACATCCTGAAGAAATAATATTAGATGTGAATGATTTAGCAAAAAGCCATGCCTATTATGATATGGGCAGCAGTAAAATAAGCCCCAATGAAAATTTACTGGCCTATGCTGAAGATACACAAGGCAGAAGAAAATATACTATCAAGTTTAAAGATCTGAGCACCGGAAAAGATTTAGCTGACAGGGTAATTGACACAACCCCCAATTTTGAATGGTCAAATGATTCAAAAACATTATTCTATACCAAGCAAGACGCCACAACCTTGCGTGCCGATAAAATTCTCAAGCACACACTGGGGGATCAAGCTGCGGACAAAACCATTTTTGAAGAAAAAGATGATGCTTATAGTGTTGATATACAAAAAACCAAATCAAAGCAATATTTGCTGATTGGCTCTTATAAGAAAAACACCACTGAATTTCAATTTCTGGATGCAAATAATCCTGATGACACTTTTAAGATTTTTTCCCCACGCAAAGAGGGGCTTGAGTATTATATAGAACATCATCTTAATCATTTTATAATCAGAACCAATCTGGATGCACCAAATTTTAAAATTATGCAATGTGATACTAATAAAACAGCCATTGCAGATTGGCAAGCTTTGGGGCAGTATCACCCAGATATTTATATTGATGATTTTCATGTTTTCAAAGATTTTTATGTTACTGAGCAACGAAAGCAGGGCCTAGATAATATCGTTATTCATCCCTTCAACGGTGATAAGCCCTACAATATTGCCTTTGATGAATCGGACTACACTGCGGATGTTGCGCGCAATCCAGAATATGATTCCCAAAATTTGCGCTATATTTATAGCTCGCTGAAAACACCTACCAGTGTTTATGATTTAAATGTAAAAACAAAACAGAAGGAATTAAAGAAGCAAGATGAAGTCTTAGGTGGATTTGATGCGAATCATTATCAAACAGAACGTATTTATGCTAAAGCGCATGATGGTATAGAGATCCCCATTTCACTTGTGTATCGAAAAGATAAATTTGTCAAAGATAAAAACCCCTTATTATTAGCAGGCTATGGTTCTTATGGCTTAAGCTATGATGCAGAGTTTAATCCCTATGTCATTAGTTTGCTTGACAGAGGCTTTGTCTATGCCATAGCTCATATCAGAGGTGGCAGCGAACTTGGGCGACAATGGTATTATGATGGCAAGCTCTTAAAAAAGAAGAATACCTTTAAAGACTTTATCAGCGCCGCTGAGTATCTGCAAAAAACAGGTTATGTCACTAAAGATAAACTGTATGCCATAGGAGGAAGTGCCGGGGGCTTATTGATGGGGGCTGTGATAAATATGCAACCTGAATTATTTAAAGGCATTGTGTCAGAAGTGCCCTTTGTTGATATGATGAATACAATGCTCGACCCTAGTATTCCCTTAACAACAGAAGAATATATTGAATGGGGTAATCCACAAGATCTTACTTATTACCAATATATGATGTCATATTCGCCTTACGATAATATCAAAGCAGAGCATTATCCCAATATCTTAGTCACAGCAGCCTATCACGATTCTCAAGTGCAATATTGGGAAGCAGCAAAGTGGGTAGCCAAGTTAAGAGATCTCAAAAAAGATAATCATTTATTGCTGTTTCGAACCTATATGAATGCCAGCCATAGCGGTATGTCAGGTCGTTATGAGCAATATAAAGATAGAGCCTTCGTTTATGCCTTTTTAATTGGTTTAGAGCACAACCAAATTTAAGGGCAACTTTCTAAAAGGGGAAGAGGCTGAAAATCCTCTTCCCAAATTCATGAATTTTCTGAGCACCTGCATTTTTTTGGTGCTTTGCTCGCAAGAATTTTCTGACGCTGCTCAAGGCTTATACTTACGGACGGCGTTGATGCTAAAACCTGCTTAAGCTCATCCCCCACCTTGCCATAGCCTTCTTGGGTATAATGTCCTGCAACACGAAGAGGAAAATAATCTAAAGGATCCTGCGCTTGACTAAAGATGGGATGCATATCAACAACGGGGATATTCAATTTGTTAATAATGGCTAAAACATCTTTTCTATAATTAAATTGATCATTTTTATGGTAAGCATAGCGTTGCCATAGGGGCAGATAGACAAAATAGAGTTGTCCTCCCCAAGCGCTTACTTCTTGATTCGCATTTTGCATAACCTTTTCAAAAATAGCCAAGAGATCATCTTCTTTTTGGCGATTGATACCTAATTTGGTTCTAAGCATTCTTAACTTAACAATATCTGTCAGCGCACTTTGTGGGCTTTGGCTTTGAATTTGCGTTTTTTCATTGACAATGCTTTGTTGCACCGTTTTATCAATTTGCGCCTGCCAATTTTTTAGATCTTGCTGGAAGTAAGGCTTGTTGACATATTCATTTAAAATACTAAATGTTTTTTCTCTTTGGATATCTAAGACATCATCATCAGCAAACAACCAAAAAACAACTTTGGGTTTTTTGGCTTTTACATATTCTTTGAGAATAGCTAACTCTTGCATAGGGCCACTGGAGCCCATGCCATAGTTGATAACACTTGAAAATCCTGCCTGGCGAAGCAGCCCTGCAACATTATGCTTGGCCTCAACACATGAGCCATAGGCTAAGGAATCACCAATCAAAGCAATATCAATATTTTGTTTATCATGTAAGCCCAAAGGATTATTAAAGCCAAATTCATCTGCTTCAACGATGGCATAGGTACCTGATTCATTGCACAAAATGGTTTTTTTATGAGCCAGCGTTGATAAGGGATAAATTAATTTTTGCTCATTGTCTTTTTTGAGTGTAATTCCGTTTTCCAATAAATAAACTGGCGCAAAAAAGGGCCAGATGTCTTTTGAGCCTAATTCAGCGAAGAGTTCTTTAACGCTGCGCTCATCAAATGGAATGCCCATTTTTTTGGCAGCTTGGATTCTGGCATCTGCAACACTAGCCGCATTTTTAACATAATGGGGAGAGAATTTTTCTACAGTGAATTCAGCAAAGTACAAGCCAATAACTGCAGATGCAAATATGATGATAAAATTTTTCTTTTTTGCCGGGCTTAAAAAGAGTGTCACTAAGCAAATGACAAATAAAAGGCTAAAACCTAAAACAATATATTTCGCATAATAAAGCTTGGCCAAGAGATTATTGATGGACCAAAAAGTTGCAGTTGCAAACAAGAGGCATAGCAGAATTAAACTGAAATTGACTATAAAATGTAGATGTCTTTTTGTTATCACTTTGATTTGTATCCCGTAGTGTCAGCAAAAAAATGACCTGGTTAATTTGCAAAGCATCATATCAGAAGCGTTGTGCTATTTGTAGAATTTAAAAAATGACTGTAAAAGTCGCTTAATTCATCACATTTCCCCATAAAGACGATATTACTACGACTGCTCATTTTTGCTTATCGCCTATTTATAATTGTTTGTCAGATAGCTTTGTTATTTTCAATATTATGGGATTATGATTCAGCTTTTCACACATGAATTAATTTTATATTTAAAAGGAAATCACCATGTACGGTTTTATGAATCCAGATGATATTCGTCGCAATCTTAAAAAAGTAGGCTTTAAAGATGAAGGCCTCAATAAAGAAATTGAAGCGACATTGAATCAACGTCAACAAGAAAAACTGGATGCCCTCGCTTTACAGGCGGTGCAACCACAAACTCCTGTTTCTAAAGTGGAAGCGCCTAAAAGAGCGGAACCAAAAGCAGCACCCATAGCAGTTATTAACCATAATGCTATGCCAATACCTCCTATGATTAAACCCCAAGTTGAAGCTGATAATAATCAACCCATGCCACAAGCACGTCCACAAGCAAGAGGCGGTAAAAGAGGACCTGCTCTTAAATTAGAAAATAAATCAAAAACTTATTTGCCTGCGCAAGAATCTGTGCCAGTTCGTATGAAGGAAAATAATGCACCGGTCCTAAAGCCAAGTGTTAACTCCATTGGTGGCCACGACCCACAAGAACTTCAAGCAGCAATGGAAAAGATTGCAAGAAGAAATATGCAAAAGTAATTTTTTGAATAGTATTCTACTTTAGCATCTTATTCCCTTCCTTTAATTCCTCCATGACCAGGGATGGTTCTTTTCTAATAACATACCCTCAATTGACCTTGTAAAAGAAGGTCAAAACGAGGATTAAATAAATAAGTTGAATAACACAATTTTCAGTATGCAAGCTATTTTCGGAAAAAGACAAATGGATAATAAAGTGACAAAATTGCGCGTATTCTCTTAATTTAGTACCATTTGTCAGTTCCCTAGAAAATTTCTTTGATCTTTATCACCTACTTAGTATTATCAGCCAACTTAATTACACCCGGAAAAAGCAAGCTAAACAACTGGTGATCTATGATTCTTATTACACTCCAAAACGCTCTCAAGCGTGGAACAAACTTTTTAAAACTCTCTAAAGTGCCAGGCTATTTGTCTATTTCACTTGGACTTTTGTTTTTTGGTCCTGCATTACCATGGGCATACAGTTTAAAATTTCTGGCCTATTTAGTTGCTGTGCCATTAGTGTATGAAGCATTTGCTGCAGCTCTCACTATCAGCTTAGTAGCTATTTTTCGGCTATTTAGCCCACGATTTTTAAACAATGAGCGTTTATTAGAATATGCAATTACCCAAGACAATGAAAATCTTGCCATTGAAGTCGTCAATCGCAGCCAATCGCCAGATATCTTGGTGTCCTATGGCGTAAAGCTCATTGCTAGTAATACAAATAGGCCCGTATTTAATGCTATTGTTGCTAGATTAGCGGCCTTGAGCCCTAATCAATTAGCCTATAACGATAATCAGTTGCTTAGAGCCAGCATTTATCATGGACGCAATGATCTCTTCCTTGCTCTGCTCAATAACGAAGCAGTTAGAAATAATGCGGATGCGAATAATAATGAAGCACTCAAAGAAGCTTGCATCAAGGGTGATAGTGAGTTGGTCAGCGCTTTACTTGCTATTCCTGCTGTTAATGCTAATGCTCACCATAATCTAAATGAAGCATTGCGTTTAGCACAACGAAATAATCATATCGACATTGTGCAGCTTTTACTTGCTAATCAACAGGTAGCGAGCAGCTTTGGCCACTCAGGCAGCCCCTTCTTTAGCCTTAGAAGAAGTGCAGAGTTTGGTATTGCACCAGCAAGCACACAAGCACCTCAACGCGCAGCGCAAGCATACTACTTTAATATTGATAATTTTTTTGGTTTTGGAAGACTCTTTGGGAGACCTCGCAACAATCAAGAAGAGGATCAAAGTTTAAATGGCATGGCGCGAAGCGAGAGCTCAACCATCTCATTTAATCAGCGTCAAGATAATGCCTTTCACGCAATGCAAGCACAATACCGAACACAATTTAATCAAAAAGGCATCAACAATATTTTTGAGGAAATCAAAGGCTATTTAAGAACTGAATATGCCTTGCATCCTGCCAAAACTTTTTTTGGCATTCATTTGCCATTTAATATTGGCATTTTTAGTTACCTTGTTGACAACCAAGGCTATTATCAACATCGTGCGCACACCGCATATCGTTACTTGTTTTTAAGACCCAATCATTGGGCAAGCCTGATTAACACTTACCCTCTTAGCGAACAGGCAAGAGAAGAAATTGCTTATATGTGGTTAGCGGCTACTGATAAATCACGAAAATTGCCTGAGAATTATAACCGTGAGCAAATTTTAGGTGAATTTACCCAATCGCTTTATGAGCTATGTCGAGCGCATAATTACGATAGATCAATGCCGGTACTTCGCTCACGACGCACTGACAATGGCACAGAGGAAACCTATTGGGAAAATGAACATTATGATGATCTAGAAGGTGATAAACCCACTTGTGGTTATGGTTCAAGACAACGTATCTTTCAATTTTATATGGTTTTTTTAAACGAAGATCCAAGCACCAGACCGCTCACCTCTGATTTAGCGAAGACAAAATTTGTTCAAGAAATGGTCAATGAGTCCACCTTTGCGGGAACATTGTATAACAAGCTGAAGCTGATGGATGTTAAGGCTTTAGATAATGTTCGTAATGCCATTGAAAAGAAGATCATTACTTATGAAGATCTCAGCGTTGAGGAAAAAACTGCTTTAGATAATCTTAAATTTAAACATATCGAAATCGATGCCATTGTTAGTGAATTCAAAACTTACTATGGGGCTGCGCGTATCGAGCAAATTCGAAGCTCTGATCAGCCGACAGTAGGGCTCACCGCCTGTGCCAGTTATGAACAGATGATTAGAAAACTTGCAAATGAAGCAGATGTTGAATTTGCAGAGCACTTGATGCGCAGTATTGATCAGCTCAAACTAAAGTTGAATGACAGAACAACACCCTCACCGGTCTTGTTTTCTGCACCAGTGCCGACAAGTGCCCCCAGTAATACGCCAGCAAATCAAAGTACGACACCAGAAAATAGAAGTATTTTGAATCCTTAATCTTGTTTTTTGCAACAAGGCCTCCTTTGGGCGAGGCCTTGCTGTATAACTGTATAGTATTTCCTCACACATAAATTGTTGTACTCTCATGCGCGTGACAGGTTGGAGATAGTCCTGTATGCGAACAGAAAATTCAAGACAACGTCCCATCAAAAAAGAAGCCCAAGCTCAAGCAGGCCCTTCTCATTCACTCAATGCAATTGTGGCTGCTTTATGCGCCTGGTTTATATGGTTTTTTTCTGGTCCAATTTATTCTTTGTTAGCACGCACTATTTATGCTGATTATATCTGTCATTGGATTTATGGCGGTGAAGGCTGGATAGCATGGGGAAGAGAATTTATTCATTGCACAATACCGGCAGAACATGTAGGCCATTATGCCTATAATTATGGCGAACTGGTGATGGGCGGCTTAAGTTTTGGTCTTAGCTATTATGTTACGCACAGGTTGCAAAGAATTTACAATCGTGTTGAAAACATAGCCCATGAAGGCGCCAGTCTGATTCGTGCTGAAATCAATGCAAGTGATTTGATGGCAGAGTTAAGAGCAGTTCAAAATAGGATAGATGCCTTGCATTTACACGCAGAACTAGGGGAAGTGGGGCTTTCCCAAAACCCTGTGCTCACAAGATCACGAACACGCGCTTCCTCTTTAGATGAAATTCCTTCAATAGCCGTATCCTCAACAACAAATAACCCAGCCCAACGCTTTGATCAAAGAAAGAAGTAAAACCATTTATCTTTTAGTACTAAATTCTCTTTAATAATGTTCGATGACTTAGTATGATGCCCCAATGTAGTAACTTTTAAAATGTAGTTGGATAACTTATGCCTTTGAGCTTAGAAAATAGCATCTCCCAGCGTTTAGCCTCATTATGGTTTGCTTTGACAGAAATTTTTCGAAATGCTTGGCATAATATGAAACCGAGATTGCCGATTTATATTGGTTGCATGGTTGGGCTAAGCTTTAGTGTTATACCCGCGCTAAGTATACCCATTGCTCTGAAAGCACTCATTTTAATAAGCCCCCTTATCTTTGAAACGACAAGAAGTGCTATAAGCTATTTATTTTTTCGACCACGAATAGCCCCCAGATTAATAAACTCAGAACGCAATATTTTTAGGAATGGGGCAGACCATGAACGAGTGCTCGTCCAAAATATCATTCGCGCAGCAGGGCTTGGTAATTTTTTTCGTGCTAGAAGTCAAATTTCTCAATTAAGCGATCCACTTGCTTTAAGCAACTTAGCATCAAGAATCATTACTTTAGAAAGAACCGCTGCAAATTCCCTTTTCCCCCAAACTATCGCTCGCATGATGAACTTAGGTTATGGTTCCTATCTTGCTCAAAATGAGAATCTTCTCTTAAGACAAGCTTTAAGACAAAACAATCCTGATATCGTGAACCGGTTGCTCCACGTTAATGAAGTGATGGCGCTTGTCGTAGAAAACCCGCTGATTGTTCTAGAAAAATTATGTCGCCATGGCGATCTTATTAACCTTGAAACATTGTTGGATAACGAAGCGGTGCTTGCGCATGTAACAGACCACAATAATTTACTTTTGCGAATCGCACAACAATTTGAGCATATGGAAGTTATAGAAAGATTATTGCTCATTCCCAGCGTTGCTAATTTTGCATATCCACCCAATTTTCATGAAACTTTAAGTGAAATTTTCCCTCCCCCCCTTCTTAGACAAAATGCGACAGTGAATTCTGTGCTTTCAGATTCATTTTCCGATGATGAATCAGACGATAACGGCCCAACTTTGACGAAAAGATCTGCCTTGGGTAAAATTGCTAAGGCATCTGAAGGTTCGATGAGCGCTATAACAACGCGTCAACAAAAAGCCTTGGATGATATGGAAGCTAAGTATAAAGAACAATATACTGCTAAAGGGTTAAAGGGGATTTTTAAAGAAATAAAAACCTATTTGCGTGAGACCTATGAACGAGAGCCTGCGCGTAATGCAAGAGGACTTAATTTACCCTTAAACTGTCAACGAAGATACTTCCTCTCTCTTAATGCCCCCTATTTCAAACATATAGTGCACAGTGCTTACCGTTACCTATTCATGCATCCTAATCCGCTTAGTGACGATTATCCTAACGAAGATGAATTAGAAGATGATGACAGATTGAGAATTGCTTATATGTGGCTGGCAGCTACTGATCCAGCGCAAAAGCTGCCCGAAGGACAAACACGCGAGAGTTTATTAAGCGAATTTACACAATCCATTTATGAACTATGTCGGGCTCATAATTTTGATGGAAAGCGCTGGGTTGAAAAACAAAGAAAGAATCCCAGAACAGGTGAGAATGAAACCATAGTAGTCCAAGAAGCATTTGATGATTTGCAAGGCGATAAAGCAACTTGCGGCGAGGGCGTAACACAGCGGATTACCCAATTTTATATGGTTTTTCTAAACGACAGACCAGAAACCAGACCTCTAAGCCCTGATGTTATGAGAACAAAATTTCAAGAGCAAATGGTTAATGAATCACAATTAAATGGGTGTCTTTTTAGCAAACTGAGCAAAATGGATAAAAAAACTTTGCAAGCACTACAAGCTGCATTGGAAAATAAATTTGTGATGCTTGAAGAAATCTCGGGCCCAGAACAAAGGCTGATTAATCAACTGTCCCTTAGGGAATCAGAAGTAAAAGCTTTTATTAAAGAATGTGATGCTTATTATGGTGCTAAGCGTATAAGCGCAGAAACATCAGCAGAAAATAGGCTCAGATTTGATACACATCGTTTCAAAAGTTATGAAGAAATGATAAGACATTTAGCTGATAATGTAGTGGCTCAATTTTATTTAGATATAGATAGAAATATAAAAAATATACTCAGCACTCGTCCTGAAGATGCCCCTATAGAAAGTCCAGCAAGAACTTTGCTTAGCCCACAAAGAAGAAATCACCCAAGAACAAGACGTTCGGGCCTTGATGAGACGGTTGTGCCCCAAGAACAATCTGCGCCATCATCCACAACGAGAAGAAGAAATGGTCGGCGAAGGTAGTTGTTGCCAACAAATAAGTTAATCGGCTCACTTTATAATATTGTGTGAAAAAATCAGAATTTCTGGTTTTTTCACGCAATTTGGATAATTGCCCTACCGTTCGTCTTCTGGTCTTAAAAATGTCTTTTAACCAAGTTAATGACTTAGTATTATTCAAAGCTGATTTAAATGAATACCAAAACTAAGCTGTATAACTTATGCCGATATTTGCTGATCGCTTGCCACAGACGCTAAGAAGACACTTTAGCATCGATAATTTACTGAAACGATTAGGATTTTATCTTATCAGCGCTTCAGTCCTATTTTATTTTGCAGCCCCCTATTTTGGCCTCACGGCTGGTATAAACATCTTATTCAGTGTGGGGTTAGCACCCATTTTAGTAGAAGGCGCAAGATTTGCCTTCAACTTCGCCTACCAAAACATTAACGCCTTAGTGCAGTTTCATCTTGCAATTCGCCCAAGAAGAGAGCTTGAGCAAGCAATTCAACAGCAAGATGTTCAACGCGCAAATACTGCAATACAACGTATTCAATCTGCTCATGGTCTTATGCCTTCTGCTTTAGCATTAATGCCTCATACAGCTGGAAGTCAACATGACATATTGCTAGTGATTTTGGCGCGTTTACAATCCCTTGAACCCCAAGAGCGCATTGCCAACAATTTTAGCTTATTAAAAGAAGCGGCATCTCAGCAAAATGAAGAAATCCTCAGAAATCTGATTGCCTTAGATGATATTCAACATGCCAACGCTGATCATCAGGATTTGGCTTGGCGTGCGCTCTGCGGTGCGTGTCGTCAAGGCAATTTAGTGATTGTTGAAATGCTGCTGTCCTTGCCTATTGTCCTAGCGCGGGTGACACATGACAATAACCGTGCTCTGCGATTAGCAAATTCTTTTAATCGCTTTGATGTTGTTGCTAGATTATTAGACATTCCTGCTGTTGCACAATTTACCCTACAAACTGAGCCAGAAAATCCTGCTATTGTAAATCAAACAGTGCGAGGACTTTTTCGTTTATTTAGCCCAAGAACATCACGCTCCCGTCGTCCTCAAAATCTTGAAGTAGATGAAAGGCAAGATAATGAGCTTGGTGGTTTGTCACAAGCATTTGAAGGCGCGATGACACCATTAAATGATAGACAATTACAAGCCCTGGATGACATGCAAACACGTTATATTGCGCAATATAACGCGATAGGAGAAAGGACGATATTTAATGAAATCCGCGCCTTTTTGACAAACGAATATGATAAAAACCCTGTTCGAGATACAAGAAACCAACCTTTGCCTTTACTAAGAAGTGTGAATTATTCAAGAAGAAATAATAGCGCTTATTATCAGCATGCGGTGCATGGTGCTTATCGCTATTTATTTATGCGCCCCAATCCATGGGAATCCCGTGAAAGCACATATCATTCTGGTGATATGTCTTCGCAAGATAAACATCGAATAGCTTTCATGTGGCTGGCGGCAACTGATAAAACGCGTGCGTTGCCAGAAGGGCAAACGAATGAGAGCTTGCTTGTAGAATTTACACAAGCAATCTATGAACTTTGTCGTGCTCATAATTTTGACCAAACGCGCCGAGTTGAAAAAAAGCGCAAGAACACAAAAACAGGCTTAGAAGAAACCTACTTTATAGAAGAAAGTTATGATGATATGCATAGCGATAAACCGACTTGCGGCGCAGGGGTCAGTCAGCGTGTTACTCAGTTTTACATGGTATTTCTTAACGATAGACCTGAAACCAGGCCGCTTACACCAGATCTGTGGCGCACCAAGTTTAAAGAAGAAATGATAAACGAATCGCTCACACCTGGTTGTATGTATCAGAAACTCAAAGCAATGGATGTGGATACATTAAAAGACTTACAAGTCGCGCTTGAAAAGCAATGTGTATTATTTGATGAGTTGAGTGAAAAGGAGCAAACCAATCTTGCGCTTTTAAACTTTAGTGAGCAAGAAATAAATGCCTTCAATGATTTATGTAAATCCTATTATGGCCCTAAGCGAATTACCCAAAAAAGAGAGGGTAATGAGAAACTCAAATTATTACCTTCTCAGGATCTATTTGATAACTATGAAGCCATGGCAGCTTCTTTGGCGACACAAGCCGCAGGCCTTTTTTACAATGACGTGACAAGAAATATGCAACATTTGATAGATAATCAAAGTGCACAAAAAGAGATGACACAGTTTGAACAAAAAAATAATTTTCTTCGCACTGTAAGAACAAATCGACCTTTAAAACGTAATCGTCATTGATGAATGATAATGAACCGTTCGTCAGTTAAGACTATTTTTTTTCATATGTCTGGGTATTATCGTTGCACTTAAAATTGAATGAAGTTTTTATTTTTACTTAGAGGAATAACTTATGCTGTTAGCTATCAGAACATATATGCGACAGACAATTAACAATATGTCTGTTAGAAAAATGCCGTTGTACCTCCTTAGCGCATTTGTGTTGTTTTATTTTGCTCCAACACTAAGCATTTTCAGCGGCATAGCAACAGCTTTTAAAGTTTTGTTTGCCTTGAGCATAGCTCCTTTTGTTTTTGAAGTGCTGTCTCGTACCTTTGGTTGGGAAGCGCGTATAGCACGAATCGTTCCTCTGGTTGCTGCAAATACAGCACAAATTGCCCAAGATATTAGATTAGGAATTGATAATCGTGCTATTTTAGCCCTTAACCATGTCAATTCAGTAGATGCGCTTGTTAATCTTGGAATTACAGCTTTAAGCAATCGTAATATTGAAGTATTCAATGCGATTGTTATGCGCTTACAAACCCTCGCTCAAAATGCCCCAGCACATGCGAATAACCGTTTATTAAGAGCAGCGGTATATCATCATCGCGCGGATTGCGTTCGTGTGCTGCTTAATAATGAAGCCGTGAGAAATAATGCGCATGCCTTGAATAATCAAGCATTAAAAGAAGTCTGCAGAAATGGAAATATAGAAATTTTTGAAGATTTAATGCTGATCCCTTCCGTTATTAACAATGCGACCCATAATCATAATGAGGCTTTAAGAATTGCGGAAAGTGAAGAGCACTATGACATCATTGCGCGTTTATTAACTTTTCCCAGAGTAGCTGCCTATGAGGTTCCTGAAGGTGTTGATTTAGATAATTTTTCGCCAAGAAATGAAGATGAATTCCAAAGAAATCAAGCTGTTTCCTCAGCACCCGTTGTACCAGCACCCGTTGTACCAGATATCAATACACGTATTCGACCACAGAATAATGACTTTAACAATTTGCTAAACAACCTATTGCGTCAGAATTTTGCTGGGTTTGATAGGACCTTTCAGGATATTTTAAGTGGCACAAGATCAACGCGTAGACAACCTCGTAGAGAAAGGGCGAGCGACTATGATGCGGATGCTTTTGTTGATAATCCAAATGATAATGAGTTAAATCATGTAGCAAATCACGGCGAAGGTTCGATGCAACCATTGAACGCACGCCAACAACAAGCTTTAAGTGATATGCAAGATAAATACCGTGACGACTATAATCGTAAAGGTGAAGATGTTATTTTTCGGGAAATCAGAGAGTATTTAGTTAATGAATACAATTTAAATCCTGCTCGCTCACGAAACGGCATGCATACATTATCTCTTCAAAGAGATTTGTGGAATATGTTTTCTAATGATGTGCCTTATTATCAGCATCATGTGCATACCGCTTATCGTTACATGTTCTTAAATCCAAATCCTTGGCGTGCCCCTGGTGGTCGCGACAATGAGTTGACCATTGAAGATAAAACGAATATTGCCTACATGTGGCTTGCGGCAACCACCACTAATCCTATTCCTGATGGTCAAACGCGTGAAAGTTTATTAACAGAATTTGTCACGGCAATCTATGAACTTTGTCGTGCTCATAATTTTGATAGAACCCGCCCTGTCACAAGAACCAGGCGAAATCCTGCGACAGGTTTTGAAGAACGATATGTAGAACAAGAAAATTATGATGATTTAGAAGGGGATAAACCTACTTGTGGTGGTGGTGTTAAACAGCGTTCACTGCAATTCTATATGGTCTTTCTCAATGATAGACCGGAAACCAGACCTTTATCACCTGATGTGATGCGTACAACGCTTATACAACAAATGATCAACGAATCAACAACGCCTGGTTGTATGTATGCCAAGTTGAAAGACATGAGCACAGAATCATTGAATAAAGCCTATGCTGCATTAGAAAATAAATATATCTTGTGGGATGACATCACACCAGAAGATCAAATACTGCTGGATAGCCTCAACTTGACAGAAGATGATATAGACAGCTTTATCAACCATTGTAATACTTACTTTGGTGAAGGACGTATTGCACAAGAGCGAAGGGGTGAAGAAAAGCTAAAACTAGGTAATAGCGATAAATTCAACACTTACGAAGCATTAATCAGGCATTTAGCAAATGATGCGGTCGGAAAATACTGTGATCACATTATGCGTAACATTACTAATATCGTTGTCGAGCGAACAGGCAATAAGCCACCCTCAGCAGAGGAGAGAATGTCAGCCTCGCCTGTAGCACCGGTAGTCTTTAGTAACCCTCAAGGGGGAGACTCAGCGCAAGGACAAACAATGGCTGCAAGCAATGATGTTACTCATTCAAATGGTAGAAATGCAAGACGAGCAAAATAAGGGCTGCCAAGCCGAGAAAGCGCTGCTTTCTCGGCTTAGGGCTTATGCTATAATCAGTTTTTTGACAAAAGGTTATACAGCATGCAAAAGATTGGCAGAAAAATTGAGCTTTTCATAGAAAAAGGGTTATTTGCCAGTCGTTGGCTCATGGCGCCAATGTATGTTGCTTTAGTAGGCGCCTTAATTATCCTCCTAGTTAGTTTTATCAGAGAATTATGTGAATTTGCTTCACATATCATGACCATTGATCCCAACGATTTGGTATTGGGCATCTTATCCCTCATTGATTTATCGCTAGCAGGTAATTTGTTACTGATTGTTATTTTTTCAGGCTATGAAAACTTTGTCTCAAAAATCGATACCGAAGATCATGAAGACCAGCCTGAATGGAAGGGAACCGTTGATTTCAATACCCTTAAGTTGAAGTTAATTGCCTCGATTGTTGCCATATCAGGGATCCATCTTTTGAAAGTATTTATGGACGTGTCCAAGGTTTCAGAGGAACAAATCAAATGGATGCTCATTATCCATCTGGTATTTATCATATCTGGGGTGCTACTTGCCACGATGGATAGAATTGCTATCAGCACGAAGCTTCTAAAAGAGAAATCCTCGACTTAAGCGATTATGACTGGGCTGGCAATGATTCAATAAAATTTTGGTTGCTCTGCATTAAGTGACTAAAATTGATGTGACTATCATTGTTCAGCATCAGGTTAAATAGATTCTCATAAGACGTTCCCAGATACTGCGCAGCAAGTGCTTCGCTAATGTGCTTCAAGTTAATGATTTCCTCATTATCAACCTGAGTCATGGCAGCATCTAGTATATCTTGAATAATTTTTTGTTTTTGTTCATTCATCGATAGACCGGCGGGCAATTTTTTTGCAGAGCCTTGTTCTGATGCTTCATTTACATTAAAGGCATTGTATCCGCTTTGTAGCGCGCTAATGATAGCTTTATTGTGTTCTGCGAGCACATCGATGCTAGTGTTCGAGGGGAGGTTTTCATTCTTGTCACTGAATAAGGATTTAACAAGCGTATTAACTCTAAAAAGAAAACCAGGTTTTTCTGAATCTAACATTTTGCAAAACTCTTATTTGTAGGTATTACTTACTAAGTATAATTCAGAGTTTTGAAACAGGCTTACACTATATAAATATATAGAAAAAAGGGCGATAACATCGCCCTTTTAATATCCAAACCGGACTCTAGGAGAGGGTTTTTCTACCACCTCGGCACGATGGTATTGATTATCTTGTTCCCAATAGGGCCCTTGAATGCTGCAGATTTGTTTGGCGATATTGGCTGGGTTGATATCTGTCTGGGGATTATAAGTAAGCCTAAGATATTGACCACCATTTGTTATCCTATCGTCATCAGCAAAAGGGTAATCAATGGCTATCACGCCAACAATTCTGCTGAGTTGTGCTTTGATATTGCCTCGACATGAGTCACACATAATTGTGTCAACTAAAAAATAAGCTTCTGCGCCAGCAGTACTCATTGCAACTCCCCTTTGATTTTTAAGCATTTCAATCATAATTTGAAGGCTAACTTATATTTGTTTTCGATAAAACACTTATACCCTGCCCGGATTATTTAGGCAATAAGCAACAATAAAAATACTATTTTTAAATGACATTTTAGCTAAAAGTGATTATTTGCAGGGCGTATCTCAATATGATCCTGAAAAAAAGATGTAAGTTAGTTTTATTGTTTGTTGCTCTGTGTGCTGAAATAAGACTTATAATTAAAAGTAATATATCTTGTGTGTGTTTAGCTAAGTTGGAGATCTTCAGATAAATGGATAGCAGCAAACAACCAATCCTTTCACGTAAGTTCAAATTCAAACTTGAACCTGTTAAAACACGTTATTGGTTGAATAATTCAGCTGTTAAAACTTTGCACGCCAACACCTTAACCACAGGGATCCCATTTGGTGAACGATTTTTTATTGGTTGTGTGACGCCATATATAAAACATATTAAGTGTCCGCTCTTAAAAAAGAATGCCACTGAATTTGCACGCCAAGAAATTAATCATAGTAAAGAACATTTAAAGCTTTATGCTAAATCAGTTAAACCTTTTTACCCCAAATTAAAAGCAAATGGTAATTTTTATCAAAAACTTTCTGCATTGGTTGGCTTTTTGGTGGGTAACAGAATTCGATTAGCCATGGTCGCAGCGATGGAACATAACACAGCCGTGGCTGCAGATTTGTATTTAAGCCATCCTGAATTACTGCTGGGTGCGGATGATAAAATCACGGCACTGTGGCGCTGGCATTTTATTGAAGAAATAGAACATCGCACCGTTGCATTTGATATATTCAAAGCAAGCGGTGGTAATTATCTTCAACGAGCCTTTGGTTTTTTTATTTCAATGGTATTGTTGATAATTGCATTTTGTAATTGTTTTTTTCATATGGCTATTTATGACAAATTAGTTTTCAAACCTTCATTTTATGTGGAGTCCTTCCATTTTTTCTGGGGCAAGGAAGGGATTCTAAGACGTCTGGCTTGGCCTATTTTAAGTTATTTACGCCCTGGCTTTCATCCGGCAAAAGTGAAAGAATGGTCAACGCATGAAGAGCGTTTACATCATTTTGAGTTTATACAAAAACACCTAGAATAATATGTTGCATTCTTATAAACAATTTCAAAACCTGTCCACCGCTCAAAGAACAATTCCAAAAGTTAATACCGTCGTAATAGGGGCAGGGCCAACGGGCCTTGCTGCAAGCTATTTGTTAAAAGAGCAAGGTATAGAGCATCTCATTTTGGAAAGAGAGGCCCATATTGTGCCTAATTGGACTGCGCTGTGGGATAATTATCATATCGCAATGCCTGCTGACAAAATTGAGATGCCTGGGGTAAATTTAGCGGCTCTCTTTGGTCCTAAAACGCACTTGAGCAAATCGCAGGCAATCCAATTTTTTAATCAATACGCAATTCGCTTTGAGCTACCAATTAGTTGTTCCACTGAAGTCCTTAGCCTTGAGCACTTAGACAATGGTCAGTTTATCGTTCGTACCAGCAAGGGGGAGCTGCTGTGTGAAAATGTGATTTGTTGTCTTGGCCCAAGACAAGAGCCCAAACTCGGACATCTTTTTTATGCTTTAAAAAGCATCCCTTTTCTGCAGGTTATGCACAGTAAGTCATATCGTTCCTGTTCTGGTTTTACAGCCGGTGCCAGAGTCTTGGTGGTGGGTAGTGGTTTAAGCGCCTTAAGCATTGCCAAAGACATTGCAGATCATGGATTTGACGTAATGCTTGCTTGTGGTGCAAGTCAAGAAGAGATCCTCAGCCGCAATCAACATTTATATAAAGAGGGTGTGAACACGGAGATTGTGCCAACGATTGCCTCTTTAGAGGAAATGGGGGTCCTCAATCTGGGAAGATTAATCGGCGTCACTGAGCAGGGTTTATTTTTCCAACAGGATACCTATTTTCAAAGTTGGAACCCTAAGGATTTTGATACGGTTATATTTGCAAGTGGTTTTGAACTATCTTATACCCTACTGAATAAAATTCTTAACATGCCAGGGAAGGAGATAATATCTGGTGATAAGCGCATTCAAAGCATCCCGGGGCTTTATGTGGCTGGAATACCTGAGCCCTTACAACAAACTGTATTGTTATCTCAGGGTAGCGCCCATGCCAAGGAAATTGTTAATGACATTGTACAAAGGCAGCCCAAATTAAAATTATCCCTCGCAAAGCTATAAATGACATTCAGGGTTGGTAATATGTGATGGGCTATATAAGGCAAGGTTAGCAGGTATAGCTCTTGAGATATAACCAAAGGCCGACAAATGACGATCCTGTTTTGTTAATTGCGTTAAATGAATTTGACTGGTACCGTTACGATTGATCATCACCATGGGTACATATTTAACCCCATTTATGATGGTGCCTTGTGCCGTTTTTGTTAAGCCCAGCATGAGAATAACGCTGCTGCGCGTTCTGGTTGAGCCTTGAAAGCTGACAAAATTCCCTAAGGAATAACTGATAAAAGTTGTACGTTTATCTTTTGTTGTATATTGCTCAACTTCTTGTAATACATGAGGGTGAGATCCAAGCACTACTGTCGCGCCAGCTTCTAACACTTGGTGTGCAAAAGTTTGTTGGCTTTGGTTAGAACGTTCTTGATATTCTTCTCCCCAATGTGGGGCAATGATGATGGCATCCACTTTGCTTTTAAGCGCGGCGATTTTATTCAAGATCCATTCTTTGTCTTTTGCTTTATAACAATAGAGGATCTGCTTTTGAGTATCTTCATGCCCATTGGTGTGCTCAGTGCATGCAATCCAGGCAATTTTAAGGCCATTTTTCTCCACGATTTTATAGAATTCTGCTTGTGAGTTACTTTTTCTTGAACCAATTTGCATGAGGCCATTTTTTTCAAGTAAATCCAAAGTTTTATCTATGCCAATTGCCTTTCTATCAAAAGCGTGATTATTAGCAGTAGAGAGCAGAGTGAACCCGCTTTTTTTCAGATCTTGAGCAAGTGAGGGATGATAATTAAATCGTGGAAAATCTGAGTAGACAGCAAAATTAAATTGCATGGGATCTGCAACTTCCTTACCACTGGCGTCAATACCGGTTGCGATAGGCCCTTCTAGGTTGGCATAGACAATATCGGCTTTTCTGATAAAAGGTAGTGCTTCGCGCCATAAACTCTCAAAGCCTTGATGTGATGCTTTTGCTTGCAGGGGTTGATGTAATAACAAGTCACCCATGGCTGCGATAACGACTTGCTGTCCTTTGGCGCAGCTTTGAGGAAATGAGATGTTTTTATTATCAGCGCTAGCAAAAGGAGAAAGCGTAAAGCCAAGAAAAACCGCGAACAAAAATCCTTTTTTGCCTGTCATGCTTACCTCAAGTAACGCCGCATCAATTCAAACTGGTTTGAGTATAGTTTATAAGAGAGATTTTGGCGCTTTGGTAGCTTCGATTAAGAAATGCATTAAAGGCGCCATTTGTTGGCAAGCTTTAATATAGCTTTGTAGGAATCGCGGACTGCAAACTTGCTTATCACTAAAAGGTATAGATGTAATAAAATCCTTACGTTTAAGATCATCTATAAAAGGATTATCAGCATTAAAGCCACGAGGTGGTCTTAAGAGAGAGTCACCTTCTAGTATGAGTTTGCTTTTTAGCACTTTTTCCCACTTTTTGGGATATTTCACAATCGCCGTTCTTATCATATGAAGTGCTTGGGGAGAAGGGTGCCAAGATCCTGCTGCGGCAAAAGACTCATTCGGGGCTAAGTGTAAATAAAAGCCAGGAGAATGGATCCCTTGTTCGGTGCCTTGATAAGGAAAATGCAAACCAGCATTTGTTTTATAAGGGGATTTATCATGAGCAAAACGCGTGTCCCGATAAATTCGGAGCATTGAGCCGCCATTGCCTTTAGGATCAATTTTGAGATCAGGGCAGATTTTCAGTAAGGGTGCTCTTAGCGCGCAAATGAAATCAAGCAAGGGTTCTTTGACATCGTCTTCGTATCGAAATTTATTTTTGTGAAACCACTCGCGGTTATTATTTTTTTTTAGTTGTTTTAAAAAAATAAATAATTTTTCATTGATTAGTGCGGTCATAAAATAATTCTTAAGGAGGGTGGGGCAATGTGGGCTTTGATGCGCCACATTGCCAAGCTAGGGTTCTTAAGAGCAGCAACCCATAGCAAGTTTAGATAAAAAAGCGCCTGCAGCTTGCAAAAATGTTCTTTCTGCAACAACTACTTCTGCAGGTGTTTCGTCTTGTGCTGGAACGTTGTCATTCTCATCGCTATTTCCACCACTAACGAAAAACAATTCTTCTTGATTTAATGTTTTCATTGTATCACCTTCTTATATAAAATTGCATAAAATGCAAGGCATGTTACTTTTTTAGACCAACAATTTCAACCAAAAAGTGCCTGATTTTTATTTTATTAATTGAAAAAGTGATATAAATGCCGTAAAAGCGTAACCATGCTAAGCCGGCTAACAAAGATAAAATAATTTCATATGCCATTAAGATCGTGTATAGTTGTTTAACTTTCATTTGTGGCGAGGTTTGTCATAATGCTGGAAACTGATTTTGCCAATTTACATCTAGTTGATACCAACAATGCTGTCCAAAGGCCGCGCGTTGCTGCTTTAATGCAGTGTTTAGAAGAGCATGACAAGGTTATTTTTCTTTTTGGCGATATGCTGGGTTATAGTGAATTTTGTAAACTACACACGCCCGGTGATATTGTTAAAAAATTAAATCCTATCTTTAGTGAATTTGCAAAAATTATCAGTGATACTGGTGCAAAGCATAAGATTGAGCTTGTTAAATTGACAGCAGATTGTATTATGGTTGCAGCTTGCAGTGATGATGAAAGTTTACAACGACGACAAGCCATTGCCATGATTGATATAGCCTTAGCCTTGTCAAACTATCTGATGAATTTGAACAAAGAAAAAGGCCAATCGCCACTTCATTTTCGTTTTGGCATCAATATTGGACCTGCCGCAAAAGTGCGATGTGACTATCCACAAGGACAATTTCTTGATTGGATAGGCGAGGGAGTAAATTTGGCTGCACGTATGGAAGCATCCGGTTTACCCAATCAAATCCAGATTAGTCAGAACTTATATAATTTAGTAGAAGAAAACTATGAGTGTGCACCTTGCCAACATCAAGTAAAATCCTATGATAGACCCGTTACATATTTTGTTGTGAGTTCAAAAAAGAGCATGCCGCAATATACGCCTTTATTGGAAACACTAACACCTGCACGTCGTAGTAATTCGGCGCTTTCTCCAGAATCAGAGCGTGCTTATTCACAAGATGATGCGTATCCAAGAAGTTCAACACCTGCAAACATGAAATAATGAGCCTTTATGCCCTTAATGACTTTAAAAAATATCTATTTTTCTGTGGGACAATTTCCCTTACTTGATTACGTCAATATTGATTTTGAGCAAAAAGAACGTATCGCTCTCATAGGACGAAATGGAGAAGGAAAATCTACACTTTTAAAAATATTGATGGGGCAATTAATGCCTGACTCAGGGGAAATTATTAAGCCTAATGCCTCGAAAATTTCGATGCTGGGTCAGGATTTGCCCGAGCCTAGTGAAGTCAGTGTTTATGAGTTCGTCGCTCAAGGTTTAGCGGATTTAAGCACTTTGTTGGTAGATTATCACCGCTTAGTTGCACAAACAGATAATCATGATGATGTTTGGTTGAATCAACTTAATAGAATTCAGCATGAAATTGAAGAAAGAAATGGATGGCTTATTCAGCAGCGCATTGACAGGGTCATCCAAGATCTTGCATTACCAGAAAATAAAAAGATGAATGAATTATCTGGTGGTTGGCGCCGTCGGGTTGCTCTCGCGCAAGCGCTCGTGCAAGAACCAGATATTTTATTACTGGATGAACCGACTAACCATTTAGATCTCAATGCGATTGAGTGGTTAGAAAAAATGCTGTTAAATTATCCTAAAACTATCATTTTTATTACCCACGATAGAGCATTGCTTCGTAAACTTGCCACCAGAATTATTGAGCTAGATAGAGGCAAATTAACGTCTTACCCACCTGATTATGATGTTTATCTGGAGCGTAAAGAACAGGCACTTGAAGCAGAAGAAAAAGCAAATGTGCTATTTGATAAAAAGTTATCAGAAGAAGAGGTATGGATCCGTCAGGGCATCAAGGCCAGAAGAACACGTAATGAAGGTCGAGTTAGGGCTTTAAAGGCCTTGCGCGAGGAAAGAAAATTACGTCGTACGATTAAAGATAAACCTAAGTTTGAAGTAAATGATCCCGTTATGGGCGGCAAAATGGTTATTCAAGCTGAGGACATTTCTTTTGGCTATACCGCGGATAAAATTTTGGTTAATAATTTCTCATTTAACATCCAACGTGGTGACAAAATCGCCATTGTGGGGCCTAATGGTACCGGTAAAACCACATTACTTAAACTACTGATTGGTCAATTAAAACCTAATAGTGGCAAAATAAAACAAAGTCCTGTTAATCAAGTTGCTTTTTTTGACCAAAATCGTGAGCACTTAAATCCTGATGATGTGGTGATGGCCAATGTTGCCGAAGGCGATGATACAGTAGAAATTCAAGGCAAGAAAAAGCATGTGATCGGCTACTTGGGTGATTTTTTATTTTCACCTACCAAATGTCGCGCTATTACCAAAACCCTCTCTGGGGGTGAGCAAAATCGTTTAATGTTAGCCAAACTCTTTGCCAAACCGGCGAATGTATTGGTATTAGACGAACCTACCAACGACTTGGATATTGAATCGCTAGATGTGCTTGAAACCTTATTATTGAACTATCAGGGTACAGTGATAATCATCAGCCATGATAGAGAATTTATTGATAATATTGCGACACACTGTATTGCTTTTGATGAAAATAATAACATTTCAATTAATGTTGGTGGCTATTCAGATTGGTTGCAAAGAGCCAAAGTATCAGCACCTAGCAAAAGCGAAGCCAAACCAAAAGAGAAGCCAGCACAAGCTAAATCTGCAGCAAGTGAGCAGCCTCAAAAAGCTAAAAAGCTTAGTTACAACGAGCAAAAAGAATTGGCATCCCTGCCTGCTTTAATTGAGAAATTAGAATCACAAATTAGCGAGATAGAAGCGCAAATGGGTGAACCTGAATTTTACAATAGACCTAAGGATGAAATTACATCTCTAAATACAAAAGTTGCTGATCTGAAAAAGGATTTAGCGCAGGCGTATGAGAGATGGGAGGCCTTAGATATGTGATCCTGTAGGGGCGAACTTCATGTTGGCCCCAAAACCAGGCTTCTATGAGTGACAAAATTATATAGCCTCTAAAATTGCCGCAACCCCCATTCCCCCGGCGGTACAAATCGAAATCAAACCTCTTCCCTTGGCATGTTGATGTAAAGTCTTTGCAAGAGATGCCACAATGCGTGTGCCTGTTGCGGCAAAGGGGTGTCCCAAGGCAACACTACCGCCTTTGATATTCATTTTGGTTCTATCGATAGGGCCTAAGGCTTTGTCACGATGTAGAACGCTTTTGCAATAGCTATCGGTTTCCCATGCTTTGAGAGTACATAATACTTGGCCTGCAAAGGCTTCATGGATTTCATAAAAGTCAAAATCTTGTAAACTCAGATGATTCCTTTGCAATAACTCACTAACAGCAATGGTGGGTGCCATTAATAAACCATCGCCGCCCACAAAATCAACAGCTGCAACTTGGGCATCTACAAATCGTGCTAAAGGAGGATGGTCATGTTCTCGTGCATAGGGTTCAGACGTGAGGAAAACAGCCGAAGAGCCATCAGTTAATGGGCTGCTATTGCCCGCAGTTAAGGATCCGTTCGCACTGCTATCAAATGCGGGTTTCAATAAATTTAATTTTTCTAAGGTTGTATCTTTGCGTAAAATACTATCTTTTTTAAGTCCACAGTATTCAAACACCAAATCATCATAAAAGCCTTCATCATAAGCAGCATTACCTCTTTGATGGCTTAACAATGAAAGTTCATCTTGCTTTAAACGTGAAATGTGCCATTCCTGCACCATCTTTTCACAATGTTGTCCCATACTCATGTGTGTTCTGGGTTCAACCACGGCAGGTATAAGTGGTTTAAAATCATTAAGTCTAATACTGCTCATGGCTTTGAGCCTGGCAAAAAAGCCCTTAGCATAGTGCAGATTTAAAAGTTTTTGCGCTAAAACGCGACGAGTCATCATGGGTAAATCGCTATTGGTATCGACACCGCCTGCAATGCCACAATCAATTTGATGGTTGGCTATTTTCAAGGCAATTATTAGCGTTGTCTCAAGGCTGGTGCCACAGGCGCGCTGCAACGTAAATCCAGGTGTATAGGGTGAAAGGGCCGTACCAAGGACACATTCGCGTGATAAATTCCAATTGTTAGCACTATTCATTACTGCACCAAGGCCAACATCGCCGATAATTCTGCCTTGTAAGCTAAATTTATTAACTAGGGCTTCTAAGGAGGCAGTCATCAAATCTTGGGTGGTGACTTGTTTGTAAGTTGTCATTGATTTAACGAAGGGGGTGCGGATACCACCTGCAATATACACGGGGCGTGTTGTCTTCATGTAAAGTCCTTTTCTTATGCGTATTTATCTATTATATCACAAGCTTACTCATATAAGTTGTATTCCCAACAACGTGGTGTATTTGAGTATATTTTGTAGTCTATGTTAAGGTGCTCTAAGCACAATTCTAAACTGGAAAGAGCATATCAGGAAGGACATGATGTATAACACAATCTTACTCGCCGTTGATTTACATCCCGCTTATGATGAATACACCACCCAACGTGCGGTTGAATTCGCCAAAGAGCGTAATGCCAAATTATTTATTATTCATTGTGTTGAAGGGATCCATGCTTATGGTGCAGCCCAAGGCTATCAATTAATCATGGAAGTTGAACAGCAAATTGAAAATGAAGCGAAAAAAGCGCTTGCTGATTTAGGGAAAAAATATAATATCGCCGCCGAGAATCAAATCGTTGCCAATGGTCCAGCGCAGAAAGTGATTGTCGAGAAGGCAACAGCCTTAAATGCCGATCTTATCATTGTGGGAGAACACGGCAGGCATGGGATAAGCTTATTATTGGGTTCAACAGCTGATGGTATTATCCATCATGCCAAATGTGATGTGTTGGCAATAAGGGCAAAATAAAGAAAGTGATGGGCCACCCAAGTGGCCCCATTATTCATTTTTAAGCGCAGTCCAGCAGCACAGGTTGTGCGAGGCTAGGTAATGGTGAAACATGGATAGGCACAATGGTGGCATTATCAACAACATGCAAATCAACTAGCGTTGTATTGATGTTAGTGGTTAGCACATCGGCTAAAGTGATAGCATGATTTTTCAAAGCATCAACAGTTGAATTGTTAAATACTTCAGGCCAATATTTTTGTCCTAAATCCAAGCCAGTCACGCTTTGTGTCTTTAATTGCCAAGAATAAGGATCAACACGATCTCGCTTATAGGATGGGTCATAAAATGGTTTAAAGCTGGACTCAAGCGATATCCCGTTATCTGTCAAAGCAATTAATTTTGCAGCATCATGAGAGATAATTGCTTTTTCTAGCACCATGTTATTGGCGATAGTTTTAAATTGATCATGTTCTGATTTTAAATTGCAGACAATATATTCTTGATAGGCTTTTAGATTGTCATCAAGATTAGCCGCCTTGGGTGTTTCATCAAACTCAGTATACAAATCATTCAGATTAAGTGCTTGCATGTAAGTTTTGACTGTTGCCATTTTATCTGCAATTAAACTTTCGATATTGCTAAAATCAAGTTCAGCAATATGTGTGAGTCCTTGATAAATTTCTTCAAAACCCACTTTTTCAAGAGAATCGATTTGATAGAAACTACTTAGATGGTAACGAATGTCATCAAGGGTCGTTTCATTTTTGATATTAGGATCATAATCGAAGCTAAAACTAAAACCATGATCAATTTTGGCGAAGTTATAATGGGAGCCATGATCAATCAAGCCAACATTGCCTGAGTGGGCATCTGTATCTTTTACAAAGTTAATTGCCCAGATAGCATCCATAAAACCATGTAATGGCTTGCCATTGAAGGTACTAGGAAAATTTGAGCCATAGGGTTCATAGGTCCCTGTTTTATGATCATAAGTAGCGACATTCTCAAAGCGTGATAAGGTCTTAAAATTGTCTAATAATTTAGAACCAATCAATAAATTATGATCAACATCATTGAGAACAATTTCTGTTCTGGGGGCATTTTCACCCAAAATGAATTGATAAATGCCACCTGCGACATATTCTTTAATAATAGATTCAGGGTTGTTGTAATGCCCCTCTTTTAAGAGCCAGTTTACCTTGTTTTTATCATGGTAAAACCCACCAAAAGTTATACCATCGTCTTTGGCTTTATAAAGGGTGTAATCAGAATATTTTAGGAGTTCTTGTTGTTTATTGTGGGACGTAAGGGCGTTTGCAATAGGCAACATCTTTGGTTGCACAATATGTATTTTGAAGTTTGTGAGAAAATCTTCTCTTTCATCTTTAAGTGCTTGAGCCATCGTACATCCTCGAAGAGATACCAAAGGCGCATCTTAATAGATAAAAGTGAAAGTTGTAAAGCTAAATCTAAAATATTGCAAAATATGGGAAAATTTATGTCAAATTGTCGATGGCATAGACGCCTAAGGGTGTAATTGCTATATTTCTAGAATGGAAAAAGCACTTGAAGCATCCCCTTTGTGGTTAAAATCTTTTTATGTTCACCTCATGAAGGGTATCAAGCATGTATTAAGTGCAATGGGCTTATTAAAAAAGTTAGATAATTTGGCTTGCCAATCTCAGCGTTTTCATTATTTGCGCTCATTATTAGCCATCCACCAGCTTGAAGACATGATACAACTAGATATTCCTTGGTGGACATATGATGCCATTAGCGAAATAGATGCTCACATTCAACAATTGGGTTATGCAGCAAGCGTCTTTGAATATGGCAGTGGGGCCAGTACGCTGTGGCTAGCAAAAAGAAAGTGCAAGGTGTTTTCTATTGAGCATGATTCCGCTTGGTTCTATCGTTTGCAGCAAAAATTAAACAATTATCCTGAAGTTGTTTTACAGTTGGCCGAACCAGTTCCTTCAAAAACCATCGATGCTTATCATTCGCAAAAACAACCATATGTCTCGTTTAAAAATTATGTACAAACCATTGATTGTGATAATGCTCAATATGATTTAATCATTATTGATGGTCGCGCCAGAGAGATGTGTTTAGAGAAAGCTCTGCATCATTTAAAAGATAATGGTCTTATCATTTTTGACAATTCAAATCGAAAACGTTACCAAGCAGCTTTAAAGGCGAGTGGTTATGAGATAAAGCGTTTTTATGGTCGTGTGCCGGGTTCACCATTTAAAAGTGAAACGGCAATTTTAAGAAAAACTATCTAATAAATAAGCGATGGTTTGACGCTGCTTATATTTGACAGCTTCATCTAGCGGCGTATAGCCATTTTGATCTGGCAGATATTTTGCCCCTTTTTTAAGCAACTGCGCAATAATTTTAACATGGCCAAATCTTGCCCCTGCATGCAATGGGGTATGTCCAGTGCAATCTCTTGCATCAATATTTGCGCCAGCCTTTAATAAGAAATTAACACTTCGCATGCAGCCTTTCTCTGCTGCTTTATGCAAAGGAGAAATGCCACCACAAGCTTTAGCTTCTACGTTTGCACCATTATCAATCAAAAGGGCTACACAATCAGCATGACCTTGCATGCTGGCATGATGTAAAAGCGAATAACCTTGATGACAAAGTTCATGAATATATTGGCCCTGAGAAAGTAAGACTTGAAGTGTATTTGTATCTCCTTTTTTTGCTGCCTGATGCAAAGAAGATAGGCGACATATTTCTTGCTGATTGGGTTTATTTTGGGGATTGGATGTATTAAACCAACACAGTGACCAATTTATCCAATAATGTAGAAGAGACATCGAACTCAGCATTGCTTACACCTATTAAATATTGTAGTGCCACGCATTATTAATCGGTGTTTGCATTATAGGGAAAAGAGGCTGAAGTAAATACTTATTTAGGTATGAAAGGTGCGAGTTTTCTGATGGACCCTACCTCAGTGAGGTAGGGTGTACAAAGGCAAGATTATGAAAATGAAGGGCAATTTGCATTCTGAGGGCATGCTGGAGATACAGTTAAAAACTGCACCATGTTACCGCCCACTTCGCTTAGTGTTTGCGCAAAAGCATCCTGATTCAATTGTCCCATCATTAAGCTGCTGATGAGATTAGCAACTGAAGGTGGGAGTGTAGGGGTGGGGACGATAACAGACATAAATACTAAATTATAATCGCCACCTGATACGGCATGAAGTTCCTTCGCTGTTAACTGTTGCATAGATTTCCTCCTTGGTTAATTTAAACGCGTGCGAATAAAATTATCGAGTTCATCGAAAACATCTGCTTTTAAGTACTCTTTCCAGAAAGTCACATTAAAGGGACCATCTTGTTTAATTTTTTGATTCCTAAGCTCAATTGATTGTGGATCAACTGCTTGTATGGAGCGCTGTATCACAAAATTGGATAAAGTTTGAATTTCTTGAATCGTTTTAAAACGAAAGAGATCATAAAAACGAATAACCTGATCAATTGGCAGAGAATCAAAAGTAGCTAGCAATTTTGCAACGATAACAGCATCTTCTATACTCATCGCACCGCCTTGTTGATAGGTTGGTGCACAGGCGTGAGCTGCATCGCCGATAAAAAGAACATTCTTCATTTGTTGAGAGTGTGTTTTCACTTCCCGCACTGTTTCTAATTGATCGGGGATAAGTTGATGTGGATCAATAATTTGATCTAACGCGAATTTTACTTCCTTACCGATATGTTCAAAATGCGATTTCATAAAATGGATAGATTTTCTATCATCTTCTGAAATGCCATTGGGTGGCGTTAATACGCCAGCATAGCAATACATTTCATGTGCACTAACAGGGAATAAAAGAAAAATGGATCCTGCGCCTAGCACATAGGTGGGTTGTGATAAAGTCGGCGCTCTTTTTAAAAGCAAACGCCAATTGGTGATCCCTAAAGAAAGGGGAGATGCATCAGCTTCTTTATCAGCAAGCTTGCGCACCTGTGAACGGATCCCATCTGCGCCAACAACCAAATCAAATATTTCTTTGGTGTTGTCACTGAAAGTGACTTCAATTTTACCCTTTCGCTCTTCAAGATCTGTCACAGTTAAACCAAAATGAATTTTCTTTGAAACTGATTCTGAAAGCAGTACATCATGTAAATTAGCGCGAGAGATCCCTAAGAAGGGAAATCCTTTGGGATGCAAGGCATCGGTTGGTCTGCGACTTAATTCTTTGAGGGTATCATCAGTAAATACAATTTCTTGAACATGAAAAGCATATTCTTGAATTTTCTTATCTAAATTAATTTGATGTAATGCACTTAAAGCATTAGCAGGTAAGGCGATACCAGCACCTTGGGCTATAAAATGTTTTTGTCTTTCGATAAGCTTGTAATCGACGGTATCTTTGCAAAAATGTTCTAAGGCGTTTGCTAAACTTAAGCCGGCAATACCGCCGCCAACAATGAGTACCTTGCGTTTATCCATCATTATCTCCTTAATAGGAACCACTATATCGAGTTTTCCAAAGCCCTGAAAGGGTGATTTTGAGCACGTTAACAAGAAAACTAACTATTATGAGGGCGCTCAGGGAGCAAGGGGCTTAAGATGAAGATTGCCATTATTGGGGCGGGTGTGATTGGTGTTAGCAGCGCTTACTACCTCAGAGAGAGTGGCCACGAAGTCACTGTCCTTGAAAAGCTAAAGGCTCCAGGCTTAGAGACCAGTTTTGCCAATGGTGGCTTATTGACCCCGAGCATGTCAGATCCTTGGAATTCACCTGGGGTGATTTGGCAAATATTAAAACATATAGGACGCCAAGACACGCCGCTGCTGTTTAGAATTAATGCCTTAGGGTCTATTGGTGCTTGGGGGGTGTCATTCTTAGGGTACTCGTCCAAAAAGCATTTTTTCAAAAACATCCAAAAGAATATTGCCCTTGGGAGCTTGAGCGCCAAGCTCATGCAAGAGCTGACGGATAAAGCCAGCCTCTGCTTTGACTATAACAAGACGGGCACCTTGAAATTTTTTCGCAACCCAAAAGAGTTGATGGCAGCAAGTGCCTTAGCAGATTACATGAGCCAATTCGGTGTTGCTTATGAAAAATTGAACGCCAAGCAGACCATCGAGAAGGAGCCTGGTCTTGCCCCACTTGGTGGTGAAATCGCTGGCGGATTTTTTTACCCACAAGATGCCTCGGGTGATGCCCATCAATTTACTGAAAATCTAAGCACGTATCTTGCCAGCCAAGGAGTCAGCATACGTTATGGGAGTGAAGCGCTTCTTAAAAGGCAGGGCAAGAAAGTTGAGGTATTCGTGCAGGGCGAAAAACTGTGTGTCGATAGTGTGGTTGTTGCTTGCGGGATCTACAGCGAACCTTTGCTTAGAGCGATTGGCTTAACATTGCCCCTGCGTCCCTGCAAGGGTTATTCTCTGACACTCAATTGTGACAATTGGGAATGCATCCCGCATGTACCCGTCTTAGACAATGCCTTTCATGCCGTAGCAACACCACTGGGGAAGCGCCTAAGAGTTGCTGGCACAGCGGAATTTGCAGGATTTAACAAGGATCTTACCCAAAGTCGCCTTCAAAATCTGCTTCATATTTTAGCAAAGATATACCCTGAGGGATTTGCCAAAACCAAGCAGCAGGAAATTCAGACATGGTGTGGGTTGCGTCCCATGTGTGTCGATGGCGTGCCTGTGATTGGTCAGACTTCCTTAGACAACTTGTTTGTGAACACAGGTCACGGACATCTTGGCTGGACGATGTGTTTGGGCTCAGGAAAGATATTGGCTGATCTCTTAAGTGCTAAATCCGCGGATCTCTCTCTTGAAGATTTCAGCTTGGCGCGCTTCTAAATTTTCTTTTTGGAAAAAAATTTTCATCAAGTGACGATTGGTTATTGCAATTGAAGTCATAATGCCTACAATCAAAATGTAATTAGGTCAGCTTGGTTCAACATGTTTAGATCTGGAGATGAATGCATTGAGAGCGCTTTCACTTCCCCGATTCAAAGGCGGGGCCTCCTTATTCCCTGAAAAATTTTCAGCTGGAATCAATGCATTACGCAACCAAGCTCACGATACTATTAATATACATTCCGCTAGCCCTTCTTACTCCATGCTGAGTGCGCAAATTATTTGGTTTGGTGTTGGGCTCACCCTGTTTTCGGACACAGCTGAGAAAATTTTTAATTGCCCACACCTTGTGGTGGTGGCTCTGTCCGCCATGCTGATGATAGCCAGCGCTTGGTTTAGCTTGCGCGCCTTGCTTGCACTGTGCCTGGTCACACTGCCCTGCGTCATTTCCATGATGTATTTTTCTGTAGGTGAAGCCGTGCCTGGCTCAGAGCCGCTGGCCCTGTGGACACAAATGCTGAGCATGAAATCCTTGGAGTATACCAGTGGGTTACTCATTATGATGGGCTACTATATCCGACCGGTATCGATGACACCGGATGTAAGCGCTAAAAAATTCTCTGCGGCCAAGGTGCTTGCGGCTTTAGGCTTTTTGCTTGGCAATGGCATCATCATTTACTCCAGCATGAAAGTTTCGATGGCGGACAGCGAGGTTAGCTTCGCCACTGCGCTTGCTGAACAAGGCTCTACCATTTTGGGGCTGCTGCTTTTAGGCTTTAGCGCCAGATCAGCCAATGCCCAAAGAATTAGTCAGCTTGGTAGTCTTATTTCCCAGTTCACCCAATTGCCTGTGCGAGGCCTGATGTTGGTGGTGGGGATGCTCTGCGCCATCTTTACCGATTGGTATTCCCAGTACCTCTATGGCTGGATGTACTATGCCAGCACCCTCATTCCCCCTTTGGCGATGATTGTGATGACGAGGTTCTTCTTCAGAAAGCCAGCAGCTTCGTCAGCTACCCATCTTAACGAAATTTGACAGCTGAATTTAATCGAAGGATAATCCCGGCCTTAATGCGATGCGCCCGTAGCTCAGTTGGATAGAGTAACTGGCTTCGAACCAGTTGGTCGGGAGTTCGAATCTCTCCGGGCGCGCCAATAAAAAAATACCACCCTTTGGGTGGTTTTTTTTTATTGGCTTGCTTTGAGTCGATTTGAACTCCCGACAAAATAAAAAAGGTAGTTCGACAAAATGGCGATAGCCATTTTGGGCGTGCTTTAGCACGGGTGAGCAAAGCGAAACCCGAGCGCCCAACGAGGGCGCGAGCCAATCTCTCCGGGCGCGCCAATAAAAAAATACCACCCAAAGGCCGCAGCGCCGAGACTAAACCTATTCTTATAAACTCATTGTTCATTTTAGGGCGGACATAAAGTCCGCTCGTACAAAGATGAGTATTTGGATCTGCGTAGGGGCGGACTTTATGTCCGCCCATTATCTAAGAAGGAACAAAAACATTATTGAAAAGCATCACTAGGTTTTGTTAAGGCGCCAGGCGCGAAGTAGGGCCTGTCTTTGAATTGTACAGACTGTCAGATCTTGAATGAAATTAAACAGCAAATTTATTGCTGGCATCTAGTATAAGTTTCACATCTTCATGCAAAACTTCTTGTGGATTGCAGATTTTTCCCTCATCGATTGCTTTATTGACTACTTTTGCACACTGCCATTGCAAGGAATGTCTTCCAGGAGTGTTTGCTGAAAGTGCCTCATATTCCTCAAGGTCCTCAATTTTGTTAGAAAATAATTTTACTAAAGTTAATATTTTATCAAATTGTTTTTCCCGAATAAGATATCCCAAAAAATCATCATTCGATATTTGCTCATCAGGATTAGCAGTTAATTTAAAATTATGGAACATTTTCATTAGATTGTAATAATCATCTAGCGTAGTATGATTCAATATGAGTTCATTTAAATTATTCTCTACATCTAGCAAGAGTTCTTTATTGCGAAAAATACGTCCCAGAATTTTGAGGTTTCTATAGAAAATCGAAGCGTCCTGCTGTAAGCCTGAAAAACCAACCTGTAACAAGCGTGCGCCAAATCCAGCTGATGTCATCAAGGTCCACATGAGCATTGTTCCGATACCCGCCGCCTGAATTGACGGCATTGAATCAATACAGAGCCATGCCATCATGCCGTAAGAAAGGGTTGCACAAAGCATAAAAAAATTAACGCCAAAAAATTCTTTAATTTCGTCAATATTTTTATTAACTATTGCATTAAGCTTTTCTGTGGCTTGAGGATTATCTTCAATTAATTTTTCTAGAATTTTTGATTTATCTGGACCTTTTAACATCATTTCCTCGACAGAATGTCAGCATATGGCAAGGTCGAATGTTATAGCACTAATTAAAAAAATACAAATTAAACTGACGAATATGCAAATATATCCTATGAAATGAGTAATAATGAGAGAGAACGTAATTGTTTGTAGCAAAATTATTGACCTTTTGTAATTTCTTCATTTTCGGGCGGATTTTATAAATGTTCTTTTTTTTCAGACACAGAGAATAGGGATAGGGTAAGGTCGAATAGCATGATTGGCTAGCGCCAATGCTATATTTCCTTTGAATGCTATTAGCGTTTTATCTTCGGTCTATAAGAGATATTGGTTCTACTTGAACTTGAGGAGGTTCAACGCCTGCAATCATCTGCTTTAAATTATGCGCAAAATGTTCTGGAATGCTCTCAATTAAAGCTTTTAAGGGTGGTTTTTGTTATTGGCTTGTTTTGAGTTGATTTGAGCTCCCGACAAAATAAAAAAGTTCTTTAAGTACATAAAGCGGAGTTCCGCTCTGTGCATAGCATGAAGCCTAGGTGTGCCTTAGGTCGTGCCAGCGAAAGCTTTGGCTTTATCCCAATTAAGGGGAGGGGTAAGTTTAATTGAAGTTGTTCTATTTATTTTTTTCTACAAGGACATTAATTTTCTCTGCTATGGTTAGTGTTGCACTTAGCAGATCAATTAAAAGTTGATCCTCAATCTCGAAGTATCCTTCATATTCAGCCAGATTGCGGTGATCATGACATTTAGCTAAAACTCGCCAAACTTCTGGGCCAACGCCAAGTGTATGCTGTAAAACTTGAAATACGAGATATCGATTAGTAGAGCGATAACCATGAAAGCGTAATGCAGCTAAAGCAAGTGAATGCGCAGCATTGTATGCAAGATCAAAGCGACTCTCGATTGATAAGGTTGAATTGTTTGCGTCTTTCAAACGAGTGAGACCAGAATGGACTAATCCATCACATTCTAAACGATTCATTGGTTCAATTTTCAATTGTCCCATTTTTACTAAATTATCCAAATTAGATGAGGGCATCCTCTGTTCCTATAAGAAATATTTTTGGTTGTTTAATTATTTGATTTATAAAGTTATTGCCTTCTTTATATTTACGCATCCATTCCTTTGATGTGTAGCAAGTTGGATTTACTTTTCTACCTAATTGGGTTTGGGCCTTTTCTAAAAGGGGAAATAGGACAGCATAGCTAAGATCCTCTCCAATAATCATTAAGTCAATATCGCTATTAGCTTTATCTTCGTGTTTAGCAATTGAACCATAGATGAATGCAACCTGAATTTGAGAGGCAATGGGTTTAAGATCTTCTTTTAATATATCACTTAGACCAAATGTTTTGAGTACTATGCTATGCAGTTCAGCAAAAAGGGGAGTGTCTCGGTTAGCTTGATATAATTTTTGATTACCAAAGGTAGTAAGCGTAATTAAGCCGACAGTTTCCAATTTTGCCAACTCACGCTGTACTGCGCCAGTGCCAGACTGTGTTAAACGAATTATTTCATTGGTATAAAAAGAGCGATCAGGCTGGGCAAATAGCAAACCTAAGACCCGCTGTTGTACCTTAGAAAAAAGTGCATCTGCAACATTGTGTTTTATAATACTCATATTGGGTATTATGATACCTTATATGGGTATTTTCAAGGATGTAGTCTCAAATTAATCATTTTCCTTGCCGGATTTTTGCCGGATTCAGTCCCACTTTATTGTGATTAGTGCTGACATTTGCAACGAGCGCTACACTATAAATATTAATAAAATCAATCTGTTATAATTTACTTTGATATCTTTGAACTCCCGACAAAATAAAATGGTAGTTCGACAAAATGGCGATAGCCATTTTGGGAGTGCTTTTCTTATAAACGCTTTATTCATTTTCGGGCCAACATAAACCCCTACAAAGAAGAGTATTTGAATCTGTATCGGGGCGGACTTCATGTTGGCCCTTAATCTTTATAGTTTAAAGCGGCTTCGATTTTCTAATTGAGCGTGTGTGCTAATATCAAGTTCGAGTTCGTTATCAAAATATTTCTCAGAAATAACTTCAATTAAGGGTTTTGGGGACGTAGTTGCGTTTGAAAAAATTAAGCTCTCAGAAGAAGTGGTGTCTTCATCTTGCAATGTTTGTGTGGGCGCAGTGGTGGTTTGATTGCTGTTGATTTGAACTCCAGCCGAACGTTTAAACGGCAAGTAATTACTAACGCTATTACCTACAGAGCTAACGTATTCGTACGCAGATTCTAATCTAGGGCTTAAGCTGGAACTTATTTTTTTTGCAATTTCTTTCTCCATGATGGAGCCTGATTGCTTGAGTACTTCAGAACCTGTGTCTATAGCAAGATCAAGAGCAGGTTTAATTACCACAGAGCCCACAGTGCCTATAGGACCTCCTAAAGCACCAACGAAAGCAGCAGTACCATTGGTAATTATTGGGCGCACCCATCCTTCGGATGTCTTTTTTACAACTTCTGACACCATAGAATTTTGGATATCCTTATAAAGTGAGGGGTTTTGTTTATTCTCTTTGTTCTCATTATTTAAATTTTTAAAATAGTTGAGCGGAAGATTACTTAAATGCGCTAAGCAATCCTCACGACTTTCTTGAGGCATCTGCGCTACTGCTTTATATAAAATGCACTGAAAGCCTTCCTCATTGAGAGGCCCCTGATGATGGTGCGCGAATTCACTAAGGTCCTTTATAAAATCAAGCGTCGTAGGTTCAAAAGTGAGTTTGAGTTTTTTAGTGGTTCTTTCGTCTAATAATGGGATTGGGGAAGATTTCATAATTACCTACTTGATTGAAGATAGCGCCACATAAAAAATAAATACATTTTAATGAGCATGAAAATATGGCGCAAGCAAGTAAATTTCCGCTAATCATTCTCTAAAAGCCCTCTGTCAGTACGTTGATTTGATTGTCAAAAATCAGGTGACAAAAACGCTGCATCCAGTAGCTTCATGATATTAATATTCTTTTTTTTAGGACACAATGAATAGGGTTATGTGGAATATCATAATTGGCTAGTGCCAATACTATATTTCCTTTGAATGCTATTAGCGTTTTATCTTCGGTCTATAAGAGATATTGGTTCTACTTGAACTTGAGGAGGTTCAACGCCTGCAATCATCTGCTTTAAATTATGCGCAAAATGTTCTGGAATGCTCTCTTGGGATTGAACTTGATATGATTGTAATATGGATTCGAAGTTAATAATTTCTTCCTTGGGATCAAGCAATTTACTATCAATACTTTCAATTAAAGCTTTTAAAGTATCTATTTGGACATTTTTGGCATGTTCTTTTAGAACCTGCAACCCAGGCAATGTTTTCTTTGCGCGAAATACTTCCTTAGCTTCAACCTCTTTTAATGCATCTTTGAGTAACGCCAGAATTGTTTGATTATATACTTTGATTTCACTCATTTGTTGATAAGCAATTTTATTTGGCGGCGGATTTAAAATAGCATCTTGACGAGCATGCAGCGCAATATCAATAGCAACATCGCTCGTAAATGCATTTGCTGCTATAGCAACAGGTGAACCGGGCGTTGCTTGTTCAACTGCTTTGAGTAGTGCTTGTTGCAATGCTAAGGTATGTTTGACCGCAGTTACGGTTGCTGTTACTTGCGCATCGCGCTTTTTGCCTTCTTCACGGAACTTAAGGACATATTCATATTCTGGTTGACTATATTCAGGAGGTTGTCTTTCATCTGCCCGTTCAGAACCTATTCCTCTCGTATTATGTGCAGCATTATCTGGTGCTTTGCAAGGTTGTTCCTCGTGTTGATGTAGCCGTAGTTCTTCTAAATCTTCTACAGTGTATTGTCGGTTTGAATTTGAATGCTCTGATTGAAGCTCTACTTGTGATTTATTTTCCTCATAATTTTTGCGAAATACTTCAGCTATACGATAAGCATTGGTTTTAGTCAAAAAGCGTGGGGCACCATTGTGCATTTTTGCATCAGCTTCAGAGAATGCAACCAAATGCTTTTTAAACTCTTCAGGCGTGACATCTTCTGGGAAAGTAGTTGCCTCAAAATCAGTACCTTTAATACCCCCTAAAGGATAGTGATTATGGTTATACATAGATTCAAATGGATCAGAATGTAACCTTTTAACATGCACAGAATTTGTACCACGGTAATATTTGCCACAACCTCTATCTAAGGTGTTATGCGCTTGTGAAGCACAGGTATAAATTTCATCACGAAAAGCTTGACTGTCCTTGTTCATTTCACCTAAAACAAGCCAATTAATCGAGTTCTTATGTGTGGCGACGACGACAAATACTTGAGCTTCTTTGTCAAACCCCTCAGGGGTGTCTTCACCGAGTTGTTGATAAATTTCAGTGGGCGCCATAAGTGTAACTACTTCGATAGCAAATGATGGCATAGTGAACTCCGCGTATAACAACTATAAAACTCCTAACAAATCAGACTAGAATGATTCTGAATGGTTCATTTTTCTCATTTCTTATAGGTGTAATGACACGAGGTCTAAGCATTTATCTGTTAGAAGTGAATTTCTAACTTATGAGCATGGTTTTAAAAGAGAAATATTGATAGACTTTTGAAATTAAAATATACGGAATGTTATATATGTTTGACGTTTCATTGGAATCATCCTTCTTCCAAGCAATTGCAGATAACAACAAAGCTACTGTTTATCAGATGTTGCAAGAAAACCCAGCTTTGGCAAACACAAGCTCTGTATCTTCGTCCGTACCTTTAGTGTTTTTTCTAAGGGAAGATAATTGTATTTCCCCTCTTTTATTTGCCGCCAGCAAGGGGCTTAACGACATTATTGATCTTTTAGTTCAAGCAAATGCCAATTTGCACTTTCAGGATAATGAAGGTCAAAGCGTATTACACGCAGCAATACGTTTTGGGCATGTAAAGACTGTAGATCACTTAACAAGGTATTATGGGCTCAGCTTGCATCAAAAGAACATTCATGGGTTCTCTCCCTTAATGGTAGCTTTATGGGCCATGCAATCTGAAATGGCTTTATTTTTGATGCAATATTATATTAATGAAATCTCAGTGGGTGAACGTAGCAATAACGCTTTTGCAAATACCATCAGCAAACTATATCAACTGACCCCTTTCAGTGAAAGCGAAATCCTTGACGATTATAACACTGTTCGCTTTCATGACGACAAAGGATTTGATGCTTTATCTTTAACACAAGAACGATGGCGTCAAGAGCGAGCCAATTTTAAACAGAAGCTAATGAAAATGCTTGATAATCAGGAGGAAGAAAGAACATCTGCAGCGCTAGTGGCGGATATGCAAAGACTAAAGAAGGCATTAAATAATGCTGGCGATGCAAAATCAATTGAATTGGTATTAAATGAAGTTTTAAGATCAGTTTATTTTGCGACATCTAGCAAAGCAATGCTGGCAAATGAATTTAATAAAATCAAAAAATATGAAGAAACAAAGGAGTTGTTTTTACTTAAGCAATCTTTAAATACGCTCTTGAATGAGGGAGATATATTTCAACTAGCAGAGAAATTAGCATCCCTTAGCACAGAAACACTTGCTAAAATAATTTATTGGCCAGATGTCATACAAATTCTATCACAAGTTGATCATAGTATTGTTCTCAATTTGGCACAACATGCTCTAGAAAACTATTCGGTAGATCTTCTTACTAAATTGTTATTAGAAAAATTAATGACAGAACAAGAACTCATGGACTTATTGGAAAGAGAACCAATGGAGATCCACGTTAACGAAGATGGTTATGAAGAAGAAAATGAAAGTGAAAGTGAAATTAATCAAAAATTATGTGCTTATTTAGCTTCAGCATTAGCCCAAAATAGCGACGCTACTTTAACGGTAGACGGCAATTTTGCTGAATTTTTACCTTTAATTGAAAAGTCTCGAAGTGGAATTCATGCCGATTTAGCTCAATGGCTCGTTATTCATCATGAAATGACATTGGGTTCAGAAAATCCAGACCAAAGCCACGCAGCTCTGATATTTCAACAATTACTTAAATTATCTGACAGAGACCAAAGTAAAATGATGATGTTGCGCCGTTTTGCTGAAGTTGTATCACAGCAAGGTAATGGCATGAGAGGACAATTTGAATTTGCACCAACACCATTTATGCTGTTGCTTCAGTTATATGGTCCAAAAGAAATGCTAGCGCAGGAAGTGCCAGCATCAGATAAGAGGAAAGAAGCTTTTTTCCCTTCTTTACAAGCGCATAAACAGGAATCCATTTTGCAACCATCTGAAAATGGGCCAACTAAAGGTAAGAATAAGCCTCCTTTTTGAATGTTGGCATAACAGCAATTACCTGCGTGCTTACACTCAATGCGCTTTAGAATTACCATCAAATTCAAGCGCATAGCAATAATAAATCACCTAAGCAGGCATTAGTATTTACACTATTCCTTAGGACATAAATTGTTATACTTTAAGTATAAGTCCTTGTAGGAGAGTCTTATGCCAAGTCCAGAAGAAATTGAAGAAACACTCTCCGATATTGCAAACGATAGAATCAGGGCGTTGGCCGCTCATATCCTAAAAGGCACTTCAATTCCACGCTCATGGGGTGGAAATTTTAATGAAGATGATCAGTTTTTAAATCAGATTAATCAATGGCGTCAATCAGGTTACATTGAAAGATTGCCGCTAGCGGAACTCGATAATAAACAATTGATTCGTATGCAGGAAATGGAGCTCAAGCTTGTTGAAAAACTCGCTTATCAGTTCCAAAAGGACCATCAACCTGAAAAGCCAGAAATGCCTAAAACATTGGTAACGAATTTTAATACATTAGGTAGTTCTGCAAAATCACCCTCAAGACCTTCTACGCCTTCTCCCAGCGCAAAAGAAAATATTGTAAACGATGCCTTAGATACCACTAAGGATGATGTACTTCATCTTTTAAATGAACGAAAAATCGAAATTTCTAAGGAAACTAAAGGGTTTAGAAAAGGTCATGATCAAAGATTGTTTGCCATTAGTGAAATCATTGAAGAAGTCAAAAAGCAAAATGGGAAATTTACTTTAGATGATATTGAAAATAAGATAATCGAACGTTTGTCCAAAGAAAATCCTAATAAGAAGGGCGTTTTTGAACAAGGTATACGCGAACACTCAACTCAAAATAAGAATGAAAATAGCCGTTATAAAATTATGAAAGACAGGATAAATGAACTTACCTCTCCTGAAGTGCGCCGCACACCCACGCTTAAGTAGCTAATACACGATTTCTAGAAATATTAGTGTCAACATTGTTTTGCGAATAATCTTGAAATAGCTGGGCATTCTATATTTATTTATGACTTCAAATGAAAGCCGAATAGATTATTATGTTTTATTTTTTGAGGCCTAGATAAAAATGCTGTCTAAAATTTCGAGTGCTTTGGTTTTTTCCTTTTTTCTATGCGCAGGGCTGAGTATTCTCCTCTTACCTGCATACGGAACAGTGGGGATATTCATGTTGGCTTTATCCGTTGTCTCTGTTCTTGGTTTTGTAGTGACAGATAGGCTCTCTCGCACTCAGCAATACAATCAAAATGTCAATGATAAACAAAACGAATATAATATTCTTAGAACAAGACTAAGTTCTCAAAAATCGCAAGCGCTTTTAAGCAAATTTGATGCTTTAATTAATCAAGCTCATACTGATATTCATCATCGTCTTTTTCAATCTCCTAAAGTAGATGTTTTTGGTTCTCCTCGTTATTTAGAAACACCTGATATACTGTTTACGCTTAATTGGATAGTAAAGAAGGCAAGACGAATTCTAAATGCCAATGAAACGCAAATAGATATGCTTTTGGATAAAACGAATACTACAATTGATAAGTACAATAACAATCCTGCTCATAACACCAAGCTCAAAAGAAAAATCCATAATTTTTATTGGCATAAGTAGGATGCTGGTGAAAGGCAAAGGGCATAATTTTTACTTGTAAGCTAGTTGTTAAATTGACATAATGGCGACACTTTAACAGCAAGTTAGCGATATATGAATTCAATGCTCTTTTCAAGCCTAGCGCTTGAGGGGGATATGCTTAGGAATTTAGAAAGCCTAGGCTATCAAGAAATGACCCCCATACAGGCCAAAAGCCTTCCCTTAGTACTTAAAAACCAAGATCTGATAGTCAAAGCCAAAACAGGCAGTGGTAAAACAGTAGCGTTTGGCTTGGGGTTGATTGCCAAGCTCTCGCCTAGTGTGTATACACCACAATCATTAGTGATTTGCCCAACAAGAGAGTTGGCCGACCAAGTTAGTAAAGTGCTAAGAAGCTTGGCGCGTATGATCCCCAATATCTGTGTACTCACCCTTTGTGGCGGTAAGCCCTTTGGGATGCAGGCAGAGGCTTTGAGTAAAAAAGTGCATATCGTTGTAGGAACGCCTGGGCGCATCCAAGACCATATAGAAAGAAAGACCCTCAATTTAAAAAATATTAAAACCTTGGTCTTAGATGAAGCGGATAGAATGTTGGATATGGGCTTTTATGATGAAATATTACATATCATCAAACAGCTCCCTCTTCAAAGACAAACACTTTTGTTTTCTGCTACTTACCCTGATGCCATTGCAAAAATAAGCGAGTCCTTTCAACAATCTCCTATCGAGATCCATATTGAAGATGAAGCGCAAAAACCGAATATAGAACAAATAGCTTACCAAGTAAGTGAGCATGAAAAAGATGAAGCCCTTATTGCTTTGATTGCGCATTATAAAGTGCAATCAGCTATTGTTTTTTGCAGAACAAAAATAAAATGTGATGAAGTGGCAAGTGCACTTTGTCATCAAGGGGTTCATGCACTGGCTATTCACAGCTCACTAGAGCAAAGAGATAGAGAAGAAGTGCTGCTACAATTTGCCAATAACAGCTGTTCCATTTTGGTGGCAACCGATGTGGCTGCGCGCGGATTAGATATTAAAGACTTACCTTTGGTTATTAACTATGATTTACCCTCTTCCCCAGAAGACTATGTTCATCGAATTGGTCGCACGGGGCGTGCTGGTAATTCAGGGCTGGCAATAAGCCTTTTCTCCCAAGGTCATACTTTTAAAATTGAAGCGATAGAAGCTTATACTAATACCCTCATCCAACGCATGGACAAAGACACGCTGACATCTTCGTGTGTTTTTGTTAAACCATCAATGAAAACTTTATGTATCAATGCGGGCAAGAAAAACAAAATTCGCCCAGGCGATATTTTAGGCGCTTTAACAGGAGACGGTGGCTTAAAAGGTACGCAGGTAGGCAAAATTGATATATTTGATTTTAATGCCTATGTTGCCATCGACAGCACTGTTTCTTCATCTGTGCTCAGAAGGTTACAAAGCGCTAAAATTAAAGGCCGCACTTTCAAAATGAGATATCTTAACAACCAATTCAGGAATGATTAATGACATTTGAATCTTTAGGTTTATCCCCCCAAATCATCAAAGCCCTTATCGACAAAGGATACACAACGCCATCACCCATTCAGGAAAAAACCATTCCGGTTATCTTGGATGGGAACGACATCATGGCTTGTGCCCAAACAGGCACAGGCAAAACAGCCGGTTTTGTGCTGCCAATTTTGCAACTATTAAGTAAAAGACCTGCGCCAGGCAGCAATCGTGCGCTTGCCTTGGTGTTGACACCTACACGTGAATTAGCCGCGCAAATCCATGAAAATGTCTTGGCCTACAGCAAATATGAAAAGTTAAACTCAGCTGTTGTTTTTGGTGGTGTTAAAATTAATCCACAAATGATGCGTTTACGCGGTGGGGTGGATATCCTGGTGGCAACACCGGGTCGTCTATTAGATTTATATCAACAAAATGCTATTAAATTTAATCAGATAGAGATGTTGGTGCTGGATGAAGCCGACAGAATGTTAGACATGGGCTTTATACATGATATTAAGCGCATTCTAGCCTTGTTACCGCAAAAACGTCAGAATCTTTTATTTTCTGCCACTTTTTCGCCAGATATTAGGCAATTGGCAAAAGGGTTGATGAATAATCCTGTTGAAGTAAGTGTCACACCAGAAAACACGACTGCAACCTTAGTGTCGCAAAAAGTTCACCCTGTGGACAAAGGTGCCAAAACAAGATTATTAAGCCATTTGATACGTCATGAAAAATGGTCACAAGCATTGGTTTTTTGCCGTACCAAGCACGGTGCGAATAAGCTGGTTAAGCAATTAAGCCAAGATAACATTAATGCCGCAGCAATTCACGGTAATAAGAGCCAAGCGCAACGAACAAAGGCTTTAGAAGGTTTGAAGTCTGGTGCGGTGAGTATTTTAGTTGCAACCGATATCGCTGCACGTGGCATTGATATTGATCAACTTCCCCATGTTGTTAACTATGAATTGCCCAATGTGCCCCAAGACTATGTTCATCGTATTGGACGAACAGGACGAGCAGGTGCCAGCGGGCAAGCCATTTCACTGGTGAGCTTAGATGAAACCAAGCAGCTGCGGGATATTGAACGCTTAATTAAATGTAATATTGAACGCGTTGAAGTAGAAGGATTTAGTCCAAAGGAAAGATTGCCTGAATCTACCCCAGTGCATTTAATGAAAGCCAAACGCCGCCCCAAAAAACCAAAACTAAAAAATGTCTCTTATAGCCAGACAAATTGATATTTTACAACATTGAATTATATCAATTTATCAAAGGCTAATTATCCGTGCATCGCCAGCTTGCGAGTATGAAACCTAATCCTGATTTGCTGCTCTGATGGGAGCAGCAATCAGGGCTATATTTCACCTGTCTTTAATACATCCCTCTTTGTTAATTGCCACTTATATTTTCAGTTCATGGAACTTTTTAAGCGCTAAGATAGTCATAGTTTAAAATCCCCAAAATAGGGCTGTATATGAGATTCTTAGCGGTATTCCTATTATTTTTGAGTGCATTATGCTTTAGCTTAGCCCAAGAAGAACTCTATGCTGATCCCACGGTAAGTTCTGCCTGGGAAGGGCAAACTCAAGCGCAGCCTCATATAATGGCGAAGGATGAAAACAGCGCAGCCATGCAGCTCGCCGCTAATGTACCTGAAGGTGGTGGACCTTACCAAGCGGATAGGTACGTAAGCGAAAACCATCAATCAGAATTTGCTCGTCCCTATATGTATAGCAATCCTGCCTTTCCTGAATTTTATTCAAACTTTTATGATAATGATGGTACGCAATTCTATTTTTATTATCAAAACGATAATTCAAATGCCTACAATGAAAGCCCATCTAATTATAATAATGAACCTGATTATAGCGAAAACTTCCCAGGCCCTGAAGCGCAATGATGCTCGCGTTTGCGAGGTTTAACAGCTTGTTGCAAATGGGCCAATTAAATATTTAAATCACAGGTGTTTTGCTGTTGCTATCTAATTTGGTAGTGGACTGTATGATGGTAGTCGCAGCCTCTTTGCTACCGGGTGAAGCTGAACTATTAAAAGAAGGCGTAATAGGCGGCGCTGTGCCAAGTGTCAGACATGAAAATTCACCTTCAAGATCATCCCAGTCTGACTCGGTGTCTTGGGCTGGCGCAGCAACTAATTTCCTATCTGTTGGCAATTCATCAAAGTCATCCCAATTCTCAGAATCACTGGAAGCTTCTGAATCATCTTTGTCTCTTGGATCTAGAGCTGTGTTTGACTTTGTTGGTATTTTTTTAGATGAAGGGGTAGTGGGTTTTAAGGGCGATTTCCCTAAAAGTAAATCTAAGTGCTTCATCTGCTGATAGCCAATATTAGCATCATTCATTGAAAGCAGTAATGAGAAAGTTGTTTCTAAGAAACTAGCTATAAATAACCTTTCAGGATCATTTTTGGCATATGCCTCTACTATGTGATCCATCATCATTTCCAAGGAATTAATTTTAGTGCGTAACAAGAGAAGGCTGTTTTCAGTTTGAATTTGTTCTTCTGTTATAAGAGGGGTTAATCTGGGTGTGCCCTGAATATCGCTCTGGGGTATATCATCAGGAATACTAATTTCAGGCACTTGCAATGAAGCTGATATGTTGAGGAAATTTAGCTTTTCCAAAAATAAGCTTTGTAAACTAATACTTTCAGTTAAGGTTATTGAGATGTGGCGCGTTAGATTTTCTATCTCAAGAACTGTTTCGCTGACAGAGGTATATTTAGGTGGTCGTTTTGCTTGTTGGTGTTTGATAGCAGCTTTTAAGGTGCTTAGTGCCTGTTCAAGTTCTTTAAGAACTATTTTTTTTAAGATGAGTTGTTTGATTTCTGTAAATGAATCACTTCGCATCAACGTTTCGAGCTTTTGAGGGTCGCATTTTTGGAACTGATATTGGAGATCTTCTACTGTTGAATTAACAGTCCCTTTAAAAATAAAAGCGTTAGAAATTATTTGAAACTTATTGATGCTCAAGGCATATCTATTAGCTTGCTTGCATAAGCCGTCGATTTCTTCATCCAATTCAAAACGATTGAATATGTCTTTAATAGAGCTCACTTTATGTCTTGTATAAAATGCACGGATAATTTGATTGCGATAGGTATACTGTTGTTCGCTGAATGTAGACATGAATTGAATTAAATCGAGGTTAAAGGCGCCAAGCATGTGTAGATACTCTCAATAGAAAATATGCTGTTATTCTATATTAAAAAGCGAATATTAGAAAAATGTTTAGTGCTGAAAGAAAGGAAGCTAAATCAAGAGGTACTGTTTTTCACGCCAGGCAATTAAGGGTGGAAATAGCTTAAATTTAAAATGAATTTGATTTGTGGGTACCACGCAAAAGCGTGGCACCCATAATCAAAACGCTAGAAATCTAAATGATTACCAGCCCCAGCCCCATCTTACGGCAGGTCTGTAGACTCTTGCGCGGTAATAAGTATCTGTGAGGGGATCATAACGCCAAACTCTGTTGTAATATCTTGTTGGGGCAGAATAATAATAGGTATCAACCCAGCCTGGGCCATATGAGTAATAATAGCCAGGGGTATAATACATATGGCGATGATGATGGTGACGATTATAGTTGTGTGCAGAAGCTGCAGTGGTAAATATCATCAATGCTGCAATTAATAACGCTTTCATAGTGTTTACTCCACGTGGTTTTACAAAACATGATTATGACTTGGCGTTATTTCACTTGGTTCACATATTTTTCAAATTATTATATTTCATCATATGTGACTGAACATTGAAACAGATAGATGGGTTTGCAGTGAGGTTGAATAAGATGCTTTATCACACCTTTGGCGTGATAAAGCATTTATGATGAATCTTTAAATAATAGTTTTACGTCTATTTAATTTTGCAAGAAGTTCATCGTTTACACCTAAACCTGCAACAACGCCATTTGTATTCGCAGGGGCGCTGGCGGTTCTTGGTTTTTGTTCAACAGCTTGCGCAGGTTGAATGGCAGGATGTGACCCTGTTGTTTGGCCATCAACAACACGACCTACTTTGGCATTGCTTTCAACTGGTTTAGTGACCTGTTTCAAACCTTTGGATTTAGCAGCAGCTAAGTCACTCGCAGTAAATAGCAGAGCGGGTCTTGCAGATGTTGATTCAACAGCTTGTTTGGGTGCACTAGGTGCTTTTGGTGGTGGTGGTGGAAGTGGAATTGCACTCGCCGATGCATTATCACTCACGGGAACACAAGGAGCCACAATAGGCGTTGATAAGGCAGTAAGCGATTCACATCTAGGTGGAACTGGTGGTGGGGTTAAAGATATATTTGCTGTTTGGGGTACAAAAGAGGGTAGATCTCTTTTTGGCACAGGTGGTGGTAAATCAGTATTTGCTGCTGTCACAGGCGTTGCTGGTAGCTTGCGGACAGCTGTGGCTGCTGGTTTTGCAGTTTTTGCAGGCAGCTTTTGCATTGTTTGCGCTTCATTTGTTGCTGCAGGTTTTTTATTTTCTGGTGCTACTTTTCTTAAGTTATTTCTGAGGTTTAATACCGCTTGTGCATCTGTTAATGCAAACGGACCTTGTGGCTTTGACATAAAATATCCCCTTAATAGGTTTAAGCTAATTATGAATTTCAAGTTCATAGCCTACGCCTTGGAATCTTAAAAATGATATAGTTAACGGACAAATAACTACATTAAGAAGATAAATGGAAAAGAAAAGCTAGGCTTTTATTGGAAAGCCGTCGGGGCAATAATTAATTATGACATAATTTAATGTTTTGCTATCTGCTTCAACAGCTACCATCCATTGCACACTGAAGAGTTTTCCCTCATAACTCCAGGGAAAGGGAGGTGGTTTGAGTGTAAATTCAAACGTACCTGTTTCTTGCAAAGGTATAATTGCTTCATCACAGTAAATTTTATCTTGTGTACTTTTGCCTTGTGTAAACCAAGCCAGTCGTATTTTGAGCTCTTTTGGAAGCCTATTGCCTTCAAATCCAAATTCTACATTCCCTGAAATAACATCGCCAGGTTTAAATGAGGTTGCTGCTAAGTTTATAGTGATAGCCATGATTCAACGCGCTTAATGTCAGGATAAATGATGATATTAAATTCATGGACCATATCAGGCCAAAAAGCTATTTTGCCATCAACTTTAAGCGTCCATACCACTTTATTATGCGAAGCCATAAAAGTAGGCATGATATTCTCAGGTATGCTTAGCGTAATGGTCGAATTTTGTGGTATAGGTGCATTTTGCTGATAAATTTTTTCTTCATGCGCAGTTTCTTCATTCATTTCAGTTTTGTTGCCAGTGATGGTTGTAATTTTTTCTGTGCTTACCAAGGTAAGTGTGAATGCTTGAAGTCTTTTTGCATTGCCAGTAATGGTGTAGGCTAATTGATAGCTTTCACCTGGTATTAAACGCGAGCCATATATCGTGATACTCATACGTGGATTAAAGAGTTGTAGAAAAGAGCTGATCATGCCTAATAGTATCATCACACCAAAGAAAACAAAGACACCAGCAAACAATATATTCAGAATTGGAACTGAGCCGGTATCTTGATAGGTGGGTATTATCCATTGATAAATCATCAGCAATACACAGCCATTCCAAAACAAGCAAATAAAAAATACGAATAAAAAACTCATCAAAGGGGTCATTTTCTCTTTGAGTACCATTGTTTCACTTGCAGATTTCTCTGTTATGCTAGCATAGGCTTTTTCATTGACACGGTTTCTATAGTTTCCAAACAAACCACCTAAACCTACCGCTATAAAAGGAAGCGGAAAGAGTGTAAACAGTAGATACCAGCCAGGCTCTCTATCAATAACAGATTCGTTTGGATTGAGCGGGTTGACATAACATGTAAATTTGAGTGCAACAGGATAAGCAGCAACTAATTTTCGTTTATCGTTGTATCCGGAGGAATAAAACTCTGTTAAATGGTATGCATTGTTTTTATATGATTGTCCATTAAACTCATAGCGATAGCTAATTTCTGCTTTATAAGTTGTACTGTTTTTACCATTGCTATGAGATGAGCTTGTACGAACCTCGCTTGAGATGACTTCACAAGAAGTGGCAACCCAATTTTTGGCATCATGGACTTTCATCAATGTTTTGAAACTGAAACTATAAGCAGCCCAAAGGCCCACAAGTGCAAAAATAGCAAATAACAGCGACAACATGCCACTTGAAGAGGATTTGGGATTGTTGTTTAGCCCCACTGCTTGGTACTTCTATCATTGGAAAAGATATTTATATTTATCGGTCATTGAGGGAGTTGAGGTGAATCGAGCGTGTAGATACAGTCAATCTTACAAAACGAGATAATGATATTTTGAAACCAGCACAGTTTTGATATGTCTTGCTAATCGATTAGGCTTGTTTGGCGCCTTGCCTTCAATAATTGTATATTTAACATCGTCGGTTAAATTAAAGTTAAGATGGATCTCCAGGTTTTTATATTCATGAAGCACTTTAGCATTGACTCCACCTTTAGAACTTCTTCCCATCATGTAATATTCCCGCAGTATAGAAAATTCCATGTCTGGCAAGTCTTTTATTATCCAAGATATACCATCATCGTTTAATGAAGCACTTTCGGGGTATTTTTTTATGAGATAGATAGTGATTTGATGATAAGTCAAAGTGGCGATAGTATGTTCTAGTTCTTTAAAATACATATCTAAGACATCAGCATCATGCTCAACTTTCTTAATTTGATTTTCGTATAATAAAAAATACATTCGATGAATAAATAAACATACCACCGGAATTTCAAGTATTCTCCAGATGGGATTGTTTACATTTATTGGATACTGAGGGTTGTAAAGCATACAAATAAGGGTGAAGGTTAAGGCTTGGTCAAGTCTTGATCTTAATGCGAAATAAATGGCACATAAAAAAGAATTGATAAATATAAACAGTTTGAAGTATTTTGTTTTGGTTTCAAATAAATCAAGAATATCTATTGAAAGTACTATTATCGATATTGTTAATAGTACTATCAGTCCTATTCTTATATTATTTCCAATTTTTAGCATTTATTTTAATTTTAAGCGAGTGTAGTAAATATAATCTAAAACGGTTAAATCCTGAACGTTTTGATAAAAGGCCAACGCATTCTGATTGTTTTTTAAAATGATGCCGTCAATGCGGCTGTAATTTCTTGTCATAGCTAATTTTTTTATATAATCACCCAGATGTCTTGCAACCCCAAGGCGACGCTGATCAGGAACAACATAGATGTCATGAACATAAAGGCCAGGTGTTGAAAACATGGTGAAGTTATGTTGTGTGACCGAAAATAGCATGATGCCGACTGGGGTATTGTTTAGCTCAGCAATAATACATTCTGCAAAAGCTTTGGTGGAAAACAAGGCTTCAAATAAGCTCTCTTGTGTTTGAGAAAATTTATCTAAATTATTTTCTTCATCAAAAAGTGCAAATAGACATTCGTAAATAAACTCAAGATCGTGCGGAACAGCCATACGGCAGGTTGCAGGAAGGGGTATTGAAATTTTCATATGATCCCGCCAATTTAAGCAGCCTGTGATTATTTGCAATAAAATATATAAAAAACAATGATGTAATAATAATTAATATAGCCATAAATTATTACAGAAACTGATTTTGCGCACGAAAAGATTCAAAATGAGTCACTTTCACCAATATCCTCATTCCATAGGCTCGGATTTTCCAGGATAAATTTTTCCATCATTTTAATAGTTTCATCATCTTGCATCACAAGGAGTGTGACACCACGGGATTTTAGAAGTTGCTCATCACCCATAAAGTTTTTATTTTCACCAATGACAATTCTAGGTATTTTATATAACAAAGAAGTGCCAGAGCACATTGAACAAGGCGATAGTGTGGTATAAAGCGTACTTTGCTGGTAATCAGTCGCTGCTAATCTTCCTGCATTTTCAATAGCATCCATTTCGCCGTGCAAAATAGCGCTTTTATTTTGGATGCGGCGATTATGCCCGCGACCTATAATTTGACCATTGTTAACTAACACAGAGCCGATGGGGATGCCACCTTCTTCTAAACCCAGTTTTGCTTCTTTGAGCGCTTCTTGATAGAACTTAATATCCAAAGGAGTTATTTGATCAGACATATGCTTCCTATTTTGAAGTTATCAGCCTAATGTTTCTATACTGTATCTCATCATATCATTATCAAATAGATCTACAACTTAAAACCTTATATTTAATTGTAGTCTACATATTTTCAGGTAATCAATTGGAGTAAGTAACATGAAATCTTATGGTTATGCTGCACAAAGTAAAGCAAATCCCTTAGGCCCTTATCATTTTGAACGCAGAAAATTAAACGATAATGATGTGCTGATTGACATACTCTATTGCGGAATATGTCACTCTGATATACATCAAGTCAAAGATGAATGGGGTGGTTCAATTTTCCCTATGGTGCCTGGACATGAGATAGTAGGTAAAGTTGTTGAAGTGGGTTCAAAAGTCAAAAAATTTAAGGCTCAGGATATTGTCGGTGTTGGCTGTCTGGTAGATTCTTGTCGTACATGCCCTAATTGTAAAGAAGGCTTAGAACAATATTGTGATAATGGCTTCGTGCCAACTTATAATGGATTAGAAAAAGATGGCAAGTCTGTCACCTATGGTGGATATTCTAATAATATCGTGGTCAGAGAAGATTTTGTGTTATCTGTACCATCTAATTTAACGTTATCTCACGTTGCGCCTTTACTTTGTGCAGGCATAACGACTTATTCCCCTATGCGTCATTGGCAGGTGAAAAAGGGCCAGAAAGTCGGCGTGATGGGTTTGGGTGGGTTAGGTCATATGGGGGTAAAATTTGCTAATGCTTTTGGTGCCCATGTTGTTGTATTTACAACTTCACCCTCTAAAAAAGAAGATGCCATTCGCTTAGGTGCGCATGAAGTGGTCATTTCAACTGATCCTGCGCAAATGGCCAAACACACTAAGTCATTTGATTTTATACTCAACACCATTTCTGCACCCATTGATCTCAACCCCTATTTAATGTTATTGAACCGTGATGGGGTTATGTGTGTTGTTGGTGTGGCGCCCAAAGATCCCACTATCAAAGTCGGTGGTCTTATTTTTGGCAGAAGAAGCTTAGGTGGCTCTCTCATTGGTGGTTTGCCTGAAACACAGGAAATGCTCGATTTTTGTGGTCAACATAACATTACTTGCGATGTTGAAATTATACCCATCCAAAAAGTGAATGAAGCTTATGAGAGAACAATTAAATCAGATGTGAAATATCGATTTGTCATTGATATGGAAAGTTTAAAAAAGGAACTTTAATTATGCTTAAAGCTACATTGCGAATTGTTACATTAACCGTATTGTTATCGCCTTTAGCATATGCTGAAGATAATAAAACTGTTAATGAGGCTCATAGTTTTCTTAAAAGTGTTTTTGCTGATAATGCCAAGCACATAGAAGAAATGACGCACGAAGATTTTAAGAGCTTTTCAGAGCAACAAAATCCTCGTGCGACGGTGCTTACTTGTTCAGATTCACGGATCCAAACAGATGCTTACCATAAAAGTCCTGTAAATGATTTATTTTTTATCAGAAATATAGGTAATCAAATTAAGACCACCGAAGGTTCAATTGAATATGGTGTAGAACATTTGCATACCCCAATATTATTCATTATTGGACATTCGCAATGTGGTGCTATAAAAACGGCTTTAGGCAATTATAGTAGTTTGTCAAAGCCAATCAGAACTGAGCTTGATCATCTCCATTTAACACCCAAAATTAGCACTGATGAAGGTGTAGTGGAAAATATTCATAATCAAGTAAAATATGCAATTAGTAAATATAAAGATAAAATTAAGAACAAGAACTTAGTGGTTGTTGGCGCCGTATATGATTTTAGGGATGACTTCAAACACGGACATGGCAAATTGATTTTGCTGAATATTAATGGAGAAAGGGATCCTATAAAGTTAAAAAATAATCCCTACATTGAAGGTATAGAGAATATTCATATAGGTATCGAAAATTAAAATATAGCAATTACAGTTGACCCATCACCAAACAGCGCTGTAGATGATATATCAATTAAAGTGGCGTTCAAGGTAAAATAAGAGGATGTAAGAGTATTTACGTTAAATAGCGTGTATCTAACGCTATGAGGTAAACAATAGTGCCTCCTCTTCAATTTCATAGTTTAAATGTTGATGGGTTCAAACAAGCAAAGCAGGCGCTTGATTCTGCGCCTTCAGCAATGATTCCTGTCATTAAAGAAACCGCCGTCTTGGGTGCTGGTGTTTTTCGCGTTTTCAGTGGTCTAGACGCAATCTACAACATTTATACCATCTTTTCAAAAGAGGGCTTAAAAGGCACTCCCACGGATTTGGCCATACGCGCTGCACGTGTTGTTGCAAATGTAGGTGTTATCGCATTATCAGGTATAGCGGCAGCCGTTGCTTTTGGTGCAACCGTTATTGCAGCACCTATCGTTGGGGCAGTCCTAGGTGGGGTAAGCATCGTCAAAAACACTTTTGATCTCATCGCCGAAAGGAGAAAGTCTGCCAAAATTAAAGCTGAAATTAAAAAGCTTGATAAACAATTAGAAGGCAAACATTTTCAAGTTTCGCAAAATATCGAATTGTTAAACGAGCTGGCGCAAAGACAAGCTAATATTGCTGACATGAAAAAGGATTTTAGCCAAACCAAAAGACAATTCGAAAAATTTGAAACAAGTGCTGAGCCTGACAAAGTTGAAATGATAAATCAGCGAAAAGCTGAATTAGAGAAAGGCATTAGTGAACACATAGGTATAGTTGATTTTATCAATCGTGAAAAAACAAACCTTAGTGATATTAAGTCTCTAAACAGTGTGATTCAATCTCTAACTGAAAAAAACGACCCAGCAAATGAAGCCAAATTGAAGTTTGCAACAGAATTAAAAGAAACTAAAGCAGCACTTCTTGAAGTTCAAGATAAACTAAAACAGATTGATAATAAATATAATTCAGCTCCGCTAAACAAGTTGAACAGCACTGAAAAAGAAGCGCTCATTCAATTAGATAAAAAATTATTAAACGAACAAGAAAAAAACCTGACAAGCAAAATGAAAACAATGCTGGATCCTTCATCGCGACAACAAGCAATTCAAAAATCCACAGCAGAGTTGCGGCAATATGACAATCCACGTTCGCCTGAGTGTCATCAAGCTTTTCAAGCTAATCTAAGTGACAAATTGAATGCATCTCGCACTCAGATTAAGTCTGAAGTATCAGAACTTAAAAGTCGGGTTGGTTATACAAAGTTATTTTTAGGTCCTGATTACTTAAATGATCCTAAAAAATCAGTTGAGTCTCACCTTAACAGTAATTTTGAGCAAACCCTAAATCGAGCAAAATTATCGCATGATCTAAAGCAATCTAAAATTGAAAGAAAAAAGAAGTGGAAAAATATTGGCCTTGGCCTTTTGGGGTTAGGTGTCGCTATTGCCGCTTGTATTCCACCAGTACAAGTATTATTGGGCATAGCATTAATTGGCGTGGGTATCGTAAGTGGGGTTAATGCAATTTATGACTATAAAAAGAAAAAAGAAGTAAGCGCTGCGTCAGATGCTGAGGTTAATGCTTTAGAAAAAGCGCATGAAGCCTCAAAAGCGAACACCTTAAGCCATACACCTTCTAATCTGCATCAACTACATTCTGCTTTTGAGGCCGAAGGACCAAAAGCTGATAAACAAGAAAGGGAGGTCCATCATGTTGAAGAGGCAGCACCTACCTTTGTTTCCAGAAAAATACGAAGTGGTGCTCCTGAATCAAACTCTGCTAAAGAACCTGCACCTACAGCCGATGCACAGTCAAGACCAAGAATGGGATCCAGCTCAAGCAGCAGCCAATAACACAGGAATAATAAATGCAAGCAACGCCTTGGTATCAAAGCCATAAACTTAAGTTTGGCTTGAAACGTTTCGTAATGTATCTTTTATTTGCTATGCCGGCTAGCAATATACCCTTTATTTATATTGGCTTTCTGATGGGTTTCCCTGCCGTTGTCTTTACAGCTTTATTTATCAGTATCTGTGATGGCATACAAGCTAACCCCCTTCAATCCACGCCTGTCTTTACGCAAAATATGTGGTTGGTTTTCGCAGCTGAAATTGCAATTATTATCAGTTATTTTACCGGGTTTGCAATTTTAAGCGCAAATTAATTGTATATACACATACAAAAAAGTGTACAAGATACGATATAAATAGATACAAATAGTTTGTGCAATAAGGTTTGCAATGAGAAGTATTCAATCTCTCTTATGTTTTATTATCCTATTTGGTCTTCAAATAGCCTATGCTGGACACTCATTCGACAAGCCCTCTAGAGCAAACGAGCTAAGCGAGCCGATGGCTCTTGATTTAATACCCTTGAAAAGCAAGCACTATGCAATTGAAGTGATGATAGGTGATAAAGGGCCTTATAAATTCATGATTGATACTGGCGCCTCCGTTAGCGTTATCTCGCAGCGTTTGGCATCTAAGCTTAAACTTGAAAATACAAAACAAGTAAAATACACACGCAACGAGAAAAAGTACAACGCCAACTTATATCGCATTCCAAAGATTACGATGGGTAATGCAGAAATTTATGATTATGATCTGTTAGCTTATCCAGAGCCCTCCTTTATCAGTTATATGAAGAAAAATTTCGGTGAAGATATCGATGGTATATTAGGTGTTGGCGCTTTTTATCATTATTTGTTAACGATAGATATACCACAAAATGCGCTTATTCTTAACACAGGTAAATTATCCGCTGATAGCGATACAAAGAAATACCAGAATCAAGAAAAATTACCTATCGTTCCTGTTGTGTTTAAAGATAACAAAAACTCAAGAAGACTCAATTTTGTTATCGACACAGGATCTAACGAATCTTTTACCATGCCACCTACTGTGAAAACTTTGCCCTTTAAAAAGCTAAGTAGTACAGAGTTTCATACTGGCTCACACTATGGGGAGCAAACTGCTACCAAAGTGAAGGTGAAGGCAGATGCCTTTTGGGGTGAAAAAGAATTTAATGATCCCACCGTGATATATAATGAAAAGCTATATGATAGCAGTGTGAATTTTGGATTGTTGGGTCTTAAAGTGATGAAGCAATTTAAAATCACGATTGATCAGCAAAATACCATGATCAAGGTGGAATAAAGCTAAATGAAAGCTGCGCAAAGTATGGTTGCGCAGCTTATGATGATATCAGCCTTGATTGACTTCTTCAGACTGTAAAAATTGATTCATCTTTGCAATTGCTTCTGTTGAGCAATTTGTTTTTAGATTACCAATAACTTCTTGCATTTGCACAGCTTCAAGCGTACCTAATTTTTCCGTTTGCTTTGCGCCATTCTTAGGTTGGATTTCATGATAATAAAATTTATAGACGCTTTGCATTGATTTTAAACAATCATCGCTAAGTTCAGTGGCTAATGAAAAGGGAGAAACCAAAACGAGGGCTAATGCCAAACTCCATTGCTTCATGTTGAAATCCTTCATTGTTAAAAAAATCAATTAAGCCAGCATTCATTTTTTAAATCAAGGCAAATTAAAAGTAATTTATGACATTTTCTAACTTCTTATTTATGTATGATTGTCTGCCAGTATGTTTCAAAAGCAGGAGTTATAAATGTCACAAAATGGTCCAGCAGCGCCCTTAGCGCCTCAAGATAGTCCTTTGGTTGCTTCAAAGCCTATAACACCAGCAAGGAATGCACAGATAGCCAAAGAGAAGCAGCGAGAGGATACCTCGCAAGCTAATGCTAAGCCTGCATCAGCACCAGCCAAGAAGAAGGGTTGCCACATATTGTGATAGTTGAGCAACAAAAGATATAAAGGGAGCGCAGCTCCCTTTTTTTATGGGGGTTTAAAGAGAGCCTTCCTTTGAAGGGAGGGACGCTTTCGTCCTGAGGGCAAAGCAGATATCATGTGGTAGCAATTTGACTAGAACACAATCACTAATATTCAACCCTTAGCACGCGTGTAATATAACTATGTTTAGCCAAACATTTAAAAAATGCCGAGTATTCCTTTTTTGTCTTTTTATTACAAATGTTATTTGGCTGAATCCCGTGAAGGCTCAAGAGGCGCCGCTGTTTAAAGATGAAACGGAATATTTTGCTATCGTCAATGAGACGGGCGGCTATATAACAGCAGCCCTGCATCATGACTTTTGGCAGCTAATGGAGCAAAAATATAGCCAAGAGCAACGTCAACAAATTATCCAAGATATTCAAAGCACCTTAGAAATTTTAAAAGAGTTTCAAGCTTTGACTTGGAAAAGTGCTAAAGACAGTTATTTTGCAAGAATTGAAGTCAAAGACAGCGAATACCAAAAGCTCAAAGAAAAACTAGAAAAACTCCAATCACACTATTTTTCACCACAAACCATCATTGAAAATTCACAAAAGATTATCAACGCTTCCAGTAGCCGCTCAGCATTAGACCTAGGGGCAGGAAAATTCTACATAACCCCTGAATTAATTGAAGAAAATCTCATTGGTATCAAGGGAAGCTATGAACGCTTAAAACTACTCTTGGCGCCAGTTTGGAAAGAAGAATATAAAGAATATACCCTACCTTTAGTGAATGTTTCGGTATTATCTTTGTATTCACCTGATGAATATCATGAAACGAGTCAGCACGGTGATGAGCAAATTGATATCCATATTGCTCAATTGTGTGTTGATAAAAACGCGCTTTTTGAAATAGGCGCTGTTGATTATCAAAAGGCAGATAAAAAGTTCAGCCACTTTATTCCAGAAGAACGCCAAATTTATTTACAAGAATTTGTCAAAGAGCAATTTGTTGGTTATCGCGTATCTGAACCCTTGCTAAGCAAAGGCACCTGGCGTGGGTATGACTATATCAAAGGCATTGCAACCATCGATAATTATAACATTGTGATAATGAGCTTGTTTGCTGATGCTAAAGCTTTTTATATCAAATATGTAACCAATACGAATCTATCCTTGGCTGGCACAGAGTTTAATGAGTTTACCAAGCGTATACAGCTTATTGATAATGCAACAGCGTCAGCGCAGCCAACAAGCCAAAACAGCACAACATAATGCCACTTGCGCGGTTAATCCACTTTAGCTGATTATCGCTGAGCTTGTGGCCAAGGTAATGAATTGCATAGCATAGTATGCACCACCACAGTAATGAACCACTAAACACACCCGCGACAATAAGCATAGCCTCAAGGTAATGTGCCCCGGGTTCAATAATCCCAAGACTGGCATAAATTGCGATAAAGGAAATGATGGTGGCGGGATTGGTCATGGTGAGCAAAAAACATGTTGTAAAATCTTTCCAGTAAGAAGTCGCTTTATCGGCAAGTAGTTGTGTCGTCTTTTTTTGGAAAAAAGTGCGTATTCCTAAATAAATGAGAAATGCGCCGCCAACAAGGGTTATGAGTTTTTGCTGGGCTAACAAAAACGCCGATATTGAGACTAAGCCAAAGCCGGCGATACAGCCATAAACGGCATCAGCAAGGGCTGCGCCCAAGCCAGAAGCTAATCCTGCAAACAGGCCCATCGACAAGGTACGATTGATGCATAATATGCCAATGGGCCCCACAGGCGCAGCAATGCATAATCCAATGATAAATCCTTTTATAAAAACTAAACTGTTCATCAAGGGAACTCTATTTCACATTTCTCGCAAAGTCTGCACCCCATTGATAGAGGTTTAAAGCGAACTATTTTGAATGGCAGCGATTAAGGCCGCAATTTTAGTATCGCTATCAGCCCCTTTCATTTCGTCGCTGAGCAAAACAAACTTAAAAATTTTATTAACTTCAATCATTTCTGCCATGGTGCAGGAATGCAATAAATTCAATGTGGCTTCTTTGCAAGTATCTTGAGGACATCCACCTGCGACAGCAAAGAGTTGATCTTGTGATAGCACCTTTAACATAACATTCTCCTTGTTTATAGTTTTAAGCAAATGACTAACAATAGGTTTGATGCTTCAAAACGTATTGCCGTTTTAGTGCAAATAAATTCTATTCGATTGTGCCTGCTTACACCAGTAAGCTCTAGATAAATAACTGAGTTAACTATATCTTTAGGGTTAAATAGTAGATAAAGACTGAACAGTTCAGCCAATTTAGTATTTGTGAGGAATAAAGTTTGCGTGAGGGTTTGTGATTGTTTTATAGTGCCTACCTTTCAAAAGCTGTGAATATTTCAGGAATATACACAGAAATGGATGTGAAAAATAGGACGCAAGGATAGTGCTGTCATGATGACAATTAGCATGGATGAAAAATCTCAGTTTAATTTAACTTTATCTCAACTCAGTCAAAAATACCTACCATCGCTTTGTGCAAATTATATGTATTTTGCATTTGAGAATAGAGATACCAAAAAACGTATTATCTTTAATACACACCCCAAATGGTATCAGTCTTATGTTGGTGCCAGCCTTATTGATCATTGCCCACTTTATGCAGCTGTTCATCATTTATGTGATAAGTCTGCAGGCGGATCTGCGCATTTTTTATGGAAGCATGCGATTGCACAAAACAAAAAGCAAAGAGAAGTCGTTGGCCTAAGAGCTGAGCATGGGATAGCCAATGGCCTTACTTTTTCACGTTTGACTAAAAATTTTCAAATAACCCTTGGTTTAGCCACAGATCCTAAGGATCATGAATTTGAGGCTAAGTATCAACTTTTGCTACCAACCATTATAACGCTATATACAGAAGCGAGTTACCTTTGTATGAATCAGATTCAGACTTTACTGTAAAAGATTCTTCGGTGCCATAGAATGGGGGCAACCCACTTAAGGGCAACATCTTTAATGATAGGGTCGCATGACTCGGTGTTGGGATTAAGGGGGACAAGCGTATAAAGCTGTGCGTTGTGACCCGCTTGCAGTTTGCGAACAAAAATTTCACTATTGTTTGTTTCGATGATGCAGGTATGTTCAACGCATTGGGCAATGTCATTAAAAAAATATTTTATGCCCCCAATAATATCACCTTTGTCGTAAAGGGGAGACAGCGCATCATCGGGCATCAATACAACGATGGGATTGGGGTTATTCTGCTCAAAGGCTTTTATTTCGTTTTGTAGGCAAATATCCTGTGTCCAGGAGCTCTGCTGGCTGTAATAATGGCAATCTGATTTATCCTGCATCAGTGGACTGGCAAAAGAAGGCCCAGGCCCTTTGCCTTCCATCAACCACTCAATGGAACAAAAAACACCTTCGTTCTTAAGGGCAAAAACTAATCGTTGCGCCCCTTTTAAAGTCAGTGAGCGGTTTTTTAATGAAGTGCAGCCTGTGTTTTCCCAACCCTGTAATGTAGAGGGGGGAATATTATGTTGTATATTCAATTGTTCCATCGTCAGGCCCGCGAACTTACGAGCGCTACGGGCTCGTTTAGCGCGAGCTATAGTATCAGGCGTGATGATTTTTGTTGTTTTCATTGAATGCACCCAATTAAAACTGACAATGGCTGCGTAATTGTCGGCATTCTACTATGATTTTCTGCTTAATCAAATGAGTTAGCAGGGTAATAGCAGTGCAATAATTAGCATTGCAATTTTCCAAACCTTGTATCACAATAAAATCGGTTAGGATATTTTGCAGTTAACCCTAAGTACATGGAATAGTATTATGAAGCAGTTATTACATTCTTTTCTCAGTATCAGGCCTTTTTTCCCCAAAAAAAATTCAGCCAGCAAAGATAATTTTGCGCCAGCCAAAGCGCAACCTGAATTGATCCTCGTCTCGCATTTCTACGAAGGACAAAGCATACAAGTGCTTATACAAGATAAAAAAGGCAAAAAAATAATCCATGACATTCAGCACTTTGCAAGAAAAAAAGAGCTTATATCGCTTGTTTCTTCCAAAGATGCCTTTTTGCTAGGTTATTTATTAGCAGAAGATTCTTCAGCCAGAAGTTTTCAATAATTTATATTAAACGATAATTTTGGCTTGAACGATTTTGCCTAAAATTTCTGTGCCTTTACCTAAACGTAAAGGCTTGTAGTCTGGGTTAAGCGATTTTGCGTAGAGTTCGCCATCAACCAGAACAAGCTGTTTGAAAAGAGGTGTCTTTTTTTCTTTTACTTGAATCAATGCATAATCTTTTGATTTTGGTTTTTGCATTTTATCAATAATGATAATAGTACCTTCTGGGTAGCGAGGCTCCATGGCATCATTATCGACAATTAAGCCAAAAGAAAAGGGGCTTAGATCAATATCGGAGGAAGTCCATGCTTTATGGGTAAATTCAATTTGCTGAGGATAATGCGCGACTTCTTCCCATTGAATAATAGGCACAGAGCGGATCTGTGATTTATGTTTTGGACCATGACCAGTTATCAACCAACTGACATTTAAATTTAACAAAGCTGAATAATGTTCAATAACATCGATACCCATGCTACGTGTACCAGCTTCATGAAGGTTATAAGTGGAGATTTTTAAGGCATGGCTTAAAGCGAATTCTTTGGAAGAGCGGTAGCCAGCATCTAAACGTGCTTGCTTTAATCGTTCACAGATTTGCGATTTCAGTGAAAGTGGGTTATCCAGTATCACGTTGTTCTTCCAGCTATTTTAAAGTTTGTTAAATATAATCCAAATAAATGTTTGTTTTCAAGGCTTGCAATTTGAAATAGTTTAAAATAATATCCTGCGAATCGCAGCCTTGAAGGAAATTCTGGTTGCGATAAAGCTCAAATCAAATTGAAGCAAGCATGCCAAAAGCAAAACTTCAAAATGAGGAGAGCGTGTGGAGCGGTCTGCGCGCTGTATGAGGTACTTTGTGCTTAAGGACGAGTGCTTGCGGTGGAGCGCCGTAGGTGCCAATAAGGAACACGTAGTTCCGCTCCACTATAAATTTATAAATAAAAAAATGGAGTTTGATATGAAAACAGGAAGTTTTTCAATGCCACAATTAATTTGCAACAAATCGCTGCAATTGGTTTCAGGTGGGACTAGCCCAAATGATCCAGCCCCCGTCGTTAATAACCCTATCAATTTAATTGGTGCTGGTGGTTCCAATTTACACAGCGCTCCGGATTTTACATATGGGCTAAGTGCAACAGTGCACGTGACACCAAATTTAAATATTCAAGCTAATATGGCCGGAAATGCTGGAACTCCCGTTATGGGGTTTTCGATAGTTGCAACGCGAAGATTTTAGAGTAGGGTAACATCACAAGCACCTTGTTATTTCTGGAGTATCAAAATGGAAGTTGTCAATTTTAAAAGAAAATTTTCAGGGTTCTTAAGTTTTATCATGGTGCTTTTATACTCAAATATATGTTATTCAATTCAAAGCGATCAAATAGTCTACAAAATAGAACCTAACAATAAAGCACACTGCCTTGATATCAGTGCCAGTTTAAAAGGGAATGAATCTGGTACACATTTGTTGTATGTGCCAGAAGGAGGAATTTCTAACTTACAAATGAGAACAGGAAGCGAACAATTACCTTATTTCATTACTGACAATTCTCATATTATAAGCCTCAAAGACGTTCCAAATAAAAATATAACGATTAGCTATACCTATTGCTCTCATAATCTGCAACGTAATGTTCATTTGCCGATTATTGAAAAAAATCTCATAAAATTTGTGAGTAATGAAATTTTTCTGTTGCCAGTAAATAATCCAAACGAAACTAAATTATTTGGCATTGAACTCAGTTCTTTTCCGAGTCACTTTAAAGCGATTAGCAGTTATAATGTAAATCAGCGTAAGTTCTTAACATATGCCACGCTGGCAGAATTTAGTCAGTCTCTGATAGTAATAGGAGAGCTCAACATAGATAAGCTTAATGTAAATGCTAACAATGTATATGCTGTTAGTAATGGTCATTGGCCCTATCTCGAGCGCCCCACGAGTGATTACCTTAAATCTATAATTAAAACCCAACGGAACTTTTGGAATGATGACTATTTTCCGCATTACATTGTTTTTTTAGTTAAGCAACATGAGAATCATACCTTGCCTAGGATTGTTCTTGGTAAACATTGGAATAATTTTGCCGTTCTATTATTACCAGAAGAGAGCACAGTTGTGCCAATAATTTTAAGTAGCTTATCTCATGAAACATTTCATGCTTGGTTAGGGATGAAAATGAAGTTCGAATTACCTCAAGGTGGCCTGCAATGGTTCTCTGAAGGTTTTAATGATTTTTATGGTTTTCATTTAGCACATGAAAGCAAAGTCATTAGCGTTAGTGATTATATTAAAATGTATAACTCTTATATTGTTGAATATAGCCAATCACCTATTAAGGATGCTACCAACAACTTAATTAAACAACACTATAAAACTGCCAATGAATTTGATCATATAGCCCAACTCAGAGGCCATTTTCTCGCAAAGCAGCTGAGAGATAAAATGAATGATCGGCAGGGGAATAAATTTGACGCGGCCATCAAAGCATTATTTGAGCGCTATCAACGAGAAAGCTGGCCTTATTTAAGTGAAGATAAAATTGATGCTGTGTTTAAGGAACATGTGGGGGAAGCACATTGGCAGGAATTTAAAGAATATATAAATAGTGGAAAGGAGATTGAGTTTTCACCAAAAGCATTTTATCCCTATGCTAAATTAAAAGAAGTAAAACTAAAAGTGCCTGATTTTGGATTTAATATGCGAACGCTCTTTTATGAAAATAGCATTGCCGAGCTTAACCCCAATAGCAATGCATACCGCGCAGGCCTACGTAATGGTCATAAAGTCTTAAACCAAGATATTGATTGTAAAGCCCATGATAAGATAGTAAACATCGCTATTGATGATAACGGGTCTGAAAAAATAATATCCTTCAAACCCGAAGTCGTAAAAAAGGTTATACCGCAATATGTTATGCTCACACCTTGAGAAATTTATTTTCTAGGGCTTGTGTTGGGCACTACATTTTTATCAGTAGGAAGACCCTCTCTAGGCGAATCAAGCGGAGGTTCTAGTGTTGCCATAGCGGGGAGTGAAACATAACTTTTTTGAAAATCTCTACCATGGTCTGTAGAAACAGAGGGAAGGTATTGTCTTCGCGGTGAATCTTCAGATAAGTCTTCATCATCGCTGGGGGAATCATCTGCTAAGTGACCTATCAACCTGCGTGCTTCATTCAAATCTAGAACAACCTCTTTAGTTGGGTTTTCAGCCCCATCGCTACTTGTTTCTAAATCGGATTTAGCATTAACACCTTCTATAGACATTGTTTAATTTCCCTATATTTCTCATTGTTTTACAGTTTTTAATATTTTAGCCTGACTAAAATTATCGCCATTAAAATTTAAAGTCAATAGACAAAAAATATCTTAAAACTATTGCAATATGTAACAAGCTAAAATAATATCCTGCGTATCGCAGTTAGCGCTGTGAGCTTATTAAATGTAGTCGTAGTAAAAGGAAGTTTAATTATGCAAAAAACAAAGGGATCCCAACCAAAATCAATGCCGCAACCCATCGCTGATGAACACTTAAAATATATAGTTGGCGCCAGATCTGAGAGCTGCACGATACCAGTGCGAAAACATAGAAAATTTTTCATGATTGACTACTGTCAGCTTTCTTTAGCACCCATCAATCTTTAAGTGTTATTCAACCCGGTGGCATTTTGCCACCACTTTATGAATGGATTCATCATGGATATTAAAGCAATGATTCAATATTTGATCAGATTAGGTTTTACAGAATATTCAATTGCAAAACAGATCAATGCGCATCAATCAACTATTAGTCGTATATTAACAGGGCATATCAAAGATCCACGAAGCTCAATTGCCTTTGGCGTCAAATATCTCTTTGAGCTTGAATTGCGTAAAAAAGAAATGAATTTAAATTATCTACATTAAGGAATTTGCACATGCTTTTAGCACAAGAACAACTACACATGGTTGCAGCAGGTGCTGCTACAAAAACCGTGTTTGAAGCGCTTAGTCTTGCAGCGCAGATCTATGAAGGAGGGGCTCTTATCATCGACGTGTCGATGTCGCCTCTCATACAAAGTACACATATTTACACAAAACTTGGGCAGCAGCTGGGTGAGCAGATGTTTAACATCACTCACCCTAATCCATTAGGCCAAATGATTTATCCACAAGCCTTAAGCGAACAAGAAAACTGACTATACTCAGTAATTTTCAGATTATATTTCCCTTTAGGCTTAAGTTATGGTAAAAATCGTGTCGTAAAAAAATTGGCATAATAAGGGAACTATACGATGGGCTTTTTGGGCAATACTGATGAATCTTACGCCAAGATCTTAGAAGACAACTTAAGCTATTATCTCTCTCCCATTCTAATGGGTGCCAGAGATTTACTCGTTATGTGTTACCAACAGTTTCCTTTTCTCTCAGTGATAGGTACAAGTGCTGGCGTATTTTTAGGGTATATAGGCATTAATAGATTTCAATCTAGAAAAGAAAAACGCCAAGATAGAGAAAGGGAAGAAAGTATAAGGCAAATTCCTCGTATCGTGCGTGATGTGCAAGAAATGAAACAAACAATGCATGCTGTTAATAGTTCTGCCTTAGCGAATGCCACAGCGACATTAGGGTTTTCAAATGTTCAAAGAGAGCAAACGCAAAGATTGGTTAATATTCAACTAAGTTTAGAAGATCAAGAAAAGATAAATAAAAGAGTTGATGAAACTACAACTGGAATTTCACGAGCAGTTGGTGTTTTGCCTGGGTATGGAGATAAATTAAATAAATTAGAAGCGCAGGGATCAAGCATTCGCAATAAAGTCGGTGAAATAGCCGGCCTTACCAGTCTTCGTCCTCGTGCTGATTCCTAAACGGATAGGCCCTTTGCGAGACAAGCTAAGGGCCTATCTCTCAATTTCATCAAACATATTTAACCCCCCTTTTTTTAAAAGCACCAAGTTTAAGGTAATTCGCTTAAGTTGATCATTTAACATTCACAGTATAGAATGGCTGATTTTTAGTTCTTAGGCTATAAAAGCTTGGTAAATAGAAGGAAGTTGTTCATGTCAGAAGATTTAGAAGGTATCAAAAGAGCTGTCGCTGGCTATAAAAAATTTTCCAAAGAAGATGGTAACCTTGTCTTAGAAGTAGACTATGAACTAAAAGCAATGAAGCTCAGTTTTCTTCAAGAATTATTTGATATTGATGAAGATGATCCCGATCCTGCTGTACGTTATCTTATTCGTCCCTTAGAAATTAATGAGCATCAAGCCAAAGCACTGCAACCCTTTATCTTGGGCGGCACAATTGATGTTAATAAATATGATTTTATGCTGGAATGTTTTGTAGATGAAGACGGTGAATAATTAAAATGGAACATAAAGAGAACGCTGAAACAATTTTGCATAGCGCCGTTCGAGAGAACAATGTTGATTTAATCAAAGTATTGTTAAATCAAGGCGTTAATATTAATGCCCAAACCAAAGAGGGTGACACACCGCTTCACATAGCCGCTCAAAACGGTTGTCTTGAAATTGTGACCTTGCTATTAGCAAAAGGTGCTGATCCTAAAATTGCGGACAAGGCAGATGGTTATACCCCTTTACATTGGGCTGCTTTTAAAGGATATGCTGACATAGTAGATCTGTTTAGCCAGCTTCCCCTTAACCTGAATATGACAGAACCTCATGATCAATTGACCCCCTTGCACTTAGCAGCGATGGAAGGGCACACCGAGGTTGTGGAAATATTACTTAGTGCTTCACATATCGATGTAAATGCAAAGAATGCCTATGGCAACACCCCCTTACACTTAGCCGCTGGCGCAGGTTGGGTCGGTGTTGTAGATGTCTTAATTCGCGCAGATAACATTAATGTTAATGCTAAAAATAATGAAGAAATGACTGCTGTAGAATTGGCATCTATGGAAGGTGAAAGTGAAGTCGTTCGGATGTTAGTGAATCATCCTGAAATTGAACTCGATCTTGAAGAGGATGAAGAATAACTTCATCCACAAATCTTTATCCACAACCGCGGCAGCGGTGAAATGCAGTAGCCCACCCACGAGCGTTTGCGAGGCGGTGGGTTTTATATTAAACAAATCCCCATCGATAAACCGCGTCAGCGGTGAAATGTAGTAGCCCACCCACGAGCGTTAGCGAGGCGGTGGGTTTTATATTAAACAAATCCCCATCGATAAACCGCGTCAGCGGTGAAATGCAATAGCCCACCCACGAGCGTTTGCGAGGCGGTGGGTTTTATATTAAACAAATCCCCATCGATAAACCGCGTCAGCGG
>CAZBZP010000003.1:0-130586 GCA_964496435.1 Uncultured Candidatus Berkiella sp.
TCTAACAGTACAATTAACTTCATTTCCTGCACCGAGATATTCGACTTTATCAAAACTCAAATTATTAGCAAATGCAATTCCACGCCCGTGATTATCTGTACTGCGCATTGGATCATAATCCATATATTTTTTATGCTCAAAACCATTTCCGTTATCTTTAATGTTTAATAAAGTTTCAGACTCTCTTTTATGGTAGGAAATGATAACTTCCTTATCTGCGTTTTCTGCAAGTTTTAATCTTCGCTCAACTTCTTCCCGCCATGTGCAATTCATGTTCAATTCTGTTTTTTCATCATAGGTAATACCGAGGTTGCCATGCTCTACAGCATTAATAAGCAATTCAGAGATACCAAATATGACTTTCTCGGGCTTGGGAAACAAACGTGCAAGGCTAATACTGATTAAATCAACGTCTTCTAAACTTTTAATTTTAAAAGTAGCATGATCAACATATTTAAACAGGGTTTTTGAATTATTCACTTCAGCTGACAGATCACGTTCTTTGCTGTAAAAATCGATTGCTGCTTTTACGATTGAGTTTAATATGTTGGGGGCATAAGGCTTCACTAAATAGTGGTAAACCCCTAATTCAAATCCTTCTTGCATATGCTCCCTATCATTTGATGCTGTTTGCATGATGACAGGTACTTTCTTTAAATTTTGTTCAGCCTTTATTTTTTTCAAGAAATCTATGCCTGACATTCTCGGCATCATTCTATCCAAGAGAATAACGTCGATATTATTTATATTTTCGATTAATACATCATACCCTTCTAGGGCATTTTTACATTTGATAATTTCCCATTCTTTGACAGGGCCAAACTTGAGGAAGCCTTCAATAATTTCCAAGTTATTTTCTTCATCGTCAATAACTAATATTTTTCTATTCACATGATGCCTCTACAACAATTATTCAAAGCTTTTAAGTTCACACTAAATATTATTCGCATTTGTGCATATGCATAAGCAAAGTTTAACCTATATATCTTCTATATAAACTATATACAAACATATAAATAATGATTAGGTGAAATATATGCAACTAGAAACATTTGACTATAAAAAAGAATCTGGATGGTCAATAGATTCCTTTCCTAAACTGGATTCCCAAAATACGCTAGTCCTTGCTTTTTGTGCACCTGAATTTTTCGACAATACTCAACCATTAAAAGAATTGAATTCAGCTTATCCAAACTCGTTTTTTGCAGGCTGCTCTACTGCAGGAGAAATATATAAAAACACAGTTAGCGATAATAGCATTTCTGTGGCAGTGCTGAAATTCGATAAAAGCAACATTGATATTGCAACCATGTCGATTAACGCTGCAGAAGAGTCATTTAGTATTGGTAATAAATTAGCTAACAAATTAAATAAAAAGAATTTAAAAAGTATTTTGGTGTTGTCAGATGGTATTAATGTAAATGGCAGTGCACTGGTAGAAGGTCTTAAAAAGGATTTGGCCCAAGACATCATTATTACAGGGGGGCTAGCTGGCGATGGGAGTCATTTTAAAAAAACGTGGATATTGAATGATGAAAAGCCAACTAGCCATAATATTACAGCTATTGGACTATATGGAGAGCATTTAGAAGTAGGTTTTGGCTCTAAAGGCGGCTGGGATATATTTGGACCAGAACGACTTATCACAAAATCTAAGGGTAATGTTTTATATGAGATTGACGGTCAACCTGCGCTCGCACTCTATAAAAAATACCTGGGAGATATGGCCAAAGATCTTCCCTCTTCAGGATTGCTATTCCCCTTAGCTATCAGTGTGCAACCTCTAAGCGACAAACAAGTAGTCCGCACCATTCTCGCTGTAGATGAAGACAAGCAAACCATCACCTTTGCTGGCGATATGCCACAAGGATGGTATGCGCAATTAATGAGGGCAAATTCTGAAAGTCTGATAGAAGGTGCCTCCATTGCAGGCAAAATGGCAAAAAGTCATATATCTGCACCAAAAACTTGCTTAGGCATCGCCATCAGTTGCGTGGGTAGAAGGCTTGTCTTGGGTGAAAGAGCAGAAGAAGAAGTTGAAGCCAGTCTTGATATGTTAGGGAATAATTCAAAACTTATTGGCTTTTATTCTTATGGGGAAATTTCACCTAACGGTTTGGGAGCAAGCAATTTTCATAACCAAACAATGACACTCACAACTATTAGTGAAAACTAATATGCATGAATTTCATCCGCTCCTCTTGAGGCAAATGAAACGCGTAGGCATTAATGTTGAATCTGAAGCTATCCCTGAGAAATATCTAAAACTATTTTCACACATTAACAATGCTTATAAGGAAGCTGACCAAGGTCATTATATCATTGAACGTTCTATGGAACTTTCTTCTCAGGAAATGCGTGAATTGCGGTTAAGCTTGCAAAAAGAAAAAGAAATTATGCAAGCTGTTATGTCTGAAGGATTATGCATACTTGACCCTTTCTGGAAGATTTCAAATCTGAACCTGACAAGTGTAAAGTTATTGTGCTGCTCCCAACAAGTTGCACTATCTAAATTTTATTACGAAATATTTACATTATTTGAAGACGGCACGCCGCCCATCGAAATTGATATAGACACCTTAAAAAGCAAATGTAAAGAAGGTAAAACATATCATTGCGAAAAGGGAATATTAAAAACATTTCATGGCGTTACACATCCTGTCTCATTTTCGATTAACCCATTACCTTTACTCAACAATGAAACATTCGGCGGTGCCGTCCTAATTTTCAGAGATATTACTGAGCGCTTGGAAACGGAGCTTATATTACAGAACTCCCTTAGAGCAGCAGAGCAATCCAACAAGGCAAAAACTTTATTTCTCGCCAATATGAGCCATGAGATCCGTACCCCTATGAATGGTATCTTGGGCATGCTCCAATTATTAATGCATACTGAACTAAATTATAAACAAAAACATTATGTACAAAAAAGCTTTGAGAGCGCCAATTCATTATTGCGCATCATCGGTGACATATTGGATTTTTCAAAAATTGAGGCAGGAAAAATAGAGTTTGAAAACCAGGAATTTAATCTTAAAAAGGAATTAGAGAACATAATCATCTTGTTTGGGGCCCAAGCAAAAGAAAACAATCTAAAATTAACACTATCTTTTGATGAACATATAAGTAATTGCGTCAAAGGTGATGCTCTACGTGTTAAACAAATTATAAATAATTTAATTAATAATGCCATAAAATTTACCCCTAAAGATGGTTCAATTCATATGGATGCAAAATTAGAAAGCATGCATCAAGAATCACTTACCGTAAAAATTAGCATTAGTGATACAGGTATTGGGATCCCTGAAGAAAAGCTAAGCAAAATATTTGATATTTTTTCACAAGCTGACGAATCCATCACACGCAGATATGGTGGTACAGGACTTGGGCTGGCCATTACAAAACAGCTAGTAGAACAAATGGGTGGGCATATTTGCGTACATTCAACGCAAGGCAAAGGCTCAACCTTCATTGTTACCCTTAAGTTGCAAAGCTCAACTCCTGTTGAAGAGCTTGAAATTCAAACCATTGATAAAGTACCTGCTCAACAATTTAAAGCAAATATTTTAGTGGTTGAGGATAATCAACTCAACCAAATTGTCGTACAAGATATGCTCAAAATATTTGGTTGTACCATAGATGCAGTTAACTCAGGAAAACTTGCCATTGAAGCTGTTCAGAATAAGCAATATGACATTATTTTTATGGATTGCCATATGCCTGATATAGATGGGTTTATTACTGCAAAGACAATTCGTGAGTGGGAAACTAAAAACCTGCAAACTAAAAATAATATTATAATTGCGCTAACAGCTAATACACTGAAAGATACTCAGACTCATTGTTTAGAAGTAGGTATGAATGACTATCTTAGTAAACCCATTACTTTTAGTCGTTTACAAGAGACACTCTCCAAACATTTAAGAAAATAAACTTATTATAATTTGAAAATTTAAGCCGCTTTTTTAGATTGATTCTTGTTTAAGTGCCTGAGCGGTGACTTTCAGCAACAGAAAACTCTATTCGTCATTCTCTTTTTTTTGTCATGTTTCCTATATGCCTTAACACATCACGATCATCGCTTATCACCCCCATTCGCCATGGCAAATCTTTTAGGTTCATGCCTTTAAGATCGAAAATAGGATATTTAATCACGGAAAAATAGGGAGATAAATCAAAATCACTTGGAGTAAATAAACGAGGATTGCGTTCGATTAATTCAATATGTTGCTTTTTATCAATCGCGACCAAAGGTAAAATAGGAAATTGAATTGATTGAAATGCGTCAGCAATCATTGAGGAACAGATGTCCTCTGTCGGTTGCAAGACATTATGTTGAAATAAAGAAGATCGCCATCTTCTCGGATAAATACTCCAAGGAAATAAAAATCTTGCTAAATCAAATATATGATGTAAACTATATTTAACGCCTAATCGATGAGCTGCATAGCAAATTACTTTAAATCCATCTTCTTTTGAAAGCCCTTGTGGCCGTAATAGACGAATATGATCTTCTTTATATTTCGAAAGAGGAGAAACGATAGTCCCTGCACCAACCTCGCTTTCTATTATCACTTCCTCAGATAAATCACCCTGATAATGGGATTTAATTAAATTAAGGATTCCTTCATTTTGAATATCTTCAATTTTCCCTATATAAAGGCATGCGTGTGACCAAGTACTTTTGGTAACTATCTGAATAACATGGCTGATCTGATTCCGCCCTTCAATAAGCATTACGTCACATGGTTTAATAATTTCTCTAATCCTATCGTAATGACAAAGATAGGTTCGACGCGGAGGCCCATTTTTTAATAGCCAACCTCCAAACTTCTTAATAAGCCAATGTGGAAAAGAAAGTGATTGAATGTTATGAGTAATGGTATTCCCCTATTTTTGTAGCTATCTGATATCTATAATGCCCTAAAAACATTAGATAGTATACTTTCTGTAATCGTTTTCGTGGCCATTATATGTTTAGTTGCTAAATTTCAGTTGCTTTTTCTTTAAAGGTGCCTAAAATTATATTTTTTAATATTAAATAGCAATGATATGGAGGTTACATTGGATCCCATCCCTGGATATACTTACGGCGCTCAAGACATCCACGTCTCTCCGCTTTCGCTCTCTGATTTAGAGCTTCTAAAATAGACCGTTTTATTTACAGCAGAAGATGAAAAATATTTGCGAATGGTTGGAGAAGTACTTGCAGACCAAATCGATGCCGTGCTTGATGTATGGTATGGGTTTGTGGCTAGTAATCCTCATCTTGTTTATTATTTTCAGGATAGCAATGGGAATCCAAATTCACACTATCTTAAAGCGGTTAGAAAACGTTTTGGACAGTGGATATTAGATACTTGTAATCGTTCGTATAATCAAGATTGGTTAAATTATCAATATGAAATTGGATTGCGCCACAATAAAGCTAAAATAATCAGATCGATCATGTGCAGTCCACACCAGAAATACATTGCCGTTACATAATAGCATTCATTTATTCTATTACGGCAACAATGAAGCCCTTTCTCGAAAAAAGGGGCGTTCCGATGAAGACGTTAACAAAATGCACCAAGCTTGGTTTAAGTCCGTTGTTTTGCAAGTAACGCTCTGGTCATATCCATTTATAAAAGAAGGTAGTTTTTAGCAAATCAGCTAATGATAGCATTTATGTAACCTCCGATGCCTTCCTCACTTCAATGCGAAATTTATTTAAGTTAGGAGACATCTTTTTGAAGTTCGTTGAAAATTAGAAACATCGACCTTTACTTATAGAATTCGACAAAAAATTCGACTTCTCCTAATGGAGTTACGCTATGCAATATTTCTGGTTCAATTACGCCTTGCATCCCTGGCTCTAATGTAATTGAGATATCGTTTTCGATATTATACTGCAACTTTCCTTTAACGACATGAATAACCGCCCACACATTTTTTTTAGTGTTGTGATTTTTTAATAGTCCGGATGGTACAGAATCCTGAGTAAAAATTGAGGTGCGACTATATGGAATAACGTTAGTAGGTAGTTTCTTCATAGATGGTTTTCGTATATGCCTAGTTTTCTTTTTAAGTTTTCAGCTATATGTTGACTTTTGTCAACATATAGCGCAGCAATATCTTGAGTGTATATTTTACTCGCGGTTTCTTCAAATAACACCAACCAACGATCGAATAAAGAACTATTAAGCGAAGGAAGTGCTTTGTGTTTTAAAATAGGATTGCCATAATATCGTCTTGTACCCAACATAATCGCAGACCAAAAATCACTCATTGTTGCAAGATGTTCTTTCCAGTTATTTTGATCAATTGCCTTTAGAAAAACTGGCCCAAGCAGATTATCATGGCGTATTTTTTCATAAAAAGTATCTATCAAATGTCGTAAATTGTTCTCATTTATATGATTTTCTTTCATTGAATTGTCTCTTTCATGACATACCAGCCTGTAATGAGCGCTAAAATTATTTTTAAGGCGTCTGCACAAATATAAAGCCAATGGTGAAATCCTGGCTTAATAAGCCCACCAGCAATTATTTGATCTGTTCTTATATCAAGAATCGGTAAGAACCAAAATGTTTCTAATAAGAGCAAGAATACTAGCGTAAAAATTAAAAACCAATAAAATTGAGGCTTAGGGATAATTGCTGAAAGAGAGATAATCGATAAACACACAATCCATTCGACTTTGTTAAAGATGCTAAAGGTTGCTTTGCCGACTTCTAAAGCCACAGGCAATGTAAGATGAACTGCTTTAAATTTTGCTGGAGTTGCAATAAAAGATACGCCTAAAATTAAGCCAGCCCAAGTATATAATAAAATGCTGAGAACAATGTTCATGAGTTAACTGAGCTGCTTATTTGTTGTATTCTATTTGAGCTAAACGACTATTATATACCAACAAGTGGAAATAAACATATCCTGAAAATGGATGCCACGAACTTACTGCTTTAGCAACGGATTCATAATCCATTTTTTTCGAGATTTTCATTAATTTTTTAAGATTATTTTGGGCGCCAGCATCATCGCCAGGAAATATATTCAATCTACCAAACCCTCTTAAAAGAACATACTCACAAGACCAGCGGCCAATTCCTTTGATATTGCTTAGAAAGGATATAATTTGATCGTCACTTTGGTGTGACAGCTTCCTATATAGTATTGATTCATTCGTTTTTAAGAGATTAGCAATGTATATTAATGTTGTGCTCTTGTTAAAACTAAAACCTAATTGTTGCAAGTCTTGGGGCTTGCATTTCGAGATAGTCATTGGGGTCGGAAAAGTGATGTAAGTTTTTTTATTAAATGTAACTCTTTTACCGTAGTGTTTAGCTAGTCTATTCAATAATTCAATTCCTACATTTAGAGATAGCTGCTGGCAAGCAACAGCATTACAAAGCGATTCAAAAATGGAAGGGAATCTTGGTGGCTTAAGTCCCATTAATTGTTTGGCTATTACGTGAAGATGCTTATTTTTTAAAACGATATCATAAAAATTAGTCGCATCGAATCGTAAACAGAGCATGGTTTTAAGGGTGTTTATTATATACTTTTTTTCAGTCGCTAGAACATGGCGATGTGTTTCAATAATTATGGTTGGAGAATTTATGTTTTTTTGACAGACTGAAATTAATATCGTTTTATTATTAACAAAGAATGCCCGTCGATAATAAATCCCATCCCATTGATCAATGACGTTCGACTCCCTTCTTCTTAATGCAAGCACTGTAAGATCTAACCTAAAAGGGCGCTTAGCTTTGAGCACAAATGAATGATTCATTCAATTATTACTTTTTTTAGTAGCAATTTTTGCAATGCTATTGCATTGTTATGTTCTATTTCTTTTGAACCAAAAATGAGAGTAACGTTATGCTGTTTTACATGCTTTAAAATAAGATCTATTAGTTCACCTTTACTTTTAAGTTCAATTGCATAGCGTTTTTGAAACTCTTGCCATTTCTGTGGATCGTGATTAAACCATTGGCGTAGCTTGGTACTAGGTGCAATTTCTTTTAACCATAAATCGATTTTTGCGCTTTCTTTCTTTAATCCACGAGGCCATAATCTATCAACTAATATGCGAAAACCGTCAGATTTTGCTGCTTTATCATAAGCACGCTTCACATTTATCGATTTCATATTTTTTGCTAAAAAATTGGTGATATAAAAAATATAGCATAAGGCTTAAAGCTAATGAACTTTTTTTTGAAAGCGTTGCTACTAGAACCATTTCCTATCGGATGATAAATTATCATCTTAAATCATGGGAACACGTTCAAGTAATAAAGATGACAAGGAATGTCTATGGCTGCTTTTGATATCCCTCACACAGATCGTACAACCAAAACCCTCGTCATTATCTTATTGGCTGTTATCATTAGTTGTTGGACTACAATGATTTGGTCTACATATCGCACTTACCAGGGAGCACCACCCTTGCCCGAGATGATAGTTTCTGAAACAGGGACAACTATCATGACTAAAGAAAACATTATTCAGGGTAAAGCAGGTTTTCAAAAAGCTGATCTCATGGATTATGGTAGTCTTTATGGGATGGGCTCCTATTTTGGCGAAGATTACACAGCTCAATATTTAGTTGAGCTTGCGCAAGAAGTTATGGCAAACATAGCCAATCAAAAATATCATAGCCCCTTAAGTTCGCTCACAGAACACGAAAAAAATGCGATACAAGATGAAGCTAAAAAACTATTAAAAGGAATTCAACTAACTCCGCATACTGTTACGATTCCCGAGGTGGTTAGTCATTCTGTTAAATTATTAGAGAATAAAATCTCTCATGAACTTTTAACAGACAGATTTGAAAAAGGCTGGGGAAAAGCTGCCAGTTTAAACCAACAAGAAGCAGCCCAAACGGCGGATTTTATTCTCTATTGCGTTTTAACGACCGTTGCAAATCGTCCTGGCAAAACTTTTTCCTGGACAAATAATTGGCCACCAGAACCAATCGTAGGCAATACGCCAACAACTGAAACATTTGTCTGGTCTTGGGCTTCACTCACCTTACTATTTTTTGCAATAGGCGTAGTCATCGTAATATTTAGACTTTACATAGACCATCCGCATGATGGAATAAATAATGATTCTATTTTACATACATTTTCAACGCTAACACCCAGCCAATTAGCGCTTGGAAAGTACTTTGTTGCTGTCGCATTGCTTTTGTTAGTTCAGATAGCCGCAGGCACTATGATGGCGCACTATTATGCAGAAAGAGAAGGATTTTATGGGATTAATATTACGTCCTATTTGCCTTTTGCATTTTTAAGAAATATTCATATTCAGGCACCAATTGCATGGATTGGCCTTGGTTGGATAGGATCTGCCTTATTATTAGCCCCTTTAATTGGGAAAAGAGAACCTTCAGGCCAAAAATTTCTTGTTAATTTACTTTTTTGGGTTACTGTCATTGTTGTTGGTGGGGCTATCATTGGAAATTATCTTGGGATTATTGGGGTAATACAAAAACATTGGTTCTGGTTTGGTAATCAGGGCTTGTCCTATATTGAATTAGGAAGATTTTGGCAAATCCTCTTTTTTATTGGTCTAATCGCATGGAGTTTGATAATGCTACGAACCATGTGGCCAACAATGAAAAGTTTATTTAGTTGGAAATCAATTTATAGTTTATTTCATGTTGAGCATTTGTTGTGGTATAGCATCTTAGGGATAGCTTTCCTTTATGCCTTTGGCATGATTCCGTTAACAAAGATCCATCCTTCTTTTACGTTAACAGATTTTTGGCGTTGGTGGGTAGTTCATCTTTGGGTTGAATGGGCATTTGAGTTATTTGTAGCTGCGATTACGGGCTATTTCTTGATGGCAGTTGGGTTAGTATCTCGTCAACTTGCAGAACGTGCAGTGATATTTGAATGGATATTGATCCTAGGAAGTGGCATTTTGGGTACAGGACACCATCTTTTCTGGGCCGGTGAACCAGAATTGTGGCTTTCTATAGGAACAGTATTTTCATTTTTAGAAGTATTGCCACTTTTTTTACTCATATTAGAAGCCGTACAACAGTACTTACATCTAAATCAAAGTAAAGAATTCCCATATCGTTTAGCTTTTCTATATATTTTAGGAGCTGCTTTTTGGAACTTTGTCGGAGCAGGTGTTTTTGGCGGTGCAACTATTAATGCACCTTTAGTTAATTACTATGAACATGGCACTTTTTTGACCCTCAATCATGCTCACACGGCCATGTTTGGTGCATTCGGTCTGTTAGCTTTAGGTCTCATCTACCTGTCATTACGTTATATGACAGGTACAAGATTTGTCTGGTCTGACAAGCCCGGAATATGGGCATTTTGGCTATATAATATTGGTTTAGTAATGTGGATTTTATTAAATTTCTTTCCAATTGGTTGGCCACAATTAATTGCAGCTTATGAACAAGGTTACGCCTACGCAAGAAGCTTAGAGTTTTATAATAAAACACTTTTTTGGCAATGGATGCGCATGCCGGGTGATATTGTATTTGCAATTGGAGCTTTATTAATGGCATGGGATTTCATTGCTAAAGTTACTTTGCTTCGAAAATACAATATGTATAGATGAATCGTTTCGCCATTGCTAGGATATATTATTCTTCTATTCAGCACGCAGGATCTTAAATTTTCCAAATAACAGTTTTTTTAGAGGGCTATTTTTCTTCTAACATATGAGCCAATAACTCCACAGAATTGGCAATGATAATTTGCTCATTTTCGGAAAGAGTGTTTAGACTATCATACAAACGATTGTGAATAATGTGAATAAGATGCCCACGGGGGAACTGGCGTTGCTATTCTTCCATACAATTGGCTGATAACTGTCCTAGCTTTGCTTGAAATTCTGGTTTAAGACTTAAAAGGTATATTCCGGCCGCATCCGGCTATCTGGGCAATCTCACTAACATTTAATTTTATAATAGCCCCCTCAAACGCAATAAAGGAGATATAAGCATGAGACGAAATAACCATGCGTAACAATTAGTGAAGTGTTAAAGGCATAACGCTGAGTTTAATCGCGGCCACCACGGTCATTGTCAGAAGCTTAAACACCAGTAAAACCACAAAACTCTGTAAGCTTAAATTTCTGAGTAGCTGCAATTTGGTGCCCCGGCGGTGCCCCAAGCATTTTTTGGTTGGTAGGCTTAAAAAGAAGGGTTGTTAAATTTTCTGATTTTTCCAGGATTTTTTGGTCGGGGCGAGAGGATTTGAACCTCCGACCACATGCACCCCATACATGTGCGCTACCAGGCTGCGCTACGCCCCGAAATACTCTTCCCATTTTGAATTTATAGTTCATACTCTAAACTCAAACTGGTTTGCGTATTCTCTTCCCATTTGAACATCATTGGGATGTCGTTTTAATTCAAAATGGCTCAAGAATAGGGAAGCCATTTTACAAAAAACTGCTTAGTAAATAAAGCCTTAGACTATCTTTGTAGTAGTTGGTAAGATAAATATGAGCGAACATAATGACCGCCCGTATCGATAAATGGGATCCAAGGAGAAAGCTTAATGATTGTCGCTATCTTCTGATTTCTCTTCTGGCGTGCCATCAAACTTCTCAACACGCACTTTGAGCTTTTGGCCTGGTTTAAAAGTTACAACGCGCCTGGCGCTAATGGGAATATCTTGGCCCGTCTTGGGATTACGGCCTGGTCTTTCACTTTTATCGCGTAGATCAAAGTTGCCAAAACCAGAGATCTTGACTGATCGCCCCTTTTCAAGGGCTTGCCTAATTTCTTCAAATAGTTGCTCAACTAATTCTTTAGCGTCGCGTTTATTTAAATTTAATGATTCAGCTAAGCTTTCAGAGATCTCTGCTTTTGTTAAAGCCATGGGTTAATCCCTCAAGTCGGCACTAAATTCCTTTTTCAATCCAGTAACTACAGTCTGGATAATATCGTCCACTTCTTTATCTACTAGAGTGCGCGATGCATGCTGTAAGATCAACCCCATAGCGATACTTTTTCTTCCAGAATCAATGCCTTTTCCGGTATAGACATCAAATATCTTCACTTCACGACAGATTTCACCCGCAGATTTTCTAACATAGTTAATTAGACTGTCACTTAACACATTATTATCTACGATAACGGCAATATCACGCCTGATCTCAGGAAACTTTGAAGCACGCTCATAAACCGGTAAAGGCTTATGGGTGAATAAATCCATATTGATCTCAAAAAGATATACTTGCCCATCTAGGTTAAGTTCTTTACTTAATTTTGGATGCAACTTACCAATAATCCCACACACCTTCGATTGCCAGATTATCTGGGCGCATTGTCCAGGATGGCAGACAGAATGATTAGCCGCTTTAAAGGTTAAGGCCTCTTTGTAGCCTAAGAGCTGCCACAAGTTTTCTATATGCTGTTTCATATCATAAAAATCAGCGGGACGATTTTTAAGATCCCAACTTTCGTTGGCATAATTACCACAGAGAATGCCACCTATTTTACTTTGTTGCTTCAGGTTACCTGACTCTGGTGTGAAACATAGCCCTACTTCAAATGCTTTTAATCTTTGTTGCTGTCTGTTTTGATTGTACTGCAGTGTTTTAATCAGCCCAGGCCACATACTAAGGCGCATTTCGCCCATATCTGCAGAAATAGGATTTAGCAAAGCAAGCGCACTTTGTTCTGGAAATAATTGCTTTTGAAGCGCACTATCCACAAAACTATAAGTAATCACCTCTTGATAACCAAAATCAACAAATGCACGTTTTATTCTAGCAACATCGACGCTGGTTTCAGATTGGGGAATAAACTGTGAGCTTGTTAATGGCAAATGCAAAGGAATATTGTTATAGCCCACCATGCGCGCAATTTCTTCGACTAAATCGATTTCAGTGGTGATATCATAGCGATAACTTTTTGGTTTTGTCTTAACTTCACTTTCTGAAGAATCGTCAAGGATCTCACAACCAATTCGTTTTAGCATTTCAATCGCTTTAGACCGCTCTAAAGTGATACCTAATATTTTCTTTAATCTGGCATAACGTAAAGAAATTTCAGTCAACTTAGGTAAGTGCTTTTCACTTTCAACTTGTATGACAGGACCAACTTCACCACCACAAATTTCAATGATTAAGCCTGTAGCCCTCTCAATTGCTTGCACTTGCAATTGTGAATCTACGCCGCGTTCAAATCGGAAAGAGGAATCCGTATGCAAGCCATATTGCCTTGCTTTGCCGGCGATCAATGAGGGGGTGAACAACGCGCTTTCTAATAAGATATGTTGGGTATCATCACTCACACCACTATCAAAGCCGCCCATAATCCCTGCAATTGCAAGAGGGGCTTTGTTATCAGCAATGACCAAGGTATTTTCTTTTAATGTCGCTTCTTGTTCATCAAGCAGTTTGATTTTTTCATTGTCTTTTGCCATTCTGATAATGACAGCGCCATTGAGCTTGTCTAAATCAAAAGCATGCATAGGCTGCCCAAGCTCTAGCATGACATAATTGAGCACATCTACCACAGGGTGAATGCTTCGAATATCACCTTTTTCTAATCGCGCTTGCATCCACGATGGTGTTATGCCTTTTTTAATATTGCGAATTATTCTACCCGCATAACGTGGGCAATTCTCGGGCGCTTGCAAATCAATTTTAATAGTTTCATTAATATTTTCTGCAATTTTCGCTATTTTTTGTTCTGTCATTGGCACTTGATTGATGGCAGATACTTCTCTTGCCACCCCCAAGATGCTTAAGCAATCACCCCGATTGGGCGTAAGTTCAATTTCAATTACTGTGTCATTATCTTGTTTTTCGACACTACCAACTTCAAGACCCGCCATGGTAAGTTCAGCACATAATTGTTCTGTCGTTAACTTTGGGTTTACCCATTCACGTAACCATTGTTCACTGAATTTCATTATTATACTCCGTTAAATTGCTTAAGAACCCTTGAATCATTTTCAAAGAAGGATCTTAAGTCATCCACTTCATAACGAAGCATGGCGAGACGTTCTACTCCCATGCCAAAGGCAAATCCAGAATAACGCTCGGAATCGATTTTGCCATATTCCAAAACCTTAGGATGGACCATGCCACATCCAAGAATTTCTAACCAGCCTGAGAATTTACAAATACGACATCCCTTGCCTTGACATTTAACACAGCTTACATCTACCTCAGCTGAAGGCTCTGTAAAGGGAAAATAATGTGGCCTAAAACGTGTTTCAACCTTTCTCTCAAAAAAGGCTGATAAAAACGCAGCCAGTGTTCCTTTTAAATCTGCAAAGGTAATATGTTCATCAATCAAAAGACCTTCTACTTGATGAAACATCGGCGTATGAGTCACATCAAAATCGCAGCGGTACACTCTGCCTGGTGCAATAACCTTCAAAGGAGGCTGCCTTTTTTCCATCGTACGTATCTGCACAGGTGATGTATGGGTTCGTAATAATGTGCCATCACCAAAATAAAAAGTATCATGCATGGCTCTGGCCGGATGATGAGAAGGAATATTTAAAGCTTCAAAATTATAATATTCTGATTCTACCTCTGGGCCTTCTTCGATAGAGAAGCCAAGTGGCGCAAATAGTTGGCAAATTCTTTCCATGGTGATGGTAATAGGATGTAGGCCACCCGTCTCAATCGCTCGGCCTGGCAAAGTCACATCTATTGTTTCACTTTGCAGTTGTCTATCAATATCTTTTTGCGCCATTTGCGCTTTATATTGCGATAGCAGCTCTTCAATTGTATCTTTGAGCGTATTTACTTTTTGGCCATATTCTTTACGATTTTCAGGCGCAATGTCTTTTAAATTCTTTAAAAGCGCTGTGACATAGCCTTGTTTGCCAAGATACTCCACACGAATTTTTTCAATACTTTGGCTATCTGTGGCATGTTCACAAGCTTGTTTTGCTTTTTCGATTAAATCTCGATGGTCGTCCATTCTTACACCTTAAAAAGGCTATTCACCATAAAAAAAGGGAAGTTAGCCTTCCCTTTCCATCAGTCTTAAAATTTATTTTCTAAAAATAAATTACTAAGCAGCTAAGGCACCTTTTGCTTGTTCAGCAATTTTAGCAAAAGCTGGCTTATCAAATACTGCCAATTCAGCAAGCATTTTACGATCAATTTCAATGTTCGCAGCATGCAAGCCTGCAATTAAGCGGCTATAGGATATACCGCATTCACGCGCACCGGCGTTAATACGTACAATCCACAATGAACGAAATTGACGTTTTTTCTGTTTTCTATCGCGATAAGCATATTGGCCTGCTTTTAAAACTGCTTGATTAGCAGTTTTAATACAACGACTACGGGCGCCGTAATAACCTTTTGCTTGTTTTAAAATTTTCTTATGACGTTTTTTTGCTGTAACGCCACGTTTTACTCTTGCCATCTTGTCCTCACATCTAAATCAAATAAATCTCTGAATGCCTTCTAACCGTCTTCGTCTGCCGTCGCTTCGCTATGGCGTGACTACGCCGGTCGATTTCGCCCTAAAGGACTCAATCGTAGGGCAACATGCGATGAACTAATTTGGCATCGCTATCGCACATCACGCCATTTCTTCTGGCTTGACGCACGGTTTTACTCGTTTGTTTGGTTTTGATGTGATTACGATTAGCACGACGGAAACGGACCTTACCAGTACCGGTTATCTTGAAGCGCTTAGCTGCACCACGATTGGATTTTAATTTAATTTTGGCTTTATGCTTTCTTGCCATAATTTAAACTCCGCATTGTTATTTAATGTTTATTTTTTAGGAGAAATAACCATGACCAATTGTCGACCTTCGAGTTTGGGTTCTTGATCAACAACACCCGCACTACCCATATCAACTTTAATTCGTTCAAGCAGCTTCATACCCAATTCTTTATGGGTAATTTCGCGACCTTTAAAACGAATGGTCACTTTTACTTTATCTCCGCGTTCTAAGAAGGCGATAAGGTTGCGTAGCTTTACCTTATAATCTCCTTCGTCCGTTACGGGACGTAGTTTTATCTCTTTGAGTTTTTGGATTTTTTGTTTCTTCTTCGTTTTCTTTTCATCAAACTGGAATTTACCAAAATCCATAATCCTCACGACAGGGGGATCAGCATTGGGTGATACTTCAACCAAATCTAAGCCCATCAGTTCAGCTTTACGCTGCGCATCCCGTCGACTCATGATACCCGTATGGGAACCAGGCCCTAGAATGCCACTACCTTCCATCGATCCATCTGGATCTACCAGACGAACGCTTTGTGCGGTAATTGCATCGTTAACACGAACCCGAGATTTCTTCGTTGTATTAATAGCCTTGCTCCTTAATTTACGGCTTTCATTTCGCATTCAGATTTAAGTTTATTTTCAAACTCAGAAAGAGTCATACTTCCTAAATCTTCACCGCTTCGTGTTCTTATCGTTACAGTTTGCTGAGCAACTTCTTTGTCGCCAACCACAATAAGATAAGGTACACGCTGAACAGTGTGCTCGCGAATTTTAAACCCTATTTTCTCGTTTCTCAAGTCAGTAACAGCCCTAAACCCCTTAGAATTTAAGTCCGTCACAATATTTTGGGCATAATCTGCTTGAGACTGGGTAATATTTAGCACAGAAACTTGGATTGGGGCCAACCAAGTTGGGAAGTTACCTGCATGTTCTTCAATCAAGATCCCGATAAAACGCTCAATGGATCCCAGGATTGCCCGATGAAGCATAACCGGTGTTTTACGTGAACCATCTTCAGCAACATACTCTGCTTCTAAGCGATGTGGCATGGAAAAATCGATTTGCATGGTGCCACATTGCCAAATCCGCCCCATACAGTCTTTTAGGGAGAACTCAATTTTAGGACCATAGAACGCCCCTTCCCCGGGTAAATGCTCCCAGGCTATGCCTTTGGAATCTAAGGCATCTGCCAAGCCTTTTTCTGCTTTATCCCAGATTTCATCTGAACCAACCCGTTTCTCAGGTCTTGTGGACAGTTTGATTAAAATATCTGTGTAACCAAAGTCTCGATACACTTTAAAGAGCAAATCGATGAATTGGGACACTTCTTCTTGAATTTGATCTTCAGTACAGAAAATATGCGCATCATCTTGCACAAAGTTACGTGTACGCATGATGCCATGTAAGGCGCCAGAAGGTTCATTCCGATGGCAAGATCCAAATTCAGCTAAACGAATTGGCAAATCACGATAACTCTTGATGCCTTGGTTATAGATCTGAACATGGCATGGGCAGTTCATCGGTTTGACTGCGTAGATGCGTTCATCACTGACCACCGTAAACATATTGGCATGAAACATTTCCCAATGACCTGAGCGCTCCCATAAACTTCTATCAACGACTTGGGGCGTGTTAATTTCCTGATAGCCATTTTGTTTAAGGCAGGAACGAATATATTGTTTAATTTGTTGGTAAACGACCCAGCCTTTGGGATGCCAGAACACCATGCCAGGCGCTTCTTCTTGCATATGAAAGAGATCATATTTCTTAGCCAGTTTACGGTGATCGCGCTTTTCAGCTTCTTCTATTCTGAACAGATATTCGTCTAATTCTTTTTTGCTTGCCCATGCCGTGCCGTAGATACGTTGGAGCATTTCATTTTTTGAATCACCACGCCAATAGGCACCTGCCACTTTAAGCAATTTAAAACATTTAATTTTGCCAGTAGAAGGAATATGTGGGCCACGGCATAAATCGATAAAATCGCCTTGCTGATAAAAACTTAAGAGTTCGCCTGCCGGGATATCTTTGATAATTTGCACTTTATAGTGCTCACCCATGGCTTTGAACTTCTCAATGGCGTCTTCGCGAGAAATAACATGGCGAGAAACGGGCAAATTCTCTTTGGCTATTTCAGCCATTTTTTCTTCAAAGAGGGCTAAATCTTCAGGTGTGAAAGGACGGCCAAAGGCGATATCGTAATAAAAGCCATCTTCAATAACAGGACCGATGGTAATTTGTGCCTGAGGATATACAGACTTTATGGCATGCGCCAAAAGGTGGGCACAGGAATGGCGAATGATCTCTAAGCCATCTTTGTCCTTTTCAGTCACAATTGAAAGTTGAGTGTCTTCCTCAATTGTAAAGGAGGTATCTACTAAGGCACCATTTACTTTGCCAGCAAGCGCTGCATTAGCGAGACCTTTACCAATGCTCAATGCAACTTCTTGCACGGAAACAGGCTTCTCATAGGATTTTTGGCTGCCATCAGGCAATGTAACTATCGGCATAATATCCTTTCTTATCGAATTTGCTGAAAATAAAAAATATTTTGAAGATAAACTCCCTAGAATACGAGAAAATGAGGCGTGTGACAAAAGAACAGTTAAACCTTAAATGCAAGCTGACAAACTATTTGTTTATTTGTGTCTCTCTACAAAGATATGCTTTGATAGCTAAAGACCAGGATAAGCGCATCAATTTGATATGGTTCTAAGAGATGAATGGAAAATTAACCGATCGTGAAAGGATATCACTTTACTACCATGTTGTTTCAGGAGGCCCCCGTCTTAAGTTGCTAGAATCTGTTATAGATTTAAAGCTAGCCGAATTCATTGGCTTCGAGGGTTCTAAAACTTTTGCCGAGATAATTGAGCAATTCGCTTTGAATCAACATCGCGCGCAAAAATGGCTCTATCTGCTGAGTAGCGAAGATCTTCTTCTTGAAATTCCTTCAGAAAACCAAAATCAGACAGAATACCGTTTAGGTCCTATCCTAAAAGCGCTATATCAATATGAAAACGGTTGGTGGTTCTATAAAGAAATGATTAACTCTTGGCGTTCTGTTGCCAATCAAGACACCATACAAATGCTGCGCGGGGCTGAGGTATCTCAAGATGTTACCTGGCCGCCAGTACATGCTTCGGCGCAGATTGAGCTAGAGTCATGGATGGCAAAAACCTCCGTATTTGCTATCAACCTGCTAAGCAACTATTTACCTATTACAGATAAATCCACGCTTTTAGATGTCGGGGGTGGTGATGCGACCATAGCTTGCGCACTGGTAGATAAAACACCAAGCCTTTGCGTTACCGTCTATAATTTGCCTCAAGCAATTAAACTTGCAAAAACCAAAGTCGAAAAACAAGGTTTGAGTGATAAAATAAAACTTGTTGAAGGTAATTTTCTAACCGATGCAGCCTTTCCTAAGGGATATGATATTGTTTTATTCTCAAGAGTGCTATGCGACTGGCCCATCGAAGTTTGCGAAAAATTGCTTAAAATGGCTTATGATTCATTGAATGATAACGGCTGTTTGGTCATTTACGAACCTTTTAAAGATCTCAATCAAGACTTGATGCTGGTTTGGGAATATCGATACATGTTTTGGGATAAATTTGGCAAAGCCACTTTTAAATCTATCAAAGACTACCAAAAAGTACTCGCCAAAATTGGGTTTTCTAAAAGTGAGTACTCAGGCGTATTAGATGAAACGGTATCCCGCATCATTAAAGCTTATAAATAAAAAAATATATCTGGCAAAGTAAATTAAAATGAATAGAAATGTGATGTTATTAGTGACAATTGTACTGATGGATCTCCTCACCGGTATGGAGTTTGATCTGTTTGTTCCCAGCTTTCCACAATTACAAACGCATTTTGATTTATCAGCATTTTGGGTTGAAGCCTTATTAACAGTTAACTTCCTGGGCTATTGTCTTAGTTTATTCTTTGTTGGTGCATTGGCTGATAAATTTGGCCGCAAACCGATTCTACTGCTGGGTTTGCTTATCTTTATCTTTGGCAGCATTTTGTGCTTATGGGCACCGTATTATGAAATTATGCTTATGGGCCGCTTCTTACAAGGCATTGGCATTGCATCCCCTTCTATTCTCAGTTTTATTATCATTGCTGATTCTTACCCCTTAGAGAAACAACAATTTTATTTAGCCATGCTCAATGGGCTCAAGAATGCTTCTGTAGCAGCAGCACCCGTAATTGGAAGCTATATAACACTCTATTTTCAATGGCGTGGTAATTTCATGACCCTTTTGCTTTTGGGCATTTTTACCTTTGGGATGACCTTGTATTTTATTCCTCGTTATAAATTGCCTGAACAACCAGAAACACTTTCATTGAGTGCATACAAGCCCTTGTTTCAATCCAAGCCCATGATATTGTTAATGTTGCACATTATCTTTTTATTCGTGCCCTATTGGATATTTGTTGGCATGTCACCCTTACTCTATATGGATGATCTTGGTGTTAGCCTTACCCATTTTGGTTATTATCAAGGCGCATTGGCCTTATCATTCGCCTTAGGCAGCGTGGCCTATGGTTTCATTTTAAACAAATTAAATCACAAAACCATGCTGGGGATTGCTAACCTCATCTTCATGCTGAGTTTTATTTCTATTGTCTATCTGGCCATAACAGATAATCGAAGCCCCTTGCTTATTACCCTTGCCATGTTGCTCTTTGTTATTGGGCAGATTGTACCCTCAACCATTATCTATCCCATGTGCCTTAATTTAATACCACAGGCTAAAGGGAAAGTATCAGGTCTTGTGGGTATGATGAGTCTCTTACTTCAATCAACTGGGCTACAATTAGCAGGTTTTCTTTATATTGGTTCATTTAACAGCATTGGCATGATAATCTCTTTATTTATATTACTTATAGTAATCAGCTTATATTGGATCATGGGTAATAATGAATTGATGAATTTTGAGCAAGCTAAGCAAATGAAGTGAAATTAAATAATGAAAAATAATTACAATTTTGTTAAACAATATTTGGAACTTATCCAAATCGATAATATTGAACCCCCTTCTCTTGAATATTTAGCAAAGTTACAAGCTCATCACTTAAATGCTTTGGCATGGAATACCTTTGATGTTTATTTAGGCAGAAAGGTTGTTCTCAATCCTCAACTTATCTTAGAAAAATTTATTGAGGAACAAAGAGGCGGGCTTTGCTATGAATTGAATGGCGCATTTTGTCATTTATTGCAACAACTTGGATTTGATGCAAATCTAGCGACCTGTTTTGCACTCCATTACCATGCTGATCCTTTTGATTTCCCATCTGATACCCATGCCGTCATCATTGTAACGCTAAATAACCATCAATACCTGGTTGAAGTAGGTTATGGGGATCTCATTAAACATCCTGTTAAGCTTGAAGAAAAGTGCCGTCATCAAGATGCCAGCGGGGAATATCAACTTAGCTATCAAAAAGAAGTAGGCCGCTTTCAATTAGAAAAGTTATGCCGCAACCAATGGATAGCACAATATCAATTTGAAACAGCGAAAAGGGAATTAAGTTCCTTTACGCCCAACTTAGAGGTTGTTTATCAGCACCCTACTTATCAAAGCATCAACTATATTAAGCCTGACAAATCAGGGACACAGATCATTAAAAACAATTTCTATATCATTCACAATGCACAACACGTTGAGCAATACTCTATTGATGCTTTAGGCGGGTTAAGCACTATTTTAAAAACCCGTCTTGGTGTTAACGCCCAATTTGTAAATCAGTACTTTTCACCTCGTTAGTTTATAGGAATAATCATGCAACAATCACAAGCTAAACTGCCCGAAAAAAAATTAATCGGCATTCAAGTTCGCACGAATAACAAAAATGAAATTGATCCCATGACAGGGAAAATATTTCCCATTGTACAAAAGTATTTTCAAGAGCAATTGTTCAGCCAAATACCCCATCGCACCCATCCTGGCACTACGCTATGTTGTTACACAGATTATGAAAGTGACCATAATGGCGATTACACCTACTTTATTGGTGAAGAAGTTGAGACCTTAAAAGATGTGCCGCCGGGTTTTAAAACGCTCACCATTCCTGCACAAAGCTATGCAAAATTTACCACAGGCCCTGCCCCTATGCCGGATGTGGTGCGCAATGCTTGGTTCTCGATTTGGAAAATGACCGATTCAGATCTGGGTGGTAAAAGACGTTATGCAACCGATTTTGAAGTATATGATGAAAGAGCCAATGATCACCAAAATATCGTGATGGATTTGTATATTGGGATTGAAGCTTGATATAACAATGTTTTTGCCCCTCGAAAAGATTAACTTAAGTTAATCTTTTCGAGGGGCTTGGCGTTTGTTGCTCATTAAATTTATTATATAAATCAATTAATTTATTATTATCTGCTGAGCGCAGATTTACATGCTCAAGTATATTTTTAATACAGTTATTTATATATTCAATCTCAAATTGGTTCAATATCGCTTTTGCTTCGCATAGATCATTTAAATGCTCCAGCGCCGTCGCTTTATCTTTTTCAAGCTGAGTTGGTACTTCTTTTAATTCTTTATCTATTAATTGGCCTGTGTATAGTTCTTTCGTTAGCATGGCTTTTGCTTCAAATTCACCTTTATCAGCACAGAATTCAAGCATCTTTCTGAAATGTGATAATTCTGAATCTGGAATAGCGCCCTGACCATCATAACCTCTCATCATTTTTAACATGTTATGAAAGACATAGGCCCCCATTTTTTCTGGTAAACAATATCCATTTGAATGAAGATACATTTGTGCATTTTTTTCTGAATATAACTCAGTGACGCTTGAATCTCTAGCAGTACAATTCCTTAAGTCTATGCCTTTATCATGTAATATTTTTAAAGCTTTAACCAAATGAGGCCGAGTGGGTTTATAATGACCACTGCTCGTATCTATTGATTTCAAAATTCCTTCTTCAACATGCACACGGCCTGCGCAAATAACTACCTTACCTTTTAGAAAAGAAGAATGTTGAAATCCGCCAATATTTTCTAATTCAGAGAAGGTGTGACTAACGTACATTTTTCCTTGTGTATCAATCGCATAAATCATCTCTCCCATTGCTACTGATTCTTTACTATTTATCAGTACTAAATTTCCTTTATTCTTCACCCACATCTTGCCATCCTGAAAATGCACTTGAAAAGGTTCAGGATTATCTAAATAAGTTCGAGCCATAAAAGCAGCCTGCTCTTTAGCTTCGCGATAAGATAATCTGCTATTCGTTTGTAGCCACTGATAATAAAGATCATTTACCCCTTTAGTTCTATATTCGTGCCAATGTCTCATATCAAGCGCTTTTCCTTCGCCTTTTCCTAAGATATCATTTATCAGCCCCCATCTCGCTTTAGCAAGATATCGGTTTTTTGAAATATCAAATCCTTCCACTTCATCCGGGTTAAAATGATAATGTTTCATCGTTGAAAACAAATAGGCTTTTTTTTCTAATTCATTTACAGCGTTTAAGTTTGGATATTTCTGTTGAAGCAAGTTTTCATCAATACCATATTCTCTTTCTGCTCGAGGAATATTTTCAATATAAGCGCTACAAGCGTTAAGAATTTCATTAATTACGTTAATTTTTTCTTCTTTAGATCGCGAAAAAAATGACATGTTAAATTTGGATAAAGCTTTGAAAATTGGTTCAATGTTTATATCCTCTAGATCGCCCAAATTGCTCAGAAATTCCTCTAAGGACCACATAGTAACCTCGATATGAAAATAGGTATTTAATTTTAATTAGTTTAATTTCTTATATACTTAGTTCAATTGTTACTAAGTTTATATACAGCCGCAATATTTTGTACCACAGGATTGATTATTGATTTGCCTTTGCTTCCCAGATCACAATATGCTCCGGCTTAACCATGTTACCTAAACCTTCAAGCGCGGCTTCAACTTTTTCTTTATGATCAAAAAATTCGACAGTTAAGGGCAGATCCAAAGATAAATCAACAAAAGAGCTGGTGTGATTGCCTGACTCGCCAAAACCACTGATGGCTCTAAAAATGCTCAAGCCTCTCACATTTGCCTCTTGTTTTAAGTAACTTATTATCTTAGGCATGAGTTTTGAGGATTCTAGAATGTAAATTCTTACCATTAAAACAGGGATTGTTTTCATAACATTCTCGCTCCAATCACACCTATCCAGGCTGCCAAAAGACATAAGATATTACTTAATAAGATATTTAAGCCAGCACCGAGCCATTGACCATTTTCAATTAAATTAATTGTTTCAATGGAGAAAGAAGAAAAGGTAGTATAACCACCTAAAAAGCCGATAAGTAATAATGAGCGCATTTGTGGGCCTATGCCATCAAAGCGCTCCATTATAAGCACGAATAATATGCCCATGATAAGGCAACCGCTTACATTTACCACCAGCGTGCCAATGGGGAAATTTTTGCCAAAGGAAGCGTAAACTTGATTAGAAAGCCAATAACGTAATACGCCACCCAGCCCTGCGCCTAGAAATATCAAAATAACGTTAAACACTGAATAACCTTTTAATAAAGAGGCTAACAATTATTTATCGTCATCAACGGTATTCAACTAAGCTCTAAGGCTGTAAAAACAATCAGCACATTGTGTAATTTTAAGGGAAATTATAAATTTTTAGCATGAAATCGAAGATGATCTTCTATAAAAGAAGCAATAAAGTAATAACTATGATCATATCCTTCTTGCATGCGCAGCGTGATAGGTATATCCGCTTTTTGGCAAGCATCAAGTAATAATTGTGGTTTAAGTTGAGTTTCAATAAATGGATCTTGTGTGCCTTGATCAATAAACAAAGCAGGACCTTTCCAACCACGCTCTTTTATTAACACTGTTGCATCATATTCCTGCCAGCTGCTTTTATCTTGACCTAGGTATCCTGAAAATGCTTTCTCACCCCAAGGACAACGCATTGGTGAGCAAATAGGTGCAAAAGCAGAGACCGATTTAAAAATGTTAGGATTTTTAAGCGCAATCGTTAACGCACCATGGCCACCCATAGAATGTCCAAAAATACCCATACGATTTGAATCAGCGTGAAATTCATTTTCAATCAGAAAAATTAATTCTTTGCTGATGTAAGAATACATGCGATAACTTTTATCCCAAGGGGATTGTGTGGCATCCAGATAAAACCCAGCCCCCACACCAAAATCATAGCTATCTGCTTCACCAGCTAAGTCTAAATTTCTGGGACTTGTATCTGGAACAACTATCATCAAGCCACATTCAGCGGCAATACGTTGTGCACCTGCTTTTGTGATGAAATTCTCTTCAGTGCAGGTGAGCCCTGAAAGCCAATAAAGCACTGGCAATTTATTTTTCTTTGCTTGGTGTGGCGTAAACACCGCAAAACGCATTGGGCTATGTGTTTGCACGGCGTCATGGCTATAAATACCTTGTGTTCCTTCAAAACATTTTTGTTCAGATATGATAGTAATCCCCATCAGAAAGTCACCACTGAACGAATGGATTTGCCAGCATGCATTAAATCAAAAGCATCATTAATTTTTTCGATGGGTAATTTGTTGGTGATAAGTTCATCAATGGCAATTTTACCGTCCATATACCAATCAACTATTTTGGGTACATCGGTTCTGCCTCTTGCACCACCAAAAGCTGAGCCTTTCCATACACGCCCAGTTACTAATTGAAAAGGTCGGGTTGATATTTCTTGACCACTGCCTGCAACGCCAATAATGGTGCACACGCCCCAGCCTTTATGACACACTTCTAGCGCTTGTCGCATTAAGGTTACATTGCCAATACATTCGAAGCTGTAATCTGCCCCACCTTTGGTTAAATTAACCAAATAAGGCACAATATCTTCCTTTACCTCAGTGGGGTTAACAAAATGTGTCATGCCAAACTTTTCAGCCAAGGCTTTCTTTGCAGGGTTAATGTCCACCCCCACAATCATATTCGCCCCTGCCATTTTAGCGCCTTGAATAACATTAAGCCCAATACCGCCTAAACCAAAAACAATAACATTTGCACCCGGTGTTACTTTTGCCGTGTAAATTACAGCTCCTATGCCTGTGGTGACTCCGCAACCAATTAAACAGACTTTATCTAAAGGTGCATCTTGGCGAATTTTGGCCACCGCTATTTCTGGTAACACAATATAATTCGCAAACGTAGAAGTGCCCATATAATGCAAAATTTTCTGACCATTCAACGAAAAGCGACTGCTGCCATCGGGCATTAGTCCTTTACCTTGGGTGCTGCGGATAGCTTGGCAAAGATTGGTTTTTTGCGATAAACAATATTCGCATTGTCTGCATTCTGGGGTATAAAGCGGGATAACATGATCGCCCACTTGAACACTGCGCACATCTGCGCCCACCTCAACAATAACGCCTGCGCCTTCATGTCCCAAAATAGCTGGGAATAAGCCTTCTGGATCATCACCAGAGAGTGTATAGGCATCGGTATGACACACGCCGGTGGCTTTAATTTCTAGCAAAACCTCACCGGCTTTAGGGCCTTCTAAATCAACCATTTCAATGACCAAGGGCTTGCCAGCTTGATAAGCTACTGCTGCTTTAACTTTCATAATTCCTCCATTTGCTTTGTCATACCTTAAAAGCAGCCGGAGTCTCAACTAACTAACAATTTTATGATGGGCTGCCCGATTAGCTGCGCTTTCATAGAGCGCTAAGTTTTAACAAAGCTTTTATACTGTTCATCTCATTTGTTGAATCGTGTTGTCATAAAAAAAGTTGTCGTAAAATATGAAGTATCGCAATGTCATAAATCTTTTTAGCGCAAGTCATAAGGCCGCAACCCCTTTACTATTATTCTATGTTGTAGGGGCATTTATTCTTAATGTTGCATTTGATTTACATTATACTTTTGCCCAGCTTTATCCTTATTTGCTGTTTAAATCCGCTTGTATCCATACTCCTTTTTTCCTGTTTTGTTTATTATTAGTGGTAAGAGCATGCTATGAAGCACAACAAAAACGTGCCGTGAATTATATTGATATTTTCATAAAATCTATTGGGAAATTAATTTCACTCATCATCAGTATTATACCCGTCACACTGGCCGCTTGCATTTTTGTGATGTTTGGTGCAATTTGCTTAGCTTATACGATGTCTTCTTTTACGGGCATTTTAGATCTTAGCTTTTTCATCTTATGTGAAACAACGCTATTTCTCGTTGCTTTGTTTATATTTGGCCCTACATTTTTGCTATCCATTTATCTTATTGCCATAAAAGATAATGGTCCGCTTGTCACGATTAAAGAATGTAGGTCATTATTAGAAAATAATACCCATAGATATTTTATGCTGTTTTTAGGATTAGTCATTTTCAAGTTATTATTAATTGGGTTGTATTGTTATATCCGCCCCTTCGTTGCAGCCGAAACTATGATGCTTATGATTAATTATGTATGGCTACCGCTACTTGCTTGCGTTATTGTAGCGTGTCAGCCCAAATAAGATAAACGATAAAGAGAACACAAGCACTCTTTATCGTTTGCATGATTATTTATCAAAATTTCAGCCTTACTCTGCTTTGTTCTTGCCATGATTCACTACTTTGAATAGGCTCCTGAGTCGCAGGCTGTTCTCTATTGCTCTCTGATAAATATTTTCTCATTTTATTTGTCAATATTGTGGAAGCTCTACTTGCTAACACGCCGCAAAAACCTTGAAAAAAGGGTAAAAAATACCGTCTGCCTGCTTGTGGGCCAAAATTCATAACATCACCTCTTAGTGAGAATTAAAAAATAAAAGATTTAATAATGCTATCGGTATCCCTACCTTAATCGCATTACAAATAATTAATTAAGATAGGGTAAAAAGGAGAATTTCTTGAAGACCACCAGGAACAGAATAGAAGCCACAACTGCTTGTTTTGCAACAGCGTGCAAGGAAACAATTTTGGTGCAGTTAGGCGTTTTTGACATAAAAAGGCTATATAATTCAATTAATAACTATAATGATTTTTTCAAGCTAACATATTTATTTTGAAGGTACAAGCGCTTTTAACGAAAAATAAAATAAACTGCCCCAATCATGCACAGACCTGCCCATACAAAATTTAATGAAATTTCTTGTCGCATATATAAAACTGCAAAGGGGATAAAGATGGATAATGTAATCACTTCTTGCAATATCTTGAGCTGGGCTAAGCTTAAGCCTGCCTCATTAAAACCAATACGATTTGCAGGGATCATGAATAGGTACTCAAAAAAGGCAATACCCCAGCTTGTTATGATTGCTATCCACAAAGCCTTATTATTTAAATTTTTTAAGTGCGCATACCAGGCATATGTCATAAACAAGTTGGATGTACAAAGTAAGAGCACCGTTTTGGTTAAATCCATGCAATTATCTTATGGGCGAATAAGGGAGTTATTTTAATTATAGAGTGGCATCCCTATTCATCCAGCTTATGGGATGTAACGGCTTTAAGAGTAATCAACTTAGTTGAATTACATATCAACAGCTGAATACTCCCCTTTCTCCAGCCTTACTTGGCCATGTATTTTTAGTATTTGTTTATCTTTAAACTGGAAGTAGCTTATCACTTCAGCTTCGATAGCAGCGCCTTCTAGCGTTTTCCCTTTTACATAATATATTGCAAAGAGTTTATCAGCGTTTTCAAGATGATATTTGTATTCAATATGCTCTACATGCATATTTTTCTTTTGTGCTCTCACGTGCTCAATATATTCTGGGCGCAACATGCTCACGCCATTGATGGATTGTTCATAATCAGGATGAAAAAATTCCTCAATTGTTTGAGTGACATCGTTATTTGGATCATAAACGACATTCCAAATGTTTTTTAATCTGTCTATATAGTTCATAACGCTATCTCCATAACAGCAACAGGATGGCCTTTGAAATTATCCATCGAAAGCAGGTTCCAGCCAAGGCGGGCATAATAAGCAGGCAGATTGGGATCAAAAGCAAAAAGATAGAGCTTTTCAAAACCTAAGTCTCTTGCTTTGTTCTTTGCTGTCTCAATCAAGATTCTGCCAATCCCCTGCTTTTGATAGGCAGTGTCAACCAATAAATCACCAAGCCAAGGTGACAAGTCTGGACGAATGCCATCATTTAATTGCAATGAACATGTGCCAACAGGTAAATCATTATCAAGTGCAACGTAGGCAAGGGGCAGGTGATCGTTTAGTTCTTCATAATATCCAGATTCTATCTCTTGAATGGTTATTTCTGGCAGCCATTTTTTTCCCAGCAATTCATGCCACATCTTTGCAATAGAGCTAATACATTCTGGATGGTTTTTTAGAAGCGAGATGACTATCATATTTTGCCTTGGATATTTTTGATAACCTCAGGAATGACCTTTTGTAAGCGCAGGTGGGAAAAAGTTCGGATACTGAGGTAACTCGATATTAAAGTTCTTCTTCAAAATCTCATGGTATTGTTCAACTGATTCAATTTCAATTGAAAACAGATCTTTTTTATCACGCTCTTTATAGGTTCTATTAAAAAGAATTTTGCGGCGATTTTCAAAAGGCATGGTGACAACCACATTTTTGACGAAAACCATTTCGGGGTTGTTGTAATTATAATAATGCATGGCATTAAAATCTTCTGCAAAATAAGCTGTTAACTCAAAAGCATATAAATCAACCCATTCGTTTTCAATTTGTGTCATCAATTTATATCCGTACTTATCATCTTTACGGAGCATAAATGCTTCATCAAACTGATGAAACGCTTTTTCTAACACAAATGGAATGGGCTCAATTAAACCATTGCTGCCAAACCCGGTATCACATAACCATTTTTGACCTTCAACCTCAACAAGAAGCGCTTTATGCGCAAGCAAAGGCACCTTGTCTACAGGTGTGCCATATAGAACTCTTGCCATTAATCTTTCAACTTTAAAACCCATTTCAGTGAGCACCAAAGCAAGAAGCTCGTTAATTTGCGAACAACCCCCTCCTCTTTTGCTATGGACGAGCTTTTTAACTAAAAAATCTGGATCAAGTTGAGGAGGGATCCCCAAATGGGGATCAAGCATATCAAAAGGTATATGAAAACACTGCTGACGATGGATAGCCTTTAATGTTTCGCTGTTTGGTGTTGCACTACCCTGATAAGCAATTCTATTGAAATAATCTGTTAATGGAATAGCCATATTTTTCTCGATAATGGTTGCGTCACTTAAGTTTAACACCTTCAATCCTAAACTGGCGCACGCTGAAATCTTTCTTGCAGTGGGAGCGCTGAATAAATATATAGCATAAATAACAGGAAGTTGCCTTGCTAAGATGGAGGTAATTGCCTAATATCACTAAAAGGATTTGGATTTTGTACAAGGGAATGGAAAAATGAAAAGGACTATCCTAGCTTCTTTGCTTGCCTCATCTTCAATTTTACTGATGTCTCATGCGCATGCTTTTAATGGCAACTGGTTAGTGGGTGGCTCTATTGGATATGGTGAGTCTAATGGTAGTTTAGATTCTAATGTGGCCTACCTAAATCAACCTGGGATAGGAACACAAGTAGAAAATATCAGCCAAGTAACCTCTATCCATAATAATGGTTTGCTTGGTGGTTTGCTGGTAGGTTATCAACTCGTCTGCGATAGATTAATAGCAGGCTTAGAATTAAACGCAGATTGGTACGAAGATTATGATTCTCATGATTTTACTTTGATTGCAGGACCAAAACCCGCTTTTCGTGACAGTTTAGGTTATGTAGGCTCAGCAGAATACAAACATGATTTAACAGTCGGCTTAACTGCTCGTTTTGGCTACAGCTTAACAGAATATTTGATTCCGTATATCCGCTTAGGAGCCGAAGGAACGCGTGATCATTTAGATGTTGCTTATGTTTGTCCTTTTGCATTTAACGTTGGAAATTCATCATTTACAGGCAGTATTTCTGAATCAAATACCAAATACCGTTTTGTGGGTGGCATTGGGCTTGAAATTCCCTTTTGCAGTTTAGCCAAAACAGATAATTTTATGCGAGGATTATCTGCAAGAGCTGAATATAACTATCATGGCCGTCATCATAGTTTAGATGGTCAAGTGGTTAGTTTAGATTCACTCTTCACACCTGGATTATCAGATCAGGCATACGCTGCCGGATATAAATCCAATTTTAATACGGGCAAACTGTCTTTAGTGTGGAATTTCGGTTAGATAAAGCTGATAGATAGGTAATGAGGCTTGATTGTTAATCAATCAGGCCTTTTTACTTTATAAAAACATAAAATACGAAAACCTTTTTATCATAGTGTTTTAATCTTAAACCCCAGTGCTATAAAAAATCTCCCCGGCTAGCAACCCTACACTGCCTAAGCTGCACACCCACGTGTTTAGCCTTTTCCTTAATTGAGAAATGCACACAAAAAATGTAGAATATTTTACTACATTTTTAGCTGTTTAATTAAATAAGAATTTCAATGCCCACCAAGGAAGAATTAGAACGTAAACTACGAAATGCAGCTTCTCAGGGCGAAGTCGATTATCTCGAAAAACACTTTAAATCACTAGATTTAAACGCTAAGGGTAAAAATTCCCAAAAAACAGCGTTACACTTTGCAGCCCAACAAGGACAAAATAATGTTGTGAACTTCTTGCTGCAACAAGATGTGAAGCTCGATGAGCAAGATGCTCAAGGTGACACGCCCTTAACGATTGCGCTAAGCAATCAACACTTTGATACCGCCTTGCTATTGGTTAATGCAAATTGCAAAACCGAGTTAAAGAATAAAGAAGGCAAAAATGCTTTAACGATTGCGCAAAGCTTAGCAGCTCCCGATAATTTCATAGCCCGTTTGAAAGAGGCTATCAATCAAAATAGAAAATTATTACAGTTATCTACGCAAATAGCACAATGGCTCTCCTATAACATTAATCCTAGCAACAAAGCCCCTAAGATTGATGAATTTTCCAGCACAAGTTATCGCTTATCACTAGGAAAGAAATTTAAAACACCTTTAAATATAACTAAAGTTGTTCTCACAGATTACTTTACCACTTCTATAGCTGCTGATAGCGGGTTAATCACACCACAAAGAAAATCGGCTTTCATGTTATTAAGCTTTAAAGACAAATCCAAACTAGGCTGTTCTTTGCCATTTTCGGCTCATGAACTCAACAATCGTTATTTCGATCAGATAACCCATCAAACCTATAAAACAATGACCGCGCTTGGCGCAAGCATCGATCGCTCCCATGCCCAGCGAGATAACCGCATAACACTAAATTGGGCGCAACAACGCCATCGTGGATTCTACCAGGACATCGATATGCGTTATCATGAGAAGGCACATCTTGCGATTGCAGATCTACTGGCAAATGCCCTTCGAGAAAAAGAGCAACCCCTTGAAATATTTTCATTCGGCTGTGGGGATGGCAGTGAATTAGTTACTATAAAAAAATCTTTTGCAGATGCTAAAAGCCCACTGCGTTTAGTCGGATTTGATATCAATCCTGCAAATTTTCCAACAAAACGTGATCCAGCAATCACACTTTTGCCAGGTGATGCCACGGGGCTTGATGCATTAATGGAAAAGGCCTCATATCAGGAAGAAGCTTATAAAGTAGGTCTATTCATCGGTCTTTTAGTTGATGGTTGTATGCAAGGTACATATCCTGCTTTAAAAACAATACAGCAGGCTCGCATGATGAATAGAATCATTATTGGAAATGGCAAAACCAACGGCCTGCTCTCGAAGACCACTTTAAAAGCTGCTGGATTTTCAGTAAATTTATCACAAAAAAACCTCGACCATGAAGATTATAATCAAAAAGGACAAGTTCGAAACTCTGACATACCTGGAGAAGATATTTCTGTTCAAACTTGGTTTGATTTAACGCCCATGCCAACGAAAGAACGCAAGGATTACTTAATAAACCGGGGGAAAAAGCGCTCGAGTGCTCATGTTTTTGATTGCCTTGATCTCTCAATGAGTGCTGATCCACTCAAAGACTGGCTGCGCTTTAACCCAGAAGAATTCACTATAATTAAGCAAGTGGATATTAGCTGGAGTTATTTAAAACTTGAAGAAATTGCCCCCTTGATGAACGTTATACAAACCCTGCAAAGACCTATCCATCTGCTATTTAGTCCCCATCAAGTTCATGCCCAAGATATCATTTCACTTGCTTCATCCTATAGCACGATTAACCTTGTTGAAAGGCTTGATGAGAACTCGCCTTTTGAATGCCCAAGGCTTGCCCCTCAAGAAATCAAAGGCATTCTTTATGACAAATTACCTTGCCGCTCATTGAAAAAATAAATCCAAACACATAATAGGACAATTTATGCTTGCTGGCGCTATTGAAGAAATTTCTCAGGAATTTATGAATGCAGCTTGTGAAAGTGAAACAAGCAAACGTCAACAAAACGTAGAAGCCTTTGTAAAAAAAAACGCTGATTTAAATAATGCGCAGGTCCTTCAGATCGGGCATCATATATGTAGTAAAATTTATAGTTCACCTGAAGCTAAAATTGTTAAAACGGCTATGGGGAAAGTCATCTATGCCCGCACAACGTCTGAAAAAGCACAAACCGTCTATTTGTTTACTGATAACTACACTCACACTGAGAAAGCCACTAAACAGGTTAATATCTTACATGCCTTTATAAAACAATACCTGAGCCCTGAAAAAATCAAACAAGATAATGCTTCTCAAGCGCTTTATAATTTGATGTCCAATTTAGTTTTTCAGCTACTAGGAATTCACTATTCAGAATTAATAAAAGAATTTGCAAGTGCAGAACTACCTGAATCTAGAACTTCCTACCATGTAACCTATAAAAATATTACTGAAAAATTATCGTGGTTCTGTGAATTTAGCCAAGCATACGAAGAACTCATATTAAAGAGAGCTGGCAACAATGAATTAACTTTTTACAATATTAGAATATATTTAGAGATCCAAGAAAATTTTATTATTATTGCTAAACGCTTACATCGCCATCACGAAGCTGCCATCTTGCTTAGCCATTGGGAGAATCTCTGTTTACAACTTGCTAATCTGTGTAGGGATGATGATACCTCTCATGCAAAAGAATTATCCAAGCATCTACAGCAAATGGAATCGATACGTAATAATTTTGAAGAACACGCAAAAATAGCACCTGATTATGGCTCTAATTTTAACAGATTACTTGATGATTTTATTTTTGATAGGCAAAGTGCAGCAAAACCTGATTCCCAAGACGAAAAATATTTTAAGGAAAAAAGCGAGGAATTAATTGCCAAATTAAAGGCGCCTAAGGCAGGTAATAATAATGATAAAAAACTTGCATCACTATTTTGTGACATATTTATCCTTTTACAAGAATATCGACAAGTGCAAAATCAATGTAGTACACAGACTCATAAAGATGTATGTAAGCTATTATTAAATAGCTTTCTGTGTACAAAAAAGGGCAAGGGCATTTCAATATGGCATACTATTCATGATGCGATGCAAGCTCGCATAAATGAAATAAAGTTACGATTAATAAATTCTGCTCCTAACGCTACGCCAGAAGTTGCACCAACTTCACCTCATCTAGTTCCAACCTCAGCGCCACAAGCTCCTGTTCAGACTGCTAGTGACACAGCCAGGGACTCACTCAATATTACCAAAGAAGAGGTTGCTGAGTTCATACAATTGGCCAGAGAATATGATACCGTAAAAAAAGAAAAACAAGTAAACGCTTTTATCGAAAAGCATCAACACCGTCCAGAATTCATAAAAGATTTAGGACAAGCATTAATTAATGAGTTGCCTTTATCGACCTCATTTCTTGATGAGGTCGCGAGTAAAGTTAAGAATACCAAATCATTAAATCCCAGGGAATTAAAAGAATTACGACATAATGTATACATTTCCATTATTTCGAGGCTGACAGATACTTTTGTCTTTCAATCCTATTTATTTCAATGTCTACCCAAACAAAGTGTTTCCCCTCTTATTAAACCCATTAAGTCTCATATATACTTAAACCTATTTGTTAATCTTAACATCGCGTTAGTATTATTTAACGAGTGTCATTCAAATGTTGAGTTAATTGAAGGTGACCATGATTTTTATAGAATATGCAACTATTTAAAACAAATCATACCAGCGCTTCTTGATGACTTTAAAGATCCCAAAGCACTATTAGATAGCGTAGATCCTTATTTTGCGGTATCAAAGCAACCCGTTAGAAAGCTTGTGCTTGAATTAATACACTTTCACGGTTCAAGCTTTTCCTTCGCTTATATTTTTCAGAGCGATATAATTCATAAAATAAAAGCTTCTATTGTTAATATTTCTCCTGAGCTAGAAAGAATTTTGCGCAATAGAAACGAACATGCAGCGATAACATTCTTACAACAACTATTGCGCTCAAAAGAAACCTTTGAAGTAAAACAAAATAAGTTTCCATTAAATCAAGCATATGATCTCCTCGAAGAAGCTTATCTTCAACTTAGTCAAAATGCTAGCGCCTCAAACGTGATATCAGACGAAGCGTTTCAAGATTGTTGCTCTCAAACTATGTCATATGAAACATCTGTTTTTCGACTTGAAGTTGTAAGAGATACAATTGCACTTTTACAGCAATTCCGAGCGCAGGGCTCTTTTTCTGCTGACTCAGCGCAAGCTTTATCTGCACTAATGCTCTATTGCTCCGTTGTAATAGAAAATGCTCAGGGAACAGATAATCTTGTGGGTAAAGTTTGCGTAGATTTAATTAAACGGATAAGCCTTGTGTGCTTACCTGCTGAGCCTCTTAGATATTCCTTGTTACCCGCTTATCACGAGGAACTTGTGCCTCAAGTAACACAATCAGATGTGCAAGAGGCTGATAGTGCAAATGATGAAATCAACCAAGTTGCAGATCAATTAGCAAATTTATCATTAGACATAGAAAGGGATAGCTTAAAGCAAACCGTGGCACAACTGACAGAAGAGCTTGCTGCAGAAAAATTGCGCTCACAAACTATTTTGGATAGTCATGCAAAAAAAATTGCGACCTTTCGCGAAGCGCAGGAAAGTAATCTAAAAGCTGAAGAACAACTTAAGCAACAGCGCCAACAATCTGCTAGAGCACTTGAAGCGGAACGAAAAAAATCAGCCCAAGCGCTTAAGGATGAGCAAAAAAATTCAGCCCAAGCACTTAAGGATGAGCGCATAAAAGATGCTAAAGAGCGTGAACATGAGCGTACAGCTTCCGCTAAAGAAGTGGAGTTAATACGCAAAGAACATGCTAACCAAGTTGAACAACTGCGTCAAAACGCCGCTTTGCTAAAAGAGAAAACGCAACTGCAAGTACAACAACAGCAAGCAGAATATCAAGCACTTATGCAAAAGTTTGAGCAACTAGCCTTGGAATTAAAAGATACTCAAGCAAAACTGCTTCTTGCTAAGGAGCAAAACATTCAGAGAAAGCGTGAACCAACTGATCGGCATGTTAGTGAAGCCAATCGGCGCTATCAAGCAGATCCTTTGAGTATTTTGCGTCACATTCATAATCTTCATATGACAACAGATCTCAAGGTTCCTGAAAAATTGATACCCTGTATGCAAGCACATAGTCACTTGCTTAGAACAATGCCATTTGAGGAGTATCTTTTCGCTTTGAAATCCTTTTTTCAATGCGAGGTGGCAACTAAAAACTTTAATTTCGTTTACGAAACTGGACTATACCGAGATCTGTTACCGTTGTTTCCATCTGAGGTTGGCTTTGATTTGGGGGAAGACTCACAATTGACACTGCGTTTTTGGCAAGAGAAGTTAAGCTTATTTGCTAAAAATAAACAAGCATATGGTCCATATCATATTTTAGCTTTGTTTCTTATTGTTCCGATTGAACATCAGCGAGACAAATTTCCCTCTCTTGAGGCGACTGTAAGCACATGTCTTGATAGATTGTTGGAAAATCATCATGCCCCCTCAAACCAAGCTAAAACCTTCCTTTGGCATATTATTGGCAACACCAATCCTCAAGCCGAATTGGGTCTTTATTGGCAATATAGGCAATTTGTTGCGCTTAATAGTGCCTTTAGAGGGGTGACCATTGAATTTAATGCGCAAAGAAGTAGAAAAGGCTATTTCAGTTCTGAACAGAGTCCTTCTCTGAAGCGACGGTTGTCGAATTAACCTGTTTATTTAGCAGCAAGGATTTTTTGTTCAAACGAGGCGGCAAGTTTCTCAGCTTGGGCTTGCCCCTGCTTTGCTAAGATTAATCACTGAGTAAACATTGCAGCAATTAAATTGTCTTTCGTTGATGTTGGGTGTTAGAAGACAGTCGCCAAAAAGTGAGTTTGATGGCTTTTGAAATTGGATGACCTGATAAAGCCCGCCTACGCTCAGACGCTACGGCGAGACATAAGATTTTCTAAGACTTGCCTTTGGCAAGCTAACAAAATCTAATGGTAGGCACGAGTGGGATCGAACCACCGACCACCACCATGTCAAGGTGGTGCTCTACCACTGAGCTACGTGCCTAAAAAGAGAGGCCAGAAGATAGCATTTTTTTTATGGTCAAATCAAGGTCAAGACTTCACTAACTTACCGCTATACGTTAAAGTCTCTCTCTTTACCCCCTAGATAAGTTAGAAGAGCTTAAAATGCATCGTTACCGAACTCACACTTGTGGCGCCCTGACAGTTTCAGAAGAAGGTCAAACCGTACGTTTATCCGGCTGGGTACATCGTAAACGAGATCATGGTAACCTGCTGTTCATCGACTTACGAGATAATTATGGGATAACCCAGTGCGTCATTGAAACAACCTCGCCCAATTTCAAAACGGCCGAAGCGGCACGTAATGAAAGCGTTATCACCCTCACAGGGCACGTAGTCAAAAGAAGCGAAGAAACCATCAACAACAAAATGCCAACAGGCAAAATTGAAGTTGTGATTGATGAGGTTGAAATTGATTCCCAGGCCGATCTCTTGCCTATCCAAGTAAACAGCGATCAAGAATTCCCAGAAGATACACGTCTTCGTTATCGTTTCTTAGATCTAAGACGTGAAAAAATGCACGCTAATATTATTTTGCGTTCACAAATTATTTCTTCCTTGCGTCATCGTATGATTGACCAAGGCTTTTTAGAATTTCAAACGCCCATTCTCACCTCAAGCTCACCAGAAGGTGCGCGTGACTTTTTGGTGCCCAGCAGAATGCACCCAGGTAAATTCTATGCCCTACCCCAAGCACCACAACAATTTAAACAATTATTGATGGTGGCAGGCTTTGATAGATATTTCCAAATCGCGCCCTGCTTTAGAGATGAAGATGCCAGAGCCGACAGAAGCCCTGGTGAGTTCTACCAGCTTGACTTTGAAATGTCCTTTGTAACCCAAGAAGATGTTTTCCAAGCCATTGAGCCTGTATTACATGGCGTGTTTACAGAATTTGCCAAAGGCAGACAAGTAAGCCCCTTGCCCTTTAAGCGCTTTACCTATGAAGAATCCATGCTTAAATATGGTAATGATAAGCCAGATATCCGTAACCCCTTAATCATTTCAGATGTTACTTCGGTATTTGATGGTTCAGAATTTAATGCCTTTGCTAAAGCAATTCAAAAAGGCGCTATCGTAAGAGCTATTCCTGCTCCCAATACGGAATCACAACCACGTAGCTTCTTTGAAAAGTTAAATGATTGGGCGATTGCACAAGGTGCACCAGGCTTAGGTTATATCATCTTCACAAAAGAACAAGCCAAAGGCCCTATCGCTAAATTCTTAGATGCTGCTCGCTTAGAACAGTTAAAACAACTCAGTGGTTGTAAAGAAGGTGATGCGGTATTCTTCGTTTGTAACCAAAAAGCCAACGCAGAAAAATTGGCAGGCGCTGCCCGCACACGCATTGGTGAAGAACTAGAATTAATTGATAAAAATCGATTTGAATTCTGCTGGGTGGTTGATTTCCCCATGTATGAATACAACGAAGATCAAAAGAAAATCGATTTCTCGCATAACCCCTTCTCCATGCCTCAAGGCGGCTTAGATGCACTCTTAAACCAAGATCCACTCACCATCAAAGCCTTCCAATATGACGTTGTTTGTAACGGTATTGAGCTTTCAAGTGGTGCAATTCGAAATCACTTGCCTGAAGTTATGTACAAAGCCTTTGAAATTGCCAGCTACTCAAGAGAAGAAGTTGAGCAACAATTTGGCGGCATGCTCAATGCCTTCAAATATGGCGCGCCCCCACATGGTGGCTGTGCTCCTGGGATTGACAGAATAGTGATGCTCTTAGCAAATGAACCTAACATTCGTGAAGTCGTTGCTTTCCCAATGAACCAAAATGCGCAAGACTTATTGATGCAAGCGCCTTCAGAAGTGATGGCACGTCAGTTGAAAGAATTGCACATTCAAGTCAATCTGCCTAAAGAGAAAGAAAAAGAAAAGGTGTAAAACCTTTCGATGCCTAAATCCCCCTTTGATATCACGGGGGGATTTAGGCTGTTTTATTCCTTCTCTTTGAAGGCCATCTCTTTAATGATTTTGATCTCATCGCGTATAGCTGCTGCCTGTTCAAATTCTAAATTACGCGCGTATTCATACATTTTTTGATCCCATTTCTTGATAAGCTTATTCATCTCATCTGGGGTAATGGCATGATGTTGCTCACGGTATTGCCTGATTTCATCAACCACAGGATTCGCGCTTGGGGCAACTTTCTTGCTTCCCTTTTTATTGGAAACTTTTCTGCCTGCTATTGCGCCTTCCATGATATCTGCAATCGATTTTTTAACGGAGGTAGGCGTGATGTTATGCTTTTTATTGTAATCTTGTTGAATTTTTCTTCTTCTGTCTGTTTCACCAATTGCTTGTTTCATTGCCCCAGTCATTTTATCGGCATACATAATGGCTGTTCCATTAATATGGCGAGCCGCGCGGCCAATGGTTTGGATCAAAGAACGTGCAGAGCGCAAAAAGCCTTCTTTATCTGCATCAAAGATAGCCACTAATGAAACTTCGGGCATATCCAAGCCTTCGCGCAAAAGGTTAATACCCACCAGCACATCAAAAACACCTAATCTTAGATCGCGAATAATTTCGACTCTTTCCACCGTTTCAATTTCAGAATGAAGATAGCGCACTTTAACGCCATGTTCTCTTAAATAATCGGTTAAGTCTTCAGACATTTTCTTGGTAAGGGTCGTGATTAATACCCGTTCATTGACAGCAACACGTTTATTGATTTCAGATAACACATCATCCACTTGGGAGCCCACTGGGCGGATTATCACTTTAGGATCAATCAAACCAGTTGGTCTTACAATTTGCTCAACAGGCTTGGTTGATAATCCGAGCTCATATTCGCCAGGAGTTGCAGAAACAAAGATAGTCTGAGGCATCATTTTGATAAATTCTTCAAACTTGAGCGGGCGATTATCCAAAGCCGAAGGCAAACGAAACCCATATTCAACCAGTGTTTCTTTTCTTGATCTATCACCTTTATACATCGCGCCAAGCTGCGGCACCATGACATGCGATTCATCTAAAACCAACAAAGCGTTTGGAGGTAAATAATCAAATAAAGTAGGTGGTGGTTCGCCCGGTGCACGCCCTGAAAGATGGCGTGAATAATTTTCGATACCATTGCAATAACCTAATTGAACCAACATTTCGATATCGTATTGCGTGCGCTGCTCTAAGCGCTGCGCTTCCAATAGTTTTTGATTATCACGTAACTGTGCGAGGCGTTCTTTTAATTCTGCTTTGATATTTTCTACAGCATCTAATACTTGATGTCGTGGTGTTACATAATGGGTTTTGGGGTAAATGGTGTATCGTGGCACATCTTGCAATACTTGACCGGTAAGGGGATCAAAAACGCTGAGCTTATCAACCTCATCACCAAATAATTGAATGCGAACGGCATATTGCTCTGATTCAGCTGGGAACACATCAATGACATCCCCTCTTACGCGATAACAACCGCGACGTAGCTCAAGATCATTTCGGGTATATTGAATTTCAGCCAACCTTTTCAATACACTGCGTTGATCAATAATGTCGCCCCGACTCACATGCAACATCATGCTCAAATAGGAATTCGGATCGCCCAAACCATAGATAGCAGAAACGGTAGCAACGATAATCGTATCACTACGCTCAAGCAAGGCCTTGGTGGCAGATAAGCGCATTTGTTCTATATGATCATTAACAGATGCGTCTTTTTCAATATAGGTATCCGATGAGGGCACATAGGCTTCAGGCTGATAATAATCATAATATGAAACAAAATATTCGACGCTGTTGTTCGGAAAGAACTCTTTCATCTCGCCATATAATTGTGCTGCCAAGGTTTTGTTTGGCGCTAAAATCATTGTCGTGCGTTGCACTTTTTCAATGACATTCGCAACAGTATAAGTTTTACCTGAACCGGTTACGCCAAGCAGCGTTTGAAATTGCACCCCGTCATTGAGATCCATAACCAAAGTATCGATAGCTTGAGGCTGGCTTCCTTTGGGGGAAAATGCAGTCGCTAAGTTTAATTTCTTTTGTTGGCGTTTCGTTGTTTTCATAGGGTATAACTTAAAAAGCAGCTTAGACTATGGCATAGTATTGGGCCTAATTGATATGAGTTTAACAGATTGTCGAGGGCAATAAAATTGGATATCCAACTTGCAAACCGCGTTAAGCGCATCAAACCTTCCCCCACCCTGGCTGTTTCAGCACGAGCGGCTGAACTGAAGGCCAAAGGCCAAGATATTGTGGGGCTGGGCGCTGGTGAACCAGATTTTGACACGCCAGATCACATTAAGGAAGCCGCCATAAAGGCTATCCGTGATGGCAAAACCAAATATACCGCAGTGGATGGCATCGTGTCCTTGCGTGAAGCGATTGCTGAGAAAATGAAGCGCAGCAATCAGTTGGACTATAAGCCTAACCAAATTATTGTTTCTACAGGCGGCAAACAGTGCATCTATAATTTGCTGCAAGCCATTATCCAAGAAGGCGATGAAGTTATTATACCCGCCCCTTATTGGGTCTCTTATCCCGATATGACTTTGCTTGCCGATGGCAAACCTGTTTTTATCGAAACAACGATAAAGCAACGCTTTAAAATTACGGCTGAGCAATTAGAAGCTGCTATTACGCCTAAAACCAAGCTCTTGTTCATTAATAGCCCATCCAACCCTACAGGTATGGCTTATACGCGTGAAGAGCTTTTAAGCTTGTCTAAGGTCCTTTTGAAACATCCTCATGTGATGATTGCCACAGATGATATGTATGAACATATTCTCTGGACCAAAGAGCCTTTCGCGAATATCGTCAATGTATGCCCTGAGCTTTACTCACGCACTATCGTGCTAAATGGTGTTTCTAAAGCTTACTCCATGACTGGTTGGCGTATTGGCTATGTTTGCTGCCCTATCGACAGCATAAATGACGCGATGAAAAACATTCAAAGCCAAAGCACCTCTAACCCCTGCTCCATCGCCCAAGCGGCTGCTGAGGCAGCTTTGCGTGGTCCTATGGATGGCGTGCACAAGATGGTCGAAGTGTTTAAACAACGTCATGATTATTTAGTTGAGAGTTTAAATAAGATCCCTGGCGTTCAATGTGAACCCGGCGATGGCACCTTTTACACCTTCCCACGGGTTCAAGATGTTATCGATAGGATGCCCAATATTAATAATGATTTGCAGTTAGCAGATCACCTCATCAGCTCCGTGGGCCTTGCTTTAGTGCCTGGTTCCGCATTTGGCGCTGAAGGCTTTATGCGTTTATCCTTTGCAACTAGCATGGATGTGCTGCAAAAGGCTGTTGAGCGCATGACAAAGGCTTTTGCTTAGGTTATCTGGGGCCGGTTTAAGCTGGCCCCTATCTTATTGATTGGCCTTGACATATTGTTCAGAGGCCAGTAGTATCACGCGCTATTCCCCGATAGCTCAGCGGTAGAGCAAGTGACTGTTAATCACTGGGTCCATGGTTCGAATCCGTGTCGGGGAGCCAATTTTCAAAATGCTGCTTTTTAAGCGCTCCTAATCCAATTTCTTGTTCTGTTAACTCAGATAATTTCATAAGCAAATCAAAGGGTTTCTTCAGTTCTACCCTCAAGGTTTTATCTGCCCAATACGAGTTCGATACTAGAAAATTGAGTAGTCGGCGTTTTTCCGTTGGATCTTGCTGAATAAAGAGTTTATAAGCGTTTTGCGCGAGTTCTAGTAGCTTTACACCCTCCACTATATAGTTTTGGTTAGCATTCTGGTGGGTTTGTATGGCTTGCAAAATTTCCGTTTGTTCAGTCCTCCATTTGACAGACATGGAATCAAAAAAATCCCCTAAGATCTTACCATCAAGTTTGTCGACATACATTAACTGTATGCGACTCTCCAGCTTTTGATACTCCGCCTGTAGTTTAGTGATTGCTTCTTGATGAAATCGTTGGGTGTCTTCGTTGCTGCACAGAAGTGCATCCTTAACCCAAGTGAGTACTTCTTGTGGAAAGTGAAGCTTTTTAATGACATCACTGAAATGCGCTTCTAAAGTCTCTTCTTTAACATAAGGTCCAGGACACTTACCTTTATGACCAGAACAATGATAATAGACATACTTTTCTTTTTTAATTTCGCCGACCAATGAACAATTGCAATGCCCACAGGTAATCAACCCTGAAAAAGCAAAATCACGCTTTTTACGTTTACTCGCTTTCGCATAGCGTCCTGATAAAATATTTTGGCAATGCTCCCATAACTCTTTAGTCACCAAAGGCTGATGATTACCCTTATATATTTTGCCATCCCATTCAAATTCACCCATATAAATCCTGCTGCGAAGGATCTTATGTACTGCTGCTTTTGAAATTGCATTTTTGCTTCGATAACGTAACCCTGCATCTTTGGCCATGCGCGCTATCTCTAATATTGAATAGCTGCCCGTGCCATACCACTCAAATAATTTCGCAATCAAAGTGGAATTATTAGGATCAGGCACAATGATCTTTTTACTATTCTCAGCAACAATATTGATATAACCCATAGGGGCACACGATGGCCAAATACCTTGTTCCGCTTTTTCAGTCATGCCTTTTCGGGTTTCTTCTGAAAGGTTATCAACGTAATTCTTGGCCATGAGTACTTTAATACCATGCATGAATTTTTCGCTGGATTTTGAATTATCAGACAAAATCACATTTTCTTTCACGAAATGTATTTCTAAATCAAATTCATCAATCGTCACCCAATCTCTAATATTGCGGTACAAGCGATCGGTTTTTTCAACAAGCAATATGCGTACATCTTTATTAGCCGTAAAGAAATTGAGCATATCGGAAAAACCGCTACGACCAGATTGCTTGGCAGTTTCAACGTCTTGAAACTCTCTAACTACCACAAACTGATTTTCAGACGCATATCCATTTAGTAGTTTTTGTTGCGCAGGGATCGAAAACCCCTCCTTTTCTTGTTCTTTGGATGAAACCCTCGTATAGGTGACACATTTTTTTCTTACGTATTCCATAGACATATACTACTCTTGTTCGTCTTTATTTTTAGATTCGGCTTTAACAGATCCTTCTAATTTTTTTGTTTTCTCTAACGCTTCAAAGAAATGCTTCTCAACTGGAGAAAGCTCGCTACTGGTTAAAGCACGAAACTTATCATATTCAAGATTCGCTTTTTCTTTGGCCTTTTCATGCGTTATTTTCCCCGCATGCGTTAATATTTCTCGTTCATTCAGCCTAATAAAATCATCTAATTTTTGAACCCACTCTTTCATGTACATAGGGCGTTTTCTTTTTGCTTGAAGCTCAGCAAAGTCTAAATACATTGAAACGAGCCGATTTAAAATATCTAACTCTTCTTCACTCAAATAATTCTTTGCGACTTCTGCATCGCTACGTGATGGCGCAATACCTTTTTTCCATGTGGTAAGCCCCATATTCGGTTTTTCAGCATCCGCTCTTTCATAAATAACTTCAGCAGCGGTACGGCCATGCGCTGCCCAATGCATTTTATTTTGCACTACCTTGAAAAATTCTTTGGTTATTTCAATATTGGGATCATAATCAATACTGGTCGCATAAATATCTAATACCTTACGCCAAAAGATCTTTTCAGATGAACGAATATCACGGATACGGGCAAGTAGCTCATCAAAGTAATTGCCACCCCCAATCTGCTTCAGGCGCTCATCATCCATCGTAAAGCCTTTGACGAGATATTCTTTAAGGCGCTGCGTTGCCCACATGCGAAATTGGGTGCCACGATGAGATTTTACTCGATAACCAACTGAAATAATAACATCTAGATTATAATAAGTCAGTTTTCTTGATACTTCTCTTTCTCCCTCTTTTTGAACTGTCCGGAAATTCCGGACAGTTGCCCCTGAACTTAATTCCCCCTCAGAAAACACGTTCTGGATATGCTCTGATATCGTTCGTTTATCCTTTTGAAATAGCTCCGTCAGCTGCATTTGCGTCAGCCAAACATCATCTCCCACTAACCTTACATCGATTCGGGTTTGCCCATCCTCAGTTTGATAAAGCAGGATTTCCCCTTCTGGATCTGTTAAATTTTGCATAAATCTACTCCTTGTTACCTAAACTACCTAAACCACCTAAAGTTTATTCACAATCCGCCATACATCGCGACGAAATTGCCCATCAATTTCCCCTCCAGCTTCAACTTTTACAAGCCACTCATGATCTTCAAGAATGGAAACTAATTCTTGCGCGACCTTTTTACTGTTAACTCGGTTGAGACTACGTTGATAAATATCAGGCAGTGAAATCATTTTTTCCGGCCAATTGTTATGCAGCCACTCAAGTAAGCGCTCAGCTAACAATAATTTCGGATCCACACTGCCTTCGTCAAATAATCTTAACGCTTCCTCTGCATAATAATTGGCTAAAACAATACCCATCTGCATTTTTTCAAGTGGAATGTTTGAAGAGAAAGGATCTTCTACCAACGTAAAATTAGCAGCAAGACGTATTGCATGCTCAGGCAACTTATTGGCCAACCCTTTTATAGGCTCGTATTTGCCACCAGGCTTTAATTCACGCTCAGTTTGATCAACATAATGGATCCAAGCTTCTTTCGCAGGCAAAGCCAATAAAATCACCCTTGGAACAAGTTCATTCGTTGTACCTTCTCTTACACTTAAAGGGATATCGAGAATAGACTCAATTAAGTCATTAAAAGTACGCAATTTCTCATCGCTATCTATTTGGGGCTCTTTATAAAATCTGGTGCCTGATGTTGTTTCTGGACTTACCACTAACAGTCGCGAAAGCAGCCCTTGATCGCTTAAGACGCGATCCGATAAAAAAGTAGATGCCACTTTAGGTTGCACCATCAAATGCATGCTCACTCGCCTACCAGGTAAAATAGTGGTGCCATCACCTGCTCTCACTCTTTTAATTTCAGTGCCATCCCAAAGCTCTGAGAGGGCAGCGGCAGTCTTTAGCTTGTTTTCATCTTTCATTCCATGGCCACCAATAAATTGACCACCTTCTGCGGAAAAGATCCCAACGCTAGGTTGTCCGTGAATTAAATAACGGCATAGTCCCTCATAGGTTGGTTCAGGGCATGTTAATAAAGGTAATAATGGCATTGGCGGAGGAGGTATTAACGCTGACAATGCTGCTTCTTTTTCCTGCTGTGATGCGTATTTTCCTTTATCGCGTAAGATTTGATTTTGCTGTGCCTGCCATGCAGCATGTTTTGCATCCCAAGCTTGCTTCTCATTTTTGTAAGCTTGCGCAAGCTTTTGTTCATATTGTTTTATAGGAACTAGTGCTAGGCTATCACAAGAAGTTTTTCGCTCACCCGTTGCTGCCACAGAGAAGTAATTGTTAGAAATTGGCTTTACTGTCCCGATAGGCAATTCAACATCTGCAAGCGCTTGCACCGCCAAAGTAACCGTGGACAGAACCGATTGTGCACAAATAGCAATAGGTGCTTGAATTTTATCATGAATGGCTAAAACCGCATTTTTGATCGGCAGAGGTAATACCTCAACCGGAAAAGGATTTGCTTTAGCTATTTTTCGTCGAAGCGGTTTCGGTGCTTCTGGTACTACCTCTACGGCTTGTTCAATGCAATCGTTAATATGTTGGATACTCATACTATCCCTCCTTGAAGCAAATCATTCATGTCATTGCCTTTAGGAGGTATAGCGATCTTCACACGCCTACCTTCGCTGATCCAGCGCTTACTCACTCTCATTGCTGCCTGTAACCCTGTTGGATCGTTATCTGCTGCAATCAGTACATTTTGACAAGATGAAGGAAGCACTAAATTGTTGAACGCACTCGCAGATAATGCAGCCCACACACAAGCTTGTGGATCAGCACACAGTAAACTCAAAGCCGTCTCAATCCCCTCGGCCACGATGAGATCATTTGAAACAGGACTAAGTCGCACAGCACCGCCATTGACTTGTCCTAACATCATCTTATTAGGTTTGAATAGTGTTTTTCCCTTACCTGCTGGATCTAAGAAGGTTCGGTGAATGCCTATTAAATCTTTATTTGGCCACTTGGTTATAGCAGCCACCATACAAGGCAATTGCTGCTTTGAAGGTGAATGCCATAGAGCAGGATGATAACGTAAGGTACCAGGCAAAGATAAAATAATACCCCTGTTAGCTAAGTATTTTTCTGCCAATGTCTCAGTAATGGGAAAAGAATTTTTCCAAATCTTTTTTACCAACGAAATAGTAGTATCGTTGTTAATTGTAGATGGCTTAGAATATTTACCCAATGAATTGCCAATTCCTCGATAGGACGAGAAACCGTTGTAATCTGATAGTGCCTGCGCGGCTTTAATCTGAGACAAATTATTAATATACGCGTAGTAACTAACAATATCGCCCCCACTATCTCCTGTCGCATAATCTCGCCAAGTGCCATTCGATAATTTCAATACAAATGAACCCAGCTTTCTATCGCTACGCCGAGGATTTAGCGCAATGTAATTTTGTCCAATACGCTTTCCGTTAGGTAACCATGAACTAGCGTAAGATAAAAGATTAGGCAGCAATCCCTGATTTATCTTGTGAAAGTCGATCATCTTTGTTCTCCACAGCAGCTTGCCACTGTGCCAACACGCCAAAAAATCCGGCTGCATTTTCGGTTGCCTGACGACAATCCTCTAGACTCAATGCTTCCGGCGTAAATTTTTGCAAAACAGATTTTGTCTGTTTTAAAAATTCTGGCGTAACTGGCATAGTTTTTTGCTGCTAACAGCCGCTTTGGAATCACACCAATAGCCAACCGCAATATCAACATCACCTTCGCCTTAATCACAAAGGTCAATCATAAATTTAAATCACTTATACTTCATGATCTGATATATAAAACTGATAACTCTTTCCTGTTTTTAATGTCAATTTTCGCTTTTTATCTTTCGCTATTTCGCAAGTTATCTGGTAATCAAAAAAGCCGTGTTTAACCCCAGATAGAATTTCTCCCCTAATTTTATCAAGCACCTCTTCAAGGTTTGATTTTTGAGTTAAGCCACCCATTTTTAGATCTCCTTTCTCATGGCGTATGAAGTTCAGTAAACGCTAAACACTTAAGACAAAATTATGCTCACATTCCTCCATCAACTTACCTTCCAAAATCAGAAGTCCTAACTCTTTTAACCGAATAACCATCGCACGTGGTGAAACTGAAAACGCAACAGCAAGCTTTTCAAAAGTGACATCCATGATTGCCATTGGTGAAAAATTGCCTCTTTTAGCCATTACAATCTTTTTAAATCGTGGATCAAGTGATGCCTTAAGCAAAATCGAGTCTGAACGATAAGGCTGTACACTTCCAAACATTGCACCAAAAGCATTCAGAACTAAGTCTCTCGGCATTAACAAAGATGCTGCAAAAAAATCAGCTTGCCACTCTATGGACATAAAAGCGTGACTACTTCGGCATAAAATTGCATTTGAGTCTTTGTCTAATAGAGGTGCATGAAGAACTTCATGTCCTACTTCATGGGCTAACGTAAAATGATACAGCCCTTGAAATTTACGATTGTCAAAAGGATCAAAGGCTGCATTCACTTTAATAATGCGATTTTTAACATCCAATCCACCAAAAATACTAAGATCACCGAAATTCACTATCTCTAACCCCAATTTTAAGTGGTTCTCAATAATACTCTCAACATCAATCGGCGGCTTATATTTTATTCTTCCAGCTATCCTTGCGGCTTGCAGTAATTGATTTGCTTTGCCTTCAATTATTTCTTTAGATAAATATGGCGCCTCAATCATTTTCTGCTTTCTCTTCCAACATTTTTTTTGCTTCAGAGGTAATTTCGCGTATTTGATCTGCATTAAGTTTTTTGGCGGTTCTAAGAAAATCAGCAATTTCTCTTGGATTCTCGTAAAACACTTTTTCTAATTCAGGTGGCGTTCTTTTAGCCATGGCACTTAATTCGTCTGCATTTAATTTAAGAATTTGAGCTATTTTTTTGATACGATTTTCTGCAGGAGGAGCGTATTCATCTCGTTCAATTTGAGAAAGATAAGCCGGACTTACGTCAATCATCTCTGCAAATTTTCTTAATGTAATTTCAGCACGCATCCTAGCTTCACGTACCGTCTTACCAAAGCTCATCCATCGTTTCTCCTCGGATCTAGCAACCCATGAAATGCATCATATACCCATGTTGTATAATTGTAAATATTTTACTAAACGCTAAACATTGAACAATAAAAATGCACAGCTCAAAGAAAGCAGTCATGTAGCTTTAAAAATAACTATCATTGAGCAATCCCCGATAATACCGCTATTAAACAAAGCAACGTTGGGCTGAGGTTAATCGTCCTCATCAGGAATAACTTCTGGATGGATTATTTTAATACGTATTGTATCTATGGGTTCTTCATCCTCTTCAGGGTTAGGAGGTAAATCAGCGCCAACAATTTTTCGTATTTCTTCTTTCGCTTTCATAAAACTAGCTAAAAATCGTGGATCCCCCGGTTCACCCCCAACTTTGCTTTTATACCAAGCCTGCATGGATTCATCTGCAATTTGATCGAGTTGCGCTACCTGTTCTTCCTTAATGACTTTAACATCACTCATGAAGTCTTTGTAAAATTTGGCTGTAACGCGCTTTAAAGTCTTTGCAACCCCCTGTTGAGTCATACCTATCTCTGCAGCTATTCTGTCCTGAGTCCAGCCCATTTTACGAAGCTGAAAAGCGCGCGCCTCTTTGTGTAAGGTTTTTTCCTTATTTACATTAGGTTTGTTTGCCATTTCACAACTCTAATCACAACTGTTAACTCAAAAGTTTAGCGGAAAGGTGCATACCACCATCGACGATAAGATTTCTTAGCATTGCAATTGGTATTCTAAATGACTATGTATCGCCATAGCAAATTTTTGCTCAACATTTAATATCAGGCTGATACGGCATCCCTAACGTTGCTATGCTGGATACTCCGGCAATTTAATTGCATGCGATATGTTGCTGATCTTCTTTATAATATTGTCTGTTCTTGCTTCTATTGCTTCTTTAGATGCCGTGCCTTCTAAAAGAAATGTTTCATTAATCCATTCGCCTAGTTCTTGGTTAGCTTCAACAAATGGACGGAGCAACATATTATAACGCTCAAAAGCAACTATATGGTTTCCACTTGCTGCTTTTAATTCTCCTGCCAAAACATAAGCTCCCACAAGCGCAGTAGTAGTACCTTGCCCAGACAATGCCGTTGAGCAATAACCCGAATCACCAACCAACGCAATCCTTCCTTTTGTCCATGATTTCATTTTAATCTGTATAGCAACATCAAAATAAAAATCATTACTCTCTTCCATGTACTGAAGTAGCTTATTTGTCTCCCATCCAAGATCAATAAAAGCCTCTTTAAAAAAAATTTTCTGATCTTTTTCATTGCAAATGTTGTCCATCCCTCGGTTAGAATGGAACATAAAAGATGCAACCGCTACAGCAGGATTTTTATCGCTACTGACAGAAATGAATTTTTGGTTCGAGTCAAAAGCTATTTCGCTTCTCCTCAATTTTAAATAATTTGGGAGGCTAAAAATGGCAGAATAACATCCAAAATCAATTCGCTCGTATCCTTCTTTACCAAAAGCAAAATCTCTAGTAGTTGAATGGAGTCCATCAGCGCCAATAACCAGATCATAATTTTCATTCGTATTATCTTTAAAAGTCACTTCAACAATTTCATCATCCTGTTTAATCCGTTCTATAGATTGATTAAAATGGCATGGAATATCTTTAATAGCTTCCTTTAAGATTTCCATTAAATCTTCACGAAGAATTTCGACTTCCTCACCATGCCTAAAACCAAATTTTTCCCCTTGTGCTTCAACTAAGGTATGACCATCAGCATTCACATAATACCCATGTTCTACCTGGGTACGCAGAGCACATATTTTTTCATAAATGCACATTTTTTTGGCAATATCTACTGCAATACCAAAGATATCTACTCCATAACCACCCTTCCTTAAAGCATTACTTTTTTCAATTAATGTAGGTGAAAACCCAAACTCCTTTAGCCAATAACAAACTACCAACCCAGCAACGCCTGCACCAACCACTAGTACTTTTTTCATTTTAAACACACCTTCATGGATTTGTCTTTTTTTGGTTATTTTTCAGTTAGATTTACGTCCATCGTATCAATTATTTCACGAGCAATAACCTTTATTTACCGTGTTCAGAATCATCAAGCTCATCTGGTGTCGGCGGCTGGAACCAGCTTGACCACAAATCAAGTTGAGCTTCATCCACATGGAAGGTATCTGGGGGCAATTGAGCATTACGCTTTTCCAGTCGCTTTAACAATTCATCGCGCGACACATTAAGAAACTTCACCTCTACACGCGCACCGAGTGCTGCCGCGCGTGAGCGAAAATCATCTCTTTCGGATCGCCCCCAAAAACCAAAATCAAGAATTGCGTTAACACCAAGACTTAATACTCGTGCTGCAATTTCCCACTGTATCGCTTCCACCACTGCGCGTTTTGCTTCGTCATAGCCATCCCCGACAATTCGTTCCATCCATTCATCGGGTGTCAGACGCAGTGCCTGTCGGTCTTGCTCAAGCTGTTTCGCTATAGTCGTTTTACCCGAGCCGGGGAGACCACAGATTAGAAAGAGAGTAGGTACCAAATTTTTAACTTTCTTTTCGCTCATATTTAATTTTACCTATGTTTTACTTTAAGTTATCTACAATCCTGCCTATACAAGTAGACCTTGCCCTTCAAATAGGTTAGCCTACTGAAATGGTACGAAGCAATGAGTTATTCGGAATCAAAATCCTGCTGATATGATCCCCATAGATCACGTACTGGACCTGGATTATTTAGCAATTCAGCCGACTCCCCACTCGCTATCACTTCACCATCGCTTAGCATAATAACACTATCGAACTTGGGTAAAAGATGTAGCCGATGCAGAGAAACCAGCAATGCTGCTTCTGGAAAAGCATTGATCACACCGGATAGAATTTCTTTTTCTGTGGGTAGATCAACACTAGACGTAGGCTCATCCATTAAAATGAGCGAGCTAAACCGAGCAGCAAATAGTCCTCGCGCAAGAGCTAATCGTTGTTTTTGCCCAACCGAAAGATTAAGGCCTTTTTCACGAATATCTGTTTCAAGCCCCGCAGGTAATGTTTGAAGCACTTTCGAAAAACCCGCAAGCTTAACAACTCGATGGATTTCATCAATTTCCGTCGGTAAATCCATCGTAATATTAAAAGCAATTGTATTTTCAAAAATCTCAGGATCTTGCGGGATCAACGTCGTGATCGCCTGTAATGGTTCAAGAGAGTCAAAAACAACGTCATCAATTTTAAGGCTCACCCCAGAAGGAGTATAGAGGCCACACAAAAGATTCAATAACGTGCTTTTACCTCCACCACTTTGCCCAATCAATGCAATTTTTTCGCCACGCTTTACCTTAAAATTAATTCGATTGAAAATTTGGCCTCGCTCCGCACCCGGTGCATGATGAAAAGCCAATCCTTCTATTTCAAGGGTGTGCCACTGACGGGCAGTTGCTGCACCTTGGGGCAAATGTGCCAATCGCTCAATATCATCAAGAATAGGCTGTACTCCTTTAACATCGGTATTCATGCGCACTATTTCACCACAATGAATACTTAAATCTTGAAATACACCAGTCAGCTCCCATTGATAGCGAAAAATCATCACCACAAGACCAATCATGATAGCACTCGTCGTATTCAAGGTATGAACGATGTAGCCAATTAAGATAGCAGCCTGCACAATAGATAACAAAATCATAAACGTAAACCATTTTGTCTCATTTAAGACAGCTTCTTTACGAAAAAATGGCCAAATGGACATCATGCGTTGAAACAAGTTGGTGTGCGTTAGTTCACCTAGTCGCAATGTCAACACCGTGGTCATGTTGCTGATGTAGTCAAAAAGTACCGCCCCCACATGATTTTCCACTTCATTTTCTGCTTCATAAAGAGGAATCAACTTACGATCGAACAAAATCACCGCCACCATCACCATCAAAGAGGAGAACAGGCTGATAAGACCTACCGGCAGCGAAATCCACATTAAAAAACCGATTGAGGTCAAAAATCGAACTATCGTTTCAATATAAATAAATTGATTTTCTGCAAAGCGGTGAAGCGCTGTCGATGAACGATTGATACATGTAATGATATTGCCTGAATGATGATCTTGATGCCATTTCAGCGGTAATCGTGTTAGCTGTTCATACAGGTTAAGTCTAAAAGTTTGTTGGATTTTCAGCGCCACTTTACGCTCAATAACACGTGCGGGTCCGTGAAATAGCCAAAACAATAGTAATACACCCACCCCAAAGACGAGCCAAAATATGACATCATTCAGCTTGTGTGCTTCAAAATTCTGCAATACGTCAATGGCACGACCAAAGGCGTAAGGGCTTAAACTCAATGCGCCTTGCGCTATGATATAAGCAATGTAATACCCAATGATGGCTTTGTGCCAAGAAGCTCCATAACGCCAAACAGAACCAATCAAACTAAAGTATGGATTTTTAGATATATTTTGGAAGTTATCTTTTTTCATATAAATCCCCAAACCAAAAAAAAACCGAGCTTTTGTGTATTTATGCAATCACACAATTACTCGGTTTTTAAGAAGTTCAACTGACAATAACTATCAGCAAAAGCTACACCCTATTGTGTGATAACTTTAAAGGCTGATTATTATTCCCATGCTATTAACTCCCGCGGTTTGTTCGGTTATATGATGGGGGCAGTTTTTGATAACGCTTGAAGTGGCCCCTCACGACTCTATTCATGTTACCAACAATTTCTGGTGTTGGCGAGATTGTGAGAGCCGCTGAATGATAGAAGGGTTGAAAATCTTGATAAATGGTCACATTGGCCCATACCCCACTATCCGCCGCTCAAACTAATAAACTTCTCATGATTTGGGTACATGACTATCTTTTTGCGTCCAAGTAGAGCCCAATCCAGCCAATGATAAAGAACATTAACCTGATATTAGGTGGTTTAGCCACTTTAGGTATAATCCTTTGCCTAAGCACCACTTCTAAAACCCCACTGCGCTTTGAAACAACTTCCGTGTTTCACCCACTGAGGTTAAAAAGAAAGTTCTAAGATCGTCTACGATGGGGAGCCACTTCAGATTAAGAAAACTTACAAAAATATTTTCTGCCAGTATCTACATTAGCAAAAACAAAATTTTTTCTTTTAATTGCATCGCGCTGAAATGGTACTCAATCTATCCACTCATAGAGTATCGCAGGACAATTTTCCTCATTACCAGAGCCGTCATCTAATGCTATTGCTTGAAATCCGTTGCGTTCATAAAAGCGTTTAGCGCCGATATTTTCCTGAAATGTATAAAGGCGAATTGGAGAGCCTAAAATTGATTTAGCATGTTTAAGCATCAAAGTTCCAGCACCTTGATTTGTTGCCTTGGGATTAATATAAAATTGATTTATCCATCCTATATTATCCCTTTTTTTCAAGGACATCATACCAATAATAATTTTTTCTTGTTCAGCAACAATAACATTTTCTTCAAGAAGCAGAACAGTTCGGACCCATTGATAAATGCTTTCATCAGAATGTACTAATGGAGCAAAAGGAACCAACTCTTTACGCGTTCTTAAATAAACATCTGCAATTTCATTGACGTCTTCAATCGTTGCTTTTCTTAATAAAATATTTGTTTCCATATCACAGCTTTCATTTTAAAAATATTGTTTTAAATCACATCTAACAAGTGATAGCTCGTACTTCGTCCACCCGCAGCATTTTGTATAAAAATTCCTCTACTCTTTAATTCCTGTATATCCCTCAGTGCTGTATCAGTCGAGCATTTAGCCAACTTAGCATATTTTGATGTATTCATATGCCCCACAAAACTATCTTCCAACATGCGATTTATAATAAGACGTTGCCTCTCATTTACAGGATTTTGGTTAATCTTATCCCAAAGTTTCGCTTTGAATAGTACTTTTGCTAATGATTCTTCTGCATTAGAAATAGCACGCCCAAGACAATCCAAAAACCACTCTAACCAACCGGTAATTTCAGGTGTGCTTCGTTGCTGTATTTCTAGCTGGTTGTAATAGTCTTTTCGCTCCAAGGCAAATTGCGTAGAAAGGCTATAAAATCGATCTGGTATGTTATCTGCGCGTGCCAACGCCATATCAGCAATAGCTCTGCCAATACGCCCATTACCGTCTTCAAAAGGATGAAGTGTAACAAACCAAAGATGTGCTATTCCTGCTCTTAAAACAGGATCAAGGTTACTTTGATTTTCAAACCATGAAAGAAATGCAGCCATCTCTTTTTTAAGCTTGTCTGCGCTTGGTGCTTCAAAGTGAACTTTCTCATGACCAATTGGGCCAGAGACAACCTGCATAGGGCCATCTTCGTCCTTTCGCCAATTTCCAACAACAATGGAATGCATCCCGCTACGACCTGTAGGAAACAAAGCCGCATGCCAATCAAATAAACGCTTTTCGGTAAGGGGCTTGGAAAATTTTTGTGTGGCATCAAGCATTATTTCAACAATGCCTTCAACATCACGGCTTGCAGGTATCAATCCCGCAATATTCATCCCCAAACGACGTGCAATAGATGAGCGCACTTCTTCAGGGTTAAGATTTTCTCCCTCAATCCAGGAGGATTTCACCACATCACTCGTCAATGTACTAAGACTGGCCTCACGCCTTAACTCAAAGCCTAACCCTTCCATTTTTCCAAGCAACCGACCTTGGTGATGCCTGACCTCAGCAAGCTTAAAAGACAGCTTTTGAGCATCCCACTTAAAATTAGGCCAATTTTGATGTTTGTATATCCACATATTAATCACCGCATCATTTGCAGTGATTATAGCTTTTATTTAGCGCAAAAACAAGATTAATTACCGCATTTTATGCGGCGAATAAGGGCGCTATTCACCGCAAGATACTTAGACCTGAGTTTAACTGTTAGTTCGAAAATCGCCCCACACGGGGAGCCAATTCAAATTAAAAAATCTTACATATAAAACTATCTCTGCTCTCTCAATGAGCAGTTCTTCATTTCAACACAAAATTAACATATTCCACTATTTCACAAACACATTGCTCTGGGTTCTTATCAGAAGTATCTATTAGCAAATCATATGTGACATTCTTGTGGACATGATGAAACTGATGTCTTGCAGAACCAATTTTCCTATCACCACGCTCTTTTTCTCTGCTTTCTAGTACTGCTAAATTAGCAGTGACGCCTATAAAGAATATATAACAATTTTGCAGTTCGTTTTTCCATTCATTGAGTGCTTCTTGACCGAAAGCTACCTCATCTACAATGACATTGTGCCCATGTAAAACTAAGGTATTAACCATAGCCTTATAAGTATCATTTATTTTCTTGGCATAATTTCCCATCTGAATGCTAAATACTGTGCTACCTTCATGATCAATTTCTTCTTGCCACCAAAATCCCTGTTCCGCTTTTTCACCTTCCCAATTATTCATTTTATTTGGCATCATGCTGATCATTGTATCAATGCCAATATGCAAAAAGGGATTATCGACCATTTCTTGAAAAATATGGCTTATGAGTGATTTTCCTACACTTGATGGGCCATTTAGAACGATAACGATTGGCTTTTCAACGTTTTTAATGTGCAAAATAGTGTATTCCCCTTTTATATATGCAAGGCTATTTTCTTAAAGCGTGATAAGCGATTACTCTCAAATCTTCACAATAATGAGATCTAGCAAGTTGCAATTTCAGGCTGTAAACCAATCGGCGTATACTTACAAGTAAATATAAACGGTTTTGGATGGTTTGTTTTGCTTAGCACGAGCTCGTATCCTGAATTTTGAAGACATTCGCCAACAGAAATAATATTTTCAACCTCAAGATTGCTGTCGGTGTGTGGCACTTCCCAATGCTGGATTTGTTCCTTGGCTTTTATTTTTGCTGCTTGCTTATCCTTGGCAATAATAAAAACATTATGATGCAACTCTGTGAACTGTTTGCTATCGTATCCACCTAAGTTTAAAAAATAGAGTTTTTCATGAATCGATGCAACCTTAGCTTTAGGCTGAATGCTTATATCGTAACCATCAGCATAGACTAACTCACCCCATGCGTCTAAATGCAAACTTTCCGCTGTTCCCCACCAGGTCTTTCGAAGCACATCGTAAGTATCTTCAATCGATTGAGCCACAACAAATCGCATATCATGCAGCTCTATTAATGATGTTTTGGTAGCCCCGCCAATGTATATGACAAATAGTTTCATTATAATGATTTTCCCAAATATTTAATTTATTTAAATAATGCGTTTCAAAAAAATTGGCGTTTGCCTTCCTTGCGAACTGTTCGGAATTTCCGATAGTTGATTAACCTAAAAAAGATTACATTAACTTTCACTTAGTTGATGATTTTATGTTCAAGTAATAACGTGTACTTTTAAGTTCACCTACCTTTAGCAAAATATTGTTTTCAACAAGATCTTGCAAGTCACGGGTAGCAGTCGCACGAGAAGTCCCTGTAATGCTGATATATTTTTCCGCACTGAGGCCTCCCTTAAAGCCACTGGGCCCTTCGCGAAACAATCGAGCGATGACCTTCTCTTGCCGTTCATTTAGAAGATCTCTTACTCTGTCATAAAATTTAGTTTTTTCAATCAGAAAATCAACAATCTCTAATGAATTGCTCTGAGCGTCTAAAACTGTTTGCGCGAAATAAATTAGCCAATCCGTTATTTCATTATTTTTATTATTTAACTCAAGGGCTTGATAATAACGCTTTCTTTTCGCTTCAATAGTTTGCGAAAGCGCGATGAGTGATGGCTGTCCAAGGCACTGGGCCAATGATTTTTCAGCTAATGCTCTGCCTATCCTGCCGTTCCCATCTTCGAATGGATGAATTGAAACAAAATAGAGATGGGCAATTCCTGTACGTGTTAGAGTTGGGAGGGGTTCTGAACCGTTTGGCGCTGATTTGTTAAACCAATCGATAAAAGCATTCATTTCCCCTTTCATTCTTTTGGAAGGAGGCGCTTCAAAATGCACAGTTTCATTACCAATTGGCCCAGAAACCACTTGCATAGGTTCATCATGCGTACGATAGCAACCAACTTCTCTCAAATCATTACGCCCATTGGTTATCATTTTATGCCAGCTATAGAGCGTCTTATGTGTAAGTGGGACGTTAAAGTTTTTGTATAAATCCGTTAGCATGTTAGCAATGCCACTTTCAGCTGGTTTTACGCGACGATAGTCTGTATTAAATCCAAAATTACGTAAAATAGATGCTTGAACACTCTCTCGGTTTAGATACTCACCCTCAATTTCCGATGTTTTCAAAGCTTCTTGTGTCATCATATCTACAACCAGAAGGTTTTTGTCATCCTTGCTAAAATGCCTTGCTACACCTACAAGCACACCAGATTGGTGTAAAAATTTGGCCTCTGCTTCTTGAAGTGCCTCTTTTTTCCACTGGAAAGAAGGCCAGCCGTTATGTTCCCAATTCCACTGCATGAGTTAAAACCTCGGTATTTATAACTCATAAAATAGCACATATATGAGCTATAAATCCATTCTTTATAACTCGTGACTATACACTAAATACTCGATTAGCTCTGACATTTTCGCCCAAGATTCTTGAAGCTCCCAACCTAAAATCTAACGATTACCTTAATGCAATCACATGTTCTTGATCTGATTCTTGAATCACTGCAATAAAACTTTAAAGTAATTAATATTGGATATCTTGTGCATCACGGCATAAAAATTCATTGATCTAAAATTTTTAACCATGTTAGGATTTTTTATAGCCTCGCGTTACAAGGAAGAACAAGATGCTTTTAACCTGCCTTAAAATAACCAAAGAATTCTTCAGAGCAACACATACAATCGGAACAAGCATTATCACGGGAGCGACAGCTGCAATTGCTTATCTTGTTTTTAACGGTTTTGAATGCTTGACGAGCAACATCTCCGCTAATGTAAGCTTCAATGCAGCTAAACTTAATTTAACGCAAATTTTAGATGCTATTTTTAATCACAATGGCACAATCAATCTGCCAACAAATATAAAGATATCTGATGGGAATATCAGTGAATGCACCTTACCTATTGAAAAAGGGGTGTATGTAGGAGTAGGTTTTGGTGCTGCGACATTGTTATCACATTATGCACATCGCTGTGCAAAAGCAAAAATGAAAAACAAAAGAAAAACTGAAGAATATGAGCCGATTAATTCCACACTAAGCGTTTAATACACATATTTTATGCTGTGAATTGAAGTCATTTTGAAATGGGGGCTTGGCCCCCACCTAAAGAAACGAGATTATTGTCTATTCTAGAATTTGAGCTTAAGAAAAAGAATAATTTAGACCTAACAATACACTTCGAACGCCTGGCACATAATGATCCTGATCCTTATATTCATGGTTTATAGAAAGATTTAAGTTAAGATTATCCCGAACATTGTATCCAGCACCTACCGCTACCTTAGGAACAAAACGTGACTCAGATTCAAGATAATGCGCATTTATAGCAGAATATACTTTACCACCGTTGTAAAAGGTATTTCCATTGATCCGATTTGAATAGGATTGCTGCACAAAAGCAGTACCAAGTTTCGCAAACAGATCAAATCGCTTAGTAATAAAGAAATCAGCAACCCCTAAGACATCTAGGCCCCATCTTTTGGTCTGGACACTTAGTTCAACATTTCTACCATCGGCGTCATAATAATCATGGGACTTATTCTCGATATTTTGATAAATTTGAATGCCTGCTTCAACACCAAGTTTAAATCTACATGTAGGTTCCCATAAATGCCCCGCAGCCAAACGCCCGGTTGCACCAATTTTATAATCATTAGGTGGATTACTTACGAAAATCTCATTACCAGAAGCAGAACCAATTTGAGCGCTGAGGTAGGATTTAGAATAAGAAGCTGTGCAAACCATTAAGGTAGCTATAGAAAGCATGGTTTTTATTGTTTTTGTGTTCATGGATATCCCAATTCTTATTTTGTTATGGTTATGCTAATAAATAAGAATTATCCCTAAATCTTATTTGCGAGCGAATATTATCCAGATGTAGAGTATCTATCAATATCTTTTAATATAAAAAGGATTTGAAATTAAGCTAAGTTAGCTGAGATATTCAATATTCCTAAAGTCTTAGTATTGAATGCGTCTATGCGTGTCAAAGGTCGTCCTAGCTTGTAGTGCATTGTTTAATTGCAGAATAATGCCATCTATACTCAGACGTTCTTGTGCATCATAAGAAGTCATTGCCGCGCATATAGTCGAATCTATTTTTAGGGTTTTCTCGAACACAACCCCTAAGGAATAGATATCTGAATGGTAACCAATTCGCAATTGATTATATGCTTCCGGTGGAACATACTCGATACTGCCAAATGGAAAAGGAATAGCCATATCACTCTCTCCTGCTGGCAATTCTACAGATAAACCAAAATCAATAATTTGAACAGAAATAGCTTCCCCATCAATTTTAACTTTAATATTATCTGGCTTGATGTCACCATGCACAAAATGACCAGCATGGATTCTTTTTAGATTTTCAACACATAAAAGAGCAATCGTTAATCTTTGATGAACTGAGAGTTGATTTATATTAATACGATGTAAATCCTCACCTTTAACTAATTTCATAGCTGTATAGCGTTTCAGTGAATATGGACTGTTAGGGTCTTCCATTGCAGGATATCGAATTAATTCACCCACTAATAAATTTTCATGTTTTAATATTTTTGCTTCTAATTCAACAGGCCTTATCATGAGTTTTTGTTGCTGTTTTATTGGGTCAATAACGGCATCTTTTCTGATTTTTTGAATTTTAACCGCTACCTTTTCTGTGCTAATGAGAGTGGCTAATTTTACAACCCCTTGCCCACCTTGTCCTAATAACGCGGTAGGTTCATTTTTCGAATTTGGCATGGCGATGAGTTGTTGATTAACTTCAATAAAAGAATGTCCATCTTTAGTGCATCTTTTACATTTAAAATTAGGTGTAAAACCAGGAAGAAGTGTACTGAAATCCCAGTTATCCCAAATGGAAAATCGTTGCTTTTTAAAAAAAGAGAGCGCATTATCCCATTCAGCTTCGTAAACCGCTGAATTTTCTTCTACCGTTTCTGGTAGTTTTACGCGTTTACTGCTTGATTTCTTTAAGTTATCTTGACGTCTCTTCATAAAAAAGCTCTTAAACAGTTATTTATTAGCAAACAAAATTAAAAAAGTCATGTTTTAATACGTTTACTTGATGATACATATCTATTAGTGGATCTCCTTTTTTGAATTACATCATCAAGTTCTGGGCTTCTTCTCAGCTTTTGACGTTTACTTGAGTGGTTAATTAAGGTCACGGCCTTTCTTTTTGACAAACTTTCTGCTTGATTTTCAAACTGAAATGCGAGCGTAATAATTGGGCGCGGCACCGTTTCAGAAACTTCATAAACTCGTTTTAAGGAACTACCAACCTCTTGGAAAATATTCTTATAGTAAATATCAGCATCAACAAATGTGCCATCAGGCTGTACATCACAACTTAGCTCATCGCCATGTGCTTTCATAAGTTGAAAATGATAACGAAGCAACTCATTAAAAGCATTATTTTGTGATGGTGAAGGCATAGATAATGCTTGATAATTTAGCATACATAGTGAGAACTCACTTGCATTAGAGCTAGATGCTAGTTGTATATGGTGGACCATGGAAAGTATTCGATGAAAATAATTGCGCCGTTTACGCTCTAGTTCATCTGGGTGCTGGTTAAGGTTTGTTTCATAATCAGGAAGTCCTAAATGGTGCACAACATCGGTCATGGTTTCAGTCATACTATGAGCAGCAATGGGTAGCGCTGAATACACAAACTGTCTTAAATTATCAGCAGATGTTTTCCTATAACGAGCATATTTCTTGGAGTATACATCAGCACTGACTCCACTTTCCCAACCACTAAGGCTAAAAGCTGCCGCAATGCGCAATGCTTCTTGATCATTTTCAGTGAGTGATTGGCAGAATGCTTTAAATTCATTATCCTTAGCATAGTGCGCGAAATAATTTGCAATATGTTCTGTGAGTAACATCATACGAAATGTATGTGGCAAACCATTCTTGTGTCGATAATTGACAATGTTTTCGACAGCTTCTGTATGAGGTTTACATAAATAATTATCCCAAGCATGTTTAAGTGCAAGATCAGACCAATAGCGATTTCGTTCCAAGGTTGGACTACACACTTGCCTTGCAATAAATAAATCCTTGCTTATTTTTTTTGTTAGCACTTGAACACCATGAGGATATACTATTTCACCCTCTAAACGGTTAATATTAAATCCACGACCATTTTCAAGTTTGGTATGGATATTTTTATTAAAATTAATCCATTCACTTCCGTTTTTGAAGACACTAAAACTTGTCAAGGCATTTACATTAGAAGTTGGATTTGCAGTACGCCGAGCAAGAACTTCTCTTGGAAGTGTCTCTTTTCTATCTAAAAAGGTACTATCATGACTTAGGGCCTTAATTTCAGCTGAAAGCGGCCCCGAAGAATGCTCTTGGACTAAAGCTGGCAATTTATTAATCGCATCATTCAAAAGACAGCCCATTATAAAGTTTGCATGATGGATGAATTTTATTTTTGAATCTTCCAAAAGGCGATTTTCGCCTAAAGGCTCACTGCGAAAAAATGCATTGACATTATAATAAGCATAACCAAAATACAGGTAAGCAAATGATCGTTCAACAGGGTGCAATAGATTAGTTATCGGATTTTTCGATTCAGTATCATCCCATTCTTTTACTAAGGGTTTTAATATAGCTCCAATTCTATCTATCACTTGAGTGCTAATGCTGAGGTGACTTAAATTAGCATTTTTAAGCAGAATACTTAAATTAATTTCATTTTCCGAAGGCAATTTAATAAAATACTGTTGATCTCTGTAAGTGATTTGCGTTTTTACAAAAACTGATTTCTGGCTTAACCTCTTGAGTATTCTTTCAATTTCTTTAGTTTGTTCTGATTTATTCAAAGGACCCGCAGCAAGGTTATCAAATAATGAAGTAGATATTAGTCCATTAATTTTTGCAAATCGTTGAGGGGGATCCGCTTCATCTACATATAGACTAGCCATCACTGTTTTATCGCAACATAGCCTTTCAACTAAAGTTGCGATTAAGAAGTAAGGCGTATTCTCTTCATTAAACATAGAAAATAGCTTAATAAAGATCTCGGGATGTAACTCCATGAAGTAACGATGGTATTCCAGAATCGATATACATCTCATTAACATGGCATCGGATGTTAATAAAAGATGCCCTGTTTTTTCATAGCCATTTCTGTACGCTAAGTTTAAGGCTTCATCATGAGTGACTAGCATCTTTTTTATTTCAGGCGTCGGCAATAAAACTGCAAGTACTTCTTGGCCCTTACGTGCACCATTTTTAACTAATGTGATATACCTATTTAGATCGCCGCTACTTGAGCTGAAGAGCTCATGCAAATTTAATTTTGCAACAATTTGCTTTATTAAGGCAGTATTATCCGCTTCGACAGCATCCTCTAATAAATACAGAAACATTTTCTGGGATATTAAATTCTTATAATCATCTGTATTTAGCAATTGCTCAATAAGCGGTGGATAATGGCAAAAAACTGCATTCCAAAGAAATTCAGTATAGTTAATAGTGCGTTTTATTATAGTTGAATATATAGTTTTAGCACCGTAATTTCTTGCTTTTATTAAATCCGTTGCTGCCATAGGGTTATCATTTCGCAGAGCATAAACTATTGCGAATTCGAAATCATACTCAGTGTATTTTGTGAGCTCATCACCATCAGGCAGAAGGCCTTCAGTTGCCATATGAACTAATGCTTTGCCAGAACTGTATAACATAACTTGCTTCCTAAATAATATATCAGCGCTTTATATATGCCCCAATTCTGGACTAACACCAGACACTATGTATTTCAACTAAAAATGGAGATAATTGCGACATAAAAACGATAATTTGTGGCAATATTGCGATATATGCTCAGAGATTAAAATTAGGAAGAATCTGCGTGATTTTGTCGATTTCAGCTTATCAATTAGAAATGACCATTTGTCGCTTAATAGAAATGATTGAATACAGTTTTGGTGATTTTAAGTAAATGTGAGTCAAGCTGTTACATGATAGGAGATAATACAGCTTTTAAAACAAAAGGTACATACCAAAGCAATCCAGTTTTATACTTGATTAGTCTGGATTGCTTCACGCTTTTCATTGAATCCCCAAGGAAGTTGTTCTAACGGAATTCAGGTCTAATGGTGCTAACACCACCATCAATAAGCAAATCTACGCCAACCACATACTCATTAGCCGCCAAGAAAACAGCCGCCTGTGCTATTTCCTCAGGGCTTGCAAAACGCTTAATGGGCACCAAATCAGATGCAACAGGGATAACACTTTTATCTGTGAATATGGGCGTATCGGTAAACCCGGGAGATATTGCATTTACGCGAATACCGCGATTGATTAAATCCGCTGAGAAGCTTTTTGCAAGCACACTGACGGCTGCTTTAGCCGCAGAATACACGCTTAAGCCTTTCCAGCCACCATGACATGCCATCGAAGAAATCATCACAATAGCTGCTTTTGAATTAAAAAATGGTACTGCTCTTTGAACAGTAAAATAAGCACCTTTTAAATTCGTATTCATGATTTGATCAAAATGATGTTCATCAACTTCATCAACAATCTGGCCGCCAGCAATGCCTGCATTAACAACTAAAACATCAATCTTGCCGTGGATCTCATTAACGGTCTTATAAAGCTTATCTAAATCAGAGAGCGAAGTGACATCTCCTTGAACTGCCGTTATGTTGCTAGAGAATTCTTTTACAACGGCTTGCAACTTAGATTTGTCTCTGCCGAAAATAACAACTTTAGCCTCTTGTTCGTAAAAAGACTTTGCTATTGCTTTACCAATGCCACTGTTACCGCCAGTTATAACAACAACTTTATTTTTGAATGATTGCATTTATATTTCCTTGTTTCTGCCTCATTAAGCAAATGATAACACAGCTATGTAAATTGATTTATAGCTTAAGATGAGAACATTAGGTGGTTTTAACGTCTATTGCCAAAAATTGAGCCCATTAAACCCCGAACAATTTGTCTTCCCACATTGCTGCCAATGCTTCTGGCAGCGGATTTTAACATCGCCTCAGTAGCAGTCTCTCTTTGCCTGGGTTCTTTGGTCACTTTGGGTGGTGCAGGATTTGAATATTTGGACTCGTCTAGAATCTCTGGTTCTTTTGTTTTTGTGAATTTTTTATTAATCTGCTCATAGGCCGATTCCCTGTCGAGGGCATTATCATAGCGTCCAGCCACAGGAGATTGACGCATAATTTCTTGGCGCTCCTCACTACTTATGGGCCCTATTCTTGAATGCGGAGGGTAAACGCTTAATTTTTCCACCATATTCGGTGCACCATTTTCATCTAAAAAGGAAATCAATGCCTCTCCTATCTTTAATTCTGTAATTAAAGTTTCGGTATCAAATGCTGGATTTTTTCTTAATGTTGAGGCTGTAACTTTTATTGCTTTTTGATCTTTAGGCGTAAAAGCACGCAATGCATGCTGAATGCGATTACCTAATTGACCCAACACCGTTTCAGGGATGTCTATGGTGTTTTGAGAAATAAAGTATACGCCCACGCCTTTTGATCGAATTAGTCTTATCAGTTGCTCTATTTTTTCGATAAGCACTTTAGGCGCTGAATCAAAAAATAAATGAGCTTCATCAAAAAAGAAGACCAGTTTAGGTTTGTCTAAATCTCCCACTTCAGGCAGTTTTTCGAATAGTTCAGATAATAGCCATAAGAGAAAAGTGGAATAAAGTCTAGGATCGGTCATTAATTTCGTTGCATCTAAAATATTAATGATACCTTTGCCATTATGATCTTTTAGTAATAAATCCTCAATGTTAAGCGCAGGCTCGCCAAAAAACTGATCGCCACCAGCTTCATTCAAGGTGAGTAAGCCTCGCTGAATTGCACCAATACTACTTGAAGAGAGATTGCCATACTTTGTTTTCAAACTTGAAGCATTTTTACTCATCAAATCTAATAGGGCGCGCAAATCTTTTAAATCAAGTAACAATAAACCTTCATCATCAGCATAGCTAAAAGTCGCATTTAATATACCCTGTTGTGTGTCATTTAACCCCAATAATCTGCCCAACAGTAAGGGCCCCATTTCAGAAATGGTTGTTCTGATAGGGTGCCCATTTTTGCCATAGAGATCCCAAAATACAACAGGATCCTTGGCAGGACAAAAGTCTTTCATTTTCAGTGCTATAATTCTCTCTTGCAGCTTTGCTGAAGGCACAGCAGCGTAACTTAAACCCGATAGATCCCCTTTCACATCCGCCGTGAAGACGCTTACTCCCGCTTCTGATAAATTCTCAGCCATGGTTTGCAAAGTAACCGTTTTTCCCGTCCCAGTAGCCCCAGACACCAGGCCATGACGGTTAGCCATTTTCAGATCAAAATAAACAACGGTGGAATCCGTTTTGCCTACTGGAAATTGTGACATGGTTATTAAAGCCTTAAGAATCTAATATAAAAGAACAATAGCATTTCATCATGTTTGAAAGCGTTGAAGTACATCTAAACTTTAAATAACGTAAAGATATCACTTAGAAATGATAGAGATTTTAAATGTTCCTTTAGCAAATTAGGGCTTACTATCTTAAACCATAAAGAGTGATAAGAGGTTGGGGATCTAATGTATATTAATGTGATCCGTTTAGCCGGGAGATTGTTTATATAAAGCTATGCTGTTAATTTAATCAATTGCTCTATAACTAATGTGATGTTTGGATGCTCCCACCATGGCTTTGGGTAAAAAGAGCAAGCTCAGCAATCGGTTTTAGTATTGTAATAATTTCATGACGATTTAATTCAATAGCAATATCGAGCGGCGTTTGATCTACGGCTGTCTTCAATGCAACGTCAACTAATGGTGATTGCAGTAACAATTCTACTATAGATAAGTTATTATTCACTACAGCAATATGTAAAGCTGAAAGACCATCTATATCTTGCGCGTTTATTTTCGCACCTTTACTAATAAGCAATTCACAAATATTAATAAAATTCCTGTGTACAGCGAACATTAAAGGCGTAGCACCTGTCCTGCCTGCCATGTTTATGTCTGCGTGATTTTCAATTAGAAGTTTAGCTATCTTTTCAAATCCATAGATTGCCGCATGATGTAAAGCATACAAGCCCTCAGCGTCTGGATTCATATAAGGCTTCATACCCATTTCAAGTAATTTTCTAACAGTTGCCAATTGATTAAATTGTGTAGCTATTACTAGCGCACTACGCTGTTTATTTGCATCAACTATATTTAAATCATCACCTTTAGCAACCAGCAAGTCAATGATATGAGTATGTCCATCTTCAGCTGCCAACAATAATGGTGTAAATCCATATTGATTAAAGGCATTAAGTTTTGCTCCATTATCAATGAGAAATTCAACAATGTGAGGTGCGTTTTTAAGAACAGCCAAATGCAAGGCAGTATTTCTATGCTCAGCATCACAAGCATTAATATTTGCACCATTGTCAAGAAGTACCTTTAAGACATCTTCACGAGCCAACTGTTGAAAAGAAAAGTGTATCGCCATTTGATTTGAAACATTTGATATATAATTCACATCTGCACCTTTAGAGATGAGCAGCTGTAAAATATCAGCTTTACCACGTTCCGCAGCTATATGCAGGGCTGTAATCCCTCTTATGTTATCTGTATTTGGGTCGATTTCACAAGCGAGGAGATCTTCAGTAATGTCTATAAATCCGTTGTCCACAGCAATATGTAAAGCATTAAAATTTTCATTGTTTTCCAAGTAAGGATCTGCACCATTAGCTATTAATAGTAGCACAAGGTCCCTGTAGCCTTTGGTGCAAGCAATATGTAATGGAGCTATTTTATTAACGTTTGTGAAATTGGGTTCTGCGCCATTATTTAATAATAATTCCGCAACATCAATGTAACCATTCTCTATTGCCAAGTGGAGCGGTGTATCCATATTTTTATCAGGATAATCATTAATAGCACCAAGCGTAATCAAGGCTAAAACTGCTTCAGAATGATTATGCGCACTTGCAAAATGCAAAGGTGTATAATGACCTTCTAGATCAGGAGGATTAATATCTGCACCATTTTGCGCTAGCAAATTAATTATATCTGTAAATCCAAATTCAGCTGCAAGATGAATAGCATTAAAGCCATTATTGCTTAGTACATTAAGATCATATCCAAAGTTAATAAGTGCCTTTATGCAGTTTAGTTGCTGATATTGCACAGCCCAATGGAGCGCAGTGAAGCCATATTTTAAATCATAAATTAAGGGATCAGCACCTGCATCTAACAATGCTTTTACACAATCGGCATGTCCCATGGAAGCTGCCCAATGTAAGGCACTTGCATTTTCTTCTGTGTCTAATTCGTTTAAATCATATCCTTCTTGTATGTAAGAATTTAGCACTGCCAAATTACCATCATAAGCAGCAAATTGAATAGAAATAGGACCTTCGTTTTCACGGCCAAATAGCGTTTTAATAGCTTTCGTAAATCTATTCATATAAGTACACACAATGAGGAGTTAGTTTATAAATATACTTATATTATGGTTCTCTATAAAGACCAAAACTCCTAGCGGTTGAGTATTATCGACGATTAACGCTTTGATGTACCCACACCCATTCCTAGCGTTTTGCAATCTCTATAAATTGTATAATTTTGCATTTCTCATCTTACCATACATACTGCAAACCAAGACGCCTGTCACAAACGATTTGTTAATTAGAACATCTTGCATGATAATTTTACACGATAAAAATTCATGATTTGGAGCAGTTATGTTGTCAGGTAATTATAGCACCTACTATTATAAACTACATAAAAGGGAAATTAGAAAAGAGTTAGAAGAGCTTAAGAATCAGAATTTAGTTAAATTGGCTCTTAAAACTGCTAATATACTTGAAAATGAAAAATTAGAATCCGAAAACATTCAGCGAATTCAATTTCTAAAAAAGCACAAAGAAAACCAACACAGTAAAGTTATATCAACTATTACTCATGCTAGCGATTATCTGCATCATCATCAAAAGCAAGATGGCATTGGAAATCAATATGTGATCCAACGGGCAAATATTACCATGGAACATATTATAAAAATAGAAAAGGAGAAATTAAGTAAAGAACTCGCAAACCTCGAAAGACGGCATTTACTTCATCAACGCTAATCGTTGCTATGTCATGACACTGTCTGCTTTATATAGAAAATAGGTGTTAAGATGATGCTCACGGTGTTTCTCTATCCATTTATGGGAGATGTTTTATTGAGCATAACAGGAGAAGTGTGTGGCATAATATAACTTGTACCATCTTTACGTTTGCCATCAAAAGCTAAATAACTATCATTTTCAATGCTTTGACATTTCCCCAGTAGAATACTGCAAGCAGCACCAAACATTGAATGTGAAAAAAATATAATTTTCTTCCCTTCGTAAGAACTATTTAAATCTTTTAAAACATCATATGCCCTTATAATAACGTCGCAAAAACTTTCGGCATCTTGGTGCAACCCATTTCCATTAATCCCAGTTTTTTTTATCAAGGCATTTTGATCTTTGTAGAATAAATGACATTCATTCTCAATTTCAAAATCGCATACACGTCTGTTATCCCAACATCCAAAAGACATTTCTGTTATGCCTGGATGTACATGATATTTTGCCCATAATGAATTGCGCTCAATAAAGGGCAACCCTGTGCTTTTAGCTCTTAATAAGGGGCTATGAAAAATGGAGTCGGGCTGCCAGCCTTCATGCAAATATTCTTTTTCAATTATTTGGGCCACATGATTAGCTTGCCAAATTCCCAACGTAGTTAATTGATTGATCTCTTCATCAACACGACCCTGAAAAATACGGTGTTCACTATTTTTAAGGTTTAGATCAACTAAATTTTTATCAATTTTTCCCTCTTTTGTAATTTGTCCACAGTTACCAAAAGTTTCACCATGTCTAACAAATAATAAGTCATAGCTTAATTTTAGGGGCCTAAAATCAATATCGTAGAATAAATGACCTGTTGGAATATCTAAAATAATTCCTAATGATGATAATTTATTTTTTTGAGTATCTACTGATGTAGTCACCGCTTTTACCCTTATAAATCTTGATATCTATTAAAGTAATTAATATCTATCTCATTATCATTCAAATAACCTGCCAAATTGGTTCTATATTTAGTGAGTTCTTGATGATCGATTAGTGTTTTCTCTTCTATATTATTATAAATACCCACCGCAGCAGAATAACATTCTGTTGCCTTTTGCCATTCTGCGATATGATAATAAACTTTACCTAATGCATTATATAAATAGCCTAACTCACGACTGTCACAAGTATCTAATTTTTGGATTACGCACCAATGGTCAATAGCACTTTGATAACTGTTTATAGCTAAATCATTAAGACCATAGCGATGTAAAAAGCAACCCGCTATATAATAATATCGCGCAACTCTTCTAATTTTGTCAGAATGTATAGATGGATCTTCTATTAACTTTGGCTGAATAATTTCATGAATACTTTTATATTTTAATGCGTCATGAATTAATTCCGGTGCGAAATTCGGAGATAGCATCAAATAGTAAAATGCACTTAACCCATCTGAAGTGAAAACTTCAGGATTATCATAGTCAATAGACTCAAAAGAATTGTCTTTTATTATAGTTTCGGTCTGATCTTCAAAATGGTCAAAAATTCTGTTTTCACATAAATAATTTATCACATTAATGCGAGATTGCTTATTACTACAAATAAGTGCCCATATTAATATATTGCAATCACTAGAACTATCAACATTCAAATTACAGTTAGCAGAAATCAAACATTTAAGGTTTTCTAAATTTCCACATAATGCTTCATAAGAAACAGGTCTTAGATTACATATTTGCAATGGTGCATTAATATCAAGCCCATCAACTTGTAGGGAATCTGAATTTAGTACCTGAATATCCCCGCCTTGAAGTATATTGAAATTTATTCTCATACATCATCTCATTTAAAATCGTAATTTTAGTTATAATCCGTTGAGCCAATGCTTCATCATTTTTAACAATACCAGGATAATATGCATTTCTATAGGGGCCGTTATAACAGATAATATCTTTATACGAATTTGTTTTAGCAAAGAGCTCTCTCATTGTCTGGCATTCTGAATTAGCTGGATCAATATTTTTAAGTGCATAGAGTATACCAAGCGCCACACCATATTCTAACTGAGTAGTTGGACTTGAAAGTTGTCGTTCTTTGCAAATATCAATAACGCCTGTAATACAGCCTCCCTTAATTAGCTTTCTTAAAGGATCGCGCCCAACCCGCAAAATGCTATCGTTTTTGCTATTTTTACAATGTTTAATAAATGTAGACTTGAGGAACTCAAGCTCATTTAATTGGATATTAGGGTTTTCCGCCCTTAGAATAGGAGCAATTTCATTTTCTATCATACTTTGAATAAAGTTCATGATGCCAGGATCTAAGCTAGCAGCAGCTATTGTAGTATAGCCCATTAAACCACCTAGCCATGCAAGTATGGCATGCGGGCCATTAACATATTTATTCTTTAATAAAATAAATTGCTCAAGGTTTTTCACCGCGGTAATTGCTGGTAGCCTAGTAATTTCTGGCAACCCCTCCGGTACATATAAAGCAAAACTCAGTTCAGCATTAAATAAATTAAACTGTAAGCCAAATTTTTTAACAACTTTAATAAGCTTCCTAGGCGATGCTAAGATTGTATCAATTTGCTTAGAAATATCTTGAGAGGAAGTGCTATCTAAAAAACGTAAAGTATTTAAATTTTTTTCATGCTTAAAAAGCTGCACTTTAAATTGATTCAATAGTGTTTGTGTATCCACTTTATTAACTATTCTATCGACCATCGTAGGTATGAATTTAATGGATGCAAGCACTTTTTTGCTATAAGAAAAGTCTTGTGTTTGATTATATATTGCTTTAGCAACTTCGTTTTCAACAAATTCTGCGCAATCGGTTTTGTTCATAAGAACAAATATTTTCAAACCTGCTTGGTCCATTTCATAGCGTGATATTAATCCCAAAGCAATATCCGTTGCTGAATCGATAACACCTTCTTCGGTTAAACAGATAGCCAGCATGTTGGAGTGTATGTATAATTCCTCAATATTTTTGCTATCACGTGAATAAACCATTGTCACATTACTGACGCAAGTAACATCATCTTTCTTTGATGCCCCATGCTGTATCCAAAATTTATTCGTAGTATTTATTAAAAGATTAGTGAATTTATCACTTGATGTTGCGAATATATTATAGTTAAAAGGACTTTGGGAAATAATATCTGCCATTAAGCCCAATCCAATATATCCGCCGCCATGGATGGTAAAAATTCTCTTTTTATTTCTCTCTAGTCTAGATTGAATTTTCAAATATGTGGGCTCAATCTCATCGTATACATCATTTTCTATACCAGAGAAGTTAAAACGTATATGCGTGAGCGTTGAATTGTCGATTGTGGCGCTATCTAAATGATTTAAAATTTCTTTTGCATTTTCATTTTTGATTTTAGGCAGCAACAGCGTCTCAAGGAAACCCGTGTTTTTTATTAACACTGCCAAACTAGGATAATCTAGAAAATCTTCATTAGATAAATCAATGCACACACCAAGAGACTTCGATGGTGCATCAGCCTTAGGCGAAGCAACCTCATCTGGAAGCAGCACTTAATCTTCCTTATATTACTGAAAATTTGCACGAAAACTAACTATATATTTCGATACTTAGTTACCATGATAAATGCTTATGCCAAAGTAAGTTGCCGTAGCTTTGGCAGCTTTTTTTAAACTAATGCTTAGTATCCTAAGGATTTATCCTGCCTGTGTCAAAATTTTATTAGCAAAAGATCACTGATTTCATTGATAACAAATTCAAGAGATAATATTTGGAGATAGAAATTGTGATGAGCATTAAGAAATGAATAGCCAAAATATGTGTCAGGATGTTTTAGTTGAGTTACGAAAAATAATTCGAGCAATTGACTTGCATTCAAAAAAATTGGTGCAGTCTTTTGGATTAACGGGACCACAAATGATTATTCTAAAAGAAATCAATAAATCTGAGAGAATACCAATTAGCGTATTGGCGAATAATGTAAATCTAAGTCATGCTACAGTTACCTCAATTCTTGATAGACTCGCTAAAAAAAATTATGTAGTGCGAACTAAAGATAGCAGCGACAAAAGAAAAGTTTACGTTCAGGTAAGTGATGAAGCAAAAATGCTTATAAACCGTGCACCGATTTTGCTTCAAGATCACTTTATCGAAAAGTTTTTAAAACTAGAGGATTGGGAACAATCTCTATTATTATGTAGTCTACAAAGGATTGCTTCGATGATGAATGCCAAGAAAATTGATGCGGCTCCCGTCTTAACAACGAATCCAGAAATTGAATAGCTATTGTAATAGGTTTAGCAAATTATAGAATTCCGCCAAGACCAGTTAGCTTACTTTGCCTTTAGTTTGTATTGGCCTGTTCAACCACAACGATACTGCGTTCTTTAAATCTATATCAATTTGAATGCTTAGCTTTCGCCACTCATCCATAAATCGGTTTGACTTCGTACCGTATCTTCAAGGGTATGTAAATCAGCATATCTTTCTCTGAGCCACACAGCATCGTTTAGATGCTGCATTACTTGATTACGGATGCGACTTAACGCTTCTAAGCTATGATGAGCTTGGGCATATTCTTCCAATACAACACAGGTTTGCAATATATCATCCGAGATAGATTTAGATATTTCCTCAAAAGGATCAATAAGAATCGCTTGAAGTCCATAACGCGCTGAGCGAAATCTATTTACAAGATAGGTTAAATAAATTTCTTTGGATAACGCTGTGCGCTTATCTAACAACCAACTTGATAGCATCTGGGCAAAGGCTGCAAGATCTGCGGCTTTTTCAACCGTCAGGGGTGTATCGCAAATGCGTATTTCAACAGTGCCATATTCAGGTTTGGGACGAATATCCCAATAAAAATCTTTCATACTTTTAACAATGCCCAACTTAAACATTTTATCAAAGTATTCCTCAAAATCATCCCAACTTAATAACCAAGGGGGCGTTCCACTAAGTGGAAAGGCACTGACCACGGCCAAACGAGAACAATCAAATGAGGTATCAACATTTTGCTGAAAAGGTGAAGCTGCAGATAAAGCAATAAAATGAGGTATATAACGAGCAAGTGCGTGACAAAGATAGAGCGCATCGTCTCCACTAGGACAAGCAATATGGATATGCTGTCCAAATACCGTAAATTGTTTTGCTAAATATCCATATTGATCGGAGACATTTGCAAAACGCTCAGTTGGGTAAATTCGCTGCTTACTCCATTTTTGAAAGGGATGAGCACCGCCACCGCACACGCCAATATGAGTTTGATAAGCTTCCTCAGCTATTATATTTCGTAGATTGATAAGTTCTGTTTTTAAAGAGTCATAATTTTCATGAATCGAAGAATTGAGTTCAATCATTGCTTGTGTAATTTCAGGTTTAATTTCACCTGAATGTGGCTTTTCTTCTATTCGTCGCAATAGATCGGAGGCTTCTGTTGCCAAATTAAAATTATATAAATTTATTAACTGCAATTCTAACTCAATGCCCATAGTAGGAAATGTTGTGCCTTTAAATGGATGTAAGTTACTCATGCGAATGCTTACTCGCTAGTTTAGCTCTAATACTCTCACCAGTTCTTAGAAAAGCATATTGTGTGGCGATGGGACCTAAGATATGTAAAATCGCTACAACAGAAGCAATAATTACAGACATTTCTCTACCCAAATTTTCATTAAAATCACTTAAAGTACTGGCCATCCCCATAGCAAGCCCGGCCATTGGTGTTAAAGCTAAACTGATAGCTATAGTTTGTTGTCTTGTAATGCGGCTCTTTTTAGCAAACATCCAAATACCAGCTGATTTCGCTAATGAACGAATTAAAATAAATGATATGACAATTAAGCCTGATGAAACCAAGCCCTTAAGGTTAAGTTGGATACCTGTTACAACGAATAACAGAATAAATGCAATTCGAAATCCCCATTTAAAATCGAACTCAACAAAAGCATTCTTGAAATCAAGATTTCTCGAAGCGATTCCGAAAGTGAGCAATGATAATATCATAGACAAATGCAATATCCTTGCTAATCCAATTGTCAACAATACTGTGCTGACGAATAAAACAAACTGATACTCATTTTTTTTCCCAACAATATGTGCAAAAATCTTTGTAAGATAAAATATTGTTATCCCTAAAATGACAGAGCCAAATATCCTGAATAAATCATATATTAGAGGATGCATGTTTAAGGGAATGTTTGATCTAGCCAACGGAATTAACAATGTAAATACAGTTATACCAAATAGATTATTGAGACTAGTCATCATAAGGACACGCCTAGTAACCGGCCCTTCTGATGAAAGGTCGTGTGAAACCATCATTATCACTGCAGCAGAAGTAGTCATAGCAATGCTTGCAGCAAAAGCTGCAGAGAGCCAAGGAAGATCTAAAATAATTAAAGTAACAAATACGAAAATAAATGTGAGACTAGATTCTGCTAGAGACATAAAAAGTAAACCACGATCATGGTGCAACCACTTGAAATCTAATTGCCGCCCAAGATCAAACAGAATAAGCCCCAGAGCAATATCAACAAATATACGTATATCGATTAAAACACTTGGGGTAACAAGGTTAAAGGCACCAGGACCAACTAAAAAACCAATAGCTATATAACCAGATATCCTGGGCAAGAATCGATTAAGTCTTGTTATTTCACCACCAAGAAGACCAAGCAAAAGAATTAAGCCAAATAGTATGAGAGGGCTAAAATGCAAGTTTAAATTTGATAGAAACTCCACATGATATCCCCTATTTGGCAAGATCTTATAGAAACCTGTTTAATTGTATAGTTCAGGCAGTGTTGCAAGCATTCATAAATTATAGAATATATTCTATTTCTTATGCCGCCAAAAACCTGACAAGGCACCTGACCAAAAATTATCTTATTATAATTAAATTAACATAATTAAATGTGTTAGCTTATTACAAAGAAAAAGTAAACGAATTATGCTTCAAAAAACCATTAATGCAATTATGCGATTTGTCAAAATGGAAGCCTTTGCAGGAATATTGCTGGTTTCCATGAGCCTATGTGCTCTTTTAGTAGCAAATTCCCCCTTTTTGCATTGGTATGAAGTTCTTATAGGCTCACATTTCTATATTGGTATTAATGATCTTAAGTTAGAAAAGCCCATTCTACTTTGGATAAATGATGGATTGATGGCTATCTATTTTTTAGTCATTGGTCTTGAGCTCAAAAGAGAAATGCTTGAAGGTCAATTATCAAAGCCTTCTCAAATTATACTTCCTGGTGCTGCTGCGCTAGGAGGTGTTATCTTTCCAGCACTTATATATTATGCCTTTAATCATCAGCAAAATTTAGCCATAACAGGGTGGGCAATACCAACTGCTACCGATATTGCCTTTGCCTTGGGCATACTTACTCTTATTGGAAAAAATATACCAAGCTCGCTTAAAATTTTCTTGATGACAATAGCTATTTTTGATGATTTTGTGGCCATTCTTATTATTGCGATATTTTATACAAGCAGCTTATCAACACTTTCTTTGATTCTTGCAAGTATTGCTATCGTATTACTTATTCTTTGCAACCGCTTAAATGTGGGATATATCTCAATATATTTCTTTATCGGCGTCTTTTTATGGTTTTTTGTCTTAAAATCTGGCGTACACGCAACCCTTGCTGGTGTTATCTTAGCCTTTACAATTCCAAATACTATTAAAGGAAAGAGTATCTCTCTCTTAAAAGAGGTAGAGCACAAATTACATCCTTGGGTCGCATTTTTTATTATCCCCTTATTTGCCTTTGTAAATTCAGGGATAAATTTTGAATCCATATCCTCAAAAGATTTATTAAGCCCTTTAACACTTGGTATCGCATTAGGATTATTCCTAGGCAAGCAATTAGGTATTTTTTCAATCTCTTTTATGCTCATCAAATTAAAAGTTGCGAAGCTACCCAAAAATACAAATTGGAAGCAACTCTATGGTGTTGCTGTGTTAGGCGGTATAGGCTTTACCATGAGTTTATTCATTAGCTCTTTAGCTTTTGAACATCATGGCCGCGATTTTACTTTATTAAGTCGCGTTGGCATTTTTGCAGGTTCAATAGCATCTGCGCTATTGGGGTATTTTATTCTTAAATACAGTACAAAAGTATCCTCAGGCAATTGAACACACCTAGTGCTATTTATGCATTTCTAAACCAATAATTTTTTTTATGTGATTTATGAAATTAGGTAAGCTGCTTTCTAAAGGCAGCATCATTAAAATACACAGCCACATGCGAAATTTTACCATGCTCTATTTTAAAGAAACTAACGACTGGGATTTCCCACTTTTGACCTTTTGCTGCTGGATAACCTGCTAGGGTTTTATAATATTCACCAGAGCATATGAAACGTGTTGTAGCATACTTACCATCGGGCGATGTTAGTATAATTAGATCTTTTATGTCAAATTTCCCATGTGAAAATTGATCTTCCATAAAATTTCTAAATTTTTGCTTCCCTCGTTCAGTTTCTCCCTGGTTAATTTCATGAACAACATCAGCAGAGAGCAATCTAATAAAATTATCTATGTCTTCTTTTTCGATATACTCATAATATTGATGGATAAGATGCTCTGTTTTATGTGTTTCTTGCGTTTTTGCTATCGAAAGACCAGATACTAACATGAAACATAAAGCCCACAATCCCTGATATATTGCTTTAGAAAATTGCATATCCCTATAACCTCTTTCTTTTAAATAAAACAATAATAACATAGCATCTCCACAATGAAGAGTTTGTGCCAATGCCATAAAAACTTATAATTTTGTTATCTTGCCAACATATAATTAAATGCTTTAATTCGATTTTGCTCCTGTACGTCAATAATGTAGCGACATATTATTTTCAATTCACAATTAAAAAAGCATATCATTGTTAGTGATTTTGATTTTTTGTTAAAATTATATGCTAAAAAACGTGTATATAAAGGCTAGATAATGATTGAATTTAAAAGAGAAGAGAATGCTGAAAAATCCATCAGATCTGAAGATGGCACAACCTGGATTGTTTCAAAAGAATTAGCGCAAGTACAGCTAATTGGCTGTAATCCTCAGGGTAAAAGAAATAAATGTATCCAAAAAGTAATGGACTCTAAAAAGTTTAGCGAGCAAACAAAGGAAAAGCTTAAAACTTTATTTCGCTATAATCCAAGTGAATTATCTGGTTTTAGTTTAAGCATTTCTGAATTTGCTCAACTTTACATGAGTGATGACTTCAAAATTTCACCAAATGAAGCGCAGGAAAAAGACGCGAAGGACAACCTGCTCATCAATCAAGCTTCAAAACATTATATTATTCCTCTAAAGAGAAAAGCTGATCTGCTTGAGCAAGATGAAACTGCAACAAAGCAAGATAAGGATGTTGAAACAAAAAAAATGAAAATATCTTAAAATTAAATGCATCGCGCTATACGCTGACATTAATTTTCAAATCCAAAGAATATTTTCCTTTTTTTGTTAGTGTGTTCCTATGTATTATTACTCATGAAATAGATAAAGGCCTGATATAACATGAGTAATGATACTTACACTGAAGAAAATGTGCCCTTGTTTGAGGCTATTTATGGCAAGGGATTAATCTCTCTGGGTGGTTTTGAAGCCATCGACAACATGTTTCACAATGTCGATCTCCATGCCAAAACAATTCTAGACATCGGATCAGGCATAGGTGGTATGGCATATCACCTTTGTCAGAAATATCATTGTAAGGCTATAGGGCTAGAAATAAGGCAATGGATGGCTGAATATGCCACCAAACACGCGCCTCATGATCTCAAAAATTATTTAACATTTATTAGCTACAATCCTGATGGTGCCATCCCCCTCAGTGACCACAGTATTGATATTTGTTGTAGTAAAGGTGTTTTAACTAACGTAGAAGATAAACTGAAGTTATTCAAAGAATGTCACCGTGTGCTACAAGCTGAAGGTCAAATGGTTTTGATTGATTGGCTTGTCCCCTCTTCCCTGGGCCCCAAATATGAGCGCTTAAGATTAGGCGATATGTCATTTAAGGAAACAGAATCTGGCTATACCCATATTCTTGAAAATGCTGGATTCAAAACTATTCGCTTTATAGACAAAAGCCATGAATACTTGAATTATGTACACAAATTAGATAGGATGTATCATTCACAAGAGCATATAAAAACATTTGCGAATATCATTAGCGAAGAACTGAGGACTAATCTCATTCAGGCTAATAATGACTTAAAAGTATCCATTGAATCAGGTCGACAGCTTTCTATGCTTATCATGGCAAGCAAATAATTCTATAGGTAAAAAAATGCGTTATCGCTTTTATCGTGTTCATAAATATGTTTGCTTTGAACTGGCAGAATTTGATCGGCTAACAGCTAAAACCGATTTTGCCAATCCAAAGGCATGCCTTGTTCTCAAAGAAAAGTTGCTGCATCTCATTCATTTGCTTAAGCACCATGGTGAATATGAAGATGAACATATCCATGATTTATTACGCCAAAAAAACAGCCAATTACAACTCAACATTGAAAAAGAACACCAAGTGCATGAGCAAGCTTTTAAGGATCTTGATCTTATATTAGAAAAAGTAATTGCAGCGCAAGACTATGCTGAAAAAATTCTCTTGGGTAATGAATTTTATTTAGCTTATCGTCTATTTTATAGTGAAATGCTAAAGCATCTATACGATGAAGAAAAAGTGTTATTACCTGAACTTCAAGCTTTATATACTGATGATGAATTAGCAAAGCTCCAAGCCAAAACTTATGCGAAAATGACAGCAGAACAGATGCTGGGCATGTTAAATGTACTATTTCCCTATGCTAACCCTGAAGATATGCGTTTTTTCACTCATGAAATGAAAAGTGCTGAACCTGAAAAATTTAAACTGGTTTGGGAAGGTTTAAGTGAAAACTACAAGCAGCTCATTAATCATTCTCTCTAAGGATGAAGGAATATAAAATGATAACCCCAGGGATATATCAACATTATAAAGGGGCTCTATATCGGGTCATTGGCATAGGCCAACATACTGAAACATTAGAAGACTTAGTATTTTATTTAGACAGCGAATTTAAGTTTTGGGTGAGGCCCTTAATGATGTTTCAAGACAATGTAAAGCTAAATAACGAATTAGTTCCTCGATTTAAATATATCACCTCAGCAGAAAAAGAGCTAAGTGTATAAATGACAGCGCAACAAGCTCTGCATGCTGAAATTATCAATTAATCTTTTAATAATGATTTAAGAAAGCCGCCAATAAACCAATTTTGCTTCTCTTTGCTTTTGTTCTTCGTAGCACTTTGCAAACGATAAATGGCTAGCACTGAAAAAATGGGTAGCAATTTTAAGCTCAGTTCATAGATTTCTTCTAGCTCATCTAATGTGGCAACATCTAACCAGCAAGATATGCATTTATGTTTTATTTCGTTTAACAGGCTTCCCTCTACATCTAGTTGATAGCGTCTTGCATTATTACGTAAATGTCCTGCAATAGAGAGAAATGGATGTGTTATAACACTCTCGCCCCAGTCTATAATAGCTATCTGTCCTGTACTCTCATTGAAGATTAAATTGTTTTCATTAAAATCACCATTGACTAGGCTTTGTTTTACTTTCGCTTTTGCCAAATATTCACAGCTTAACTCAATTTGTGGGATCTGTTGCCTGAGTTGTTCTATTTCATCAGCGCTAAGCCCTTCATCCTGTAGAAATGATTCTTGCGCTAGTAATTCGCTAAGAAGTTCAGGAAAGCGATGGATGCGCCAGTCTGGCACGCCAATCATTTTTAGGGGCTCGTAATTGTCTTCAAAAGAACGCATTACTTTGATATATGAATCTAAACCTTGGATAAGTAATTCTTTATTGATGACACCATTAAATTTTGTGCGTAAAGAATAATCACCACAACTTTTCATTAAGTAGCAATGGTAATCACTATTTTCGGCAAGAATACGTGGTGTAAGTGATTGTGGATAATTTTGTTGAATGGCCCTGATAATCTGCGTTTCAATGAATAAATCTGCAGGCGTTTGCTTTAGGTAAAAACTTTCATTAGAAGCTGTAAAACAAACCACCGTAGACCAAGGTGTTTCAACGATGGTTTCAGGTGGTTGCCTTAGTGTATAGCCTTTAGAGACAAGTTCCTTGCTGCCCCAGGTGATGAGCTGTGCTTCAAAATCCATTTCTATCCCGTCGCTATAAGCGTATTTCCCATTCACTGCTATATGTTAAAAGGCCTTGTGCAAAATGAGCAAGGCTTCCAGCCTTGCACTCTTGCGCTATTGTTCAGCAATTTCCTTTTGTAATTCAATCAGCGATTTATCCTTGGGCGCCAACTTTAATGATTCATTGATCATTTCTTGGGCTTTAACATAATCACCCATAGCTTGATATGCTAAGGTGAGATTGAAATAAGTATCTTTTTCCTTGCCAAAGAAGTCTAAGGAGTAATTGTAAAATTCAACTGCCCTTTCGTTATATTCCAAATTGTAAAGGATGGTGCCAATAGCAAATGCGATATCTTGTGATTTTTCCAGCTTGAAGAAAAATCGCCAAGCGCGCTCAATGCCATTTAAAATACTTTGCTCAGCACTGGCACTAAGCTCATACTCATCATTTTCTATCTTTTCGATGAGTTGATCAGAATAATCATGGAAAATACTTGGATCCCATTCTGCTAAGTTCAATATATTAACAATTGCTTCGACTGTTTTTAAATTTGTTAAAACTTCATCGTCGTTATAACAGATATCAAAAAGATCTTGAGGGCTAAAGCAGGATAAACTATTAGCAAAAGCATAAGTGGTATGCGGTGTTTTATAATCCGTTTGATAGATGAAGGTTGCTACTTGAAAATCAGCGCCCTTATCCCCCATGAGTAGACAACTGCCACCACAAAGGGCTGTGTAACGCTTTAAGGCATCAAAATTAACCATCATCGACACTGAACCATGAAAGGAAATATCGGGATCTTCTGCTTCATCAAACAATTCTTTATCTGTAACGCCTTTATCGCTAGCCAAAAACATGACAGGGCCTTTCGTAAGCTTCTTTACATTTTCAATACAGTCAATCGCACCTATTGGCATGAGGAATGAGGCTTTATCACATTCGTCCTCATAAGCTTTAAGTATTTTATTCAGTAAGGGATGATCTTTGTAATATGAGGGTGTTATGGGATGCCTTAGAAATTCGTATTTGGCGTCCTTAAAATAATCTTTGAGATCACCTTTTTCTAATTCTTTTTCATTTTTTATGATTACTTCAACTTCATGTAATCGATTATCGATAATCTGAAATGCATCATGTGGAAGCGTATCAAAAATATAATTTGCAATGACAAATAGCGGTTTGGAAAGTGATTTAGCGTTGATTGTCTTGCCAGAGATAGCCAACTTTATTTCTGTATCTTCATTTGCATGATATTCAGCGATATCCAACCAACCTGCATCCATAAAAGGTTTAAGGGCATGGTGAGATTGCCATGTTTCAAGTGTCTTGGCACTGATATCAGTCATAATGAACTTGAGCCATTTCTTTGGCCACTCAAAGACTTCAAAAGCTTGTCTTAGATTTTCGAGTAAATAAAATGATAGCCGGCCATGACCTGCGCCTATCTCAAGCACATAAAATGGCTCTTCATCCTTAGGCTTACCATGTGCTAATAAATAATCCTGAATGTGCGCTACAATTAATTTTGAGTAATTATTAGCAAGATAAGTATTATTGGTTATTTGCTGGGGTACAACTTCCTCTTCCCAAACCTCTGTGCCAAGTTGAGCATAGTAATCGTGCATGCGTTGCCATAAAACGGATTTTGAAAGGGATGTCATAGTGGCTTTACTTTTATCTATTAAACAAGGGATCCCTAGTTAACATAAGTTCAGATCTTAATCAAGAAAGTTTGTCAAATACAAAACATCTTATTAGTTTGCAAGCTTTCTTTACTTGGCGTTTAATGCAAAATGTTTTTGTCCATTCTCAAAATTATCTGTTACCTTCCCATAATGAGCATCCCGGATTGGAGTTGAGAGATGACAATGCAGCCTAAACTTTTCCCAAGTTTTTGCTTAATATTTGTTGTGATCATTTTCATGTGGTCTGCAATTAACCCACACGATAGATTTACTTGGTTTTTAGAAGTGTTCCCCGTCATTATTGGGCTTGCAATTTTAATTGGCACTTATTCACGATTTCCATTAACCAATCTGCTTTATGTTCTATTGGTCTTTCACGCCATTATCTTATTAGTGGGTGGCCATTACACATATGCTAAAGTCCCTTTATTCGACACTATTCGCGATCACTTTCATTTTTCCCGAAATCATTTTGATAGGCTAGGTCATTTTGCACAAGGCTTTGTGCCAGCCATGATTATTCGAGAACTTTTATTACGGACCTCACCCTTAAGAGCAGGCAAATGGCTTGTTGCTATCATTATCTTTTCCTGTCTTGGTATCAGTGCGACTTATGAAATCTTTGAATGGCTGGTTGCGGTATTTACAGGAGAAGCTGCTGATTCCTTTTTAGGCACTCAGGGCGATCCTTGGGATACACAAGAAGATATGTTCTTTGCCTTTATTGGGGCAAGTACGGCTTTAATAACATTGAGTAAATGGCATGACAAATTTTTAAGCAAATTACTTATGAAACACTCTTGCGCTGTTTAGATTTGTCATCTTGCTTTTGTTCGGTCTTTAGTTCAAGCGGATTGGAATTGGCCCGTTCTCTTAAGCCAGCAAAGAATCCTGTTTTAGGTTTTTGCTGATATTGAGTAGTTAAATGATTTGCATTGCCTAAGGAAAGAGGATTATTTTCTTTATTAGCTTCTTTGTTTGTAGCAGTTTCCTTTTTAGACGCTTCAACTTTTAATTCTTGTTTGGGAATCATCTTATGCACATTCACTACAGCCAGATTTTGGTTGTCACATTGTAAAAAGGCTTTAGTCAATATCACCATCAATTCAGCTTTATCAACATTGCTTTTTAAACCTGAATCTGGGTCGAAGAATGAATATTTACCATTGCCGTTATTTCTAATGAGCATGGTATGGCCTGAAAACTCTGTCCCATTTCTTTCATAGGACATGAATTTTGCATACTTTCCTGGTTCTATATTATCCGCTGCACTTGAAAGCAAATTATGCAAGCTACCTGTTTTATTCTCATATTCCTTTATTCTATTTCCAATTTCTGCTTGTTTGTTTTCGATATTTTTCTTCTTGTTCTCAAGGCTTTTTTCCGAATTAGCTATATGTGCTTCTAAATCCCTCTTATGATCATTATCGGGCAGACTCGCAGCTTCTTTCTTAAATTTCTCAATAGCCTCTTGGTCGCCTTTTGCTCCTTGCTTATATTGCTCTAATTCCTTAATTGATTTTGAAATGTCATTCGCTTCCTTAATTAAGGCCTTTTTCTCTTCAGGCGTTTTTTGCTTAAGGGCTTTTGTAGTTTTATTGAGTTTGTCTTGTTGGTCTGAAGATAAATGATTGTGCGGAATTTTTTCAAATATGGCTGCTTTAAAAATCTGAAAAACTGTGACTTGTTTTAAGAAGTGAAACTTAGCTATATCGTTTTCAAGCTTATCTAACAAGTTTTTTTCATTAGTTGATAATTCATGTTCGTAATCTTCTAGACCCGGTGCCTCACCCTTTAACAGTTTGATAGTATCATTATTATACTGCTCGATACTCGTAGCATTGGGTTTAGCACCTAAAGCACCCATTTTATAAGGCGTTGAGGCTTTATTTTCTTCTGAAATCAAATCGCCCATGGCAATGTGAGTACACATGATATCGCATAAGCCACCGTGTGCATCTAATGCCTTTTTTAAACGTGGGTAGGCTTTACTTTTATTTTCAACAAGCGGCATGAGATTTTTTTCTTGATTAAAATTTATTTCAGATCTAACAAACGAGCTTGCACCATCTGGACTCACTTTTGTTTGATATTGCGCTGTAGTTGGTTTCCCATCTATTTGCGCAGTGACAGTCACAGTAGAAGATTTTGGCGTAGTATAAACACTCAGATTTCCATCTGAAATGACATTACCTGAAATAATCGGTGTATCTGCAGTAGAACCTGATGTACCCATTTTCATCACTATAAAATTAGTCTTTATAATGCTTAAGATTTTCTAAGGATAAGAAAAGTTCCCTATTTCACCTCATTTTCACAATATTTACACTACATAATTCCTAAATGTTGATGCTACACTTTTAGTGCAATTTTAATCATCCCATTAGATAGTCACCTTTGTCTGAAGATATACCGCTTTTAATTGTCAAGCTACTGATTTTTATGGGAAAATACTTTTTTATGACAATGCTTGAGACCAGTAGATAAATGGGGGACTATAGATGAGTAAGTGTGGCGCAACTGTCTATTGCTGGGGTATTGATCCTCTCCATTATCAATCTGGCACCTATCATTTTTTTAATACTGAACTGTGGGGTGGTAATTTAGGACATGCCGCGGTTTTGCTAACAATTCCTAACACACCAGAAAATCTTCAATTAGTTGAGGATAAATTAGGTAGTGAATATATCCCTGATACAGAGCCTGAACATATTCCTTGGCTGCAAAAAAGTTACATTACGCCCTCTATTAATTTAAATCAAGAAAACGCAAAACCTGATTATGATAATCCTGTCTTTAAGGAAGATGTCATTGAAATTTATTTTAGCTGGTGCAATGATACTGATGAAAAATGCTTTCAAACCTTTGAGAAAGATCTAAGTGATGCAAGATGCGGTGTCGCTTTTGATTATGCTGAAAAATGGAAAACCTATCTACAACCTGAAGAGCGCAGCCAAGCCAATGGCGCACTTTCATTTTTAAGCAATAAAAAAAGTGTTATATTAGGAAGTGCACAAGTGCTTCATACCGCAAGTACTACCCCGGAAGAAGAAACATACTTATTAGCATATCATCAACAAGATGCAATAGTTAATGATTTGAACGCCATTGAGGTATTAGAAGAAAAACTTTTAAACAGAAACAATCAAAATATTAATACGCCCTTGTCAGGAACTGAAAAAAGATTAATTGGAAAGTATTTACCTGCAATTGATTTGTCTTTACCTATCGACTTTACTGAATTGAATACAAAAGTTGCAACCAAAAAATCAGATGCCATTAAAGAAAGAGACAGAATGTATTTTGAAGTATTGCATGCCGCAATCACGATGATTAATGCAAAATCTCCTGAACAAACACCAATCCCTCCACAATTGCTAAAATTAATGTCACATCTAGTTGATATTAAACAACTTAAATCATCATTTGGCGATATTCAAAAATTATCAACAGCAGATATTGAAAGGATACGTCAGCTTTCATTGAAATACTCTCACTCAAACCTTAGCAACAGATTTTGCATTCTTGAATGCTATAAACCACATTTTTTTGAAACCCCAGAAGGCTATCAGAATTTACTTCAAGGCATAGCTGAAGACATAGAACTACTCCACTATAAAATTCTATCCTCCATAAAGAAACATAATATTAATACAATAATTGAACAACATACCTGCCCACTTATTGAAAGAACAGTGTCAACAGGACTTTACCCTGCTACCATTACTTTAGCATTAAGAAAAGAAGACAATGAACATAATACAGTTAAACCTGGGTTAGATTATAAAGCCATGATTGAAAGAATGGCTGAATTGGCTAAAGTTGGTAATAGCTTTAATATCGTTGAAAACAATTGTTCCTATACTTCTTGCGAAGTTATCATGGCCGGCGCAAAAGATGCTGATCGTAGAGAAGCAATTTTCCAGCAGGCAGAACTTGCTGATATTGTCAGAAGCCCATCAACCCTATTCTCCAATGCGCTTGAATACGAACGTAGTTTGAAAGATCCTAACTATACGCCTCCTGTTACGAGTTACTACCAGCAACTCGCGCAATATGTAGGACAAACTGCCTCAGATCACGTTGCAAAAAGCTATGACGATGAGCTATCTACAAATCAGCGTCGTTTACATTTTGGATTTGGCCTCATGGCATTAAGTGCTTATACGGCAATGGCAATCCCCAGATATGTTTTGCACCTTGGGGCACAACAGTTTGATGAAAAGCCCCTCAACTTTAGGTTCTAAGTGACCACTGAGAAGGCGTTAAACGGTTTATATAAGCAATATATTTGGCAATGGGCTGATCTATCTTCAAAAAATTCGTTGTATTAAAACGAATATTTTCGTAGATCATCCCATCTTCTTCTTTCAAAACATAAAATAAGCGTTTTGTCAGCATTAATAAGAAGCGATTGACCAGCCAGCCCAAAATCCCATGACGCTTTTTGGTTAGATAAATGGGTGTTACCCTAGAACGACATTCTTTTAAGGGAGAGTATGCATAGAGCATATGCAGCATAGGGACTTTCCACTTGCCTAATAATTTCACATTTTGCATCATGGTTAGACCGCCAATTGTGCCGTGTGCATAAGTCATGGTATAAGCGTAAGTTTCACCAAACAGCCACTTTAGCAATTGTGCTCGTTTACCACCTTGCGAAAAATTTCCTGATATACATATTTGTAAGTGAGAAGCTTTAGGTTCCGTGATCAATACATTCATATTGACATCAATATCATGCACCGTTCTAAGATGTTGTACATCAATCCCATTGACCATCGTGATATGGTAATGGCAACTGCGAAAGTAAGGTTTATCAATAGAAAAGGCAACTTCTTGATCTGCTAGCTCAGGTATTTCTAGTACTTCACTGGTAGCATTATTATCAGGCCATATCCATATATGTCCGTATTTTTCTGCTACAACATAATGTGATAAACAAACATTGCTTGGTACTTTTTCTTGGCAAGGTATATGAACGCAATCACCTTTAGCATTAAATTGCCAATGATGAAATAAGCATTGTATATTTTCCCCAATGACCTTACCTAAGCCCAGATCAACCCCCATATGAGGACAAAAAGCATCTAAGGCATAAACCGTTCCTGATTCGCCCCGGAAAAATACAATTCTTTGGTGTGCAATTAAACAAGATTTCGCCTGGCCTTTTTTAAGCTCACTACTCTTTAAAGCAATGTACCAACCTTGGGAAATAATATCCCAATTATTAAAGATAGTGTGATTTCTTACTATCTGAGTTTGCATATTTAATTTTTGAGGAATAGAATGCATTAACATATCCCATAATGCTTATTAATAAAGCAACTTTGTTGCTTTAAGGAATCTTTGTCAATCACAAACAAGGAAGATCAGCGTGAAAAAAATATATAGTTTTATACTTAGTCTATTTTTATTGTTTTCTCTCTCTCAAAGTTATGCTCAAGAGCAAGGCACTGAGGCTGATCATCAAGCGCTACGTAATTTATTAGCAAATTCTACCAAGGCAATCAATGACAATAATTTTGATAGCCTAAGACCTTTACTTGATAATAAATTTAGCATTATTACTATAGATAACAGTAAGTTTAGTACTTTGGATGATTTCAAAGCTTATTGGGATAGTCTCTTCAAAGGTGACAAAGCTACTTTAAAAAGCATCACCTTCAAACCTACTGCTGATGAAAAAACTTATCTCTTAACACCTGATATTGGTGTAGTAAGCGGAACAGCTGAACAAACATTCTACTTCACAGATAATGACGTTCGAACAATGAACACACGTTGGTCAGCCGTTGTACATAAAGTTGATAATCAATGGAAGATCCTCAACATTCATTTTTCAGGTAACATTTTAGAAAACCCTGTTGTGACTACTTTAAAAGCAAGTTTATATAAAGTAGCGGCCATCGGTGCCGTTGTTGGTTTCCTTATTGGCTTATTGCTAATGAAAATGATACGCCCTAAAAATGTTTGATAGCATCTTAAGTGGGGGGTTAATTTACGATGGCAGTGGTAACCCTCCCTTTCGCGCTGATATCGCTCTCAAAAATAATCATGTCGCAAAAATTGCAGCCCACATTGATGAACCTGCTTTAGAAAAAAGAGATGTATCCTCTTTTTGGATCTGTCCTGGCTTTGTTGATATTCATACCCATTATGATGCTGAAGTTGAAATCAAACCTGATTTAAGTGAATCGGTACGCCACGGCGTGACCAGTGTGATTATGGGTAATTGCAGTTTATCTCTAAATATAGGCTCACCTGAAATCAATGCTGATCTTTTTGAACGCGTTGAAACCATGCCTGAACTCATTTCACTTTGGAAAGAACAAGCAAAACAGTGGCCAAATACAAGCGCCTATCTTGAACATTTTGCGAATGTAGCACTTGGCCCAAATATAGCCTGCATGTTGGGACACAGTGCCTTAAGAGCACAGGTAATGGGCTTAAAAAGAAGTTTAAGCGAAAAAGCATCAGCTAAAGAAATCCAGGCAATGAAAATACTTGCAACAGAAGCGCTCGATGCAGGTTGCATTGGTATTTCGGTAGACATGGTGCACTGGCATCGAACAACAGGGCTGTATCCTGGGTGTTCTTTACCTTCTCATCATGCCTGTTTGAAAGAATATAGTATGCTTGCTGGCCTTTGCCGCGAGCGTGATGCTGTTTTTCAAGTAACCCCTAATCCTAAAAATCTGTGGCCCTCTATTTTAGCAATTGTAAGGCTAAGTTATGGTATAACGCGCGCGCCCTTACGCTGCACTATTCTTTCTGCCATGGACATGACCATCAATAAACAAGCTTGGCGCGCATTTCCACTTTTTACTTTTATTTGCAACAATTTCTTAGGTTGTAACCTTCGTTTTCAAACGATCCCTGAACCTTTTACTATTTATTCTGATGGTCCTATTACCCCCTTATTTGAAGAGTTTGAATCTGGCACTGAGCTAAATAATCTTAAATCTACAGCCGATAGGCAAAACCTGTGGAATAAGCCTGGTTTTAAAACAAAATTCGCCAAACAATGGCAAGATCTTAAGGGCCGCACCTTTGATGGTGATTTTGACAAAATGATTATACTTCATTCGAGCAATCCCGCCTGGCATGGAAGTAGTGTGGGCGAAATTGCAAAGTCATTAGATACAACACCACTTTCCTTATTCATGAACCAGTTGGCCTCCCTTGATAAACAGTTTCGCTGGAAACATACTGGCGCAAATCACCGTGATAATATTCGCTATAAGTTATTAAAGCATCCTTATATACTACCTGGGTTTAGTGATGCGGGTGCACATTGTCGTAATATTGCTTTTTTTGATAGTGCCGTCTCATTAATCAAACAAAGTGTGCAATCCCAATTTATACCGCCTGAAAAGGCAATAAAACGTGTTACATATGAAGCTGCCAAATGGTTTAATCTAAATGCGGGTCTCATCAAGGTAGGCAGATCGGCCGATTTAGTTGTTTTAGATCCCGCCAAACTCAAACTGCCCCTAACAAAACCCGTCGAAGATTTCGATGCAAAGTTACAAGGCTCAATGCGATTGGTAAAGCGCGACCCACACTCAGCTATTGAGTCCGTATACATTGCAGGAACTGTTGTTGTTAAACAAGGAAATCCTATCGCACCATTAGGTGAAGTTAAATTGGGTGAAGTGCTTAAATCAACGGCGCCTCAGATGAAACCAGGCGAGGCTTATCAACGTTACCGTAATCGCATCAATAGCGAACAACTAGATCATCCTTTTAAAAATTACTGGGATGTTTTTGTCTTCAAACACCAGCACCCTCAAAATATTTTCTTTCATTGCACAGCTTTTGTGATGATGTATGCCATCTTTATTATGAGCTTCTCAATGGGCAACCCTTGGTTAATGTGCTTTATGCCCTTTTCTCAACTAACGGGCTTGATGGGGCATTATTATTTTGAACAATCCGGGATTGATCAACGTGATACAGCATTCTCATTTCGTGCCTTATTCTGTTTACATAAACTGTTCTTTTATGTCATCGCTGGCCGTTACACACAAGAATGTCTACGCGTACGAAACGCTTTTGTTCAATTTCACGAATCACATTTATGATAAACACATTACCAAAGTTCTCATCGCAAAATAGATTGATTTTCATGATTGTGGGCTGCGCCATTTTTTCCTTTATCTATTTAGGAGCAGCCCACTTTCCAGTTGGAGAGCTTAAACAAGCACCAATTATTAATTTAGATGCCTCAATACAATGGATTCCATGGACAATCATTATCTATTTATCTCAATTTCTCTATTTACCACTCGCATTGCTTTTAGCGCCTAATGAAGAAATAGCTAACAGAACCTATTATGCTTATCTAATAGCCACGCTGTTTGGTGGGATGATATTTCTACTTTACCCAAGCGAATTACCTCAATTTGATCTCAACAAACTAGAGTTACCACTTGCTCTAAATTTATGTTATCAGTTTGTATATTACAGCGATGTACCTTGTAATTGTTTTCCCTCGCTTCACACAATGTTGGCACTGGTAGCTGCAACAAGTCTGAGACAGCGCGGGATTATTTGGCAGATAGTAGCCTCACTTTGGACTACTGCTATTATAATTTCTACCCTAACAACCAAGCAACATTGTCTTCTAGATGTGTTAGCAGGGGTGCTATTATTCTGCTTTGGCGTATGGTTATTCCCCCTGTGGTTTGATAGGAGAATAAATGGAAGAATTGCATTCACAAATAGTACCGATACCTAGTCTAACGCCAAACAGCATTGAAGCGATGTTTGCTTTATATGCAAACTACTATCAGCAAACGAGTATCGGCCTTTTTGAAAAAGATCTTTTCAAGAAAAATTCTGTATTGCAAATTTTTAATGAAAGCAATGAACTCATTGGCTTTACGACCATTTTAAACTATGTGACGCTCTATCAATCCCAAAAGCTTCACATTGTGTTTTCAGGCGATACCATCATGGCAGATAGGTATTGGGGCAGACCTATCCTTGCATTCTCCTGGCTAAAATATGCAGGCACACTCAAAGCAAAAAACCCTGAGCTTCCCTTATATTGGTTTATTATTGTCAAGGGGCACAGAACTTATCGGTATTTACCTGTCTTTAGCAAAGTTTTCTATCCAAATTTTCAAAACCCGACACCGCTTTGGGAACAAAATCTCATACATCATTTAGCCAAAGAAAGCTTTGCTGATAACTATGACGAATCACGCGGCATTATTCACTTTCCAAAATCGCAAGGGCATTTAAAAGCGCCTTGGGCTGCAATACCTGAAAAATTACTGAATCGAAAAGATATTCAATTTTTTAAATCGAAAAATCCAGACTATGACAAAGGAGATGAACTTGTCTGTTTATGTCGATTAGATGATGACAATTTAAAACCTATGGCTCAACGCTTATTTGATGAAGGATTAGCAATACACGCATGAGCAGTACTCTCTCATTTAACAAGACAAGTGATATTCCCTTAGGGTGGGTCTGGGTATGCAAGGCTAAACAACTTAAAAAAAATAAAATTCGTGCTGCCAATATTTTTGGTCGCGAAATTATAGTGTTTAGAACCCAAGATAATCTCATTGGTGCCTTAGATGCCTTTTGCCCCCACATGGGCGCGCATTTGGTTGACGGCAAAGTAGAAGGAAATGGCGTTAGATGCTTTTTCCATAATTGGAAGTTTAATAAAGAAGGTCAATGCGTTGATATTCCTTGTCTACAAGAGTTGCCTGCTAAAAAGATTTCAACGCAAGCTTTTGTCGTTAAAGAACAATATGGTCTTATATGGCTGTGGACAGGTGACAACACGCCCCACTTTGAGATCCCCTGCGTTCCCAAGTTAGATTCAAAAGCAATCGCTTTCTCTGTAAGCAAGCCATGGATTAAACTTTGTCACCCCAATGTTGTCATGATTAATGCTATTGATGAGCACCACTTTCAAACAGTGCATAAATTACCTGGCCATATTTTGAATATGGAACCCACAGCCATTGATACGCACCTTATTCAATTTGAGAATAAGGGTAAGCCCTCATCCCATCATTGGTTTGGCCGCTTTGTACAAAAATTTTATAAAGGCCCTATAACTTATAATACGAGCTATTGGTATGGGCTTGTTGGCACGGTAACACTTGGGCCGGATTTTTTCCCTCTTTATTTAATGTTTGCTTTAAAAACATTACCTGATGGCAGCACCTTAGGTAAAACAATTGCTTTTACAAAGTATCGCAAGGGAATTATGGGGCGTTTTTTCAATGCTATCGTATTACAATTAACCAAATTAGCTGGCCTCTATTTTGCGCGTGGTGACACTAAAGTATTTCAAAAAATACAATTTAATTTTAAAAACCCAATTAAAAAAGATAAGGCCGTGATAGCCTTTATTAAACATCTTGAAAATCAACCAAAAGTAGAATGGAAAGCAATTGTATGACTTCGAAAATAGCTTTGATATCAGGCTGCTCCTCTGGCCTGGGATTGGAAATGCTGCAAGTATTTCTAAAAAATGGTTGGCAGGTAATTGCTATTACAAGAAACAAAGCATCAATACATATCGAACATCCGAACTTGATAACCATATCGCTTGATCTTAGCAAAAGTTCGGCCCAAGATATTAAAGACTATATCGCTCCACATCTTAGCAAAGGTCTTGACCTTTTAATAAACAATGCAGGTTTCGCACTTGTCGGCGCCTTTGAAACGCTGGGTGAAATCGAAATCCGAGAGCAAATGGAAGTTAATTTTTTCTCTCATCTTTTCATCACTAAAGCCTGTCTAGAAGCTCTAAGAAAAAGAAAAGGAAAAATATTTACGCTTTCATCTGTTTTTGGCCTCATGGGATGCCCTTATCATACTTTATATTGTGCTTCAAAATTTGCTCTTGAAGGTTTCAGTGAAGCATTACATTATGAAGTTCATAATCAAGGCATACAATGTACTGTCATTGAACCGGGGCGTTATCATACGCAATTTGGCAATAATATGAAGATTGTTGAGCCTAGTTTGTCGCATCAAGAAAATTATGCAAAATCATATCAAGGCTTTATGCGCTTAAAGCAAAAATTAAAGGCTAAAAAAGCTAATAACACCTTAGCGTTTGCAAACAAAATTTTCCAACTAACTCAACAGGAAAAAACGCCGCTGCGTGTTCCTATAGATCTTGATAGTAAAATTCCTTTTCTTATCAGAAAATATTTACCTACTGCTCTTTTTTCCTGGTTGCAATATAAATTATTTGCAAAACATTTTGATTTCAAACATGTTTAACATCCAAGACACTTTGAAAAGTTCTCATGATAATGCTGATGAAAAATCGCTCAAATTGATCAATGGGTTTTTAAAAAAAAGAACTCATCTGTATCAAGATGCAAGCTCAGTAAAGTTGTATTGGCCGGCTGAATTTTATGGTTTAGATAAATCCGCATTTTACCAAAGTGCCAATCTTGAGCTGAAAAATAATATCAACCATTTGTGTGATCAAGATATTTTAAATGAATCTTACTTTATAGAAAAAATTGGCATCGCGTATTCAGCCAAACTTATATTAATGGCACCCACTACAGAAATTAAACAAATCTTTAGCTTTATCGCTGCCGATGAAGCAACACATTTGCAATGGCTGACGCCTTTTATTCCGCAATCAATTCGTACTAAACCAAGCGGCCCACTATTAAGCATGATTAATCAAATTGTGCAGCTTGAGACCCCAAACTTATTGTATTATCTTGTTCAAATTATTTTGGAGGGTTGGGGTATTAAGCATTACAAAATGCTAAGTCAAAATTGCCACGAGCCTCAATTAAAAAATATCTTAGATTCCATATTACAGGATGAGGCTTTGCATCATCATAGTGGTAAATCCTTTTTTTGTGTCCAACAATTGAATCATCTTGATTTTAAAATAATTAAAGACACACTCAAAGCGTATTGCGATTTGGTGCGTATCGGCCCCCAATCTGTGATGTTATCATTAAGTAAAGCAATGGGCGGTTTTGACAAAGCGCAATTCGTTCAACTTTATGAGGAACTTGATGGCGCTAAAAGCGCAAGTGAAAAACTCAGTACACTTTTTAAACTAATGAATCAGCCAGGCCTTGAGTTAATTGTTCAAGAAATAGCAGATGAAGGATATTTCAAGCCTTACTCAGCGCAAGATAGCGCAGAAGTTGCTCTCCAATCTGCGGCGATATGATAAGAGATCTTTCTTTTTGATTCCCCATTTTAATACCCATGTTTTCCATGATTTGGCAAACATGGGTTTTCATCTGCGGGTGATAGACAATTTCAGGCATAAGTAGTTGCAACATTTTTCGTGCATTTGCATAATGAAAAGCCCCAGACAAGTAATTATCTAAATAGTATTCCTGTTCTAATACAGCTTTATTATCTGTTAATAAATAGTATTTGCCTTGACCTGTTTCTTGCAATGTGGGCACCAACAGAAGACAATCGCTCTCTTTAAATGGACTCTTAGAAAATATATTTTCAACAAAACGCTCATTTAGCTTTTCACCGACCAAATCGCAGGTATCAGCTGTTCTACCTATAAATTCAAAACAAGGTGTGTTCTGATGAAAATGGGTTACCCTGATATAATCTCCTAGCCGATAGCGATATAAACCTGAACTTTGACTTATAATAATTTCATATTGTTCATCAATTTTTAATTCATGCAGTCTCAATATATTTTTTGATTTATCTTCAAATTCTAGAAAAACATCATTGACCAAAGGAACATAGCCATTGGCCTGAACCAAAGGAATAGTGATAGGTGCCTCGGTAGCCAACAGGCCTTTTCCTTGAATATGTGTCTTTGGAAAATATTGATCGATTTTATTTGCCAATCGACTTGATGTCCCTTGAGTCCAACAAGAAATCAATTTTAAATGTGGCCAAAGCAACTCATAATTCCTATTTGATTTGAAAGAGGAGAAAAGTGCTTTTCTTTTTTTTCTCAAACAAGGAACACTAAACTGAATATTTTGATATTTAAAATTCTCTTGAGTGAGATAAAAAATCATTTCATCGAATCTATCTTCAATGATACTTAAGAGAACCAATAAATAGGAAGGACTCCAAATTGACATTATCTCAATATTTTCTTGCGCTAGCAGTGTGAGCGCTAAAATAAAGCGAAAATCATTAGGATCGGTTAATTGATAGATGTTAGTTTGCCTTACTAAGAAGGGCTTTATAAGAATTTGAATAATCCCTTTCAAATAGTCACTATCATCGTGGTGATAAGATTCACTTTCTTTTGATTGAAGAGGGGATATGCTCATAAATATCTTTAGGGTATCTAAGGACAATACCTTGCTCAAACTGTCATAACCCCATATTTTAAAGCAATTTGAAAAATTCGTTCTTAGCGTTTTTGTATAGGGAATAGATTTTTGCGGGCCAGCATTGCCTGATGTTTTTTCAAAAAACTCAATTTTATCATTTGATATTATTTTTATATTTGTTTTTGCCCTATCTATCCAATCAGCGATATCTTCATAGTTAACAATTGGGATTTTATTCGCATATTCAGCATAAGAAATATTTTTGGCTACATGATAATATTGGCCATATTCAGTATTACTCAAATTAGCGCTAATTTTTTCAAGTACTGCGTGTTGAGCACCAAATGGATTAAGCATTGCCCTGCAGAATGCGTTGTGCGCTTTGGCAGAAATGAGCTTAAATAGTTTTTGGCTAAGAAGGCCTTGGTATGGGATCATGATGCACTGCTTTTAACTGTTCTTGTGAAGTTACATGTTGATCAATCAATAAAATGCTAGCGATAGGTATAGTTATATTATCTGCAATGTATGTGCCTGGTCCTAATCGACAACCTGCGCCAACCAATACAGATTTTCCAAGTCGCACTTTACTCACTTGCAAAATTACGTGCCCCTCTTTTTGATTAATGATATGGCTCGAGCAAGCTGCGCGATGCCCAAAAATGCAATAATCCCCTACTTCTAATAGGCTTCTGTCAACGATTTCTATACGTGGCGTCCAATATACTTGCTTGCCAATACGAGAACCCCATAACCTTAACCAGAAGCTGTAGAGCCCTGGTATGATGCGTAACAAACCCTCTAGAAAAGGTAGGGCACTATAGACTTGTTGTATTTGATGCGCCCCCCACCAAGGACAATAGGATGCCGCTTTAAAATTACTGAAACCTTCCTGGAGGGGAACTATGCTATTTTGCAGTCTAAATGCACATATAGGAAAAAGATAAAGCATAAAAAGAAAAAGCAGAAAATGCGAAACAGTAGCTGAGATAATAAACAACCAAATACTGAGCACTATCAATGTCAGGTGCAAAGTCCCAAAAAAGATCATCGCTTTTCTAAATATTACACCCAAAATGCAATTTCCTTTTGTTGATCAGCTAATGAAGCAGGCTCCTGTCCACTCATTAGTGCATCAATTATTTCTGAGGTATAGCTATGGATAAGATCTGCAGATGTATGTGCAAAATGTTGGCCATACTTTTTGATAACTTCCATTTGGTCATTTAATATTGTGATATCTTGATTTATTACTTTTTGGCCTTGGCGTTTAATTATCCATTTTGTCAATGGCAGATAATTCCAAATGCCAAAATCATACGCAAGCTCTGTGTAAACAATTGTTTTCTCTGCAGTCACAGGAATTGATTGACTGGTAATGACATATTCCCATTTACCTTCAAGCTTATAAATTACATGCGTAATGTTAGGTGCATAAAAATTATCTTGATGGAAAATGGAATGCTTCTTTGGGTTAAGCAAATAGGAAAAACTACCTAGATTATTTTTTTCATTCTCATAATCTATTTGAATATGTCCATTTTCTCTTTTTACTTTGGCATTAATTTTTTCATTCTGCTTGTTGCGAAAAATGCCTTTGTGCACATAAGCGGTATGCGGTATATCTATGAAATTTTCTACACAATTTGCTAATGTATTATTAAAATGATTAACCAACCTAATAGATTTATATTGTGGTTTGCTAAAACTTGGCATGGTAAACGGATTCATTAGTGGATTATCATCTAAACACACATAAATATAGCCTTCTTGTTCTATGCAACGAAAAGCATGTGACAAATTCATTACATCTTTCTTTTGCTTTTCAAAATGTGTCGGCACCGATACTAATTGACCATTTCCATTATAAACCCAGCCATGATATGGACAGGTTAATAATCCATCAATGACATGTCCTTTTGATAATCTAGCACAGCGATGCAAGCATTTATCTCTCATCACGCAAGGCTTGTTATCGGCTCCTCTAAATACTACTAACCATTCATCTAATATTTGCCGTGCCAAAACTTGATTAGGTTTCAACTCTTTTGATTGCGCAACAATGTACCAATATTTTTTGAGCAAATTATTCATATGAGTCAATTTTTCTTAAGGCAATATCTGTTAACAAAGTTACTTGGCAGGCAAGTCGTGCTTTAGTGTTACCTGGGGCATACAAATAAAGAGATTCTTGCTCATCGATTGTTGGGGTGGACAGCTCACCATGAAGTGCATCTATTTCACACAAACAGGTGCCACAAATACCAGCACGACAACCAAACAAAATTGGTGAGTTAAGCGCTGTTAAATGTTCAGAAAGTATTGCTCCTTCTGGCAGGCTTAAATCAGATTTATCTGAATCGATAAACTTAATGTTGTAATTCTTTATCATAGGCAAAACGATTAAATTTTATTTTATTTTGTTTTAAATATAAGGCTAAATTATTTTTCGACATGATGGCCATCTCTCTATTGGTTCTATTTAAATAATCCAACGAAGATACGAAAAATTTGTATGATTCAGTTGCAACCTTATGCATTTCAAGACTGGTATGCATAGCCTCATTCTCTAGTGTGAAGCATCGTCTAATCATTTCTAGGGCTTCAAAATGTTTCATGCCAAAAACTGTCGAACGAAGTAAAGCATATATAGTTTTGAATAAGGCTGGTTCATACCAAAATATGCCATTAACCACAATTGAGAAATTAAAATGATCTTGTTGGCAACCTTCAATGGCTCGATTTACTACCCATTTTTCATAGGAAGTTGGCTTTTCAAAGCATTTAATGATTTCCAATCCAACTATTTTAGAAGTATTAAAATGAAAACTTTCATCCATAAAATGATAGTAATTTATTTTTGTTGGGATAGGTGCATTTTCTTGATTTTGCATAACCATAAAGTCTTTAGCGAGCTTATGTTGAATTAACTTCCCATTTAGTGTGCGCAGACCTCTAATCAGTAAATATTGACTTGCCAGAAAGGCATTTTGTGGTGAAATAAGTGAATAAGCTTTTAGTCTTAGTTTGCGCCAAAAGTCAGTAAATGGGCCTGTGTTAGCAAAAACCATGGTTTGCTCAAAAGGCCCCCTCATGGGATAAGTAAATAATCTTTTTCCAAAAAGTTGCCATTCCACATTTTCACTGACTGTTTTAAATGCATTAATATGGGCTCTTTCTTGCCTGGTTTCTAAATCTAAAGTGTCGCAGATAACTCTAAAATCTTCTAAGGTATAAAGCCCTGTAGCAGTTATATGGTTAAAGTAAATAGTAGCAATTTCAGCTGAAATAATTTGACTATAATAAGCTATCCAATAGAGTTGATTCAAAATAACTTTCTGTGTTTGCGTAGCCTCTTGCCATAATGGCGTGCCATACATTAGAGATAAATTTTCTGGGTTCCAGTAACTATCTTTACATGCGTTATAATCAAATTCACTCGCTGCCTTATCAATCGAAGCTGTATGATCTTGCTCACAATTTTTTTTATAATTAAAACTCAGTTTATTATAAATTCCTGGCTCATCTAGTAAACTTTTGTGTTGTCGTTGTTCTAAATGTGGATGCATACAAGCCTCTAACGAACAAAGGGGTAGTAAAATTGCTGAGCAAATGAGTTAAGCGCACTTGGTTGGTATTGTATATTTTGGCTACAGTTTTTATCAAAAGTATTGAATAGTTTATCCCAAATGATGAGATTGGCACCGAAATTATTTGGCTTTTTCAACATGTTATGATGATTGTGATGCATCCAGGGCATAACAAATACCGTTGCTAATTTGTTAAGCAAGCCCTTTGAAGGTGATTGATTAAAATTCATATTTGAATGACGAAAAATATCTAAGCTTGCAGTTACCATCGCTCCTGCAAAAAAACCATCTGAATTTTGACATAAATATCCCATAATGGGATTAATAATGATGTAAACAAAAAGAAAATTTACCCACAAATTATTTCTTGAGGTTGCCCATATGTCGACGCGGGGCGAAGAATGATGGCTTTCATGCAAACGCCACAGAAAGGGTATCCGATGAAATAAGCGGTGTTGCCAATAATAAAGAAAATCGATAAAAATAAAATTTATTAAAAATGCGCCCCACCAATTTACAGGGAGTGCTCCTTTCTTTAGAAGGCTAATCGAAGGTAAAATGGTATACGCTAACAAAATACCAAGCAAAGGAATGACGATCCCTTGGACAAACAAGCCAATTAAATTTAATACCCAATCTAATCGGTGATAAGATCCTGATTGTTGATGTGAGGGTAACAGCTTCTCACCCAATAGGAGTAAGATGAAAACCACCCCAGGGAGGCAGTAAAACCAATACAAGATCAATTCTCTTATGTCGACTAAAATTACCTTAGATTGCCATTTGCGTTCATAATTAGCAATGTTTTTGAAACAAAGTAAGAATTAAAACTTTATTGATAATGCTAAAGGAAATGAGTATGTCCCTGCATCCCCTCATTGAAAGAGTAGTTAGACGCGCATATCAGTTAGGACATGCTGATTTACCTTCTAAAACTATTGATGAAGTCAGAGCCTATTATCACTACCCTTGTGCCGAAATTGATAAAAATCAGATTGAAGATGTTGAAATTCAAGCCGGTGTAACCTGTCGTATCCATAAAAATCCCAGCATCAAGGCAAAGCTGCCTTTTGTTGTATATCTAAGACCCAGCGCTTATATTTTTGGTAATATTGATTATGCTAATGATGTTTGTCAGCAATTAGCACACTATTTAGGTTGCGCAGTTGTCGCCATCGAGCCAAGACTGGCACCAGAATGCAAATTTCCTTTACCCTTTGAAGATTGCATTAAGGCTATTGACTATTTGTTTGATAATCATGAAAAGTTAGGATTAGATCCTAAAAGAGCAGCTATTTGGGGAGAAAGCTCCGGTGGCAACGTGGTTAGCGGTTTATGTCACTATTACCACGGCAAAAGTGATCAACGCTTCGCGCGCCAAGTGTTAATCTATCCGATGTTAGATTATTACCATAAAGATTATCCTTCAAAACACTTATATGGCAATGGTTACTTAATGGACACCCCTTTGCAGGATTTAATTTTCAATTTGTATACCTCATCGGAAAAGGATGCACTCAATCCCTATTTTTCGACCTTACTGTCGCAGAAGTTTAACGACCTACCCACTACTTTACTTATCAGCGCACAATGCTGCCCTTTTCGAGATGAAGCAACAGCTTATATCAACCGTTTAGAGGCCGCCAAAGTACAAACATTTTCTTTATCTATTCCGGGAATGACACATGGGTTCTTTTATTATGCGCGTAAATTACCTCATGTACGCTTTGCGCAAGAAACTGCGGCTAATTTTATAAAAGAAGCTTTTTTATGAGTGTGGGGGAAGTGGATTTTGTAATGCAATTGCGGCTTGATTCAAGGTGGTGTTGCTAAAAAAATTCTTCCACTGTTCAATTAATTCATAGTTTTCATGTTTATTGGGATGAAAGGATGGTTTAAAATAATCAAAATACGGTTTGAGTAATTTACGACAAACACCATGTTTGCCCCAGTAAAATTTCAGCGCATTATAATAAAAGCGCATATTGAAGCAGTTTTTGTCCTTTTTCATCATGGTAAATATCGGACTTGTATATGAGAATGTGAATTGAATTGTGATTATTAACATAGAAATAACACGGACAAAATAATTTCCATTAAGAGCCTGAAAGACATCAAAAGCAACAGCTTTATGCTCAATCTCTTCTATACAATGCCAACGCCAAATAGCTGCATGGCTAGGTTCTACATTTTTAAAAAGCATAGGCTCTCTTAGAAATAAATCTGAAGAAATAGCGGTGAGATGTTCTCCTGCTGCAGAAAAGCCATAATGAAATGATTTTGAAAATGCGTTTATCATTCCTGCAAGAACTCTTAGGAACCTTAAATTGTAATTTTTCGTCTTCAGAGAATAATACTTTGAAATAGTTTGCAGATTAAAACGATGAAATTCAGCGCCATGAATCGCTTCTTGTGCAATAAGGCTATTTAATTGTGCTTTTAGCGCTTCTGATAAATCTGCATTTCGTGCTTTTTTTAAACTTAAAACAACGAGGTTTTCTAATAAAGGTAAGAAAATTGCGATAGCGTTGAAATGGTATGTAAAAATTTCCTCTCCATGATGGCAAAATTTTGTTATATCTGCAGGAGGATGAAATCGCAATCGACGTGGTTCAATATCCTTTGAATATTTTATCATCAAGCCTGGGATCCTTGGGGGCACTCTATTTTGATAGTAGCTTATCAACTTAAACTCTAAAAGACATGCTGCATTGCAGCTTCTATATTAACACTTCTAGTTTGCTAACATAGTCTATTCTTATAAGTAAATCTAAAGGAATGCTTGGCTTGAGCACTGTATATAAATATAGAAGGTATAAGTAGCATTGAAGCTCCTTAGTTTCTTAAAACAAAGTCCTGCTAGCTTGCTGATAATTTTAATCTTTATCGGTGGGATAGGCTTTGCTTTGTTTTCGAACAAGCCTGAAGTGGCCTTGGCACTGAGTATTGCAACATTACTGAGTCTGGTATTAGCGTTGTTGGCTTTAAAGACAGATCCTTCAACGCCTAAACCTGAAAAAGCCCCAGACAATGCCACTTGTGAACAGCAACTAAAAGATGTTCAACAACAGTTAATAAACCAAGAAAAATTAGCCTCTGTTGGGATGCTTGCAGCTGGTATTGCGCATGAAATTAAAAACCCGCTGAATTTCATCAATAATTTCGCTGATATGACTGTTGAATTACTGGATGAATTAAAGGAAGAAGTAGAAGGGCCATTACAAACCGCTGATGAAGAAACTAAAGTAGCCATCAATAGTACCATTGAAGATATTGTTGTTAACTGCAATAAAATAAATGAGCATGGTAAAAGAGCTGAATCTATTATCAAAAATATGTTAATGCAGTCTCGAGCATCCAATGTTGACAAAGCCCCACTTAATGTCAACGCTCTATTAGAAGAATATCTTAACTTGTCATATCATGGAATGAGAGCTCAAAACAGTAAAGCAAATGTAAAGATTGAAAAAAATCTAGATCCTGGGCTCCCTACAATTACTGTCAATCACCAAAATATTGGTCGCGTATTTTTAAATATCATCAACAACGGTCTATATGCAGCCAATGAAAGAGCAGAAAAAGAAAATACTACTTTTATGCCTACTATTACAATTTCCAGTGAACAAGATCCACAAGATATAATTGTCAAAATTAAAGATAATGGTAGTGGTATACCAGAAAATATTCGCCAAAAAATATTTGAACCATTTTTTACGACCAAGCCAGTGGGTCACGGAACAGGGCTCGGACTGCCCATATGCTATGATATTGTAGTAAAAGAACATGGTGGACAATTAGAGGTTAATTCCTCACCTAATGAATTCACTGAGTTTATTATCAAAATACCTAAAGATAAGAGTATTTAACAAGGTTATCTATGGAAATAGAAATCAGCAACGGTACCAAAATATTAATCGTCGATGATGAGCCTGATGTTGAAGTGCTCATGACACAGCGATTTCGCCGCCAAATAAGAGAAAAGAAATTTGTGCTTTTCTTTGCTCGTAATGGCATACAAGCTTTAGAGGTGCTCGCTAAAGAATCAGAAATTCGCTTAGTTATTTCTGATATCAATATGCCTGAAATGGATGGCTTGACTCTGCTTCGCAATATAAACGAAAAATTCCCAAGCGTTATCCCCATCATTGTGTCTGCGTATGGCGATATGAATAATATCCGCGCTGCAATGAATTTAGGTGCTTTTGATTTCGTAACCAAACCAATTAATTTTGAAGATTTAAACGTCACAATCGATAAAACTTTAGGACATATTCAAAACCTCCTTAATGCCCAAAGAACAAAATCTCGTTTGGAAGGCATACTGCATGAATTGAATGTAGCCACTGAAATTCAGCAATCGATTCTACCTCGCAACTTCATTAACGATGCTTACATAGAAATGTTTTCTAAGATGATAGCGGCAAAGGAAGTAGGCGGTGATTTCTATGATTTCTTCTGGCTAGACGAGACCAATGAGAACTTAGGCATAGTCATAGCTGACGTATCTGGTAAGGGTGTTCCTGCTGCGCTATTTATGACGGTATCGCGAACGCTTATCAGAGCACATGCCTATAACGGCAATCGTGCGCCTGGAGACACACTGACGCGGGTTAATACGGCTTTGGCAAAAGATAATGCCAATGCAATGTTTGTTACAACCTTTTATGGCACACTCAATTTAAAGACAGGTGTCCTTACATATTGCAACGCAGGACATAATCCTCCCCATATTATTCGTAAGGGAGGCAAGGTTGAAAGCCTGACAAAGAACCATGGTATGGCTCTTGGCGTTATGGAGGACATGATTTATAAAGATGATCAGCTCCAACTCAACCCAGGTGATCTATTCTTCTTATATACAGATGGTGTTACCGAAGCTGAGAAAAAAGACGGTAGCTTTTATGGTGACCAATTATTAATTGATAACTTAGATAAGTATCGCGATTTGGCAGCAAGTGAATTAGTCAATACAATAAGAGCAGACATCACTAGTTTTGCTGCAGGGTGGCCGCAAAGTGATGATATCACTATGCTTGCGATCAGATACTTAGCTAGCAAACCAAACTGAGAACGGACGCGACAATATGGCCTCTCAACACTTAACATTACATTTTGCCAATAGCGCGGAAGAAGCGCCGCGTATTGCAAGACGCGTAGAATACTATTTGCACGATCGTAAAGTCGCAGATACCGTCATTAATAAAATTCTATTATGTGTGGATGAATTAATTACTAATATAATCGCCCACGCCTACAACGATGATCAAGAACATGCCGTACTATTAGATTGTAAAGTATCAGATAATCGAATTGATCTTGAGTTACGTGATGATGGAGTACCTTTTGATCCAACGAAGCAAACAAGACCAAATACAAATCTTGGTGTTGATGATAGAGATATTGGTGGTTTGGGTATTCACTTAGTCATGACATTAATGGATAAAGTGGAGTACATACGCGAAGGTGATTTTAACGTTTTAAAGATCACCAAGAATTTAGATTAATAACGTTACCATTGGGGTTAGCCATGGAAATCAAAGATGATAAGATTGACGGTCAAACAGTAGTTTCATTAAGCGGCAGAATAGATAGTACTGCAGCTGTTGAATTTGAAGAGAAGTTGATCGAAATAATAGACACAGGATGCAATACCATGGTGATTGATTTCCTGCGTGTTCAGTTTATAAGCTCAGCAGGATTGCGTGTATTGCTTCTGGCAGCCAAAAAGGTAAAACCTTACGGTGGTAAAATATTACTCTGTGACATGTCAAAGGATGTAAGAGAAGTGTTTGATATCAGCGGCTTTTCATCCATTTTTGATATTCATGATAACGTATCAACGGCCATTTCCTCTTTAAAAAAATAATGTAACTATGAATTAAGAAGCGCCTAAGGGCGCTTTTTTTTTGCTACTTTTCTCCATTAATCCCCAAAATCATGCCGCTTATCACTACTTGATTGCTTGACAATAACAGCATATGACATAATTTTTTCGACAATAATTTGGGTAAAAATTAAGATGCTAACACCTTACGACATGACACCGTTGGATAGTTCCTTAGCTCTCAACGCTAAAAAAACTCCTTATACGCTTGAATCGCATAATACAGAATCAGATTTTTACTCCCCCTTTGATGAAGAAAACAAATTAGCTCTTATCACACAGGAGCTTGATCTTCGGCGTGAAAACTTAGGTTATGGATTAGGGATCTTTCTTGGCCGATTTCTAGGGCTAAGAGATAGCCCTGTTATACCAAATGAATTACCCTTAGCCGATAAATTTCCCATAATGCCTCAAAAAAGCTTGTTACATAAAATTGCTGACAGTTATAAATATATTAAACATATATTTGGATTCTCAGATGGTGAAGCTGAAACTAAAATTGACATTGATAGACTCTGTGCTGAAATTTCAATGCAAGACTATGTAATATATGATCCAATAGCCATTGGAGGAAAAGGAACCCTATTTCGAGCGTTTGACTTAAGAACGGATGAGACCGTTGCACTTAAAATAGATCATGCTCCGGTTGAAGAACAAACAATGGAAAAAGCGGCAGAAACTCAAAGAGACACCACAAGGGAAGTTATGGCCTTACATCATTTTAATCGATTACGAGGCTGTGGAAAACATAGCGATGCAAATCATAATCATTATAATTTTGTTGCTTCTATGTTAATTGATGGTATAGATTTATCCAAGCATTTATCTACAATGCAAGACAATATAAGAGCAACAAGAAATATTGATGATCTCAAAATTCAATTTAATGAATTGATTGAAATAGCTTATCATATTTGTAGTGAAGTTCTCCAATTCCACAATGAAGGTTTTATCCATAGGGACATTAAATTAGAAAATTTACTAATTGATATCACTGATGAAAAAATGCATGTCAAGTTGGTGGATTTTGGTGGGATGGTTAAAGATCTGGATATAGAAGATGATATTGATAATCAGTTTGGTACATTATTGTATCTTGCACCAGAATTAGCACATTCAAAACCAAGTCACTTGAGTGATACCTACTCAGTTGGAAAATGTCTTGAAAGAATTACTCAAATATTAGACATAGGTGGTTTTTCCAAACTGAAAAGAAAAAGCCAATTTTATGACAACGCTTATCATGCACTATCAGACATTACACTGAAGTTAAGCGCTCATGAACCCAGTGAACGGCTTTCCCTTGCTGATGCAAAAGCAGAGCTAGCTGCCCTTATCAACATAAAACCAAAACATGATATCATGGAAAGTAAAAATTCTAAGCAGCAATTGAAACAATAGATTTATAAAGGTTATTTAACTTGAATAACCGCAGCCCCTTCAAAACGACCATGTCTTAAATCATCTAAGGCCTCATTGGTTTTTTCTAATGGGTAGACAGTAACCTCAGTTTTAATAGGGATCCGTGGTGCAATTTTTAAAAAGGTTTCGCCATCTTCTCTTGTCAAATTGGCCACAGAACAAAGATGTCGCTCTCCCCAGAGTATTTCATAGGGAAAAGAAGGTACATCACTCATATGTATTCCAGCACAAACAACAACACCACCCTTTTTTACATTTCGTAATGCTTGTGGAATTAACTCACCACTTGGAGCGAAAATGATAGCTGCATCTAACATTTCTGGCGAAGCTGAGAAAGCATCACCTGCCCATGTCGCGCCTAAACTAAGCGCAAAAGATTGCGTTTTCACATCGCCCTCTTTTGTAAAGGCATACACTTTTTTACCAAAGTAGACAGCCAATTGGGTTAAAATATGCGCGCTTGCCCCAAATCCATAAAATCCTACTGATTGCGCATGGCCTGTTTTACTCAGGGCTCGATACCCAATCAATCCAGCACAAAATAATGGTGCTGCTTGTTCATCAGGATAAATACTTGGCACGGGAAAGCAAAAGCGACTATCAGCTGCGCAGTATTCGGCAAAGCCACCATTTAACTGGTAACCCGTATATTTTGCATTATCACAAAGGTTTTCTTTTCCTTGAGAACAGTATTGACATTGGCTACAGCTCCCCCCCAACCAAGGCACACCGAGTCTATCGCCTTTGTTGTACAAAGAGACCTTTAAACCTTTTTCAACCACAACACCAACAATTTGGTGTCCAGGAATCAAAGGGAGGCGTGGATGCTTTAACTCACCATCAACAACGTGTAGATCTGTTCTGCAAATACCACAAGCAGATACCTTAATCAGAACATCATATGGGCCTATGCTGGGTAGCGGTACTTGTTTTAGGGTAAGCTTTTCTCCTGGCTTATCAAGTACCATTGCTCTCATAGTTTATCCTTTGCTTTTAGGGGTTGTTTGGTCTTTCTTTTTCGCTTGTTTTTCTTTTAATTCTTTTATAATTTCCTGAGAATTATTGCGTAAGCGTTTTCTTTCAGCTTCATTTTGTGCTTGTTCAAATTGTGGTGAAACTACTTTCCTTGTTTCATTTCCCTTACGTACCTCACGTTTAAGGGATGCTTGATTAGCTTCAATCTGAAGGCTTGTTTCATTATCAAGCCCTACACTAAGATCTTCAGCTTTAGACTTTGCTTTGCTCTGATGAGAGCTAACAGTTTGTGCCTTTGATTCTGTTGAAGTAATTTTGATATCTTGTTTTTCTGCTTTTGATTTCCAGGAAAAGAGATTTTTAATGCCTCTCACAAATGCATTAACAAATCTCGTTATGAAGTTACCAGATGATTTTTGCTCCTGGCCAAGCTTGCTACGATAATCATTTTCCAGTATGTGAGCTTGCGCTGAATATGCTTTATTAAATGGTTGAGCAAGGCTTGGGTCATTTCCAGATTTGGAATCTGCGATAGCACCATCAACAATACGAATAAACTTGGGCTGCAATACTTCTTGCATCTTTAAAACTTGAACAAAAGTTTCGGGATTCATCGCTTTGGCACCCATTGTTAAGTTATCTAACCATGGTCCAACAATCAGCCCTACATTGGATGCAGGCATTTTATTTTTGTCGCCATTTTTTGCAACCAAATAGCTTAAATGAAATAAATTATGAATAAGTTTTGCTTCTTCTAATGCTATTAATTGAGCTTCTTCAGAGGAATGTTCGGCAGTAATAATATTATTAACAATATCATTAATCGTAATGTTTTGATCTTCTTCATAAAGTTTTTTTAGTTGCAAAACAGTATTTTCTGATAGGTTCACCGGCTGCTTTAGCATCTTCTTTAAAATGCTTATCGCAGAATGTGGATCATGCGTTAGCTCTTTTCTGTCAACAAGTGATTTTTTAGTTGGATCTGCCTGAATTTCTTTTAGAATTGGCGCAAGTGTTACTTCGTTTCCAGCAAGCCTAAGTAGCCCCTCTTCTTCTAAGTGTTCGGGATGCGCTGAAAAATACTGAAGCTCTTGTTGTAAAACTTGATTTAGCTTTTGTAAATAAGTAGCGTTTTTAAAAGAAGGAGGTTTTTCTTCTTTGGCTACACCTTGTACTGTCATAGGTACCTCCTACTTTTATCAAGATATTCTCTTAAGGTGAAGGAGGTTTTGGATCATCCTTCTTTTCTTCAGGAGCAGCATCAGCTTTTGGTTCTTTCTTCATCATGCTCTGTGCTTTATCTTGGGCTTCTTTTGCTGCAAGCGCGGCTTTATCACCTACTTGCTTTGCTGCATCCGCTGCTGTTTTAGCTGCGTCTGCTGCTGTCTTAGCTGCGCCTGCTGCAGATTCTGCGGCTGATTTTGCAGCATCAGATACACCTTTTAGAGTGCCAGCAAGATCAGGCATCTTAAAACCCCACTTGGATTTTTTTTCTTCTGGTTTTACATCTGCTGGTTTTACATCTTCTACTTTTTTGTCTTCTTCAGCCATGACTGCCTCCCAAGCTAACAATACTTTTCAACTATTAATAGACAAACTAATAATAAAGCTTACTCCATATAACCTGTGAATTCCATGCTAACTATTTGTTTTCTAAAAGCCTTGATATGCAATCAATGGCTGATAGGCGGTTGATTCTGAGTGTGCTCTTTATAATAGGCAATTTCATTTTGCTGTCTTTGCGCTAAGCGTTTTTTAAAGAGACCAACCGCTTCGGTGAAATCAGCGTGTGTAGTGGGCATGTGTTTTAGCCCCACTATCTTGTTCAAAGTGTTGCTTAAAATTCTATCGGCAAGTGTATTTAAGGCAAAATAGCGCTGTTCAATATCCTCAACAGATCCTTTGCTGTTGATTTGATCAATCATGTAATCTACGATTCTTTGATTAATATGTTGGATATTACTATCGGAAATGGTGTTTATTTCAATAAGATGGTTGATATTATCAATAAAATCGATGACTTCAGGCCAGTATTTAGGCTCCCTGTGATACTCATCTACAATTCTTTCGTGGTGTTCTTCTGCTTCTTTGTGTCTTGAAAATAGCTTCTGTATAAAATACAAGATTCCATGCTTTTCAGTATTCTTCTGGGAAGGATCTTTTGACGCCATATTTCACCTCGTGTGGATACACGCGTTATTCTACTTTTTAACCGTCACTCAACTTATATTAACAAGACATAATTCTTTAAACAATGAAACGTTGTGCATTGTATCTACAATGAACAAAAAGACACTATGTTTTAATGACCTATTAACATTAGTGTCTTATATATAGTATAGAGAAGATAGGTTTGAAAAAATGTATCGTCTTCATGTACTAAACATAAAAACAAATACAATTTATAAAGCGGCTACACAATTTTTTAAATAGTTTTTAAATTCTTGTCCAAGTTCCGGATGTCTTAGGCCTAAAGTTATTGTTGCTTGCATATAGCCTAATTTGCTTCCACAATCGAAACGCGTACCATCAAATTGCAAGCCCATTGCTTTCTCTTCATTAAGTAAGCTTGCAATTGCATCGGTGAGTTGAATTTCACCACCTCTGCCTGGTGGCAAGTTGGATAAGTGTTCGAATATTTTCCCGGATAAAATATAGCGCCCCACAACAGCGAGATTAGAGGGTGCGTCTTGAGGCTTTGGCTTCTCAACAATTGAGCGTATAAAACCCTGCCCATTCCAATCATTGTTCACAGCGATAATGCCATATTTGTCTGAATCTTGAGGCAAGATTTTCTCAACGGCGATGACACTAGACTGTGTTTCTTGATAAATTTTTTGCATTTGCATTAAACAAGGAACAGTACCATCAATTAAATCATCCGCTAACAACACGGCAAAGGGTTCATTGCCAACAACTTGGCGGGCACAAAGAACAGCATGTCCTAAACCTAATGCCTGAGGTTGACGTACATAAATACAATCTACGCCTTTAGGTACAATTTTTTGCACCATATCCAGCAGTTCAGATTTATTCTGCTGTGATAAACGATATTCTAATTCAAAGTTGGTATCAAAATGATCTTCTATGGCTCTTTTGCTACTGCTGGTAACAAATATAAGCTCTGTTATGCCTGCTCGAACTGCTTCTTCCACCGCATACTGGATAAGTGGTTTATCAACGATTGGCAGCATTTCCTTAGGATTTGCTTTGGTTGCTGGCAAAAAGCGCGTACCTAAACCTGCAACAGGAAAAACAGCCTTTGTTACAGCAGCCATGTTATCTCCAATTAAATTAATATCTCTTGTCTTTTATTCGTCATGGGTTGGTGTTGTCTGGGATGAGACAATTCAGGCACCAATTCTTTAATAATTCGAAACGTTTCTTCTTCTTGGCATTTGCTGATGGCATCTTGCAGCTCAAAAAGACTTTGCTCAAATTTATTTCTCTCAAGGACTCTTGAGTGGGCAATTAAAATCTTGGCATGTGCTGTTGTAGCATGAGGTTCATTTTTGTGAAAAAGCTCCTCATATAGCTTTTCACCTGGCCTTAGGCCAACATATTCGATGCGAATATCTTTTTCTCTATTACCAGCCAAGTGAATCATCTGCTGGGCCATAAAACTTATTTTGATTGGCTCGCCCATATCTAAAACAAATAGCTCACCACCCTCACCCAAAGCTAAAGCTTGCAAAATTAATTGGCTTGCTTCTTGGATAGTCATAAAGTAGCGCGTTACTTCAGGGTGGGTAACAGTCAAAGGGCCACCCATTTCAAGTTGCTTCTTAAAGGTTTCTACTACGGAGCCTCGCGACCCTAATACATTGCCGAATCGCACTGTTATAAATTTAGTTTTATTTTGGCTATTAAAATATTGGCACACTAACTCTGCGACTCTTTTTGTTGCGCCCATTACATTAGTTGGGTTTACAGCCTTGTCAGAAGACACCAATACAAATTTCTCCACCCCCAAATCAACTGCAACCTGGGCTAAACCAAAAGTGCCTAATATATTATTTTTAGCCGCTATTCTAATTTGGGGCTCAAGTAATGGCACATGTTTATATGCTGCCGCATGAAAGATGATTTGAACTTGATATTGTTGAATTAAACGATGGATAGCAGCTGAATCGCTCAAATCGACCAAGTGATAATGAATTTGTGTTTTCTTGGTCGCAAATTTCTCATTTAATTCTTGTTGAACACAAAAAAGATTATATTCACTATTGTCAAAAATGATGAGGTGCTTTGGGTCTAGTTTAACAATTTGTCGGCAAAGCTCTGAGCCAATGGAGCCGCCGCCGCCACTAACAAGTACCACTTTGCCTGCTAGAGCATGATCAATCGCATTCCAATCAAGGGTAACCGGATCGCGTCCTAAAAGGTCCTCTAAGGAGATCTCTCGTAAATTTTTAACAGACACTAATCCTGAAACTAAATCATTGGTCCCTGGAAGCGTTCGAACAGGAATATGTGTCGTTGCGCAGATTTCTGCAATACGTCTCATATCACTGGATTTTGCTGATGGTAATGCCACCAAAATCATATCCACAGCATATCGAGAAGTCACTTGAGGGATATCGTCGCAAGTGCCAACAACACGGATCCCATGAAGCTCGCGACCTCGTTTTTGTAAACTATCATCAACAAACGCAACTGGAATGTATTGGCTTTTTATGTCGCGAAGAAGATCTCGTACTAAGCTTTCGCCTGCACGTCCTGCGCCAACCACTAAGACACGTTGACCACCTTGAGCAAAATAGCGCTTATCTTTATACCAACGATACAAAAATCGTGAACCACCTAAAATAAAGAGCAGCGTCATGCTATATAAGGGGATCACCGAACGCGGAAGGTTCTCAAGGCGTGTTACCAAGAATACAGCTAATAAGGTCATGAGGCTGCCCATGGTAATGGCTTTCACAATACGAATAAGATCAGGTATGGATGCAAATCGCCATACACCTCGATATAAACCAAAAAACCATAATGCACTTGCTTGTAGCAATACGACCCAAGGCAAAACTAATAGTGCTTGCGATAAAATTTCTTGTGGAATTTCACCAAGATTAAAACGTAACCAGTAAGCCCCTAACCAAGCTACTGGAATGCTTAATAAATCGTGTAGAAATGCTGCCCAGCGATTACGCCATTGCGACCACACTGCTTTCATGCCAAACGAACTCCATTTTTTTATGGCCGTATTATACCTTCCTGCCTTTATCAAAAGCTACAAAGTGTTCCCCCACACGCCCTTCAATACCAGGAGCCCCTTAATTCTTTAGTAGCCTGAATTTGCTCAAACCAGTTTTAATTTAGGCAAGGCGGCAAGCGAACGAAGCCCCAGGAGTGCACATCTGAGTGCATGACTGGGGTGAGAGAACGCAGCCAACAATGCATAAATTAAAACAGGGAAGAGCATGCTAAAGGATTTCGTGGGTCTGCTTGGCCCCTTCATGCCACTGCTTAAACATCGGCTTCACTATTTCTACCAGCAAATAGAGGCAGAATAGCATTGTCACTGCAAAGCCAAAGGCAAAGAAAGTTAGGCGGGGTTCTTTGTATACCAAATAAGCCAAGACACACAAAACAGTGTTAACTAACATGGATCCAAGCAAAACCTGCTGATGACTCCATCCAGCTTGAATGAGTCGTTGGTAAGCGTGCTTCTTATGAGGTTTGCGCCATTCTTCTCCTGCGAGAATTCGTCTAGCTAAAGTAATTGTGGCATCAAACCAAAATAATGCTGTCAGCAAGATCCAAATCATAAATGGTACGTTAAACAACTTATAACTAATTAAAGCATATAAGGCGACCATGATGCCCAGGAAATAGCTTCCGCTGTCTCCCATAAAGATGCGCGCTGTTGGCCAGTTCCACGTTAAGAATCCTGCAAGAATAGCTGTTAAGCTCCAAGCCAAGGTCGCCATTTCAAAGGCATTATATTGAAATAAAAGATAGCCACCCATCCCAAATACAAAGATGCCTTCACTTGTGGCAATACCATCTGAACCATCCATAAAGTTAAACAGATTTATCATCCAAACAATGGCAAAAGCCAGCATCAAAAAGCAAAGTGGTAAAGGTATAGAAGGAAACCAGGGTTGAATTAAATAACCGCCTTCGTTGAGTAGGAATAGCGTTGCAATCGCCGTGATGGTTTGAATGAAGAATCGTGCACCTGCTGATAAACTTTTATGATCATCCCATAACCCAAGTAATCCCATCAGGACTGCAGGCGAAAAATACAACAAATATTGTCCACTGATAATATGGAAATGATACAAAACCGCTAAGAGTAATACCCAACCAAAGAAGAAAACCGCACCACCGCCTCTTGGCGTTGGGGCAATATGTGAAGAACGAGAAGAAGGTGAATCCAACATTCCTTGTCCAAGGGCATACCATCTAAAAAGACCAACCGCAGCCCAGCTTAGACCAAATATTAAAAAGGAATAGGAAAACCAACTCATAGTGCCACCAAGCTCTCATTAATTTGGGTTAATACAGATTGGGGCGCTGTTGCATGGGTAATTGAGCGACCAATCACTAAATAATCACTCCCTTGCTTTACTGCCAACTCAGGTGTCATCACTCTTTGCTGATCATGTTTTTCATCTTCCGCTAACCTGATCCCGGGTGTAACACATAAGAAGTCTTGTCCAAATTCTTTTTTCAAAAGGGGTACTTCTTTGGCTGAACAAACAACCCCATCTAAAGCTGCTTGCTTACATAATGTTGCCAATCGCAAAACAGTTTCATCAATACTGCCTTTTAAACCTAATTGCGCCATTTCTGCTTCACCTGAGCTGGTCAATAAGGTCACGCCTATCAAAAGTGGTTTTCTTGCGAGTGTCTTTGCAGCTCTATCAACGGCCTCGCGTGCTGCTTTGAGCATAGCCGCGCCACCTAAAGCATGAACGTTCAACATCCACACGCCTAAATTTGCCGCCTCGAAGCAGGCACCGCTTACTTGTTGTGGAATATCATGAAATTTTAAGTCTAAGAAAACATCGAAGCCTTTATCTTGAAGTTCTTTTACCCACTGTGGACCATAATGGGTAAATAGCGTAATGCCAATTTTGAGTCGGCAATGATTGGGATCAAGCTTTGCAATAAGGTTGTGTAGCTGCACTTTATCTTCAAAATCTAGTGCAACAATAACTTTGGAGTTAATTGACGACATATTATAGTTCTCCAACTTCTGCATAATATTATATTAAAAAGAAAGGTTTGTGCTTAGTTCAACAGTCAACTGCTGTCTACCATTTATCTAATTGACAGGTTTCATAACGAATAAGGCCGGGCTATTCGCCCTCTATCCCCTGGATTGGTTTTACTTGCGCCCACTGCCTGCAACTTGGGCATTGCCAGTGCATTAAGCGGCTTGCAAATCCACATTGTCCGCAACGATAAATTGGCTTTTTCTCGACTAATTGTTCTACTAAGGATTTTAACATTAATAGTTCGTTGCGCACTTCACCTACAACGCGCGAAAGATGAAACTCAATCAATAATTTAAGACCTCTGATAGAGGGGTTGCGATGCATGTAATTTGCTAAAATATACGCTGCTCTGTCTTGGCCTAAATTCTCTTTTACTTTCTGTGCATGTGCCAACACAATGCTAATTGAGGGGCAATGACGCAGTAAATAATCTAAGTATTCTTCTAATGCTTTGTGTTCTCCCAAGAGCTCATAACATTCTATGAGTAAGGGCAGGGCCTCTGGTAAAAAGGCAACATCCTGAAATTCAATACGTTTGTAAGCATTAATTGCATTTTGATATTTGCCAAGTTTCTTTTCGAAGTTTCCTTCACAAAGACTAATGCGCACACAATTTCTATTATGGCTAAGGCCTTCTTTAAGATACTTGAAAGCTGTTTTGATTTTTCCTTTACTCCATGCGATTTCTGCTATCTCGCAATAATAAAGTGCAATGATGTTACCCATTGATTGTTTAGTGACTTCTTGTAAACGCAAGGCCACATAAACAGCCTTCTCCCACTCTTTTTCTCTTTCATAGATATCTATTAAATGGCGTAAACTGATTTCCAGTTGGTTTCCAACCGTATTGGTTACTTCTAACAGCAATGATTCTGCTCTATCGTACATCCCAGAACGCATATAATCCTGCGCCAACTCTAATAAAGAATGATTGCGTTGTTTGGGTGTCAAATGGGGTTTAGAAAGTAGCGTTTGATGGATCCGAATCGCTCTATCTACTTCCCCTCTTCGCCTAAAAAAATTACCTAATGCCAAGGTGGTATCAACAGAGTCTGGAGAAACATCTAACATTCGAATAAAAGCATCAACCGCTTTATCGGTCTGTTCGTTCAATAAGAAATTGAGCCCCATATAATAATCAGAGCTTAAGCTATCACTTTTAGAAGGATTACCTTGCCGCGTCGTACGCTTGCCCAAATACCACCCAGACAGCGCGGCAATCGGTAAAAGTAAACAAATTAATTGCAACAAGTTGAATGATGACATCGCTACTTCACATCAATGTTGGCTTTGGTTCTTTTTTAATCTGGATTCTAGCCATTTATTCTTGGCTTTAAGCTTTAATAAACTATAACCCATTGAAAGTCCAGTTACCAACACACCTAATGCTAAACAAATCATTAATATGGCCGCTAAGGGCAATTGTTTGCTACCAAGCAGATAATTTACTTCAACCGCTTGTGCATTCAATGCAGTAAAAGCTATCCCTATAATTATTAGTAGGACAGTTAACAATATACCTATTGTCCGCACAGTTCCTCCCATTTTATTCCTTTAGTGATACACACCTGCCTGTAGCTTAAGCTACCTACAGGCAAAAAAAAACGGTGTACACACGAGGCATACACCGTTTCCATTCTACATAAAAATGAGCGCTTATTCTTCTTCGTCTTTATCGCCACGAAGTTGTTCTTTAAGCAAGTCACCCAAAGTAGTAGCGCCTGACTGATCACTGCCTTTGGAGTAATCACGTAAAGCATCTGCTTCTTCTTGTGAGTCTTTTGCTTTAATCGATAACAAAATCGTACGATTTTTACGATCAACGCCAACAAATTTAGCTTCGACTTCATCGCCAACATTCAATACTGAACGCGCGTCTTCAACTCTATCTCTGGCTAATTCCGAAGAACGTAAATAACCTTCAACGCCTTCAGCTAAATCAATTTTAGCGCCTTTGGCATCAACTTCTGCAACCTTACCAACAACAATAGAACCTTTAGCAAATTCTGCTAAATAGTTAGAGTAAGGATCAGACTGCAATTGTTTCACACCTAAGGAAATGCGTTCACGTTCTGGATCAACAGAAAGTACCACAGCTTCTACTTCATCACCTTTCTTATAGGTTAATACAGCTTCTTCGCCTGGGGTATTCCAAGAAATATCAGATAAGTGAACCAAACCATCTATGCCGCCATCAAGACCGATAAAGATCCCGAAGTCAGTAATGGATTTGATCTTACCAACAATCTTGTCACCTTTGTTGTGGGTTGCTGCAAAAGCATCCCATGGTGAAGCTTTGCATTGTTTTAAGCCCAAGGAAATACGACGACGTTCTTCGTCGATATCCAATACCATCACTTCAACTTCTTCGCCTGGTGAAACAATCTTAGAAGGATGAACGTTACGGTTTGTCCAATCCATTTCAGAAACGTGTACTAAGCCTTCGATGCCTGCTTCAAGTTCAACAAAGCAACCATAATCAGCAATATTGGTAACGCGGCCAACCACACGAGTTCCTTCTGGATAACGACGAGCAACGCCTACCCATGGATCTTCGCCTAATTGCTTTAATCCTAAGGACACGCGCATACGTTCTCTGTCAAAGCGTAGAACTTTAACTTGTAATTCTTGGCCAACGTTTAATACTTCACTTGGGTGTTTAACACGTTTCCAAGCGATATCTGTGATATGTAACAAGCCATCAATGCCGCCAAGATCAACGAATGCACCATAATCGGTGAGATTTTTGACCACACCTGTAATCAATTGACCTTCTTGTAAACCTTCTAAGAGCGCATCACGTTCTTGTGTATTTTCAGATTCAACTACTGAACGACGTGATACAACAACGTTGTTTCTTTTTTGATCTAATTTGATTACTTTAAATTCAAGTTCTTTACCTTCAAGGGAACTCATGTCACGTACAGGACGCACATCAACGAGTGAACCTGGCAAGAACGCACGAATTGTATTGATATCGACGGTAAAGCCGCCTTTGACTTTGCCATAAATGATACCTTTGACCACTTTACTTTCTTGATAAGCTTTATCCAATACTTTCCAAGCTTCTTGTCTTTTGGCTTTTTGTCTGGAAAGACGGGTTTCACCATAACCATCTTCTATAGCTTCGAGTGCTACAGGAATGCTATCGCCAATATTGATTTCTAATTGGCCATCTTTGTCATAAAATTCTTCAATTCGAATATACCCTTCAGATTTAAATGGGGTATCTATAGTAACTAAGCCCTTTTCTGAATTGATATGAAGAACAACACCATCAAAAATGACGCCGGGAGCCATTTCGACTTTAGAGATTGTTTCTTCAAATAATTGGGCAAAACTTTCGTTCGTGGTTGGAATTGCATTCATTCTTTAATAATCCTTTGATGCTTAATATGAGTCAATTAACTAAACATCAAGTTTGTCTGGTTTATACAAATCATTTTATTACTGGCATAAAATGACACCCTAAAGCGAGAGAAGACCCCTGGCTTTAACCTTGGCCATCACTTCTTCAAAAACTGCTTTTATAGGCATTGCTGTTGTGTCTATAACGATAGCATCAGCTGCAGCAACTAATGGCGCTACAGTTCTTTGCCTATCACGCAGATCTCTTGCAGTAATTTCGGCCAAAAGGTCATCAAGGCTAACATCTAACCCCTGCTCTTTCAACTGACTTTGACGCCTTTTCGCACGTTCGGCAGCAGAAGCATCGAGAAATATCTTTAAATCAGCTTGGGGAAAGACAATTGTGCCCATATCTCGGCCATCGGCCACTAAACCAGGCGCTTCCAAAAAAGCTCGTTGCCTATCTAAAAGAGCCTCTCTCACTGTAGGAATTGCAGCAACAATGGATGCATTGCCGCCACAGGTTTCAGTGCGAATCGCCTTGGTTACATCTTGGCCTTCTAAAAAAACATGGCTTTCATCTTTGCCAAAAACAACATCCAAATGGGCCGCTAAAACAGTGAGCGCTTGGTGATTATCAAAAGCAACGGCATGTTGTGTTGCTGCCAAAGCTAGCACGCGGTAAAGCGCCCCACTGTCTAAGAAATGCCACCCCAATGCTTGAGCAATCTCTCGACTCAAGGTCCCTTTACCTGAGCCACTGGGGCCATCGACTGTAATGACAGGAAAGTATTTTTTCATTCAATATACCTATAGTTGCTGAATATCCAACCCGACCTGCGCTGCAAGTTGACTGAAGTTGGGGAATGATGTGGCAATGTTGTCACAATCTTTAATTTTTATTGGTGTGTTTGTCTTAGTTGCTGCCATGGCAAAAGCCATCGCAACACGGTGATCACCATAACTATGAAGCTCACCACCTTGCAAGGAGCCACCCGAAATAATAACACCATCTGGGAACTCTTCCACGTGCGCCCCCAAAATTTTTAGCCCTTCACACATGACTTTAATTCTATCGGTTTCTTTTACCCGTAATTCTTTAACGCCTCGAATCACTGTTTTACCTTGAGCGCAAGCTGCAATAATAAACAACATGGGAAATTCATCCATTGCTGAAACAACCCATTCTTGAGGAACTTCAATTCCTTTTAGGGTGCTGCCCTTAACTTCTATATCCGCAACAGCTTCACCACTTTGTTGGCGTTCATTAATAAGCTTTATGTTCGCGCCCATACGTCGCAATATTTTCAGCATGCCTATTCTGCGATCATTAACACCAATATCTGATAACACCATTTCCGCACCGGGATTCATACTTGCAGCACCTATAAAAAATGCCGCAGAAGAAAAGTCACCAGGGATATGAAGTGTTTGTCCAAATAAAGTTTTTCCGGGTGTTAACACTATTTTATTTTGTTCTGTCACAATATCGCAGCCAAAGGACTTCAGCATACGTTCGGTATGATCGCGGCACAGACCTTTTTCAACAATCACTGTCGGCCCTTTTGCATATAATCCTGCTAATAATAAACAGGATTTAATTTGGGCACTTTCTACCGGTAAAACATAAGTTATGCCTTGCAAGGGCCCACCCTTGATCTCTAAGGGGGGTGTTTCTCTCGTTTGCGAAAGCTGTCCTTTGATGTTGGCGCCCATTGTAGAAAGCGGCAGGGTGATTCTTTCCATAGGACGACGGCTTAGCGAAGCATCGCCATATAACGCGCTGTTAAAAGGTTGCGCTGATAATAAACCCGCTAATAAACGCATGCTGGTGCCAGAGTTCCCACAATCTATAGGCGCTGTGGGCGGTGAAAGATGATCTAAACCACGCCCCTGTATCACTACTTTTCCAGGTGCTGGTTGCGCTAGCTTCACCCCTAGTTGTTGCATCGCTTTAAGGGTAGCTAAACAATCTTGGCTTTCTAATATGCCTTCTAATTGCGTTGTGCCAGTGCCCAGTGAACCAATAATAAGTGCTCGATGCGTAATTGATTTATCACCAGGCAGTTGGATTTGGGATGGCTTTAGAATGCTAGGCTTAACAAGCAGATCCATTCAAGCGCTCATTAACCATGTGATTTTTCAAAAGTCTGCATAAAATCTCTCAATGCTGTAACGCCTTCTAATGGCATTGCATTATATAAGCTGGCACGACAGCCGCCGATAAGCTTATGTCCTTTAAGTTGCATTAAGCCCTGTTTCTTTGCTTCTTGCAAAAAGAGGCTTTCTAATTCTGTGCTTGGCATTGTGAAAGGAATATTAATACGTGAGCGATTTGCTTTAAACACGGGAGAATTATAAAAATCGCTATTATCTATCACATTATAAATTAAAGCTGATTTTTGTTCGCACAGTTTTGCCAGCGTGTTTATATCGCCAACAGTTTGAAGCCATTTAAGCATCAACCCCAGCACATACCAACAAAACATGGGTGGCGTATTATAAAGAGATTGAGATTCATGATAGAGCTTATAATCTAACATCGAAGGCGTAAAAGGATGCGCATTGCCTAGCAGTTCTTTTCTCACGATGACCACTGTGATACCTGCTATGCCTAAGTTCTTTTGCGCACTCGCATACACTGCGCCATACAAATCAAAATCAATGGGCTTGGTTAAGATATTTGAGGTCATATCACTAACGAGCCATTTGCCTTTACACTTGGGAGTATACTGAAATTCAACCCCTTGAATGGTTTCATTATCCGTGTAATGCAGATAGGGACTCGTTTCTGTGAAGGACCATTCTTCAGTAACTGGGATCTGAGAAAACTGATTATTCTCGCTGCTAGCAACACAATGGACATCTGCATATTTTTGGGCTTCTTTATAAGCCATGTCAGACCATACACCCGTAACGAGATAATCTGCTGTTTTAGCGCCAGCTAATAAATTCAAGGGCACAGCAGAAAATTGCGTTCTTGCTCCACCATGCATAAAGAGAACAGCAAAATCATCAGGAATTGACAGCAAAGCGCGAAGATCCGCTTCTATCGATTGTGTCAATTCCATAAAAACTGGCAAACGATGACTTAATTCCATCACCGACATACCTTCATGCCAATCAGGTATGTCGTCCTTGATTTGCGCTAATACCGTTTGAGGAAGACAAGCAGGGCCTGCACCAAAATTATAAATGCTATTCGTCTTCATCATCTTCGATGTCATCACCTTCTTCCTGGATATCCATATCTTCTTGCTCATCTCCATCAACGTCATCTTCTGACGATGCGAGGATAGGTTTTGAAGCTGCTACTTTAGACGTTTGTTCTTCGTCTATTTCTTGTTCCTCAATACGTTGAAGCCCTACTAATTTTTCATTATTGCTTAGCTGAATCAAGGTGACGCCCTGTGTATTTCTGCCTACAACAGAAATTTCAGCCACGTGTGTACGCACTAACGTGCCCCCATTAGTAATAAGCATAATTTCTTCATTTTCTTCAACTTGTACTGCTCCCACAACGGCGCCATTGCGTGTCGTTGTTTGGATAGAAATAACGCCCTGACCACCACGGCCTTTGACAGGGAATTCAGAAATAGCGGTGCGTTTTCCAAATCCATTTTCAGTGGCTGTTAGAATGGAGCAAGCATCACTTTTAACAACTATTAAGGAAATGACATTTTGATCATCTTGTAATTTAATACCACGCACACCACGGGCTGTTCGACCCATGCCACGAATAGCCGTTTCGTTAAAACGAATGACCTTACCGGCATCAGTGAACAACATCACGTCGCGATTACCGTCAGTGGTTTCAACACCGACTAATTGATCATTTTCATCTAAGCCGATGGCAATGATCCCTGAGCTACGTGGACGTGAGAAATTACTGATTGCTACTTTTTTCACGACACCCTTTTTGGTTGCCATGAAAATGTAATTCGCATCACTGTAATCACGTAAAGGTAATATTGCGCTAATACGCTCATCTTGTGATAGAGGCAGAAGGTTCACAATCGGCTTACCACGAGATGTTCTTGAACCAAGCGGTAATTGATAAACTTTAAGCCAATATACCTTACCTTTGCTGGAGAAGCATAAAATAGTATCGTGTGTGTTAGCGATGAGAAGTTGATCAACAAAATCTTCATCTTTTACTTGGGTAGCGGCTTTTCCTCTACCACCACGGTGCTGTGCTTGATAGGCATCTAAAGGTTGTGTTTTCACATAACCTTGATAAGAAAGTGTCACCACACGAATTTCTTCAGAAATTAAATCTTCGTTGGATAAATCAAGTTGATTAGCGATGATTTCAGTTCTTCTTGCATCACCAAATTGGTCGCGAGATTCACATAATTCATCACGAATAACCTGCATCAATCTTTGTGGATTGACCAAAATTTCAATCAGATTTTTGATTTCTTGCAAAATTTCTTCATATTCTTGGAATATTTTATCTTGCTCTAAACCAGTTAAGCGATGCAATCTCAAGTCTAAAATCGCTTGCGCTTGTTCATGCGACAAGTGATAGCCTTTGGCTGTTAAACCCAATCCTGGTGCTAAGGTTTCAGGTTTGGAAGAATCATCGCCCGCCTTTTCTAACATGGCTTTAATCGCACCAGCTTGCCAAGCACGTGCTAATAATTGTTCCTTAGCTTCTTGTGGCGTTTTTGCTGCTTTGATCAGCGCAATTACTTCATCCACATTGGCTAATGCAACGCTCAAACCTTCTAAGATATGCGCTCTTTCGCGCGCTTTTCTTAATTCATAGGAGGTACGTCGATTAACAACAACGCGTCTGTGTTTGATAAATGCTTCAAGAATTTGTTTTAAATTCAGTGTTTTTGGTTGGCCATCGACTAATGCCACCATATTGATACCAAACACACTTTGCATTGGTGTTTGGGTGTAAAGATTATTGAGGATCACATCAGCGACTTCATTACGCTTGAGTTCAATCACCACGCGCATACCATCTTTATCAGACTCATCGCGTAGATTTGAGATCCCTTCAATTTTTTTATCTTTAACTAATTCAGCAATTTTCTCTACCAATTTGGCTTTATTAACTTGGTAGGGAAGTTCGGTAATGATGATAGCCTGACGACCATCTTCTTCTTCAATATTTACTCTGGCGCGCACATAAACGCGACCACGACCTGTACGATAAGCATCATTAATGCCCGCACGCCCATTGATTATCGCCGCTGTGGGAAAATCGGGCCCTGGTATGAGATGTATCAGCTCTTCAATCGTGGTATTGGGATTATCAATTAAGGCCAAGCAACCTGCGATGACCTCATTGAGATTATGCGGAGGTATATTGGTTGCCATACCCACGGCAATACCTGAGGTACCATTTACTAATAAGTTGGGCACTCTGGTAGGTAATACGGTTGGCGCAAATTCTGTTTCGTCGTAGTTAGGCGCAAAATCTACCGTGTCTTTATCAAGATCTTTTAGAAGTTCATGTGCAAACTTAGACATGCGCACTTCTGTATAACGCATCGCTGCGGCAGAATCACCATCTACCGAACCAAAGTTTCCTTGCCCATCAACCAAGAGATAGCGCAAAGAGAAGGGCTGTGCCATACGAACAATTGTGTCGTATACAGCGGTATCACCATGAGGGTGGTATTTACCGATTACGTCACCGACCACACGTGCAGATTTTTTATAGGGTTTGTTATAATCATTCCCTAATTCAGACATGGCAAAAAGCACACGTCGATGCACGGGTTTGAGGCCGTCTCTGACATCGGGTAAAGCACGTCCCACGATAACGCTCATTGCGTAATCAAGATACGACTGTTTTAGTTCATCTTCGATATTAACCGGATGGATTTCTTTTGCGAGCTCAGTCACAGACCACGGCTCCTTTGTTAGCTATTAAACTATTAGTTAAATGTAAGCTTTTGCTAGTACATTAAGGTCGCGATATTGTAGCATCTTTAGCCGTAGGCTCACACATGAGGGAATGAAAATAAGTGGTGACTTTCCAAAACATTGATCCTAACGAGGTCCAAAAATTTGATGAGATGGCTGTAGATTGGTGGAATAAGGCGGGTCCATGCAAACCTTTGCACGATCTAAACCCCCATCGCTTGGCCTTTATTCAAAGCCACTGTGCCTTGGCAAATGCGCATATTGTCGATATTGGCTGTGGCGGCGGCATTCTCACCGAAGCCCTAAGCCACTTCAGCCCCCATGTCATCGGGCTTGATCAATCAGAAAAGGCCCTTGGCGTTGCTAAAGACCATGCAAAGGAGCTGAAAACCCCTCCTACATATGAATTATCCACAGCCGAAGCGTTTGCTTTGCAACACCCTCAGCGCTTTGATGTTATTACTTGTATGGAAATGCTTGAGCATGTGCCATGCCCCCTTTCCATTATCAAGGCTTGTAGCACCCTCTTAAAACCGGGCGGCAGTCTCTTTTTTTCGACCATTAACCGTAATCCCAAAGCCTACCTGTTTGCAATTATTGGCGCCGAATATGTCATGAAGATGCTTCCCCGTGGGACACATGACTATGAACGCTTTATTAGGCCCAGTGAATTAGCCTCCTGGTCTTGTGATGCAGGCCTACAACTTAAAGCGATGAAGGGCCTCAGCTATAATATATTGAGTAAACAATTTTCTCTGTCTCGTGATGTTTCTGTTAATTATTTAATGCACCTACAAAAGGCCCCTCTTGAATGAAAACAACTGCCGCAGTGCTATTCGATTTAGATGGCACCTTACTGGATACAGCACCTGAATTCACCCATTGTTTGAATTTGTTGTTAGAAGAAGAAGCCAAAGAACCTATCAGCGTGGCGGATTTGCGTGCCAGTGTTTCCTTTGGTGCTAAAGGCATGTTGTGCACTGGATTTAAGCTTAACGAACAAGATCCTTATTTAATGACCTTATTGCCTCGTTTTTTAGCCTTGTATCAAAAACATATTGGCCAACTCACCCATTTTTTCCCTGGCATGGAAACTATCCTTGAATTGATAAGCCGCAAAGGGCTTGCATGGGGCATTGTCACTAATAAACCTTTAGGTTTCACCACCGCGCTTATCGAGCGTTTTAGCGCTTTACAAAAAACACAATGTATCGTTGCTGGTGATAGCTTGCCTCGCCAAAAACCAGATCCCATGCAGTTACTACATGCTGCTGATGTGCTTAAAGTCGAGCCCACATCTTGCTGGTATATTGGTGATGCCAAGACAGATCTTGAGGCAAGTCGAAGAGCTAATATGCGCTGTGCTATTGCGAATTATGGCTATATTCCCGTAAATGAAGACGCCGCAAGCTGGCAAGCCGATGTTTATCTGACTTCCCCCTTAGATATTGAACAAATTCTCAAGGAATAATTGCTAATTGAAAATTATTCCTTGCGTATTTACTTGTTTGTACTATACTTGCATTCCACCCCTGAAAATATCGGCAAAAAATCCACTTTAATCGTTGATCTCTCACACGCGTTTCAGTTTCCTCCTCTCTCTAATCTTTTAATTTGCGTCCAAAATACATCTTATCGATTTGATAAAAACGATACTCGACTTTTTAACTCAATAAAAAGAATCGGGTACCTCCAGCAGCACGGAAAGCAATAGAGGTTTAAGTTATCATGTCTAAGTCCAAAATAATGAAAATGAGTCGTGACGGGATCTCACCTAACATGATGTTGTTACATTTACGTTGGCAGCAAATGCGCTTAGAGCTGCTACAGCAAGTTGCTCACCCCCCTCAAAGTGAAAGCAATGCTTCACAGGCCGTCGTGAAAAACGTCAACGTTAGCGTCTAATGAAATCTAGTTAACTAATACAAAACGAGGAAGATCAACGCTTCCTCTATGCGCTTTGTTTAGGAAGCGTTACAATTGCTCCGACTTTGCTTCCTATATCGCTAAAGCCTGACTTTGACTTTAAATAAACCAAATACGCTTTGATTAACTCATGCACACTCATTCCATCGACATTCCAGCTATAACCCCGGGCTCAAGCCTTTATTATGCCCTGTTGTATACGCCAAAACCCCAGCAAGATGCTGTCGCTTTGCTATTAGCTTTTTTTAATGAAATTAAATCGATTCCCAACCAAGTCAGCGAAACAGAAATAGCCAAAACAAAACTCATGTGGTGGACCAAGGAAATTGCCCAAACCTATAAGCATTATCCCCAGCATCCGCTGACTCAAGCTTTAAGTGCTACCATTGAACGCTATGCCTTAGATGAGCTTGCCTTCTTAGATTACATAAAGGAGATCCATGGATCCTTGGATACTCCCCCCCTAGCAATTGCAGATAAACTTGCTAGTCCTGCCAAGGCATGTGGCTCAAAATTACTTTTACTTTCTGCCGTTACAGGCCATATCGTTGTACCAAAAGAGTTTATTTCTCATCTGGCGATGGCTTTGCAAGCCATTGATGATATTCGCTACATTGGCAAAGAAATTAAAAATTATCCTGAGCTGTATCCACAAGAAAATAATGATGCATTACTTGGGACACTTCGAAATTTAGCTTCAACAGCAAAATCAAACTATGCGCATTCATTAAAAGTATTAAACGCGCAACAAAGAGAAAAACTATTAGCTTTAATCATTTACGCCAATATCCAACTCGCTTTATTAGTAGAAATTGAAAAGCTCGATTTTCAACTTCTAGACAAAAAAATTAGTTTAACACCGCTCAGGAAATTATGGATAGCTTGGCGTACCAAACGTCAAGAGAAGAAAACAATTAAACAGTTATATAAAAAAGAAAATAGTTAGAGGTTCTGATGCAAACAATTAGCCTAAACAACACATGCCAAGGTGAAGACAATCTTGCAGGCAAGGTCATTTTAATTACAGGTGCAAGTTCTGGTATTGGACGCGCGCTCGCCAAAGCTTGCGCCATGCAAGGTGCCTCTACCATTCTTTTAGGTAAATCGCTTAAAAAATTAGAATCCTTATATGATGAAATCATGGCGGCAAATTGTCCTGAGCCTGCAATTCATCCCTTGAATTTAGTGCAAACACAACCCAAAGATGCTTATGAATTGGCACAACATATTCAACAGCTCTTTGGCAAATTGGATGCTATTGTTCACAATGCTGCTATTACAGGTCCTATTACCCCACTTGAACATCTTGCCCCTGAAAAATGGCAAGAAGTAATACAATTAAATTTGAATGTACCTTTTCTGCTCACACATGCCTTATTACCTTTATTAAGGTTGAGCAAAGATCCCTCCATTTTATTCACCAGCGCCAATGAAGCAAATCAAGCCAAAGCCTATTGGAGTGCTTACAGTGCCAGTAAATTTGGTGTAACAGGACTTGCTCAAAGTTTGCATGAAGAACTAAGCGATAATACCGATGTGCGTATTAATTGCATTAATCCAGGCATAGTACGCACCGATTTGCGCGTTAAATCCTTTCCGGGCATTGAACCCAGTACATTCCCTAGCCCTGAAGAAGTGGTGCCTTACTATATCTACTTATTGAGTGAGGCTGGAAAAGATTTTCGCGGAAAAATAATAAACTTGTAAACCACCAAAAGAGAAAACTGGTATTTTTAAGCGCTAACATTATTAGTTTGAGCACATGGAAGTGCTCCTAAGACAAAACATTCTCCAGCAGCATACCATCACCTGAACAAGCGATAACAAAAACATCGCATATGTGCTAAACGAAGTTATCTCCGTAATGAGCGTTTTTAGCCCCTGTATATTCATCCATGTTCTATACTTAATAAGTCAGTCATGGAGGACTAACAATGTCAGCCCAGGATAGGGTTAAAGCCATCAGATCAATTGAAGCACATCAATCAGCCAAGCATCTTCAATTTAATTTAAGTCACATACTGCAATCTACGCTGGATGTTTATGATTTAGTGAAACGCTTTCATCAGGCCTTGGTTCAAAAGGTATTGCATCATAGTTTTCATTATCATCATATACAAACAAATCATGGTTTAGATATTGGCTCCAGAATGGAATTTCAAGCGAGTTATGAATTAAAGGTTCAAGGCATGATGCTCGGTGAAATTTATCTGACACGCCAAACACCATTTTCCCCTGATGAGCTTCAATTTATTGAAGAAGCACTACATGAGTTAGTTTATCCCTTACGCAATGCAATTCAATATCATGAAGCCGTTAAAAATTCTTTTACCTGTGCTTTAACGCATGTGGGTAATCGAGCCGCTTATAATAAAGCTATTGCAAGAGAAATTGATTTTGCCAAACGTCATGGCACACAGTTTTCATTGATTTTGATTGATATTGATAGGTTCAAATCTGTTAATGATAACTACGGTCACCAGGTTGGGGACGATATTCTGGTTACGGTTGCAAAAATAATATTACAACTTAATAGAAACACCGATAATCTATTCAGATATGGTGGTGAGGAATTTGCCCTGATATTAAGTCATACACCACTGCAGGGCGCAAACACGGTTGCTATGCGTCTTCGTGAGCACATTGAACACTATTCTTTTGAATGCCAAGGTAAGCGCATACCCCTTACGATTAGTTTAGGGCTTAGCGCTTTTGCACCTGAGGATACGCCGGAGAAAATATTTAAACGTGCAGATTTGGCACTTTATAGAGCCAAACAATCAGGCAGAAACACCATCAGCCTTGGGTAACAGTGCCTGTAAAGATTGCACTTTTTCCTCTGACAATTCAATGTATTTTCCCCTTCTTAAATTGCGAGGAAGCGAAATAGAGCCATATTTGGTTCTGATTAATCGGCTCACGGTGTGACCTTGAGATGCAAAAAGTTCACGCACTTCTCGGTATTTACCTTGCGATAAACTGACTGTAAACCATTGGTTGGCGCTCTCGGTTTCGTTGTGAGGGTTAATTTCTTTAAAGCGGCTCATGCCGCTTTCTAGCATAACGCCCTTTCGCATATTACTTAAGCTTTCTTTTGATACTTTGCCCAAAACACGTACAGCATATTCACGAACAACTTCAAAACGTGGATGCATTAAATTGTGAGCAAGCTCACCATTATTCGTAAATAAGAGTAAACCTGAAGTGTTTACATCCAAACGCCCCACCATCACCCATCTTTCCTGCGATAGCGCAGGCAAGTTATCAAAGACTGTTTTGCTAATCTCTGTGGTTACCCGAGAGCAAATTTCACCTTCAGGCTTGTGATATAGCAAAACGCGTGGCGTTGTAACAGTTGTCTGTGTCTCAAGCTCTACGGCTTTGCCATTTACTCTAATCTTATCTCTAAAGGAAACTTGTTGACCAACGGTTGCTAATTTACCATTTACCTGTACTTTTCCGTCTCTTATCCAATCCTCGATAGCACGTCTCGAACCCAATCCCTTGCTCGCCAATAATTTATGCAAGCGCATCATCATCAATCTCACTCTTTTCTTCTAACAACTCATTTAAAATATCATCTAAGGTTGCAGTATCTTCTTCGTCTTCGACATCATCTTGCATGTCTTGCGCTGGAATTTCTGCATCATCCATTTCGTATTGCGCGCGTTCTTGCAAGATTTCGGCTTCAATTAACTCATCGTCTTCTAGCGCATCTTCCTCTTCTAGCGCATCTTCCTCTTCTAGCGCATCTTCCTCTTCTAGCGCATCTTCCT
>CAZBZP010000003.1:130686-228703 GCA_964496435.1 Uncultured Candidatus Berkiella sp.
TCTTCTAGCGCATCTTCCTCTTCTAGCGCATCTTCCTCTTCTAGCGCATCTTCCTCTTCTAGCGCATCTTCATCTTCTAGCGCATCTTCATCTTCTAATGCATCTTCATCTTCTGCCAAAATTTCTTCTTCTTGAGCCAGTACTTTCTCTTGTGATATTGACTCATCTTGGGATTCTTCAGCGGCTAAAGCAGACTCTTCAATGTCCAGCTCTAACTGTTGATTTGCAGGGCCTTCAATTTCCTCAAGCGATGCACCAAAGCTATCAAGATCTTTTAGTTCTGCTAATGGCGGCAAATCTTCTAAATTCTTTAAGCCAAAATGATCTAAAAAGGATTTGGTTGTTGCATACAATGCAGGCTTACCTGGGACTTCTTTATAGCCCACTACACGGATCCAGCCTTGCTCATCTAAGGTTTTAATGATATTGGTGCTAACCACAACACCACGAATATCTTCAATTTCGCCACGGGTAATAGGTTGACGATAAGCAATTAGGGCCAAGGTTTCTAACAAGGCTCTTGAATATCTTGCGGGTTTTTCTTCAATTGTTTTTGCAATATAAGGAACAACCACCTGCGCAACTTGAAAACGAAATCCTGAAGCAACTTCAACTAATTCAATGCCTTTATCGACATAATACTTCTTCAACAAATTTAAGGCTTTTTTGATGTCTTGTGCTTTAGGTTTAACTTCATCAATAAATAATTTGGCTAAAGCTTCAGGGCTTAAGGGCTCATTAGCAGCAAAAAGCAAGCCTTCAACTATGACGACCAACTCTTCAATTGTTTTTTTACTCATATTGTTTTCCTCTCTTTGCTTTCAAAACCCCGAAAAGAGGATCATTACCCCCTTTGTTATCAAAGGGGGTCGCGTATAGCGCGGGGGGTTTTTTGTTAATATTCATCGACATTCACCAACAAGGCTTCACTTTCTTCATTATTCTTTGTGAATATCTCATTTGTTGCTTGGCCCTCATAGACTACACTACATTGGGTCACATGGATGGGGCCAAATGCTTCGGTTTGCACAATATCAATTAAGCCTATTTTCATTAATTCTAAAATGGCAATAAAACTCACAACAACGCCAAGACGACCTTCGGTTAAATCAAAACATTCATGAAAAGCAATAAACTTAACCGCATTAACTTTCTCCAATATTAAGCTCATGCGCTCGCGTACCGACAAAGCTTCTTTGGAAACACGGTGAGTTGCTAGTAATTCTGAGCGCTTCAAAATGTCTACAAAGGCACTCAATAATTCTGCAAGCTCAACTTTTGGCGGTGCTTTAGGCACAATTAAATCAGGCACAAATAGTTGATGGCTGAAAATATCTCTACCCATTCTTGGTAGTTGTTCTAATCTTTCAGCAGCATGTTTAATGCGCTCATACTCTTGTAATCGTCTTACCAATTCAGCGCGAGGATCTTCTTCTTCCTTCGCTTCTTCGGAGCGTGGTAATAACATACGTGATTTAATTTCGGCTAAGGTTGCCGCCATCACCAAATAATCTGCCGCCAGCTCCAAGCGGATTTCCTTCATAATTTCGACATATTCAATATATTGACGCGTAATATCAGCAATCGGAATATTCAAAATGTCTAAATTGTTTTTTCTTATCAGATAAAGAAGCAAATCTAATGGGCCTTCAAAAGCATCTAGAAATACTTCTAGCGCATCAGGGGGAATATAAAGATCATCTGGCAGCGAAAGCATGGGTACGCCTTGGTACTTTGCTAACACTTCAGGTGATTTTTCTGCATCTGCTTCAACAGCTTGCTCTTCAAGTGCTGCTGCTTGCTCTTCAAGCGCTTCTGCTTGCTCTTCAAGCGCTGCTGCTTGCTCTTCAAGCGCTTCGGCTTGCTCTTCAAGCGCTTCGACTTGCTCTTCAAGCGCTACTGCTTGCAGTGCTGGGTCATCAACTTGTTGCTCATCAATTGGGTTATTTGTCACGGTGAACAAGCCCCATGACTTCTCTAACTTCTTCCAAAGTTTCTTGCGCTACGTCTCTTGCCGCTTCACATCCCTCGCGAACAATTTCTTTTACTAAGCGCACATTATTTTTGTATTCTAAAGCCCGTTCTTGTATAGGCTTTAGGCTCTCGATGATATTCTCACTTACACATTTTTTGCAGTCTAAACAACCAATGCCTGCTGTGGTACAACCTTGCATTACCCATTCTTGTTGTTCTCCTGATGAGTAAACAAGATGCAAGGGCCATACAGGGCATTTTTCAGGATTACCAGGATCTGAGCGACGTATGCGTGCTGGATCTGTTGGCATGACTTTAATTTTCTTTTCAATGCTGTCGGGTGCTTCTCGAATGGCAATGGTGTTATTGTAAGATTTTGACATCTTTTGACCATCGAGCCCGGTTAATTTTGAATGTGGTGATAACAAGGGATAGGGCTCAGGTAATATAATTTTGCCACTACCTTCAAGATAACCATATAAACGTTCTCTATCCCCTAAGGAGAGATTACCTTGCGCAGAGATCAAAGCTTGGCCTTTTTCTAGCGCTTCTACGTTGCCAGTCTCTTGATATTGTTTCAAACTTTCCATGTAAATATTAGCGTTCTTTTTGCCCATCTTTGAAACAGCACTGAGTGCTTTTTCTTCAAAACCGGCTTCTTTACCGTATAAGTGATTAAAGCGACGTGCAACTTCTCTGGTTAATTCAAGATGAGAAACCTGATCTTCCCCTACCGGCACAAAACCTGCTTTATAGGCTAGAATATCGGCGCTTTGTAATAAGGGATATCCCAAAAATCCATAGGTAGCAAGATCTCTTTCTCTTAACTTTTCTTGTTGATCTTTATACGTAGGTACACGTTCAAGCCAACCTAAGGGTGTGATCATGGATAACAGTAAATGTAATTCTGCATGTTCTGGAACACGCGATTGAATAAAAAGCTTACATGAGCCCGGATTTATACCACACGCTAGCCAATCAATAACCGTATCCCAAACATTTTCTTCGATATCAATGGGATCTTCATAGTGAGTAGTTAAAGCATGCCAGTCGGCAACGAAAAAGAAACATTCATATTCATATTGAAGCTTTAGCCAGTTCTTAAGCACGCCATGATAGTGCCCTAAGTGAAGTGGCCCTGTGGGGCGCATACCGGAAACGACTCGCTGATATTCATTGACTGTGCCAGTCACACTCACTTTATTACCTTACTCATTCAAGTTTCATTACAATAGGGAATTATAAAGTGCGAAAGCCTGTGGATGCTAACTTTTTCCATACAAACAATAAGTTAACCCACCGTCTAGCTTTTCAAAAGGATTTTTGACATGTCTCTCGCGAAAAGGTAGTATGCCAACTTTTTAGTGCAGAATCCATTACAATAACAAATAAGTTCTAAGAAAATGCTGATTCCTCCCCCTGAAACTGTAACTACATCAGTTAATCACACGCCTGAAGGCATGATTGCGATAATGACCTTATTGCTCATTGGATGCTTGGTATATGGATTAAGTAAAATCAAGTTTACTTACTTTATTGGGGTTCTTGTTTCTACTTATCAATTTATTATGCGAAGGCATACTCAAAGCGATGCGTCTTTGAATGCCTCGACACAAACTTCTCACCAATAAGTCATGATTCAAAGGGGGTAGGATCGCCCAACCCTCTTCTTATCACTATTGGCTGTGCCTCGACTAAATCAATTACCGTACTGGGGATATTTCCTACCTGCCCCCCATCGAGAATCAAATCCACTTGTCCTGCTGTTTTAGGCGCAATTTCTAGGGGATCAGAAAGGGGTTCCTCATCTTTTGGCAACCATAGCGTGGTACTCAAAATAGGCGTGCTTGAAGCCTGCAAGATTGCTTTGGCTATGTGATGTTCAGGAATTTTGATGCCAACAACTTTGCGTTTTATACCTAGGGCTTGCCTGGGTACTTTCTTCGTTGCGGCTAATATAAAAGTATAGGGCCCGGGTGTGAAACGTTTTAATATCCGAAAAACCCTGTCATCTATCACACAATAATCAGAAGCTTCCGATATATCATGGCAAAGGAGTGTTAAGGGATGCTTTTCATCAAGCCCTCTTAACCTTCTGATTGTTTCTAAAGCTCTTTTAGCCACCAAAGAACAGCCAAAAGCATAGCAAGAGTCAGTTGGGTAAGCCAATAACTCCCCAGCCTCCAGCGCCGCCACAGCTTGTGAAATTAATCGTGGCTGTGGGTTTTCAGGATGCATTTTAAAATATCGTGTCATGGAATATGACTTGTGTTGTTGCCTGTATTAAGCGTAGGTGCTTTTTAGCCATTGCGCGATGAAATGGATGCCACCACACCTTGGCGAGGCGAATCTGGCAGTAAGGAAGACACCGTCTGAGCCTCATCAGTATCCTCTAAGGATGTACTGTCAAATGAAGATTCTGAAGAGGATTCACTGGATAGCGCCAATTGTTCAGAAGCTAAGCAATTGATAAAAGTGAGCATATTAAGGGTCGCACTAAACCGAGATAATGTTTCCTCGCTATTCGCATTAAAATCTGAATAGATAGAACTCAGATAATCACTCAGCAGACATTTGTGTTTTTCAAACAAGACAGGGTGAGCTTTACATAAATCCGTAATATCAGCGCATTGCAATTTATTTCTGAGATCTTCCCTTATTAATATTTGTTCTGCGAAAAAATAGTGACTTAAGCTAATTGCTAATAACCCTGTGGCGGGTAATGCTAATAAAACATTGTTGTCTTCAAGCATATCTTTGGCAATAAATGCATGATGTTTAGCAAGGGTTACAATTGAAGATACGGATTTGATTTTATTGAACAAAAGCTCATCTTCAAGTATTTTCTTTGCAACATATTCATTGCGAATAGCAAGCTCGATTAATTCATTTTCTTCTACTTCTTTGCAAAAGGTGAACTCTTCTATGAGGCTTTGTGCGAACCAGGTCTGCGCTATACCTATTCTCACCAACTGACTCGTAGATAATTTCTCTCTTATGGATAAGTCACTATATACTTGCTCTGCAACTTTTACATTAGCTTCAGCTTCGGCTGTTATCACTTCGCTCTCTAGTACTGCGCTTAATGAGGTAGCAAATACAATGAGCAAAATATCCGGATTGCCTCTACATGCAGCGTTAATTTTACTTCGAATTGACAGGGAATTTGCTGCTAATTCATTTTGCACTGGCAGTGTCTTGGCAATCCGTTTCAAGTGTTCTGGGTATGCAAAACCAAGATCTAATAACAGATCATAACTTACTTTGTGGCAAAGTGCTTTAAATACAACATCATTGAGTAGCAGCACGTTATGTGTTGCGACTATATGTACACTTTGTGAAGCAGACAAACGGTTAATCATCACAGGATTAGAAAAGACAGCGCTTGCGATGACAGGATACAATAGCGCATTATCATAAAGCTCGTTTGCGACCAGGGGACGAGATTCTAGCAGGGGCATTACCCGCTCAGCTAAAGCATAATGGTTGCGTGCAAGTTCAAACAATTCTTTGTTTGTCAGATTTTCCAAATAGGTTTCTAAATGATCTGAGCCGAGCAATGCATTCGCAATGTCGGTGCTCATCGCCAGTTTTAGCATTTGCGTTAAATTCACCGGCCTTTGTGAATGGCCAGAAATGATTAGTAATTTATGTTCTTGGGGTGCTACATCATTTGAATGCTGCCAATATATGCCGCTCAATCCGTCTTTGCTCATTGTTAGCTCAGTCGTTATCTCATTTAGGTCTTGGCATACTACCTAATTATGTCGTAAAAATCTCCAGCCCATCAAATATTAGTTAGTTATTATTCTTTATTTTCATGCTGCGAGACACCGCTTTGCGTGATAAACTTGAATTTAGACCCGTATTAAGTAAATCCAAACTGAGACGAGCCTTTGCTCAAATCAGTTTGGATTTAAGCGAGGCGCCAAGCGTGCTCATCCTCAGGAGTGCACGCTTTGGTGCATGACTGGGATGAGAACGCGCAGGCAACAATGCATAAATCCAAACTGAGACGAGCAAAAGAATGAAATTTTTCTACGATCTACTACCTATTATCGTATTCTTCATTGCCTACAAGCTTTATAACATTTATGTCGCAACGGCAACGGCGATTATTGCTGCTGTTGTCCAAATAGGCGTAACGCTCGTACGTGGTAAAAAACCTGATATGATGCAACTCATCACGCTTGCCATGATCATTATCTTAGGGGGCGCTACCCTCTTCTTTCGTAATGAACTCTTTATAAAATGGAAACCCACTGTTGTTTATTGGGTTTTGGGCAGTATTTTTGCTTTTTATCCTTTATTTACCAAAAGAACCTTAGTACAAAAAATGCTAGAGAAATCCTTAGCTCTACCTGATAAAGGCTGGCAGGTTATTAACATCAGTTGGTACGTGTTTTTCTTCTTTATGGGTATTCTAAATTTAATTGTTGTTTACTCATTTGATACTGATGTTTGGGTGAATTTTAAACTGTTTGGTACACTGGGCTTAACATTGGTTTTTGTTGTCATACAAGCCATATTAGTTTCAAGATATCTCCCACCCCAAACCAAAGAGCACAACAATTCACACTAAGTAATATATGACTCCTATAGAAAGAAAAAATATAATTGAAAAAAGGCTCAACGAGGCATTAGCGCCTATCCATTTAGTTTTAACGGATGAAAGTCATCACCATGTCGGCCATGAAGGTGCTAAATCTGGGGCTAGTCATTTTGCACTTGTGATTGTGAGCGAGCAGTTTTTTGATTTAAGCGCAATTAAACGACATCAATTAGTTTATGCACAATTACAAGATCTTATTCCTAAGGAAGTGCATGCCTTGAAAATTAAGGCATTAACACCAGCGGAATATGCATCAAAATAAAATTTAAAATTCATGCAAAACCAAGCCTACAGCATCATCAATAACTTCCAACCAAGTTGGTGTTCTTAATGCCTGGTCTACATCGACCAAACCTGATTGATAGTGATCTATTAAAGATTGTGATGAAAAGTCAAAATCTTTAGAGAAGAGATCATAGGGTTTATCTTTATATTGAAAACGCACTATGTTCAAAGAAGAAGGATGACCAAACTCACAAAGTGCTTCTAATTCTTTACTTGGATTTTTGTCTTTATATTTTGAATAAACCTTATGAATAGCATATTGCTTGCGATGCGCTTCACAAAGGGCATGCAAAACTTGATGATATCGACTGGCGTACTGGATGTCTTTTTGTCGTTTAAATACATCGAGCAAACTATTTGGCATTTGCTCAAAATTTGGAAATAAATTAACCATAAAGCACATGATTTTTTGTGGTAATTTTTCATTCAGAACAATTTCAAATGGTGTGTTAGAGCTTACACCGCCATCCCAATAATATTTACCTTCAATTTCAACTGCTGGAAAGCCAGGTGGTAACGCTCCACTTGCCATAATATGTTTGGGCTCTATGGTGTGTTTTGTATTATCAAATTGACATATCTCGCCATTCTCAATATTGACAGCAAGTAAAGTGAGACGTACTTTTTTCTCATTTAAAATATTAAAATCGACAACGCGCTCTATCGTCTTTTTTAAGGCTTGCGTATCATAAAATCCTAATTTATCTGGTGTATCTTTATAAAAAAGCTGCAAAGGGTTAACAAAACAAGGTGCAAAAAAGCCTCTTTGCCCAAAGAGGATAGTCCATTGACCAGAGATAAAATTCTGCCAACGTCTTAAAGCGACAATATCATTAAAAGGTGTAACAGGTAAAAAAGATAATGTTGGCGTTGCAATTGTTTGCCAAAACTCTTTAAGCTTTGGCATTCTATTTTCAGGCAAGTTACCCGCAATGATGGCTGAATTAATTGCACCAATGGAAGTGCCAATCATCCAATCTGGTGCGCAACCATGGCTTAATAGGCCTTCCAATATGCCCATTTGATAAGCCCCTAACGCACCACCACCTTGTAAGACAAAGACGCTCATGTCATAGTCATGAGGTGTTGTCATGACTTTTTTTATTCCATAAACCAGCCATGACTCACAATCAGCGATTGCCCAGTTAGAGCATTAGAATCAAATGAGGCAAACAATAAGGCGATATCAGCAACATCTTCTACGGTGGTAAATTCTCCATCTACCGTTTCTTTAAGCATCACTTTCTTGATAACATCTTGTTCGCTGATGCCTAAGGTTTTAGCTTGTTCTGGTATTTGTTTTTCAACTAATGGCGTACGCACAAAACCGGGACAAATCACATTGGCTCGTACATTATGTTTGGCCCCTTCTTTGGCAACCACTTTACATAAACCAATTAAGCCATGCTTTGCTGTCACATAAGGTGCTTTTAATAAAGACGCTTCTTTGGAATGCACTGAACCCATATAAATAATGGAGCCACCTTTACCTTGTTTATACATATTCTTTAAACACTCACGCGTAGTGAGAAAGGCACCATCTAAATGAATGGCTAACATTTTTTTCCATTTATCAAGCGATAGTTCATCGACCGGGGAAATGATTTGAATACCGGCATTACTGACTAAAATATCAACCGCATCAAAGGTAGAAATCGTCTTTTCTACACCTTTAATAACCTGATCTTCATTGGTAACATCCATTTCAACGGCAAGCGCATCATATTTTTGATCGCGAAAGGATTTTGCCGTAGCTTCTGCGTCTTTAATGTCCATATCCGCAATGACAACTTTAGCGCCATTTTTAGCAAACTTTTCCGCAATACCTTTACCAATACCACTTGCGGCCCCTGTAACGATGGCGACTTTGCCTTGTAAACTCATAATAATTTACCTCAATTAGAATTGGTTCGAGTAAATACATACAGTAAACAGCTAAAGAATATAGCTTATCTGTTGTGATATCGGACAAGATTATACTTTGCTTAATCGATAAATTCTTGTAAGTACAAGGATGCACAAGGATAGGAATGTTTGAAGAGGACTTTGATTTTAGGCGCTTGGCCTAAAATCAAAGTAAGTAGAGAGGGCATTACCTATTTATTTAAAATAGATTGAACGCCTTTACCAATGTCTGCAGGTGAGCGTACAGTTTTAACGCCGGCTTTTTCTAGCGCTGCAAATTTCTCATCTGCAGTACCCTTGCCACCAGCAATAATTGCGCCAGCATGGCCCATACGTTTTCCTTTTGGCGCGGTAACACCGGCGATATAGGAAACAACAGGTTTGGTTACATGATCCTTAATAAATTGAGCGGCTTCTTCTTCTGCTGTACCACCAATTTCACCTACCATCACAATCACTTCTGTTTGTGGGTCTTGTTCAAACAAGGCCAAGGCATCAATAAAATTAGTGCCAGGAATAGGATCGCCACCAATACCAATACAGGTACTTTGGCCAAAGCCTAATTCTGTTGTTTGTTTAACAGCTTCATAAGTTAAGGTACCGGAACGTGACACAATACCTACTTTACCGGGCAAGTGAATATCACCTGGCATAATACCAATTTTACATTGGCCTGGTGTGATGATACCTGGGCAGTTTGGTCCAATCAGTCTGATCCCGGTTGTTTTTAGATAAGCCATCACTTCTAGCATATCTAAAGCAGGGATCCCTTCGGTAATACAAACAATCAGTTCAATGCCTGCATCAGCTGCTTCCAAGATGGAATCTTTGCAAAAAGGTGCAGGAACATAAATCACGCTTGCTGTAGCACCAGTTTGTTTAACGGCATCGTGTACCGTATCAAAAACTGGCAAACCTAAATGCTTTTGGCCGCCTTTACCAGGTGTTACACCGCCAACCATTTTGGTTCCATAAGCAATGGCTTGTTCTGAATGGAATGTACCTTGTCTGCCGGTAAAGCCCTGGCAGATTACTTTGGTGTTTTTATCAACTAATACGCTCATTATTTACCCTTAACTTCATTGACGATGCGTTTTGCCGCATCAGTTAAATCGTTCGCAGCGATGATGTTCAGGCCGCTTTTTTGCAGAATTTCGCTAGCTTCTTTTGCGTGATTGCCTTCCAATCTCACCACAACAGGCACTTTGATGCCCACTTCGCTCACCGCGCCAATAATACCTTCAGCGATTAAGTCGCAACGGACAATACCACCAAAAATATTAACTAAAACACCTTTAACTTGCGTATCAGAAAGAATGATCTTAAAGGCTTCTGTTACACGTTCTTTGGTTGCACCGCCACCTACGTCTAAGAAGTTTGCAGGTTCACCACCATGCAGCTTGATCAAATCCATGGTTGCCATTGCAAGACCCGCACCATTAACCATACAGCCAATGTTGCCATCTAAGGCGATATAGCTTAATTCCCATTCTTTGGCTTTAATTTCTCTATCATCGATTTGAGAATTGTCACGCATATCATGGATTTTAGCTTGACGATAAAGCGCGTTATCGTCGATGTTAATTTTGCCATCTAAACAGAGCAAATTACCTTCACCTGTTATGACTAAAGGATTCACTTCAAGTAAGCTCATATCGCATTCAACAAACATTTTGCCAAGGCCCATTAAAATGGTGGTCAATTGTTTGATTTGATCTACGTTAAGTCCAAGTTTAAATCCGACTTCTCTGCACTGATAAGGCACTACACCAAGCATTGGATCAACAACAATTTTGAGGATTTTCTCAGGTGTTTCAGCGGCAACTTTTTCAATATCAACGCCGCCTTCAGTAGAAGCCATTATCACCACACGTTGTGTAGCTCTGTCTAACACAGCACCAACATAAAGTTCTTTTTTGATGTTGCTGACTTCTTCTATCAAAATTTCATTTACTGGCTGACCATGAGCATCTGTCTGGTAGGTTACCAAACGAGAATGCAACATGCCTCTGGCGGCTTCAGATAATTCATCTCTACCAGAAACAATTTTAACGCCACCCGCTTTACCGCGACCACCAGCATGAACCTGTGCTTTCACAACTAATTTTGGACCTTGCAAAGCATTCAGTGCATTCGTTGCTTCATCAACTGAACGCGCAACGATGTTTTTAGGAACAGGAAGTCCATATTCTGCAAAAATTCTTTTTGCTTGATATTCATGTAAATTCATTATTGCCTCAAATATCTAATAGTAAACGCGCGGGATCTTCTAATAATTCTTTGATTGTTACTAAGAATCTAACCGATTCAGCACCATCAATTATTCGATGATCATAAGAGAACGCCAAATACATCATCGGACGGATAACAATTTGGTTATTCTCAACAACAGGTCTTTGCTCAATTTTGTGCATGCCCAAAATACCTGTTTGTGGTGAATTGAGAATGGGTGTTGATAAAAGTGAACCAAACACACCACCATTGGAAATGGTGAATGTACCACCGGTGATTTCATCAATGGACAAAGTACCTTCTTTGGCTTTAACACCTAAGTCAGTAATCGCTTTTTCGATGCCAGCCATATTTAACTTATCAGCATCTCGCACAACTGGCACAACTAAACCACGTGGGGATGAGACAGCTATAGCGATATCAAAATAGCCATGATAAACAATGTCTTTTCCATCAATAGAAGCATTGACCACTGGGAAACGTTTGAGCGCTTCAATGGCTGCTTTCGTGAAAAATGACATAAAGCCAAGTTTAACACCATGCACTTTTTCAAATTGATCTTTATAACGATTACGCAGATCCATAACTGGCTGCATGTTAACTTCATTGAATGTTGTTAAGATAGCGGCTGTTTGCTGCGCTTCAATAAGGCGCTCAGCAATACGCGCTCTTAAACGTGTCATTGGAACACGCTTTTCAATACGCTCGCCACTTAATGCAGGCAATGATGCACTTGCACTGCTGCTAGCTTTTGCAACATCTTGCGGTGTCACGCGACCATCTTTGCCCGTACCAGCAACCTGTGAAGGTTGAAGATCTTTTTCAGCCATCATTCTGCGCGCAGCAGGACCTGCAGGTGCGTCTCCTTTAGCTGAGCTTGATTGGGGCGCTTCTTGCTTTATCTCTTGTGCTTTAGCTTGGGGCTTTTCTTCTTTAGCTGCAGCAGGAGCTTGCCCTTCCTTCGCAGGTGTGAAAATAGCAATTACTTCTTCTGCTAATACTGTGTCACCGGTATTTTTGATAATCTTTTCAATAAAACCAGCTTGAGGTGCAACCACTTCAAGCACTACTTTATCAGTTTCGATATCGACTAAATTTTCATCCTGCTCAACCCTCTCACCTGGTTTTTTATGCCAAGTAGCAATGGTGGCGTCTTGCACAGACTCCGGTAATACAGGGACTTTAATTTCTATTGTCATTCGTTTTACCCTTCACTATCTATAATTACTTTAAAGCATCATTCACAAGCGCTTCTTGCTGTTCGACATGTGCTTGATGATATCCCACAGCAGGTGAGGCTGATGCGGCTCGTCCTGCATAAACAAGTTGTTGTTCGCTTGTTAAGCAAGCTCTAAAGTGATGCTGAGAAGAATACCACGCACCTTGATTTTGAGGTTCTTCTTGGCACCAAACAATTGTTTTGGCATTGGGATAAGTTTCTAAAATTGCTTTTAATTCTGGCTCTGGGAAAGGATAAAGCTGTTCAATACGAATAATCGCAATATGATTCTTTTTGGTTTCTTGACGCTTAGCCAAAATATCATAATAGACTTTACCACTACACATCACGACTTTAGTGACAGCTTTTGAGTCCAGTTTTTCAGTCTCAGGAATGATGACCTGGAAAGAGCCTGTTGAGAGCTCACTCACATCATTTGAAGCCGCTTTCAAGCGCAACAAACTCTTTGGAGACATCACAACCAAAGGTTTACGCAGTTTACGTAGCATTTGTCGTCTTAAAAGATGGAATATTTGTGATGCATTACTTGGCACACACACTTGAATATTATGTTGTGCGCATAATTGCAGATATCTTTCTAATCTGGCTGAAGAATGTTCTGGACCTTGTCCTTCATAACCATGCGGTAAAAGCATGACTAAATCGCACAAACGCCCCCATTTTTGTTCACCGGAGCTAATAAATTGATCCATCACAACTTGTGCGCCATTGGCAAAGTCACCAAATTGTGCTTCCCATATGACTAATGCCGTAGGATCCGTTGTAGCATATCCATATTCAAAACCTAAAACCGCTTCTTCTGATAACAAAGAATCGATAACCGTAAATGGTGGTTGATTAGGCGTAATACGGGTTAAAGGAATGTCTACTTGACCTGTTTTTTGATCATGCAAAACGGCATGGCGATGGAAGAAAGTACCACGACCACTATCCTGACCAGATAATCTGACCGAATAGCCTTCCTCTAATAAAGAGGCATAAGCCATTGTTTCAGCAAACCCCCAATCCATGGGTACTTCACCCTTGGCCATGGCATTTCTTTCTTCATATACCTTGGCTACACGTGGGTGAACATTGAAACCTGGTGTAACAGCCAATAATTTTGCAGCAATACTCTTAACTTTATCTGTGCTTAAGGCTGTCTTGACGGGCTCTCTCCAATCTTTGGAGAAGTACTGGCTCCAATCATAAACCTGGCTATTATGATTTTCTTTGATTAGGTTCTTTGCAACGCAAACGCCCTTATCTAGGGAATCGCGATTCAATTTCACTAATTCAACAGCACGTTCTTTTGCTATCACATTTTCTTTTACAAGCTGATCAGCATAGATTTGGCGTACGGTTGGATGCGCTTTAATTTTGTTGTACATCACAGGCTGGGTCGCAAAAGGATCATCAGCTTCGTTATGACCATGACGACGATAACAAACCAAATCAATCACAACATCTTTGTTAAAGCGTTTACGATAATCAAGCACGAGTTGTGCAACAAGCACCACCGCTTCTGGATCATCTGCATTGACGTGGAAAATAGGTGCCAAAATAACTTTAGCAACGTCAGTACAATAAAGTGTTGAACGCGCATCATGTGGGTTACTGGTGGTAAAGCCCACTTGGTTATTGATCACCACATGAATTGTGCCACCGATACCATAACCACGGGTTTGTGACATGTTCAAAGTTTCCATTACCACTCCTTGACCTGCAAATGCAGCGTCACCATGGATAGCAATTGGTAAAACTTTGTTAAAATCAGGATCTTTTGAACGGCTTTGTCTTGCGCGTACGGAGCCGGCAACAACTGGCGTTACAATTTCTAAGTGAGAAGGATTAAAAGCAAGTGCCAAGTGGGTATTGCCACCGGGTGTACTAACATCGGATGAGAAACCTTGGTGATATTTCACATCGCCTGATTCAACAGTAGATGAGTGTCTGCCTTCAAATTCATCAAAAAGTTCTCTTGGATCTTTACCCAAGACATTGATAAGCATATTGAGTCGACCACGATGTGCCATACCAATTACACATTCGCGTATACCTTCATGACCGCCACGCTGAATTAATTCATCAAGCAGGGGAACCAAAGATTCGCCGCCTTCTAATGAAAATCTTTTTGCGCCAGGAAATTTAACACCAAGATATTTTTCTAAACCTTCAGCCGCAGTTAAACGTTCTAAAATTTGTTCTTTACGTTCTGGGCTAAATTGTGGTGTAGCACGAGATCCTTCAATTCGCTGTTGGATCCAGGCCCTTTCTTCCGTTGAGGGAATGTGCATGTACTCGGTACCGATGGAACCACAATAGGTATCATTCAAGGCACGATACAAGTCACCAAGCTTCATTTGTTTGGGGCCAACAAAAGTCTCTACATCGAATGTTGATGACATATCATGTGTAGACAAGCCATGGGTTTCTAAAGTTAATTCCTGTGCATTTTCATCAAGCAGCTCGCGCATCCCTAAGGGATCAATTTGCGCATGTAAATGCCCTTGCAAACGATAGGCATTAATTAAGCGCAGCACTTGAATTTGTTTTATCTCATGGTCAACGCTTCCACTTGTTGTCGCAGCTAAACTTCTATTTGATTTGGCGAGCTCTATGAATTGATTTTTGATTTCGCTATGTAGGACATCTTTGCTTTGATTTTGCGAAGGCAGATTTGAAAAAAATTGTCTCCAGTCAGCTGGTACCTGCTGCGGATCAATCAGATAAGCTTCATATAAGCCTTCAATATAGGAAGCATTCCCCCCATCCACCATGGAGGATCCCCACATTGTATTCATTGTACCTGTCTGCACTTTTTACCCCATTAAAAATAAAAAAGAGAACCGCAAAGTTAGTAAATCAAGCAACTTTGACGATTCAGGAAATGTTTGGTATCAGCGCAAATTATACAACATTCAGACTAAGCTTGAGTAGATTTAGAAGTCTTACCATGCAAAATAGTCTTGTCATGCCAGCAAAAGCTGGCATCCAATACTCATATTCAATCATCAAGACAAGGCTTTAAGCGTCTTCGTCCAACATCTTAGTCCGTATTGTCGCTATAGCCTGTGTTGGATTAAGACTTTTGGGGCATACATCCGCACAATTCATGATACTGCGGCAACGAAATACGCTATAGGCATCATCAAGTTTTTCCAAACGCTCACGAGTATGAGTATCTCGACTGTCTTGTATAAAACGACTTGCTTGTAGCAAAGCTGCTGGGCCTAAGAATTTGTCTGGATTCCACCAATAAGAAGGGCATGAGCTTGAGCAGCATCCACACATAATACATTCGTATAACCCATCTAATTTCTCACGTTCTTCAGGCGACTGCAGACGTTCTTTCGTGGGCGGTGGCTCATCATTTTTAAGATAAGGCTCTGCTTTTTCATATTGCGCATAAAAATTGGTCATATCCACGATAAGATCGCGTATAACCGGCATGCCTGGAAAAGGTTTTAATACAATGGGGCCGCTTAAAGAATGAATAGGCGTGATACAAGCCAGCCCATTCTTGCCATTGATGTTCATACCATCTGAACCGCAAACACCTTCCCCACAGGAACGGCGAAATGCCAAGGTCTCATCTTGTTCTGCCTTGATAATCATTAAGGCATCCAGCACCATCACTGCGCCGGTTTTTTCAAGATCAATTTCATATTCTTGCATGCGTGGCTTTTGATCTTTTTCTGGATCGAAGCGATAAATAGAAAATTTCATGGCTTATCCCTAGTTAGTTTCAGCAACGCTAAAAGTTAGTAAACTCTCTCTTTAAGTTCAAAGGGCGCGATAGTTAATGGTTTCATGTTCACGCCACGTGTCGACATAGTGTCATCAGGGAAATAAAGTGAGTGCTTTAACCAATTTTGATCATCCCGCTTGGGATAATCTTCGCGCGAATGTGCACCACGACTTTCTTTTCTGTATAGCGCAGAAACCGCAGATGCAATAGCAACTGCCATCAAATTATCTAATTCAAGCGCTTCTACCCTGGCGGTATTGAATACTTTGCTTTTATCAGTAAGTGAAGCATGCTTCAAACGTTCACGAAGTGCTTTGAGTTTCTCAACGCCTTCTAGCATCACTTTCTCTGTTCTAAAAACGCTAAAATCATTTTGCATAGCTTTTTTCAATTCATGTCGGATATCTGCAACACGTTCACCACCGCTTGAGTTATCCCAACGCTTGAGTCTTTCCAGGGCAAGCTCGATATCATCTTGTTTTACTATTTGTGGTTCGATGCCCTGATTTATATATTCGTTTACATGCAGACCTGCTGCGCGACCGAATACAACTAAATCAAGCAAGGAATTACCACCTAAACGATTTGAACCATGCACAGAAACGCATGCGCACTCACCAACGGCGTAGAGGCCTTCAACAATAGTTGTTTGACCTTGGGGATCAACGGAAACAACTTGACCATGCACATTGGTTGGAATACCGCCCATCATGTAATGGCAGGTAGGTACCACAGGAATAGGATCTTTTATCGGATCAACATTAGCAAAGGTCATGGAGAGTTCTCGAATACCGGGTAAGCGAGATTTGATAACATCAGAGCCTAAATGATCCAGCTTCAATAAAACATAATCACCTTTTGGACCACAACCTCTACCCTCACGAATTTCAATTGCCATTGAGCGTGAAACAACATCGCGTGATGCCAAGTCTTTGGCATGGGGTGCATAACGCTCCATAAAGCGTTCACCATTTTTATTCACCAGATAGCCGCCTTCACCGCGACAACCTTCTGTGACTAATACGCCCGCGCCCGCGATACCCGTTGGGTGAAATTGCCACATTTCCATATCTTGCACAGGATAGCCAGCACGCAGGACCATGCCCACGCCATCCCCTGTGTTAATTAAGGCATTGGTGGTTGAATGAAAAATTTGTCCAGCACCACCCGTTGCGAGGATGACTGCTTTACTGTTCATGTAAAGCACTTCACCATTTTCAATATTCATCACCGTGACACCAGCAATCGCACCGTTATGGGCTTTCACCAAATCAAGGGCATACCATTCACTAAAGACGGTGACTTGTGCTTCAAGATTTTTTTGATACAAGGTATGCAGGAGTGCATGACCTGTTCTGTCTGCTGCTGCAGCTGTGCGTGAGGCTTGCTCACCACCAAAATTCTTTGACTGACCACCAAAGGGGCGCTGATAAATTTTACCATTTTCAAATCGTGAAAAAGGCAGGCCCATATGTTCAAGTTCGTAGACAACTTCAGGCCCTACTCGGCACATATATTCAATACAATCTTGATCGCCAAGATAATCTGAGCCTTTGACAGTATCGAACATATGCCATTGCCAGTTATCTTCATGTTTGTTGCCCAAAGAGACTGTAATACCCCCTTGAGCCGAAACCGTATGAGAACGAGTTGGAAATACTTTAGATACCAATGCTACTCTTTTGCCCGTTTTGGCAAGCTCAAGTGAGGCACGCATACCCGCACCACCGGCACCAATAATTACTGCATCAAATGTACGCTGCGCAGGAAAAGCCATTCGCTAATTACCCCACAAAATAAAAATGCCCCAAACGACATAAACAAAAAGCGCCAATAAAATAAGAGATTGCAAGATATATCTTATTAAGATGGGCTTCACATAATCTGTTAGCACGGTCCACAAGCCAATCCAGGCGTGAGCCGCAATGCATAGCAGTGCAAACAAAGTGCTTAACTGCATTATTCTGGATGAAAAAAGTGATTGCCATTGTTCATAGGCAAAATCAGGATGCTTAACAATAAAAGCAAATAAGAAAATGGTATAGATTGCGAGAAATACTGCCGAGAAACGTTGCACTAACCAATCACGTGATCCACTACCAGCCATCTTACCCCCAATTCCAATATGCTGCGATAAAGACAAGCAAAGAACTTAAGATAACGATTCTTGCGCCCCAACGGCCACTCACAAGAGAATCGCCCAAATGCATATCCATGAGAAGGTGTCTTATGCCAGCAATCAAATGAAATATAAGGCCAGCAACTAATCCCCATACGAATATTTGTAGCATGGGGGAACGCCAAGCATCTTTTACTTGTGCTAATCCTTCAGGTGAAGCAAGAGACTTACCTAGTGCACTAAGCAGAAGAGGAATTAGTAAGAAAACTAGAACGCCAGACATCCGATGTAGAATGCTAACAACAGCCATTACAGGCAAGCGGATTGTTAAAGGATTGATATTAATTGGCCTATTGGTGTTCACCAACCTAACTCCCTACTCTCTCCATTTAAAAATTATTTTCCTATTGCCTTCGCTTTAACGCGGCCCTAGGGGGAAAGTACCACATTATAGGCCTGTTGCAATCTTTTTACATCCTACTTCGCAGACTCGCAACTCAGGACAAGCAGCCCCCTTATGTTGGAAGTTTTTCTAGCTTATTTAATCCAGTCTTCCAAAAAGTATATACTCTACCTATTATTAGAACCCATTTTGAAACACATCAAAGGAGCTCCCATGGATAAAGAGGTCGCCAAACTTACATTGCCAGGCAAGGATACGCTGGACCTTCCTGTCATTAAAGGCACCATGGGTCCTGACGTCGTGGATATAGCTGCACTGAGTAAATTTGACTTATTTACTTTTGATCCAGGTTTTCGCTCAACCGCGTCCTGCGAATCCAAAATCACCTTTATCGATGGCAACAAGGGCTTATTGTTGCACAGAGGCTATCCAATTGAACAACTTGCAGACAAATCAGATTATCTTGAAGTCTGTTATTTGTTGCTATTTGGAGAGCTTCCAACGCAATCGCAAAAAGACAAATTTACACTGAAATTAAAAAACCATACGATGATTCATGAGCAACTCATCAAATTCTATAGTGGTTTTCGTCGTGATGCCCATCCTATGGCCATCATGTGCGGTGTTGTTGGTGCTTTATCTGCTTTTTATCACGACTCTTTGGACATTCATAATGAAGAACATCGTGAAACTGCTGCACTAAGGTTGATTGCGAAAATGCCCACCTTAGCTGCAATGTGCTATAAATATTCAGTAGGTCATCCCTTTGTTTCCCCCTTAAACAGAATGAGTTATGCAGAAAATTTCTTGCATATGATGTTCTCGGTTCCCAGTGAAGAGATGGTTCCAAATCCTGTATTAGTCAAAGCAATGGATAGAATTTTTATTCTACATGCTGATCATGAACAAAATGCATCTACTTCAACAGTGAGACTTGCAGGCTCATCCGGTGCGAATCCTTTTGCTTGTATCGCAGCAGGTATCGCTGCACTGTGGGGACCTGCGCATGGTGGCGCCAACGAAGCTGTCTTGTCGATGCTGCAAGAAATTGGCACCGTGTCAAACATCCCCAAATTTATTGAAAAAGCAAAAGACAAAAATGATCCGTTCCGTTTAATGGGTTTTGGACACCGTGTTTATAAAAACTTCGATCCAAGAGCTACTGTGATGCGCAAATCTTGCTATGAAGTTTTAGATGAGCTTGGGGTGCATGATGATCCCCTCTTTGCTATTGCTTTAAAGTTAGAAGAAATCGCACTTAAAGATCCTTACTTTATTGAGAAAAAACTTTATCCAAATGTCGATTTCTATTCTGGCATCATCTTAAAAGCAATTGGTATACCTACCAATATGTTTACCGTTATTTTTGCTTTGGCAAGAACAGTCGGTTGGATTGCGCAATGGAATGAAATGATTGGCTCACCCGATCAGAGCATCAATCGTCCAAGACAATTGTATACAGGTCATACCACAAGAGATTTTATCGATGTCTCAAAACGGGGATAGTGCCATTTTAATTACGGGTGGCGCAGGTTACATTGGCAGTCATATCGTGAAGACCTTCATTGATGCGAAATTGAGCAAGCTTATTGTGCTCGATGATTTATCAACGGGTTTTGCCGATAGTCTGCCAAAGAGTGTTAATTTGGTTAAAGCTTCCCTTTTAGATAAAGAACTAGTCGCTGAAGTTATTCGCAAGGAAAAAATTAAAACTGTTATTCACCTTGCGGCAAAGACAGTTATTCCTGATTCCATCAAAGCGCCTCTTAGGTATTATGAGAATAATACTGTGGCGACTTTGCATCTTTTAGAAGCTTGCCTTGAAAATCAGGTTTCACATTTCATATATTCTTCTACGGCAGCTGTGTATGGCAACATCAAAGAAGAAAAAATTGCTGAAGATGCCAAAACCCGTCCAACGAATCCTTATGGTTACTCAAAATTAATGAGCGAACAGTTTCTAAAGGATATCGCCAAGCAATCAGCAATGAATTATGTAATCTTGCGCTACTTTAATGTTGCTGGTGCCGCAATTGATGGACAAATTGGGCAACGCACCCTCAATGCGACCCATCTTATTAAAGTGGCAGCACAAGTAGCATGTAAGCAAAAACCCTATCTCTCCATCTTTGGCGATAATTATGATACACCTGATGGTACATGCATCAGAGACTTTATCCATGTAAGTGATTTAGCCAAAGCGCATCTTGAAGCTTTATCTTATCTGCAACGAAACGGTGAATCTTGTACCTTGAATTGTGGTTACGGTCATGGCTTTAGCGTAAAAGAAGTTATCAAAGCATTTGAAGCAATCACAAAAGAACCTTTGCCTACAAAAATCGCTGAAAAACGTGAAGGGGATTTAGCGGTTGTGATTGCGGATAATACAAAGATTAAACAAGTGCTAAATTGGAAACCGGATTTTGATGATCTTGCGTTGATAGTCGAAACGGCATATGAGTGGGAAAAAAAGATTAATCCCCCCGCCTAAAGGCGGCCCCCTTTTATTCAAAGGGGGCAACAGATCGGATCTTAAGCCCACTTTGAATAAAAGGGGGCGGCTCGCCTTGCGAGCGGGGGATTTTCTTAGACGTTCAACACTTCAAGCGGTGCATAATTTTTAAGCCCAAGTGCTTGTGCTACAGCAGGATGGGTAATCTTGCCTTTGTGCACGTTCAAGCCATTACGTAAATGTACATCTTCAAGTAAAGCGCGTTTATAGCCTTTATTTGCTAACTCAACAACATTACGTAAAGTTGCATTATTTAATGCAAAGGATGAAGTTCTTGGAACACCACCGGGCATATTAGCAACGCAATAATGCACAATCCCATCAATTGTATAAGTGGGTTCTGCATGTGTGGTTGGCATACTGGTTTCAAAGCAGCCGCCTTGATCGATAGAAACGTCTACAAGGACAGCTCCAGGCTTCATTTCTAAGAGCATTTTTCTGGTGATTAATTTTGGTGCAGAGCCACCAGGCACTAATACAGCGCCAATTACTAAATCTGCTTTAGGTATATATCTTTCAATGGCATCTTGCGTTGCATAAATGGTATGCAAGGAGGAGCCATATTGAAAATCTAATTCACGAAGACGATTTAAAGATTTATCTAAGACGGTAACTTCAGCTTCCATACCAATGGCCATACGTAATGCATTGGTTCCAACAACACCACCGCCGAGTACTACAACGTTAGCGGGAGCTACACCTGGCACACCGCCTAATAAAATACCCATACCGCCTTGTGCTTTTTCTAGCGCATGCGCGCCTGCTTGCACAGACATTCTGCCTGCTACTTCACTCATAGGCGCAAGCAAAGGAAGTCGACCTTGATCATCTGTCACTGTTTCATAGGCTATTGCAACGCAACCAGACTCTATGAGCAAATTCGCTTGGGTAGGATCCGGCGCTAAATGAAGGTATGTAAAGAGCACTTGGTTCTCACGTAGCATCTTACATTCATTAGGCTGTGGTTCTTTAACCTTAACTATCATATCAGCGGTAGCGAAGATTTCAGCTGCGGTATCAACGATAACCGCCCCTGATTGACGGTAGTCGTCATCTGAGATCCCAATCCCCATACCGGCGTTTGTCTCAACAAACACATCATGGCCGTTTGCAACCAACTCCCTGACGCTGCTTGGCACCAAGCCTACACGATATTCATGGTTTTTTATTTCTTTTGGAACGCCTACGCGCATGATGATTCTCCGCGGTTTTGAAATGCTGTGCACATTAAGCCTTTAGCACGTCGATGTCAATACAAAAGTTATATGACTGATCAATCCATGTGATCTTTTGGCTATAGATCCTGTGATCTTTTGCAAATGTCTATAAATATGAGCGTTTTTCAAGGAAAGCTATCTTGACTCAGATCTATGAATATGGGTTACTAAGACAAGATCCTTCACTAAATCATAGACAAGGAATGTCATGGAAAAGTCATCAGAAGGCGTAGTGATCCGTTCACTTGATAGTAAATTGGGGCAATTAAAAAGCGAATTGGCTCATTTACACCCACTACCCAAATTGGCGCGCTTACAATTTATCAACGATATTAAACAAGCAACTGGATCGCTCAATAGTCCACATTTGCCCTTAAGTATCAAACCCTATCTTGCTGAACTCTTAGAAGCTTCAAAACTTTATCTTGAAAAGGGTGATGAACAACAATTTATCCCCCTTTGTTCAAAGGTAATTTCTCTGGTGAGACAAGGATGGAATCACCTGTGCTATTGGGTGAGCCAAGAACAAAATCATTGTTACAACATCTATTGGGGATTAAAAGCGGCCCTAGAAAGACATCATAAACACTTATCAATGTATTCTGTCAGTCGTAATGATGCGGCGCCCAAGATGCAGTTTTACAAATTGCCCCTGCAAAAAATGTCCAGAAGAAGCGATTAAGGATAAAAAAAGCCTCATTAAGAGGCTTTTTATTTTTTAAGACCTTTGCCAGAGCAATTCTTTATTTTATCAATTGCCAGCATTTTGCTCTTTCTTTGAGGAAGCGCTTCAAAACTTACTTGGTCTTGTCTTTGAGCTGTTGCTTTAAACGCAGGAGTGAAGATGGTGTCTTTCTTTGAATTGTTGCTTTGCGTTTGGGAATGCGACGCTTTGCTTTCATCTTGCTCCGGCCTCTTAATGTCGTTTGAAGTTTCTACATGAATAGGTGAATTAGGCATATTTTCCGCGAAAAACTCCGGAAAATCAAGTTCACCAAGTTCAGCAAATTCATCCAGTCCCCAATCTGCATAGGTGCCAACTTGAAAATTCTCAATGTGCTCTTCAGAAAAAACAAAAGGGTTAGTGTCAACAAAACCGAAGATAGGCTCTTGAGAAGCTGCCTGCTCATGGCGAAAAAGATATTGATCTAACTCATTTAAAAATCGCTCAGATGAACCTTCTATCATCAAATAACTCCACAAACTGCGTAAAGGGCGATGATTATAAAATTCCGCTAACAAATTAGCGAAGTAACTCTGCCTCACTGGCGGGAAGATTCGTCCTGAAATGAACGGCGTATTATACACGCCCATATCGAGCAAGCAACGCCAAGGGGTGCCTTTTTAGGCAGGCTCCCCTAATGCGAGCTTCTCCATTAAGTTATACAGCGTGGGACGCGTCACCCCTAAAAGTTCAGCTGCCTTGGAGATATTGCCTTCACAAAAGGTTAAGGCGCGTTGAATAGCCTCTTTTTCCGCTGTGTCCCTAATTTGTTTTAAATTAAAGGGCATGGCTATTGCATTTTGTAGAGGAAGATCTAAATCTGCAGGTGTAATTTGATTACTCTCTGCCATAATCACGGCGCGCTTTATTCTATTTTCAAGTTCGCGTACATTACCTGGCCAGGTATAGAGATTAATCGCTTCTAAAGCTTCATCAGAAATACGCTTGATGGGGCGTTTAAACTCTCTGGCAAATTTTGCAAATAATACCCGCGCCATCATTGCCGCATCCCCTATTCTCTCCCTTAAGGGCGGAATAGAAATATTAACTTCGCTTAAGCGATAATAAAGATCTTCTCTAAAAGTTTGTAATTGAATTAATTCTTCTAAATGATGATGGCTTGCACAAATGACACGCACATCAACAGGAATTGGATTTCTGCCGCCCAATCTATCTATCTTTCTCTCTTGCAAGAAGCGTAATAGTTTCGGCTGCAAAGATAAAGGAAGATCGCCAATTTCATCCAAAAAGAGTGTGCCCTTATGGGCTAATTCAATTTTACCTATTGTTTGTTTGACAGCACCGGTGAAAGCGCCTTTTTCATAACCAAACAATTCACTTTCAAGCAAATTCTCTGGAATTGCGGCGCAATTAATAGCCACAAAGGGTTCTTTGGCGCGATTACTGTGTTCATGCAAGGCACGAGCAAGCACTTCTTTACCTGTTCCACTTTCGCCATGTAATAGAATGGTTATGTTATTTGGTGCTACCTTTTGTACTGTGCGACATACCTTATACATTAAGGGGCTGGTGGTTATCACGCCTTTAATAGGTTGTGTTGCAGAAAAATCGGTAAAAGCTCTGTGTTCGCGTTCAAGATTGTCTAAATAAAACGCTCTATCGACTATTAAAGCAAGTGCGCGCGGATCAATTGGCTTAACATAAAAATCATAAGCACCTAAACTAATTGCCTCAACAGCAATTTTACGCGAGGTCTGACCTGTTACCATAATCACTTTGGTATCAGGCGCTAAGGCAACAATTTCACGTAGTGTGTTAAGCCCTTCTTCGTAGCCACAAGGATTTGGCGGCAAACCTAAATCGAGTGTTACGACTCTGGGCTCAAATCGCCTTAGTTTTGCAATCGCCTCTTTTCTATCTTGGGCAACAATCACTTCATAATTTTCAAATGACCAAAGCAATTGCTCTCTTAATCCTGGATCGTCTTCGACAACTAATAAATAGGGTTTATCACTCACAATTAATTCCTTTATGCGACAACTTGTTGTCTATAATGCACACTCAAAGGAAGCTCAAGTCTGAAAATGGAGCCTTGACCTTTGACTGTTTCAACACTTAGTTTTCCACCAATTGCATGGCAATATTCTCTTGCTTCGTATACGCCAATTCCCATGCCTTTTTCACCTTTTGTGGTGACAAAGGGACGATATAACTTTAAATGAATAAACTCAGGATCCATGCCACAACCTGTGTCTGCAATGGCGATGATAAGATTATCTTCTTTTAAAGTTACGCAAATTTTAATTTCACCATCAGCTTGTGTTGCTTGTTGTGCATTTTCCACAAGATGACAAACAATGTTAATGAACCTATCTTCATCCGCCTTGATGCTGACTTCTTCTAAAGGCAGCTGCCACTCGATTTTGGGAACAGGTTGGCTATGGCTTTTTAATTGAACAACCTTTTCAAGGCTTGAGAGAACCATCACTTCGGTTTGCATATCATATTCTTGCCTATCACGCATTTGCAGAAGCAGCCTATCTATTTTATCGGCTGTATTATCGACTGTTTGATATACGCTGCCCGTGAAAGCAGGATTGTTTTCATGTTTTACTTTATTAATTTGCACTAGTTTTAATTGAGAATAGACATTTTTCAGATCATGCATCACAAATGCAGATAAGCGATTAACACCTTCAAATTGTCTTGCAATAGCAAGCGCTTGTGCATTCTTTTCTTGCGCTAAGCATATAGCTGCTTGTCTTCCTGCCATACTAAGTAAATCTAATACTTCCCAATTAAGCGTAAAAAAGGCGATTCTAGGATGAGCCAGAATAACAAATGCATGTAATCTGTTGCCATGGATTAATGGCACTAATAACCAAGCCCAGCTTATTTGTCTTATGGCATTGGGTAACACAAGTAAGCGATTGTCAGCATTAAAACGAGAAGGTAATTCTATGGCTCGTTGTGATTGCTGCAAAAAGTCTGTGAAAGCACCAGGCTCTATCACCATGTCTTTATTAGGGAAAGGATGATTCCAACATTCTTTGAGGATATATCCGCGTTTTTCTTCCCATTCAAACATAATGCCTTTAGGGCTTTCCAACATATCTGCAAGCGCTTTGATCACTTTAGCGGCAAGTTGCTGATCGCCTTCCTCTGTTGATAACAACGTTGAAAATTTTATCCATTCTTCGCGATAGTCATATCGTAGTTTAAAAAAGTTCTTAGAAAAGAAATGCTTAAATGAAGCCCTTACTTTGCCAGATGATAGCATTAAGGACAAAACGATGAGGGCGCCCCAAAAAAAGGCAACTTGTAATCCCTGCCCCCAGGTGCCACCCCATTCTCTAATGAAGCAACCCAAAATAGCCATGATCAAAAGATAAACGCCACAGCTCACAAAAACAGTTGAACGGAAAATAAGCGCACGTGAAGGTAATATTTCTGCTTGCCACTTATGATGTCTTAATGCACTTAAACCTATTAAGGGCGCAATGGTCGCGCAGATCCCGCCTCGTATTTCCCATATTGAGCTGCTCAAAGTATTAAATAGAATGGCGTGGGCATACATATAGAAATCATAGCAATACATCAAGCCAATACCGACGCATAGGAGCTTTATACCCCAACGTCTTTCAGGCACCGTTCCGCGATAGAGCTGTTCAATCAGTGCTAAACATATAACAGCAAAAATTACATAGACTGTGTAAGAATATCTGGAAAAAATACTTGTACTACCAGGTTGTGCACTGGCGCTGGTAAAAATCGCATCCATACTTAGATAAAGCAAAATCAAACTTGTAAATGCGATAAAGAAAGGGCTAAAAAACCAACGCGTTTTGTTACCACGCTGTGTTAATTTCAATAGTTGAATAACAGTAATAAACCACAATCCATCACATACGATTTCACTGAGGCTTACATACCTATAGTTTTGTAAAATGCCGGTTGCAAATAGTACAACTAACGCCGACCAAAGTGTCGTTGCGCATGAACTCACAATCAAAATACGAAATTGCGAGCGTGTTGGTCTGTGACAGGCTAAAATAGCACTGACAATACTAAAAGCAATTGCGCACATTAGGTGGCTCGCAACTGCAACGCCAGACATAGTCTCTCCCTAGATGTCGGATGCGTAAGGCACCGTTACATTCCCTGTAAACGTATGCTCTCTTCAAACTTCAAAAGCGGAGCAGATAATAAAGTCATCTTTCATACTATTACCAATCATTATTTATATTGGTTTGTGTATATGAGGACTTCGCCATTATTCTGGTTATACAGTCATCCTACCTTTATCGTTTGACTGATGGAGTAAGCTTATCTCCCATCACCTTGCAAGAGATTTGCTCGATCTCAACAATCTGACTGAGTTTTAAGCTTTGTCCATCAATTTTTCTACTGATAATACCTTAACGACAACGAAGCTGAGGGCGATAATGAAAATCAATTTGCATTGGTTGCACTGCACTTTGTTGTTGTGCTCTTTGACTCATTTGGTAAAAGTAAGGCACAACAGGTTTAGCAGGCACGCTATGAGACATACTCAAAAGTTGCTCTAAATCATACTTCCCTGGATAACCCTGATTTTTTAACCAATGTGCACTCAGAAAAGGCATGTATTGAAAACCATGTTCTTGCCATAACTTCACATCTTGTTCAGACATTTCAGCCAAAACGGTCTGAGAAATACGAAATTGCTGAGAACCATACTTGATTTCAAAATCGTGGTATAACAAAAATCCAAGTAATTGTTGAGCCGCATGGTTATAAACGCTGGGTGATTTAGCATGCGCAATCAATCTTTTCATCATGATACTAAATATTACGCCCAGCTGGTTATGCATTTGCTCTGAATTGACATTAGAACGCGCCATGGCTACAAATTGCTTCATTATTTGTGATAAATCAGGTGCAAGACATGGCTTTTGCGCAAGCAGCCCATTATCATCACATAGTTGTATTTTATTTGTATTAATGAAACCTTCTATTGCATAACTTAAATAATTTAAATCTAAGACGATGTTATCAAAGCTATGAATGGCACGGTATGCTAACCATTGCGCCTGTATGACTTGCTGTTGCTTCGCTTGAACATGCGCTACCCAATGATTGCTTAAATCCATGATAGCAGGAAAGGCACGGCCATTTACACAGGCAGCACTATCAGGCAATGTTAAGCCTTGTGGTAAACGTGCTTGCATAATCTCACGCAAGGAAAACAGCTCATTATCGACTGAAATATGGATGTTATTATATAAAAGAAATGCTGTTAAGTAGTCAGCTTGAGCCGTTTGTGCATTTCTATAATAAAAATTATGATTAATTGCAAATTTAATTAAACAATCAATAAACTTCAGAAATTGCTTTTTATGTTCCCCTACAGGATTATTATTTTGACTCATCACAGAATCAAATTTTAGAAATTCCTGTGTTAACTCAAATGGCAGACTCCCATTTGGCTGGGCAAAAGGATTGCCTTGATGCTGGAGCACAATGCCTGCAGTATCAAGCGCTTTAATAAAATTAATGAACTCATTCAGACTTAAATAAACATTAACTGGCGTCGCCATTTTCAATCCCCATTTCTTCTTGAATATAAAGGTGGGGAAATGTAATCAACTCATTGCTTATCATCAATTAAAAGCAGACGAACTGCCATAAATAAACTATGAAATGCATATCAGATTGTTAGCTAAATTTTGAAAGTAAATATTTTTAGTACATTATTTTCGGTCTAAAATCCACACGCCATCCCAGGGCATAATGGGCGGATGATCTTTAAGCACTCCTATTCTTTCAAGAAAAACAAGTGAAGCTTTATCTTGAGGGATAATATGAAGGGCCTGTTCAAAGTGTTTTGTAGCGTTTACCCAATTACATTGACGATAGGAAGCTAATCCTTTGGCATAGTTTTCTAGATAAGCGCTATATTGATCCGTTAAGCACCCTTTAAGACCCAATAACTCATATATCCTAGTTGGCTGTTCCATGCCTTTGGCACGGATAATATCCACTTCACGAAAATCATAAATTGATCTTGCTGATTTTTCGACATAATCGCTGACTAAGATACTAGTACCATATACTTTGTTTGCGCCTACTAAGCGAGAGGCGATATTAACAATGTTTCCCATAACAGTGAAACTCATGCGATCTTTGGAGCCAATATTTGCAATAATTAATTCCCCTGTGGCAACTCCAATACTGATATTAATATTGTGTCTTAAATCTCTAATAATGCCCTTAGATTCAATATTGAATTCAGCCATGCTTGCCAATTGATCTAAAGCTGTTTGGCAACCATTGATTGCGTGTTTTCCCTTCTCAGTAAAAGGCTGCCCCCAAAATGACATTACAGAGTCACCAATAAATTTGTCTATGACGCCTTCGGTATTATGCACCGCATGAGACATTTTGGAAAAAAAGTTATTCATCAGCTTTTCCATTGTCGTCGGTGCTAATGTCTGACAGAGGTTTGTAAAATTATTCATATCACAAAAACTCACTGTCATCATTTGCCTGTTTGCTTTCATTAAATCTTCTTCGGGGTAATCAATTAGTCTGCTGGCAATACGAGGGTCAATATACTTACCAAACACATCCTGCACGTGAGCTAAACGTTGTCGTTCTGTAATATCACTGACAACAAAGATTACGCCTATGGTCTTACTTTTGTCCTCATGCTCTACAATTAAGGCAGTAGAGCTGAGCAACAGCTCCTTGCAGCTGCCATTAGCATAATATTTAACATCTTTATGGTGAGTGACAGCGGATTCAAAGATTGCACTAAAAATACCATCATTTAATTCATCGTTACGTGGATCAGTTAAAAATTTGGAAAATATTTTAGTAAAATGTTCTCCAGTATATTCAACATCCTCAAGCATAAATATTTTAGCCGCAGCGGGATTAAGTGTGATTATTTCTCCACTTAGAGAAACAGCAATAACGCCATCTTGCATATTTTGCAAAACATTTTTTGCAATCATGGCCGTGTCTATTTCGTTAAATTTATTATCACTCATACTTCGACTTAATAACCTACTCTTATCTCATTACAAGCTAAGTTCATCACCTTCTCGTGGCGCAATACATTGTGTCTTTGAATTTCTGTCCATGAGCATTTTCTGACTTATCTGCAGTTTTAAATCAATCTCATGATCTCTTTGATGCGGACTATGATGAAAAAGACAAAGTTGCTTTACTTTTGCCTTATCAGCCAAATCAATTACTTGAGAAAGACAAGAATGCCCCCAACCAACTTTTTCAATATATTCTTGATCGGTATAGGCGGTATCTGTTACTAAAATATCTGCCCCATGAATAAAGTGACCCAGCTTATCCACATACGTCTGACTAAACAGCGGATCTTCCTTTAACGGTAATTCATTATCTGTGATGTAACAAAATATTTTATTGTTATATTGAAGCCGATATCCAAAGCATTTGCCTGGATGATTTAGTTTCATCGTTGAGATATCAATATTATCAAATGAAATTGATTCTTCTTCTAAGGAATGAAAACTAATTTGAGCAGTCATCTCTTTAATAGTGACGGGGAAATGCACTTTATCCATTTGACCGAAAATTAATTTATCAAGTGCAACATTTTCAAAACTGGCACCATATATTTCAAATTGACTACCTGTTCGATAAAAGGGATCAAAATAAGGAATGGCGTTGATATGATCCCAATGAGCGTGAGAGATAAATAATTTGGCCTTGACAGGTAATTTATCATTCTTAATAAGATATTCACCAAATTTTTTAATCCCAGAACCCGCATCAAAAATTAACCAATGGCTATTGGCTATGTTGAGGGTGACACAACACGTGTTTCCTCCATATTTGAGTGTATCTGCGCCAGGCACGGGAAGATTCCCACGAACTCCCCAAAAATGAACAGTGATGTCAGATTGTGTCATTGAAAACCTATTCTCTATAACTTCTATTTATATAGGTGTAACTATAAAAAATAGTTCATATTGAAGTATCTTTGTTTAAAACTTGATTATTTGTAACGAACTGAACATTTCCTCAGAACTTGTTTTGCTAGACTTACTTTCTTAGTAATACATGAATTTCAATCCAAGCATGGCTAAAACAAATGACAAAACCTAGTAAAAAGACCGTTAATCTCGCATTGCAAGGTGGCGGAGCACATGGCGCTTTTTGCTGGGGCGTGCTGGATTACATTTTAGAAGATGGCAGACTAGACATTGAAGGTGTCAGTGCAACCAGTGCAGGCGCTGCGAATGCTGTTGTGCTGGCCCAGGGCCTTTTAAATGGAAATAACCAAGAAGCAAGGCAGCTATTACATCAGTTCTGGAAAAATGTGAGCGAGGTAGGTGTACCTTACAATAAATTTAAACCGATGATTCCAGGAACTAATTTTGCTAAAGCGTTTTATAATTTTAATCAAGATGAAGGTGGCGATCAACGATTTAGCTTAGATGATTCCTTTCTTTACACTACTTTTGACTTTATCACCAAAATATTATCTCCTTATCAATTCAACCCGATGAACATTAATCCTTTGCGTGAAATTTTCGACAAAATGATTGATTTTTCTAAAATTCAAAAATCATCAAAAATTAAAATTCATCTGTGTGCTACTAACATTGAAACCTGTAAAATACGTATCTTTACCAATGAATCAATTACGGCAGATGCCGTACTCGCTTCGGCTTGCCTACCCTTTCTATTTCAATCAGTTGAAATTGAGGGAGAACACTATTGGGATGGTGGTTATATTGGTAATCCTGCCATCTTCCCGCTCATCTATAATTGTCAGTCTCACGATGTTGTTATTGTTCACATTAACCCGATCAATCGCAAGGGCATTCCAAAAACAGCAACAGAGATTTTAAATCGGCTTAACGAGGTTAGCTTTAATTCTTCATTAATGCGTGAAATGAGAGCTATTTCATTTGTTACCAAGTTAATAAATAACAAAGTAATCCCTGAAGATAAAATGAAGAAAATGTACATTCACTCCATACGTTCCGATGAAGAAATGGTAAGACACAGCGTTTCAAGCAAAATGAATACTGATTGGGAATTTTTAACCCACTTAAGAGACAAAGGACGTGAAGTAACGCAATTATGGCTGGATGAACATTTCAAAGATGTCGGCAATGCATCATCTATTGATATTGATAAAGAATTTTTATAGCAGATTGAAGCAGGTTTATTATGAAAGATGAAATAGCAAATGAATTTAATATGCCCGCACCACGTTGGATAGTCACCTATCCACGCGGCCCATATCGATTTATTAATCGTGAATATTTTATTATCACATACGAAACCGATATGGAAGTATTACGAAAGATAGTGCCACCGGTGCTTGAAATAACCCAGCCACATGTCAAATATGAATTTATCAGAATGCCAGATTCAACAGGTTTTGGTGATTATACCGAATCAGGGCAAATTATACCTGTACGTTATAAAGGCGAAGATGGTTATTTCATTATCTCCATGTTTTTAGATTGTGAAGCGCCGATTGCAGGCGGAAGAGAAATTTGGGGCTTTCCTAAAAAGCTTGCTAAGCCCTCATTAACCGTTGAAGAAGATGTTTTGGTCGGTAAGTTAGACTTTGGTAGCATCCGCGTTGCAACGGCCACCATGGGATACAAATATCAACCTATCGAAAACGATAGTGTGCTCAAAGCATTAAAGCAACCTTGCTTTCTCTTAAAAAATATTCCCGATGTCACAGGAAAACCTTTGGTGAATCAATTAACCAAAACATATTTGACTGATATCACTATCAAAGAAGCCTGGACAGGTCCAAGTAGTTTAGAATTACACCCGCATGCGCTTGCGCCCATAGCTGACTTACCAGTAAAGAAAATTGTCTCAACGCTTCATTTTGTTTCTGATTTAACACTACCCTATGGTGAAGTGGTTGAAGATTTTCTTAAAAAATAGTTTTTTTGTAATAAAGAGGTAATCTATGAAATTTAATCTATTAGCAATCACCCTTCTCATGGCAAGCACTAGCCTTTATGCTCTAGAGGAATCCGCAACAAACACGTTGAAAGTAACTGATAGCAATGCACCAACACCCAGTGTAAGCTTGGATAAATCTGATGTATCACCCACCCAAACTTCAACCACAACCTCGATTGATCCAGAAAATAAAGCAGGTACGGTATCAGCTGATCAAACGCCCGCTGACAAATCGACAAAAATGTTGAATGCAACCCCTAAAGAATCAGCAAGCGATACTAAAACGGAACCTACCGTTCTTTATAAAAATAAGCACCCTGATAACATATCTGGCGAATATGATTATGATCCAAACTATGAAGATTAATGCAGAAGTTTGATTTTTGCCTTTGTAGCGGCGGACTTTAAGTCCGCCCTTTTTATTTAGACATTTTCGCTTCGGTTTGCTCTTGAACAGCAAGGCGAAAGGCAAGCGGAGAAGCGATATTTGGAAATGATTCCTTGGTCCCGCCAGTGCCAATTATGCTAATGGTGCCCCAATCGAATATCCTACCTAATATCGATTGATCAACTTCGATGGTTGCAATTTTTTCTAGCAGCGTTTCTGTGGTTCTGCGGCTAATAAAGCCCACTTTGATGATGACCCGTTTATTGGTTACAGCAAACTCGCTGGATATGTAGCGGATATAAGGATGCAGCATGAATAAAACCGCTAAAATGAAACAGGGGCCTGCATAGTTTGTATATAAGGTGACATTTGTTAGCAGCCATATACAAGCACCAAAAAGAGGAAGTGCAAACAAACAAGGTAGCACAAATAGCTTCTTGTTTAATCTGGTTCGATAGGCAACCACTTCACCAGGCATTAAATTGTTATCAACATATCCCACTGGCGCCCCTTTGGCTTTTGGTTGATGAGCCTTAGTGAAGTATAGACTTTTCCCTACTCTCTATTGTTTTGTTGTATAAAAAGTCAGTAAGTACATCCCTGGTACAAAATCGTGCTTAAGATTTCTTGACGGCAATGATGCCAAACAATTCTTTGGCATCATCTGAAGAGTGATGTATTTTTTTTAAGGGAATAAAGCCTGTTTGTTCTACCTTAAAACCATACTTCTCTAGGGCTTTCTTTAATGGCCTTTCATCCATCACGTGTAAGGTTTTCGGCAAGGCATAAACCTGCTCCGGGAGTAGCTCAGCACTTTTAAGACCTTCACCCGGCCAAGCATAGCCATCCTGCCATCGCTTCTCATAATGTGAAAGTACTTTATCACGGTATTTGCTGTGTTGTGGTGGCAATACCGCAATAAATACTTTACCGCCAGGCACAAGCCATCTGTTTATTTTAGCTAATCCCTCTTCAATCTCATCCGAGCTCATTAAATGAAATACACGATGAACAACCACGCCAGAGAGACTGTTAGCTTTGATAATCATGTTCCTGGGGAAACGATAAGTATTATAGTAAATACGATTTCTTTGCTCTTGCGGAATTAATTTGCGACCATGTATCAAGTGTTGTAATTCAAGATCATTCTCAATCACCGTTGCGCCTTGATCCAACATGACTTTCGTTAAGCGCCCATAACCACCACCAATTTCTAGAATAGGCTTTTTCGCTTTCTTAGCAAATGCAGCAAGATCTTGAATTAAGAAACTGTCCTGCATTAACAGCGGTTCAACAACATCGAAACCTTGTTTGTTTAAAGTAACCAGCGATTTACCAGTGTGACTAAGTGGCGGTGCTTCGTTTAAGGTTTTCTCAATTTCATCCAAGAGCACAGCAGAGCCAATCATGCCATAAGAGTGCTGCTTTTGCTTACATTTAAAGCCGAGGGCATCAAAAGCAAAGGCTGTATGAGATAGCAATAAAATAAGAAGTGTAATAGTGCTTAAAATGTTTCGAGTCATCATATATTTGTTATTTAACTTATTTTAACATGGGTGCATCATACAATATCAGCATTTTCTACGCAATTTACCTTAGTTTTTCCTAAAACCAATTACGATTATTTTGTTTCAAATACAGATGTAGATATGATTGCGCCCATGCGCATTTTCTCGATTGAATACGTGATTTTCACTACATGAAATGCATATGTAGTTTCCTAAACACCAGTTGTCACTTATTGCTTTTGAATGAAATGAAATTGCGATACATTAATTTTTGAATGTAAAAGAGGTGTAATTACAATGTTATTTTCCTGCATGAAGGGTAATTCCCAAAAGGCGCCAAAAGAAGATGTACAAGATCAACTTTTTAGCGAGTATTTAGCTACTTGTAATATTGGTACTCTCAATGAGCTGATGGAAAATTCTATTATTGAAAACAACACAAAAACCATTAGGCAATTAGCTGAAACAGGTTTTGATTTTAATAGTAAAATCAATCACCAACTTGAAACGCCGCTTGATTGTGCAATTAAATATGGTAGATTTGATAGCCTTATTTACATTAGAAGCTTTATGAAATTAAATGGCTATAACGTGAATGACAAAGATATCCTTGATAAAATCGAATTAAATCTAAAGAGGGACTTATTCGGTGGAATGGCTTTTCAGTTGCGTCAGGACTTTTTGGCTTACCTTCAAAATGAGAAGTCGAAAGACGCAAAAAGCGCTAAATTTAAAAAGTAAAGCCCTTTACTGTCTTTTGTCATTCCTCTTTTTTAAAGGAGGGATGACATCTTATTGATTAAAGTTCTTATACCAAAAATATGCATTAACGAATAAAAGAACCCACCTTTTGGTTTTCTTTTACGCTTATGCATAAAACTATTTGCAGCCATGACAAGTCCGGTTCTATCAATTTCTCTTAAATGATTGCGTTCAGCTTCAGTGAGATCAAGCTCTTTTAAGGCTTGCTCAGCATTATCAAGGAACTGAGCACGAAAAACAGCATCGGTGTAGAGTCGCGCTAACGTTATTTCAAAAGCTTGTGCACTCATGCAACGCTCTCTAATTTGTGACATTTCTTGTTTCTGGCTTCAACTAATATTTTTTTAGCTCGAATAACTTCTGCTAATAAGCTTTGAAAAGTGGGATAATTGCCGTCGCGCTCAATAATGACTATAAGTGGCTGATCAACACTTTGTGCCAGAATGGCAAGCAAATCAAAAACGGGATCTGGCACATCATGAAGATGATCATCCAGCATTCTTTTGCCCATGGCATTAGACTCAAAACCGGGTGGTTCTTTTATCCATTTACCGCCGCTTAAATGCACCATACGAACTTGATGAAGCGCAAAGGTATGTAGATAATCGATGGGATTAAAACCAAAGTTAATAGCATTCGAATAGAGATTGTTTAAATCAAGCAATAAAGAGCAACCTGATGGTTGAAGAATGTGATTAACCCATAGTGGCTCAGGCATTATTGAACCTGGTGGATTTATCAAAGTCGCTATATTTTCAAGCGCGGGTAAACTGCCAACCGTTCTTTTTATTCGTTCTACATTCTCAAGTGCGCCTTCAATAGTAGCCATGTTACGAGGCGGCGCAGCAAGATGTCCGATTTCAATATCATTCGCTCTGACAAAAGCCAAATGCTCTGACCAGATAGGAGGTGCTAAATAATCAATGACCCTGGCTAATTTTTCTAATCGCATTTGATTTACGGCTAAAGAGCTTGCTAAACCAAGCCCTACCCCATGATAGACAACTGGCACTTGGCTTTCTAAAGTTTTTAAGGAGCGTAGCTTTGATTTTGAACAATTGAAATAATCATCAACAATCACTTCAACAATGTCTATGGTATCAAGATGAGAAAGTATATAAGGCCCAAGCTCTACCCGCCACCCTAGGCCAACAAGATCATTTTGACCTAACTTCCGCATCCGCCACATCCTGAACAACTGCCACCACAGCTTGAGCCTGAGCCTGAGCCACAACTCGAACCCGCCCCACAGTTAGTGTTGGATGAAGTTGTGTCAAAGGGCTTAGGGTAAAGCTTTTTGATAAAAGGAAAAGTAAGCGGACTCAAAACAGAAACGCCAAATACTGCAGCCACTAACACTGCTTCATTTGTTTCACCGCCTGCATCTATCCAGGGACTGCGGCTTCTGAGCCCCGTAAACATAATTTCTAAATCTGTTAAAACACGCGCTCCAAGACTTGTCTTTTCGCTTTTATACATTCTAATGAGTAAAGCAAAAAATATGCACGCCAACGCTACTAAATACCAGATATTATGATATCCGCGTTCTAGCGCTATGCTAATTTTTGCGAATGCCAAGCCACCTAACAGCAATAATGTTAAGCAGAATAAGGGACGTCTTTCATCCCTTATTTTTTTACCAGCCAAAAGCCGCCTTTCAATAAGTGACTCCCTATATTCTTGCGCTGCCATGATGGTCGATGCATCATGATGAATCGTATATAGACTGCCAGGCTTGGCATATTTTTCTGATAAGATGGCTTTCTCAATAGGGCGGCGGGCATGATCAATTGCTTCAATATTTTTAGTGCTAATCTCTATATCAAATTTCTTATCAGCGACTTCTAACAATCCTCTGTCAACCAAAGATATGACTGCAATTTTAATGGCTTCATTGATGCCACCACGCAATGTTGCAATTTCATAAGGATCAGATAGAGCAAGTTTTGGGATAGGAAACCTATTTTCTTTTGCTCTAATGGCATATTTAAAAATAATTAATGTTAATAAGCCAATAATAAGATAGAACAAAAGAAACTGCGGACCTGTCATATCAAGTGGGTTCATAAGCATAGCAACCTCACTTTATGTCCTGAACATGTTCATACATTGCTTTTAAAAGGCTAAGAGTACCCAAAACTGTTTTTTCAGCTTCGCCATGTTTTAGCTCTTGCTCCTCGCGGGCGATTGAAAAATTTTTTAAGATATCTGACCAATTATCTACCGCTAATTCTTTGCATAACTTCTCAAGGGCTTCTTTTGGATGCACTTCATTCGTACCTTGCAAAGAGAGAATGGTTGCAGCGCTTGCACGAATGGGGCCAGCCACATCGGCAATGATAGGTACTAATTGTTCTTCACGTAGGCTGACCAAGGCATATCTTTCACGCAATCTGAGGCTGAGATTAACAATCACTTGCTTTAAACGATGAATAATAGCACTTCTTGCGACTTTGAGATTTATGAAAGGATCATCCCCACATAAAACGCGATGTCGGCTTAGTATATCAGTGAATTTAAGTGCAAAGGCATCAGCAGCAATGGCTATTTCTGTATCAAGAATAAACATCACCTGTAACTGTATAGCAGCATAGGCTATGCGCATTTTTTCACGCAATTGATTTATTTGTGCTACATCAAAAGCTTTTAACACCAACATGAGATTAACATCAGAGGAGGGTCTTAAGCGCCCTTCAGCCGCAGATCCATATAAGACGATAGACAAAAGATTAGCACCACAAACATGTTTGGTATGTTCAGTAAAATCAAGCAGAACTTTTTGCACATTCTCAGAGAGATCTTTTATTTTATCTTGCATCAAACACCTTGATTTCCAAGCTAGCTAAGGCCAATTCTGTCAAAGGGCTACTGGCTTAGCAACCCTTGCAAAGCAAACAATCTTAGTGGCTGACTTAATCCTAGATTTATGAGACTATCGAGATCTTTTAAGCTCATCGCTTGATTTTGAAATTTCTTGCACTTTTATTATTTCTGGATAGGGTAATCGCTTGGCAGTATTGGCTTGCTGTAAATAAAGAATTGGCTTTGCCCGTCGCGGTATTGAACTCATCTCAAATTGCGCTTGTGATGGCCAACTATGCGCAATGTAGCTTAATGTTTCATTTACAGTTGTGTCCTTAAAACGCATATTCACTGATGCTTCATATTCCTTAAAGGCTGGCACAAGAATCTCTAAGACATGCTCTTTTAATTCATCAACATTAAATGATAAACATCTCAGCCTACCCTCTTTAAGGTGAAAATTAAGCTTAAAATTATCTACAATTTCTTGAAAATTGGAATAATAACTTTGCTCTTCTTCCACTGAGGCAAATTCAAAAAGTTCTTGAATTTGCTCTATTCGTTGTAATGCCAATTCAAGAACTTCTTGAATTTGCATAACTGCCCTTTCAGGCGTGAAGCTCCCAATAAGTTCTTCACTTGCATCTGAAAAGGCTGAAGAAGAATTATTTGCGCCTGATAACATTGTGTGCTCCCTTTGAAGAAATCAGTGTATGCGAAAGCGTAAATATGTCAGCATTGATTTACTCAATAAGGAGCCAACAACAAAAACATAGCTGATTTTTACAGCAAATTCAACGAAATCACCTTGGGATATTTTAGAGCTTGCAATTCAAGCTCAGTGAATATTTATACATCAATACTGCGCAGAGCATTTATATATTAGTGTAAGAAGTCTATTTCAACAAAAGAGAGAAGCTCAAGCCTGATTAAATAATGCTGCACATATTTGTGTGGCAATTTATTCGACGATATAATCTTGGCTCATTACTTCTCAAATAAAGCATGATATTATGCGCGCCATTGATAATAAGATAGATGAGAGTCGGCGATGCTTAATGGTTACGATGAAAATTCAACTCCAAATCAACACACAGCAACAATAACGAATAATCCAAAAAAACCCAAACCACTGAGTGTCAGAAATGGTGAGCATGCATATATTGTTGAAGAAGATGAAATGACTGAACCAGATGCACCGCCAGATGAAGATGACAACCTTGCTGTACTAATCGAAATGCTCAGTATAAACTCAGATTACTTTGCTGAGCATGAGATCTTTAATGACATATCTGAAGTTGATGATTACGAAATTGAAAGGTTAATTCTGGGCCCTTTTGCTAAGCGCAAAGAAGATGCTAATGAGCTCACCAATGATAGACCGCTTAAAAAACAGCATTTTACTCAAGGGCTCAAAATTGAGCCTAAAGTTGATAATGATCTTCAACCCCAAAATAACTCACGAAAGAAATTGCGCCTGACCATTACCAATGATCCTGTTGATGAACAAGCGATACCACATGTGCGTAATAACAATCTGCATCATGACAAACCATCAAAAAAGCTAGCGCTTACCATAACGAATGAACCTATGAAGGAATTAAAGAGAGCACGCAATCACAATGATAACTATCTGCAGCATGATAGACCACTAAAGCAATTACAATTTTCAGTAAGCCATGGCCCTCATAATGGACTAAAACGGCATAATGCAGAAGAACTCATTCAAGAGAATGCTATCTATAAAAAAGGACGTATTGGGTTGTAATGTTTCTGATGGGCCCTCTTCGCATAAGAGGGCCATGTTGAGGAAGGTTAAGACAAAGCTTTACAAGATGCAAAGTTTAGCCAAATAAAATATCACGCCCTAACTGAACCTTTTCAGTATTATTGGATTTGTTCAGCATGATTACCACACCTGCTTTTTCCGCTGGAAGATAGGCCATATAGCTGGACATGCCATAACCACCGCCTGTCTTATCGATAATAATCTTCTTGTTTGCAAAATCCGCATGCTCAACAATTTGCTTAGGCTCAAAGGTAGGATCGCCATTTTTTGCATAATTTACAAAATACGTATCCCCCATGGCTTTATCCAATTGGGCAATATCATGTGCTTGCCAAGCAAGTTGTTCACAAGAAATTTTATCAGCAAAACAATAGGTATTCTCATGTGCTAAAGGTATAGCAGACTTAAGCGTTTTATTATGTAAAGCCTCATAATCCATATGCGCTTGTACATATTTAGCCATGTCTGTCACAGTTGATTTCAATGAAGCAGCTGCAAACCAAGGTTCCTCCTTGCGGCTAAAAGGCACAACATTATTTTCCTTATCGTGCCCGACAGCAAGAAGTTTTTCTTTATCTTGGGGCAAATTCAAATAGGTCGATGTCATTTTCAATGGTTTTAATATTTTCTCATTTAAAACACTTTCATAGGGTTTAGCATAGACATTTTGTAGTACATATCCCATGGTGCCAATGCTGACATTCGAATAGTGATATTTGCTTGCAACAGGCGCATCAATTTTGAGCTTGTTATAACTTTTCACAAGTTCAGCATAAGAGCTGGGGTGTGGGTCAAAATCAAATGGCAAAGAAGATACATGAGAAAGCAATTGGCGTGATGTGATTTGATTCAGGTTATCATTTTTCAAATCGGGGAAATATTGCACAAAAGGTGCATCTAAATCTAACTTATTTTCAACAGCAGCAATAGCACCTAAAGTGCCGGTAAAGGTTTTGGTAAAAGAAGCAATCGTAAAGATGGTATCTTTGCTTACGGGGATATTTTTCTTCGCATCAGCAAAGCCATAATTAAAAATACGGGTTTGATTATTTTTTATTACCGCAATCGCAAGGCCGTCAACTTGGTTTTTCTGCATAAACTCATGGGCCAGCTTATCAATATCACTATTTGATAAGGCGGCATTTGCACAATGCGGCAATCCTAAACCCAGAGAAAGTAAAAGTGGCGCAATATATTGCTTATTCATTATCGTTATAACTCCCTGATTGCTGATATCTTCATAAGTGGTTTTGAGCAGAATCATATCATTTGTATTGGATTTTCCAAGACGATGACAGAATTATGTCGCCTTACTTAATAATGCCCAAGCTTTAAGCAGGGCCAAAAAATTCGACTATGCACATTAACCACTACTTAAAACTATCTCTAACTCTTCAACCGTTTGCTTTCTTTGCTCAAGCGCCATTTTTCTTAGATGAAGCATTTTATTTTTAATCCCCGGTAATTCTTTGATATCAATGGGCAATTCCATTAATTCCCATTTAGGCTCTAGCTCAAAGAAGGACAGCAGAAAATGCTTTTCCTCATCTACTAACATCGTCACAATGTTTTTGCAGATAAGATCTCTTAACTTAATTAATTGTTCATTATCCGTTACAACGCTGGTCAAACCACTTAAAGAGGATGAAAAGTCTGCTGGAAAAGGTTGCAGCACTGGATTAAGCAATTCTTGAGGCGCACGTGCATGAGCGGCCAGATAGACGACTAAGGCTTTTATCATCTCATCAGAAAGACCTTCTTGCCCCCAAAGTAATTTCATATCAAACAGATCCCAGGGAGCCTGATTCTCTAAAATAGCTAATAGTTTTGCTGCATATAATTCTTCAAATGAAAGCACCTGGATTGAAGCTGAGCGCTCTAAAACCTGAGAGACCCTTACTGGTGTTTTCATTTCTTTGACGGGATATATTGTTCCTCGAAAGACAAAATCAGGGATTATTTTTATTCGTGTCTGTTCTGATTGCACTTCTATTTTTGAAATAAACTCCCCCTCTTCATCCTTATGCACAATCACATCCACCCCCAAGCTGCTTTTTAGATTAGCAACTATTCTTTCAAAAGCAGCATTGGCATTTTCTAGGGTGGCATTTTTCGATTCAATGGGGCAATACGCTAAATCAATATCTGCGCTTAAGCGCGGCAAATCGCGAATGAAAAAATTGATGGCAGTATCGCCTTTTAGCGCAAAGATTTTCTCTTGCGCTATAAAGGGAAGCACATCCATCACTAATCTGGATTCAGCTAAAAATGTTTTATTCATACATCATACTTCTATATAAAAAAAAGGACTCTACTTTATTCATTAATCACTTTCTTATAGCTTCCTTACTCAAATATTGAGGCCAACACTTGTGTGTGTTTGGTTTTTTTCCTTTTTTTCTAGCGTTATTTGATTCAGTTTAAAGTGCATTATCATTTGAGCATAAGCTGCCTCAGACCACATAACGGTTTCGCTGTAACTTTTATGGCATTGAATAAATTTTCTGGCCAATTCAAGGTGCCCATGAAAACCATTTAAGGCTTTATCAAGCTCATCTACTCGTTGCACAACAAGCGTTGCATTAAATTCACTTGGATTATCTTCATATTTTTCAAGTAATTCTTTAACTGTCTTATCCATAGTGAGAGACGTTTTTAAGCGATGATAAACTTGATACAAATCAGCATGTTTGAGTAATTTGGCCTTGACTATATTCGGACATGTCATGGAAATAACCGAATCTCGATATATTTTTAGCATTTGTTCATCGCTAAGTTTATAAAGGCGCTGCACCTTGTTCCACTCTGAACCAACTGAACAGCCATTAGGTGAAGGCTCAAAGTCCCCTTTTTGCGTAGTTAGGCCTTGAACACGATCCCCCCAAAATACGGGATCATCGGAATTAATGGAAAAACGAATGCCTGCATTGATAAATTCTTTAATAGGGTGTTCACTCAATGCATTGATATTATCAATTAAGAGCAAATTGCTGGTGGGCGATAATTCAACAACCAAAGGTTGAAAAAGATAGTTTAAGCATTCCCTTTGGGTATCATCAACACAAATTAATTCAAGCTGTTTTTTTAAGGCGTCCTCATCAGCATCCGTATTTAAAACACCCTCTTCATCAAGCTGTACTAAAAGTTGTTGGGCGCGTATGGAGGGGTTAGGCGATTGCGCAAGTAAGGCTAAAAAGAATTTTGCAGGGTTACTTAAACGAACTAATCGTTCTATGGTCTTGGGGCTTTGAAAAGCTGTGATTGCATGCCCAACGCGGCATAATGGCCCCAGTGTGCTCAGTGTGTCATCTAAAAATTTTGGTGGGGCCAGCTCACAAATATGGGGGGCAATATGCAAACCCATTTCTCTTGCTCTTTTCATGGTTTGGGCAAATTTATGTGCAGGATTATTAACCTCATCTCCTGCAAGGCCAATCGTCGTCACGTAGGGGTGTCGATAATTTTTAATACAGTCCAGCAGCTCTTCGGCTTTTTCGATAGGATCATGGCGTAATATAACCATGATGATTTCAGCGCTTATTCCTTCCTTGCCTGCTTTCTCGATAGCGCTGGCAACAGCATCGATATATTCAGGATATGTTAAATTATTTAGATGCTTTGATTTCGTACTTAATGTTGTGCGAACCTTATCAGCAATCTGTTCAACCTGGGTATATTCCTCAGGTTTCTTAAAAGGCGAAACAAACAAGGTGCGTTCTACCTTGGTGTGATCATAAGAGCATGTCATCGCCACATGGGTTAAGCCTTCACTTTTGCAACGACGCAAGTAAGTAAGCACCAGCTCTTCTACATCTTGCGGGGTGTTAATAAATAAAGACATCAGATCATAAGCCGTGAGGAACTCTAAAAAATTTTTAGCCGTAAATTGATGAAGCACAGGCTCAACTTCTTTAAATATTTCTCCTAAGCCATTTCTTTGTGCCATGGTTTCTAATAAGTCACGATAGGCTGTGGCTTCAATATGAACATGTTGTTCGGTTTTGGGTAGCTGCTTAAAAGAAATCGGTAAAACTGTTTGGCTTAGCATGGTACTTCCTTTTATTTATGATTTATTAGGTATTTGGTCCAAAGAAATCTTATTATTTTTACTTATTCGAATAGCTTGTAGAATTATCTGCTAGGCACATTCTACCTAAAAAATGGTTAAGGAGGTTTGGCTTTAACAAGTAAGATACTTGCTATTTTAGGAAGTAACTCACAGAAATATATCATATTATGCTATTAGAATAACTACTTGTTAAGCCCTTACTCCAACGCTTGTGTATATTTTGTAGTTTATCTTGCCTTATTTTACCGTGTTGTGGGGAGCTTAAAAATATGCAAAGATGGCTGCCCAAATTACTTAATCTTGAACCATGAACACATATAATCACTCTGCACTAGTATGCCCAGTCTGTGCTGCTCCCCTCTCTTCAAATGAAAAGACTTATGCATGCCCCAATAACCATAGTTTTGACAAAGCAAAGCAAGGCTACGTAAATCTATTATTGGTTAACCAAAAAAGTAGAGCTGAGCCTGGTGATAACAAAGAGATGGTCCAAAATCGATTGGCATTTCTAAAGCAAGGTTATTACCAAACTATCACCCATAAAATAAATCATGCTGTATCAAAGATCCTTGAAAGCCATACCAAATCGCATTTAGAGATAGCCGATATTGGTTGCGGAGTGGGTTATTATCTTTGTTCATTGAAAAATCACATTGATTCAATGGAAAGATCTGCAACTTACTATGGAATTGATATCTCCAAAGCAGCCATTCATTGTGCTAGCCAAAATGACAAAACCATTACTTTCATCGTCGGCACCGCTAACAATCTACCCTTTGCACCGCAATCAATCGATGTTGTATTGAGTGTGTTCTCGCCTATCTATCTTGAAACATTACAACGGGTTCTTTCCCCGGATGGCTTTGCAATGATTGTAACGCCTGGGAAATATCATCTTTTAGAACTTAGAAGCATGTTGTTTGATGAGGTAAGAGAAATCAATCCCGATAAATTTATCGAAAAATCAAAAGGTATTTTGGAATTGGTTGATTCTGTTCCTATTCAGGCGACCATTCAATTACAATCTTCTACTGATATCGAAAATTTACTTAAAATGACACCCTTCTATTTTCGATCGAGTGCTAGCAAAAAGCAGCAATTGTTATTACTTGAAAATCTAAGCGTTACTATAGATGTCACTTTAGGGATTTACAAAAAGATAAATTCTTCCCCCGTTACTCTCGATATCTAAGCGCTACGATGTCGCCTTGTTTAAAATAACTAATCAGTTTTGCCAATACATTACTATGTATGCGGTTGCCTGATTGTTTTAATTTAAGGTGAATTTATAAGCCATTGATTTTAATGGCGTCCCCAAGGGGATTCGAACCCCTGTTACCGCCGTGAAAGGGCGGTGTCCTAGGCCTCTAGACGATGGGGACCTAGATAATATCTTCGCTCTTGTCTTGGCACCTTTCGCGCTTAGCGTCTTGTCCAAGTAAGGCTCGATATTTATTGAGCTTAACTGTGCCTTTTTGGCACGCGAAGGATTTTAACTTAAATCCTTCTGTTTTGCCTCACTTTATTTTGAAATTTCTTTCTTTAGTAAAGTGAGAAAGCTTTATCTCATTATGAGCTGAATAACTCTGGTGGAGCTAGGCGGGATCGAACCGCCGACCTCTTGCATGCCATGCAAGCGCTCTCCCAGCTGAGCTATAGCCCCGAGATAGAGGCGAGATTCTACGGCTACTGCACGCTAGAGTCAACCCTCTGGGAACAACTCATTTTTAAGGCTTAAACTTTCGGTTAAGCGCTGTAAGGTTTTGTCTTTGCCCAACAAATACAGCGTCTGATCAATCGAGGGTGAAACCGTGCTACCCGTAACGGCAATACGGATAGGTTGGGCTATCATACCAAGTTTAATACCTAGCTCTTCAACAACCGATTTGATGGCATTGTTAATAGGCTCTGGCTGCCAATCGTTCACTGTCTTTAATTTTTCAATGACAGAAACAAGCACAGGGAATGTTTCCGTACTGATGTTCTTCTTCACATCCAGCTCGTTGTAATTCACAGCATCGGCGTATAAAAATTGGCTCTTCTGTGCTATCTCCAGAATGGTTTTGCAGCGTTCACGCTGTGCAACCACTATCTTCTCTAAAGATGGCCCTTTAGTGATGTCTAAGCCCATACGCTCTAAATGCCAGGCCAATTCCGCGGCCACTTCACTTTCTGGTTTGGTCTTAATGTAATGCTGATTAAGCCACAATAACTTTTCAGGGTTAATAGCAGAGGGTGAAGCATTGATTTCGCTGACATTAAATAAATTAATCATTTCTTGGCGCGAGAATATTTCTGTATCGCCATGTGACCAGCCCAAACGCACTAAGTAATTCAATAAGGCATCGGGCAAAATCCCTTGCAGGCGAAAATCGAGCACGCTGGCCGCGCCATCACGTTTGGATAACTTTTTACCATCAGGCCCCAAGATCATCGGCATATGACCATAGAGAGGCACTTTCGCCCCTAGTGCTTGCAAGATATGAATTTGACGTGGTGTGTTGTTGATATGATCATCACCGCGTAACACATGGGTTATGCCCATCTCCCAGTCATCTACCACCACCGTAAAGTTATAAGTTGGGGTACCATCACTTCTGACAATAATTAAATCATCTAATTCGGTGTTTTGGATCTCAATGTGCCCTTTTACCAAATCATCAAAAGCAATTGAGCCGGTTTGTGGTGTTTTAAAACGGATAACATAAGGCATGTTGTCATGTGGTGGATGTGGAAAACGTAAGCAATAGCCATCATAACGTGGCTTTTGTTTGGCGGCTATTTGCTGCTCACGTAAAACTTCTAAACGCTCTTTAGTGCAATAACATTTATAGGCATGGCCACTTTCTAGTAATTGCTTGGCTACCTGTTTATATCTATCAAAACGATGTGTTTGATAGATAGGGCCTTCATCCCAATCAAGCCCTAACCAGGCCATCCCATCTAAAATCACATTCACGGCTTGCTCTGTGGAGCGCTCTCTGTCTGTATCCTCAATACGCAGGATAAATTTACCTTTTTGATTCTTAGACCACAGCCAGCAAAAAAGGGCTGTACGAGCACTACCAATGTGGAGATCCCCGGTGGGGCTTGGAGCAAAACGCGTGATGACCATATGAGTACCTAATAAAGTATTAACTGGGGCTATTTTAGCAAAAAAAGTAAAACCCCCCTAACACCCTTTTGATATAGCCCCCTTTGTTATCAAGGGGGTCGCGCTTTTAGCGCGAGGGGTTTAAGATATCTAACCAGTCTCAAATTGAGGTGTTGTATGGGCTTTTTAGATGAATATATCGCGCTTGGTATCATCGGCATTTTAGGCGCAATAAGTCCAGGGCCTGACTTTATAATCGTTACTCAGTCCAGCCTGTCTTATGGCAAAAGAGCCGGCATATTCACTTCCCTGGGCGTCGCTATTGGCTGCTTGGTGCATATTAGCTATTGCATACTGGGTATTGGCGTTATCGTTGCAGAATCCATTGTGCTGTTTAATATCATCAAATATCTGGGGGCTGCCTACTTAATTTACTTAGGCATAAAAGCACTTTTGAGCTCTCCTTCTTCTGCTCTGTTACAAGCCGAACAATCACTGCATGGTGCTCAGTCCTTGTCTGCCTTTGGCGCATTTAAAAAAGGCTTACTTGTTAATTTGCTTAACCCTAAAGTAACTTTGTTTATTTTAAGTATTTTTACCCAAGTGATTGATCCCAACACGCCTTGGTATATCCAAGCCAGCTTTGGATTGGAATTTGGCTTAATCGCTTTTATATGGTTTAGCTTATTAACCTTCATCTTAAATAACCCAACCTTGAAAATGAAATTACAATCCATTCAACGTTATATCGAAAAAGTATTGGGGGTCTTTTTAATTTTGCTGGGTGTTAAGGTCGCCACCTACACACAATAATGGATAGCCCTATGTTAGAAATATTTGCAAAAACGGGCCTATTTTTTAGCCAAACACCCACCATCGCTGTCATTCTTATTGTGGGACTGTGCTCAAAATATCGTCAAAGCTTTGTGCGTTGCCTTTACTTGCTTTGCTTTACCATGATTTATAATGTTTTATTGAAGTCACTCTTCCACGTTCCGCTCCCCTCTCACCTCGAAGGTTTTGCCCTTCCCAGCGGCCATATGCACAGCGCTGTTGTCTTTTGGGGATGGCTTGCGGTTGAATTTCATAAAGTATGGTTTTATGAAATAGTCAGTTTTATGTTGATATTAGTCGGATATGGTTTAGTTTATCAGGGCTATCATTATCCCAGCGATGTGTTAGCTTCAGTAGGTTTTGGGATCCTTTCAATCATCATCTTTGCATTGATAAATCATTTGCGCTTTTTCAAAAACAGATCAGAACGCCTTGGCCTTTTGATGACGCTCCTTGGATTAGTGATATTTTTTATTTTGCCTCAAGAAATGCGAAAACCACATGTCAAAGTGGCTTTGCTTATTTTAGGAAGTGCAACTATCCTCAGCATTTTGGGATGCTACATAAAGCAGCATTTCCCAAAACGCACAGGTCAAAAACAATAAAATTTACTTTTTATATTTAGTCTCTATGTTCATGCCGATATCATCCTCTGTTGGTTTGTTCTCTATTACAATATTGTTTTGAGAGCTTTGGCGAAAAATAAGCTTAGGTGGGTTGAAATAGGCTTTAAGCTCAGCTAGCGCCCGTTGCTTTGCTTGGTCACTTATGTCTTCAGCATCACACTTGCCATTTTGATCAAATTGTATGTCAGACTCAGCCAAGGCGCTTAAAATACAATGCTGTGCCTCATTTTCATAAAAAATATGCGTTAATGCAGCATGAAAGTCATAAGCGCTATAGTTGGAGGCTATGCCAGCATGTAAAAGCTCAGCCAGCATCATTGCAAAGCCTAGGCCATACCGAGTGCTAAAATGATCTAATAATATTTTTATCGCCTCGCGGTTGCCAATTGCAATCGCCCTTGAAAGCGCTGTACCTTTGGTACTCGCTGCGATATCTTCGCAAGCCTTATGCGTGAGCAATAGTGTAAGGACGGCACTATTATTTACGCTAGCAGCAATACACAATGAACGCCCTTTTACCTTAGCGCCTACACAAGGTACGTGTTCAAATAAAATTTCCAGATCATAAGCTTTGCCGTAATAAGCACAACTAATCATGTATTCAGAAACATTTTTTTTATTTAAGACATCAATACAAAAGGGAAAATATTCTGCTATATGCTGAAAAAGTCCCGGCGAACGAAAGTGAGAACATATTTTTGAAAACGCATTTCCTTTGTCTGTCAGCTTTTCAAAAATCATTCCCATTGTAGTCAAATCTCTATTGTCACAAGCTAATTCAAATACTTGCTCAAGATAGCTATTAATCGCGTTTGGATCTAATTTATTGATTACAAATTGATGCTCAATTTCATGATAATCTTTACGCACAAAGTAACAGTATAGTAAATAAGAAAGATGTTCTTTACCCAATCTTTCATACAATAATTTGGTTAGATGAAGATAACCTAATGTTGCCGCACAACGACTTGCCGCTTTTAAATGACATGCTTGTAAATTAGGGTACATCAATAATATTATTGAAACCGAGCGATGATTACCATCACCTGCAGCATAGGTAAGCGCTGCTCCAACTTGGTCTTCATTCAAACGCTCTAAAGCAAGATAATGACCATTGGTTGCAGATAATATATATAATAAAATCCTGTTCTCTTCACTAATATCTGCATGTACTATTCGTGCAAGATCACCCTTTAAGGCGGGAAATAACAAATAAAAAACCGATTTAGGTAATTTAAATTCCTCTGCCATTTTTCTAAAGTCTTTATATTTTCCAGCAAATAAATTATAGGGATCTTGCTGATATCGTTGAAAAGAGGTGTCTAACAGAAAGGGAAAATAGGTTTTTATTTTATCCTGCCAGAAACTTTTATTATGAATAAGATGGGCTAAACTCTTTTGATTGCCATCATTTAATTGCATCGTGCTAAATAAATAATGAATATCTATTTCTGTGGTATCTTCTAAAATAAGATTTTGCTCAATCTCATCATCAACCGTTTGCATATTAGTAAAAGAGCGTTTCATAACACCTCATTGAATTAGATGGCGGGAAAAGTGCATTGCTAAAGCTGCGGACACAGCATGATTTTTTGGCTCAAGCACAAAGAAAGCATTCTAACATCAACATACTATCAAAATATGTCGGTAGATTTGCGTCATCTAGGATAAAAATCGCTGGATTATTTCTGTGATCAGCTTAAATTAAAGCTGATCACAGAGAACTTAAGGAAGCTCTGATTTTGGCTGTTCAATAAGCCCATGTGGAGTAAATACAAAAATCCTGTCTGCAGAACGAATGGTCTCAGGACGATGCGCAATAATAATACGCGTGATATTTAAATGCTTAATCGCTTGGTTTACAGCTTGCTCTAAGGCCACATCTAAATGGCTGGTTGCTTCATCTAAGAATAAAATCTTAGGCTGCTTATAGAGTGCGCGTGCTAAAACAACACGTTGTTTTTGGCCACCTGACAGCGTCATGCCCATATCACCAATCAAGGTATTATATTGCATTGGCATGGCCGCAATATCATGTGCAATGACTGCAAATTGCGAACACTTTTCGACCAACTGTTGATCGCACTGTGGATCAAAGAAGCTCACATTCTCTGTAATAGAGCCAGACAGCAATTGATCGTTTTGCATCACGGCGGCAACTTGCTCTCTAAAATTCTTAATTCCTATTTTGCTAAGCTCAACATCATCAATATACACTTTGCCTGATTCTGGGTTGAATAACCCCATCATGATCTTCATTAAGGTTGTTTTACCACAACCAGAAGGACCCACAATAGCAACAGATTCACCAGGTTTTATGGTTAAGTTAACATTGTTGATAACATAGGGCTCGTTTTCATCATAGCGAAATTTAAGGTTCTCAAGTCTGATGCCGCCTTTAAATTCCGGCGCTTCAATCAAGCCACCGTCTTGTACTTCAGGCTCTTCTAAGGCGATATCCCCTAAGCGCTCTAAGTAAAGACCCAACATTTTTAACTCAATAAAGTTCTCAATTAACGCTACTGCTTTGCCAATAAATTGTTGTTTATAAGACATAAAGGCATAAAGCATACCTACCGTAAATTGGCCAGAAAGCACCAAATTGGCAGCAAAGTAAATCACAACAATATTCTCAATACCTGAGAGCAGTGAGTTCATCGATGAAAAACCAATCTTCAACTTGCCCATCTGAATACCAGCATTGAGCTTGTCGGCATAGCGATTTTGCCAGAGCACTTGGCGTTGGTTTTCTTTGCCAAAAATTTTAATACTTTGGGTTGCTCTGATGGTTTCCATGAAATTGGTGCTTTCTTTGGCACCGGCAATAATGGTTTCTTCCGTCAAGGCTTTTAAGGGACGATACCAGGCAAAGCGCATGATCCCATAAATGACTAAAGAAACTAATACGATGCAGGCTAACAAGGGGGAATATAAAAACAACATCACCAAAGTCGCAATGGCCATAATACCATCGACAATGGCTTGAATAATCCCTGTGGTCAGTAACTTCTCAATTTGACCAAGAGAGCCAAAGCGCGAAACAATGTCACCTATATGGCGTTTCTCAAAATAAGATAAAGGTAATCGAATTAAATGGCGAAACAGATTTGTCGCCATTTGGATACTGAGCATACTGCTAAAGCTCATTAACAATAATGAGCGCAATGCTGTAGTACCAACTTCAATGACCATTAATAGGAAAAAGCCGATACACAATACTTTCAGAAAGTGCACATCATAGCTTTGTAATACACCATCAACCACAAACTGCATGAACTGTGGACTGATCAAAGCAAATATTTGCAATGCCAAAGCCAGCAAGAAGACTTGAATCATCGCTCGCTTTAAGCCAACCATCTTCTGCCAGAACATCCAAATGGGTACTTTTCGTACCTCATCTTTGACTTCAAATTTTGCCGTTGGCGTTAACTCTAAGGCCACACCAGTGAAATGTTTTGAAACCTCAGCAATGCTAAGTTTGCGCATGCCTGCTGCAGGGTCATGTATGACTACATGCTTTTTGCTCACGCTCTTTAAGACCACAAAGTGGTTCATGTCCCAATGCAAAATGGTGGGCGTGCGCAATTGATCGAGCTGTTCTAATTCTAAACGCAAGGGGCGACAAGCAAATTCCATCTTGTCCGCGGTTTGCATTAAATTGTGTAATGTAGTGCCCCGCAAAGATATTGGATATTGGCGACGCAAGGTATTGAGATCAATCTCATGACCATGATATGAGGCCACCATGGCAAGACAGGCTAAGCCACATTCTGCCATTTCCGTTTGCAAAATAATCGGTAATCGGTGCCGACCAGAAAGTTTTAATAATTCTAAGGGACTTTGCATTAAAACCTTCCTTTCAAACTGATCAGCGGATCTAATATCCATCTGAATAAGGTTTGTTTTTCTAATATAATGTCAGCATCCAAAATCATCCCTGATTGTAAAGGAAATTCTCTACCATAAGCCATCACGAATTGATGCTTAAGATCAACCGTTACACGGTAAACTGGTTCTTTTAATTCTAAAGGTATTGGCAACTCTTGTGGCAATAACACGTGTTTTGAAATAACGGCCACAGTGCCTTCATAGATACCAAAACGTTGGTATGGAAACGCTTCAAAGCGAATACGCACGGTTTGCCCTGGTTGAATAAAACCAATGGCACGTGAAGGAACAAAAAGCTCAGCTTGCAATACTGCATCCTTAGGAATGATAGACAATAACGGCGCATTATTGGTAGCTGTTTGACCTTCCCTTGCTTGCACGCCAGTAATGCGACCATTAATTGGCGATCTAATTTCTAAGCCGCGACGGCCTCTGATTTCAGCTTGGCGTTGTTTTAATTCTGAAATCTTATTTTCAATATCCCGTACTTGAGAATTTAATTTAAATGGCAACTGATCTAATTCAGATGTAGCTTGAATTAAAGCGCTGTCTTTAGTGGCTTTGGTGCTCAGTAATTGCTGATAACCTTGCTTTGCATTTAACAGCTCTTCTACAATCTTTTGATAATCTATTGCCGGAAATGTTTTGTTATCAACAAGTGTTTTTATGCTTTTAACACGTTCTTCAAGGATTTGTACTTTTTCTCTTTGTATTTGCAAATTCTGTTCAATTTGTTTTATTTCACTTTTTAAATTTTGAATTTGTATTTTCAACTGCGCAGTTTGCGAAGAAGCAAGTTTGTTCTGGCTGTCAATTTGTTCTAATGAATGGGCCAATGATAATTCAATTTCATGTAATTGAACCGTATCAATATCGCTACCGCCTTGCATTGAGCGTTCAGAAAGTAACGATACCAGCGGTTGGCCTTCTTTAACGGTATCACCTTCTTCAACAGTGATATTTGAAACGGTAACACCGGCTTGTTGTGCATAAATTTTTATCACGCCTTTATCAGGCAACAAATAGCCATGCACAGATTCTTTACGTGCATAGGTTCCCCAAAAGAGAATGGTGAGAATAGCTAAAGAAATAACAACAACCACGCTGACAAGAATGGTTATAGAAAGCGGTTGAAGCAATACAACTTCACCATAAAGTCTATCTTTACGATGTTCTAAGGCTTCTTTTCTAAATAAAGATGACATATAACGTGTAACTTCACACTTAGGTTAATGTCTTATTATATATGGACTGGGGTACTTGGGATATAAAAAACCGACCGTCTGAGGCTTAATCCCGCTCTCCGTCATAGGGGTAACGATGAAGTCTAAGGTATTGATCCATATAGCGATAAGAGTTAGGCATGGATCTATCTGGATCGCAATAATAGGCTTTACCTTGGGCAGAAGCTAAGAAGTTATCCAAGGGTATAATTCCTGCTGTTGTGTCTTCCCAAACGATATGGGTTGCCCCCAATTTTGCAGCTTCATCAAGTGCTTGGTAGCGAGCATATTGTTCACCAATCGGCATGGCTAGCATTGGCGAACGACCGGTAACGCCACCAACTAAGGTGCAGTGCGTCATCATTTCAGGATAAGCAGGAAGTACTCTTTGCGCGCGTTGACTTGGCTCAATGGCACAACCCATGAGGATTGAACCTAAAAAAATAACCAGTAGTCCTTTCCCAGCTTGTTTCATTGTGATGCCTGTCCCTGTGAGCACTATGAATAGTTTAGTTCTATTTAAGTTAACGCGCTAAGGGAAAATTCGAGGCAAATAAAATTCGCGAAGCGAATTAAATCTCTCCCTTTGAATAAAAGGGAGACGGCGCAAAAGCGCCAAGAGGGATTTTATCTTACCCCTTCGGCGCGGCTAGTAAGTTCTACTTAGCATCAATAGGCTTGCAGTGTGTTTCTTTTAAGAAAAACATAAGCAAGAAAGCTAAAAATGTAGCGGCTGGTAAAATTAACAAGGCGGTCTGGTAGCTCTGTGGGCCATAGACGCGGGCTTGATCAAGCATATTGCCATCCCAAGTCCAGTCTAGAATTTTAGCCACTAAAACTTGGCAGATAGCAAAAGCGCTGACAACGAAGTTGGTCACGGCAACAACGGTACCCGCTAAATTTTGTGGGCAGTTTTCTCGCCCTATCGCAAAGCAAATGACCTCTACGCTGGTGGTCGCACCAATAAGGAATAAGAGGACTTTAATTTGTGTTAAGGTCAAATTAGGGTAAAACATGAATAACAGTAAAAAAGTTGTCGCAAGTAGTGCGCCAATCATCATAGGTAATTTGCGGCGTTTTATTTTATCTGACAAAAAGCCAGCAAGGGGAGCGCCCACTGCAATGCCGAGTAGAATCATTGTCACTGCGCGTGCTGAATCTGTTGGCGAGAAGCCATGCAATGTTTGTAAATATAATTTGCCCCATAATTCTGGGAATACCATGGTAGGTGACCATAATAGTCCACCAATAATACCATTGATCCAAATTTGTCGATTCTTCATCGAGCTTCGAATTTCATCCCAGAGCTGGCGGTAACTGCCAACCACTTCTTTATCTACTTCTTTGGGCGTAGGAGGTGAAGATTTTAAATGTGCTGGGGAGTTTCGAACGACAAGCCAAATGACAGGAACCAAGAAAAACCCGATATAGCTCGAGTAAAGAATGGTATCTCGCCAACCAATGTCATGTATTAAATCACCCAGAATAATGTCGCCTTGCATCGCTCCGACCATACCCAGGGTTGTTGTTAAACCGGATATCATGGCAAAACGGTTAGGGGGCAACCAATTAGAGGCAAGTTTCAATACGCCAACAAAAGCAAAGGCAGAGCCAAAACCGATGGCAAATCGACCCGCTGCAGCAAAAAACCAAGATTCAGTAGAACCAAAAACCACTGTCCCTACGGCACAGCAGAAAACGGCCAAGGTGAGGATCCATCTTGGACCATAGCGATCCATCAGTAAGCCAACAGGCAACTGCATCGGCGTGTAAGAGTAATAATAAAAAGCACTTAGGTGGCCAACCAATGTTGCATCAAGATACTGCCCATTGACGCTAAAAGCCCTTTGCAGCTCAGGAACCATGAGGCCTGGCGTAATACGCAACAGGTACTCATAGCAATAAAATGCAGCTGCCAAGCCACAAATTATCCATGGTAAGACATTGGTAATGAAACCCGATGGAGTGGTTTCAGGAGAATTCGTATTTAAATTTGCCAAGGGTATTTTACCAGTCATTTAACTATTCAATATCCAATGGTTAGCCAAACGCGAAACCCTACGGGATTATCGCGCGCTGATCAAGTCTTGACAGGAGCTCCCAATCGTAGATGACGGAAATTCCTAATCTAACTGCTAGAGTCTTACTGCTAGAGAACTTAAACCAATTTGAACTTAGGCAAGGCACCCTTCCCCAGGAATGCTCCCTCTGGTGGTTCGGAGGCTTAAATTCAAACTAAGAAGAGTATTCAAATACTCTATCCTATTCAGGAAATAATACAATTTATTTTGTTTATTCCTCTATATCTGTTGGTTTGCCAACAAAATACCCTTGGACACCATCGACGTTTAGTTGTCGCAAAGTATTATATTCTTCTTGTGTTTCCACCGCTTCTGCGATGACCAATATCCCCAAACTTCTAGCGATATCTATTAAGGATCTGATGAAAAATTGATGTTCTTCATTTTCATGGATGTTTCTAATAAAACTTCCATCAATTTTTAAAAAGTTAAGTTTAAGATTGAATAAATAGGAAAAGGAACTTAAGTTCTTTCCATAATGATCAATAGATGTTTTGCAACCTAATTGCGAGAACTTTAAGAAAAACTCTCTTGTTTTTTCAATACGACTAATCACCCCATATTCTGGAAATTCCAAAATAAGTTGATTCGCCTTTTTGCCTAGCTCTTTTGCTTTATCAAGCAACCATTTTTTAAATTCTTCATTATCAAGGGACTTAGCCGACAAGTTAATTGTATATCCATTATTGTTATTACTTTGCATAATGCGCGAAATAACATTTTCAATAACCAATTTATCTAAGGAGGCAACTTGATCTAAGCGCTCTGCCATAGGCATAAAAACGCCGGCTGATACAATGCTATTATCAGCTAGTTTAATCCGCATAAGGGTTTCGTAAATTTTGTCTTGGGGATGAACAAGCATTTGGGTTTTTTGAAAGTACAACAGCACTTTGTTGTCACTTATCACTTGAGCAAAGATATTACCCCACTCTTGTTGGCCCTGCACTTGGAGTTGTGCAGCCACTTCTAAACAGTGCCATTGATTAGCCCCTTTCATTTCAGCATTTCTTAAGGCCATATCAACTTGAGATATAATATCTTTTTTGGTTGTCCCACCACTGAATATCACAACGCCAACCGAGCCAACATCTGCTACTTTGCTTAGATGCTTAAATTGAAGATCTTTAAACTGCTGACAAATATTTTCGGCGACTGAAATTGCAACGTCTTTTGCTTTGTTTGGCAAAATAACAAATAAACTTGCACCTTTGGCATGAGCGATAATAGCACTATTAAATTGTTTACAGCTTTCCCTAACAGCATTAGCAACTTCTTGTAGCAAACGATCCCCTTCTTGATATCCATAACGATCGTTATATTCTTTAAAGTTTTTAATTTCAATGAGGAATAAGGCGCCACTTGGCATCTCTTTATCTTTTAATAAATAATCGAATTGCAGATCAAAATATTGCCTGTTACCCAATTTAGTGACGGGATCTTTAAAGGATTCTTCACGCAATTTTTCAGTTTGACGCACCTGTTCTTCAAAAAGTTGTTTTAAACGAGAAGACATGGTGTTCATCGCTTCAACAACAGAGCGTAAATCAAATGTCCAAGGTAATTTATCTTGAATAGCAAATTGTTGATTACAGATAGCCATTGCTTGAGCTGTGATAGCACGTAAAGGTCGCAGTATAATGTATAGTAATGAACCACCTAATATCATCGCCAAAATGGCTGTCATCACAAACCATTGCACAGAATCTATAAAGGTTAACCAAATTTGTTGATAGGCAAATCCTGGATTGCTGACAATCTTAACATTACCAATTTTACTCCAACCATCCATAATTAAAGCTTCTTTTTGGGGAGAATCTAAGTGTAGATTATCGATAAACCATTGGGGCACCCCATAAAATTTAACTTCTAAATGACGTTCTAAAATGGGTTTACCATCTGAGCCTTCAACAATAATCGATTTATAATATCCACGATCCCAGATAGCATCGACAATGCGACCTGCTGTGACATCATCCCCTCTTTTCATAATTGTTGTTAAAGTTAAGCCTAAAGCAGTTGCCGTATCTTGCGAATGCGAGGCAAGCTGTTGGTTTAGAAATGATTGGGTGTTTTTAACAACAAAACTTATCATGCCTGTAAACAGACACAAAAGAATGATGAACCCTGACAACAATAATTGGCGACTGAGCGTCATATCACATGTCCTTCCATTTTGAAATCTTCCCGGATTTCATCCTGTCACTTAAGTCAACCCATCGTTTCATATCGGTGGCCTGACCAATTTGGTTACCCTTACCTAATTCTTTTGCTTGCCATAATCCTGTACCGTTAAAACCATAAATCGGTATCAAATCATGTCTTTGATCGGCAGGCATAATTTCTTTATTAATATTATCAAGCACTAAAGGCACACTGGTCGGTGTTTCATAATACAGTAGCACCATGTGAGCCTGCGCATAATAAGTTTCATTACCCGTAAATTTGACATACATAATCAGCATTTTGTCATCAGGTATGCCAAGATCTAAAAGTGTGAAGTATTTGGCAACTGCAAAATCTTCACAATCGCCACCACCTGAAACAACAAATTCTAAGGGCGTTGCCCAATAGTCATCCTGGCCCCAATGAACACTGTCCTTTTGGTATTGCAGCAAATTAAAAAAAGTATTTACCGCATTAAGCTTTTCTTTGGTGCTCGCATTCTTATTGTCTTGTTCTAATTTTTGCCAGGAGATGAGTCGCCGCTTTGAATACTCACCATAGTTTTTTTGAATATCATCCAGGTAACTTTGGCTGAACTCGATGGCTTGGGCAATGCAAAGAAAACTAATGAGGATGGTAATTAGTAATAGAACTGATGTTTTGGAAAATCCATGGGATTTAATTTTTGATAATAAACTGAAATATCTTTGGGTAGTTAGAAGATTTCTATCCATAGACCTTCTTTAAAAAAAGAGGGCGGGTTAAACCCGCCCTTTAGTTACCCTAACTCAGCAGTATACCTGCTGAATATTAATCAAAGAGCGTTGTCGATTTATCAAAGAATCGGGATGTACCATCCATTAACGCTGTTGGTCTAGGAATAACTTGCTTAGGTAATTCAATTCCTAAGGTTTCCGTTAAGCAACCTGCAGCATTTAATACGCGGTAAGTTCCTAATAACTCAGTATATTTACCGGTTACATAGGCTGTCTTAGCGCCGTACAATTCATTTTCAGAATCTAACAAGTCAAGCAAGGTTCTCTGACCAATGTTAAATTGCTTTTGATAAGCTTCACTGGTACGAATACTTGCATCAACGTGTTCCTTGAAATAGCGCAACTGTCTTTTAGCTGTTGCAAAAGTGCTCCAGGCTAATCTAACGCTTTGCACCACTTGGCGGAACGCTCTGTTTTGTACTTCTTGCGCTTCTTGTAGCTTGTAGCAAGTTCTGCCGATATTGGCGAGATCTTTACCACCGCTGAACAAGTTCCAACGCGCACGTAACATAGCTGAGTTGTCATCAGAATCACCTGGTGAACCATCTAAGTTATGATTACGTGTCATGCCTAATTGAAGATCAACTCTGGGTACGAAAGCAGAACGCGCTACTTTGCTTTCCGCACGAACCACATTGGTGTCTTCAACTGAAGCACGTAAAATAGGATGGTGTTTGATACCCATTTCAACTGCATCATGCTCAGAATTTGGGAAATGCTCTGCAAATCCAGGTTTCACGAGATGATTTGGAACAGGGATACCAACTTTACGTAAGAATTGGGTTTCAGCATCAGCAAGATTTGCTTCTTCAGCCATCAGGTTCGTACGCGCTAATGCCACACGACCTTCAGCTTGGTCTAAATCTGCCTTACGACCGATACCACCTTCACTACGTTTTTGAATTTGACCGAATATCGATTCATGTTTAGCTAAATTTTCTCTGTTTAGCTGAACAAGTTCTCTTCTCATTAAGACGTCTAAGAAGGATTGAACCGCATCCAATGCTACGTCTTGGGCTGCACCATTTACGCGCCAAGATTCAGCACGCACTCTTGCTTTTTTACCTTCAACGTCGTGGTAGACAGCAAAGCCATCCCACAGCATTTGGGAGGCAATCAAACTAAACTCTGTTCGAGTTAATGTTTTGGTGCCTTCTTGGGATAAACTCGTTCCACCTAACAGAGGATTAGCTGCCCTTGTTGTTGGGTTATTTGTGTACTGCTCACCCCAACCGGTAGCTAAATCAACAGTAGGAAGATATCCCGCATATGCTTGTCGCAGTTCTTTATCAACCATATCTCTTGTATTGGTTTCAATTAAGAGATCTGGAGAGGTCGCAAGCGTATGAGATACCGCTTCTTTAAGAGTATACGCAAATGCTTGGCTTCCAAAAGTTAACGCGATTGAAGGTAAGAGTATTTTTAAAAATCTATTTTTTGACATATCTTTGTCCGCTCTTTCCGTCTATCCTTATACGCCCGCCGGACACTAGCTTTACCGCAGGTAGCAACTTAATAGCTGGTTACCTACTTACCTATAAATAGATCTGCTAGTACGTCCATCTCATTCAATATACCCTTCAATTTCACGAAAGGGAATTTTTTCAGCACAGATAGTTAAATTATTTTTAATTTTTTTTGTTGTAAGAAGAAGTTGCTAACTTAAAATAGAGGATATTAAAGAGGATGTGTTTATTTGTCGGTATGACCAGAACCGGTTTGCTCTGGATTGGATTTACCATTTTTGCCGCCATGCCATATAGCGGAGAGCTGTTGATGCCTATTCATATATAACGCAAGCTGAAGTCTGTCTGTAATACCTATTTTTCTAAAGATCACGCCCAAATGGGCTTTGACTGTTCTTTCTGAAATATTTAGCTGTTCAGCTATTTTTCGATTACTTGAGCCGGTTGCAACAAGAGCAGCGATTTCACCTTCACGTGGCGTCATAGTCGCAACGCCCTTATCTAAGCGTTGCGCTTCTGCATGTTTAACATGGGTAATATCTTCTATCTCTGTTAGCAATCTACTAACAAATTTTCTATCCACCCACAATTCATTAGCCATCACTGTTTTAATCACTTTAGGTAAAAGATCAACATTTTGCTCAAAGCTACAATAAGCCTTTGCACCAAACAATATTGCAGAGATCTCTTCACGCTGGTTGGGCGTATTGGTCATCAGCACAATATGCAAATTGGGCTGCGCGTCTTTTAAAGAAGATACCTCATTAACCCCGGATTCACCCAGCAAAGCCAAATCAACGACCAGCACGTCTAAGGTTACTTTTTTAAGGCATAGATCTAGGGATCGCCTATCATGAATATCGACTTCGTAAATTTCATACTGTGGTGCCAATATACGATGCCAAGCCATCGCTCGCTCTGTATCGGCACAAGCAATCAGTATCATATTCTTACCTTTCTCTCATCGCATTTTTCTTCGCTTTGATAATTGGTTTGAGTAAATATTCTAAGACGGTTTTTTGACCCGTTAAAATATCAACCGTCGCACTCATACCAGGAATAATCTGTAAACGCTCTCCGTGCTTTCCGATCAAATAACTTCTTTCTGTTGTTCTTACCCTGATTTGGTAAAAAGGATTTCCCTTTTCATCTGTAATTGTGTCAGCACTGATATGTTCAACAATGGCTTTAAGACCACCATAAATAGAAAAGTCATAGGCTGAAATTTTAACCATCGCGGGTAAACCAGGTCTCAAGAATCCGATATCCGCTGGGCGAATATTAGCTTCAATTAATAAGGTATCATTTAGTGGCACAATATTGATGAGATCTTGCCCTGGTTGCACGATACCGCCAATCGTCGTCACCTTGACCTGATTGATAGTACCTTGAACAGGTGACCGAACAATTGTACGTCGCACTCTATCTGCTGCTGCAAGGTTGGTTTCATTTAATTTGTTATACTCCGCTTTAGCCGCATTCATATCTGATAAAGCTTCGGTTTTAAATGAAATTAATAATTCATCGATTTTCTTTTGAGCCCCTGCCAAATTTGCTTCTAACTTGGGAATGGATAAATCAGTTTGTTCTAATTCACCTGCCAAATCATTGACGGTACGTTCTAAACGTAATACTTCTACTTCTGAAACAGCACCTTGGCTCACCAATGGCTTTGTTAAATTTAATTCTTTTTGAACGAGATCAAGGCTGCGTTGTAATTGGTCTTTCTTTTGTCTGGCGCCCATTAATTCTTGTTTACGTTGTTCTGCGTCATCTTTAAGAATATTTAACTTAACTTGCAGCTCTTTTTTACGTGATTCGTACAAATTATTTTCTGATGCGACATACTGCGGAAAGTTCTCTTCCATTTCATGGGGAAATTTCAGATCCGCACCATTGGTTTCAGCAGTTAAACGTAAAATTTTAGCTCTTAAGGCCGCCATCTGCGTTTCATTTTCTTTTAAGGAAGAGACAAATCGAGTGTCATCGATGATCATCAACACTTGATCTTTTTCAACAACATCACCAATTTTCACACGGATATCTTTGACAATACCGCCTTCTAAGTTCTGAATAACTTGCATATTACTGGAGGGAATGACCTTGCCCTGGCCCACAGTAACCACATCTAAGGTAGCAAAGCTTGCCCATATCAAGGCAACGAATAAAAAGACCATTGATGCAATAAGAATCACGTGATATCGAATAGGCACGCCTTCTAGTGTTGCAGCACTAGAATCGGTCATAAATTCGATATCAACTTCCTTGATATCTTCTTTGCGCTTCATCTCTTGCAGCTCATTGATAACTGCAGGGAGTTGCTTCACTTTGCTTAGTGCTTTTCCTATTTTATCGCGCATGAGAATGTAATTTCCCCTCAGCTAATGCTTTAAGCACCAAATCTCTTGGCCCATCAGCAATTATTTTTCCACCATCCATTAAAATTAATCTGTCGACTAAGGATAATAAGGAACCCTTATGCGTTACTAACACCAACGTCTTGCCCTTTGAAGCTTCAATTAAGGCATTCTTAAACATTTCTTCTGTGCGGTTATCCATCATGTTAGTCGGTTCATCTAACACTAAAATCGGTGGGTCTAAAATGAGCGCTCTGGCAATAGCAATTGCTTGGCGCTGTCCACCTGATAACTTTTCCCCTCGTTCTCCCACTGGCATATCAAAACCTTGTGGATGTCTTGCAACAAAATCCATCACGCCCGAGATCTTAGCGGCTCTAAGAACCGATAAATCATCAGCAAATGGGGCACCAAAAGTAATATTATCTTTAACAGTGCCATAAAAAAGCATGAGATCTTGAGGAACATAACCAATATTTCTGCGCATCGAAGCAGGATCAAGCTGGCTTATTTCCGTACCATCCATGAGCACAGTCCCTTCTTGGGCTTGATATAAACCCAAGACAAGCTTTTCAATTGTGGTTTTCCCAGAGCCAATACGACCGATTATCCCAACTTTTTCGCCTGGGGTAATATGAAAAGTCACATTACTCAAAGCAGGAACCGCTTGACGTGGGTATTTAAAGCCAACATCTCTAAACTCAATATCACCGTTTAAAACTGGACGATGTAAAGGTGTTCGCCCTCTTAAACGATCGGTTGGCATCTTCATGACATTATCTAAGGATTGCAATGCTGCCATCGATTGATGATATCTTGTTAACAAACCGGCAATTTGGGCGAGAGGGGCTAATGCTCTACCTGTTAAGATAGTGCAAGCAATCAAGGCCCCCATGGTCATTTCACCTTCAGATATTCTATTTACACCTACAATAACGACAAACACCCCTGCTACTTGTTGCACAAAAGCAGAAAAGCTAATAGCCGTTAAGGATAATCCACGTACTTTGGTACCTATTTTGGCAGCCATACCAACAGCGTGTTCCCATTTTCTTTGTAAGGAGCTTTCAGCTGATAATCCTTTGATGGTTTCTACACCCGCTAAGGATTCAATTAGCATGGCATGTTTTTGTCCAGCATATCGATAGGATTCTTTTACATATTTATTGAGAGGTTTTTGGATCCAAAGCCCAGCTAAGATTACTAAAGGCACTGATAAGACAGGGACAACAACAACATAACCACCGATAACAAAAATGATGATTAAAAAGAACAACACGAAAGGTAAATCAATCAGTGCACTGATGGTTGTTGAAGTCACAAAATCCCGGAATGATTCAAACTGTTGCATATTATTAGCAAAGTTACCAACAGATTCAGGCCTTGCCTCCATTCGAATGCCCATCATCTGTTCAAAAATATTGGCTGATAAAATCACATCGGTTTTTTTGGAGGCAATATCTATAAAATAGCCTCGCAACATTTTCATAATAAAATCAAATGTAAAGACTATTAAAATACCAATAGATAAAACCGTTAAGGTATCCATGGCATTGTTGGGCACCACTCTGTCATAAACGTTCATGACAAATAAAGATGATGCAATGGCAAATAAATTAATAAAAAAGGAAGCGACTAAAACTTCTGAGTAAAGAGACCACGTGGTTTTGATAACGCCCCAAAACCATGACTTAGGCGCTTCTTTGAAGCCCTCGTCTGTTCTTCTATCAAAATGAAAACTGGGACGCGTAAAAATGGTATATCCGGTGTATTGCTTTTTAAGATCGTCCAAAGAAACTTTTAACTCGCCCTCACCACTTTCAGGTTGAATGACGGTTGCTGTTCCCTTTTCATCATTCTTAGATACTAAAATGCAAGCATGTCTATTTTTAAGTAATAAGACAGAAGGTAAAACCAATGGCGAGATATCTTCCATGCTTCTTTTAACAATTTGCGCTGATAAGCCAGCACGAGCAGCTGCCCGAACAAAGAGCTCTGGTGTGAGTTTATTATCTAATAATGGCAAGCCCGCAATCAGGGTCTCTGGAGAAAAGGGATTATGTTCCAATCTCGTTAATACAACTAAGCACCCTAACAAAGGATCATAAGCAACACGATGCGCCGGGGGCACATCCCATTGTGGCTGAACCGCCTCTTCGCTCAAGCTTTGCTCAGGTTCGCTAGGAACAATCATATCGCTTGCTTCAGGCTCTTTTTTAGGATCATCTGGACCTGACATTTTTTTTCCTTTTTTCGGATCTTTTGGTTTGTCCATATCAATTTACCTATCTTTCAGCGATTGTACAACTTCGTTGTACGATGGATCATGAGGTTGAATTTTATCTAAGGTTTGATGCGCATCAATAATGAATTTTTTTAGTTCTTCAATATCTTCATTTGATGCACTAGGGTATATCCATTTACTCTGAATATTCTCAAGCCTTGGTTCATCTTTGATGAAAGTAAAAAATTGATCAAAACCAATTTTATTGAACAGGAGTTTAATGTCTTCATCTTTATATACAATAATGAGTTTTGATTTATTAATTGAGCGAATTTCATTTCTTAAGAAATACTTTGCCAAATTGCCGATGATCGTGCTGTCGACGTATTTTGTTTGGGTAAAATCAAAAATAATTTCCTGCATTGATTCTGTTTTGATATTTTTACAAGCAAAATCAAGGTATGGTGTACAAGTAAAACGGACTGCGCCTTTCAACTTTAGAAAAGCAACTTTATCACCTATATAATACATTACTTGTTCACATGGTTGCATACTGCTGTCCTATTCATTAAAAACAACGTGATATCATCAGGCTGACCTTCTTCGCTTTTTATTCCTAGTGGTGAGAAGATATCATTAATCTCTAACTTGGCGTGATTAACCAAGGAAAGAAGTTTTTCTTCTTTTTGCTTCATATCACCATTCATTATTTCGAAGATACCATCTGAAAACATGGCTAACACAAATTCATTAGGCAACTTAAGTGTACTTGTTTGAAATTTTGCGTCTTTAAATATACCAACAGCAAAGCCACTTCCTTGCAAATAGGTTGCCGTTTTACCATCCCAAATAATAGGATTTGGATAGTGGCCACCAACACTATATACAATAGAGTTTTCATCCAAATCTAAGATGCAGTAAATCATTGTTAAATATTTGCCCAATTTGGCATTAAGTATTTCATCACTAATCTTCTTTAACACTCTATCTGGTTGCAAAATTGTTTCATCTTGACCCAGCTGATAAATATGTAAAATACGCTCGACGATACTTTTAACCAATACGGTAACGAATGCCGAAGAAGCACCGTGTCCTGAAACGTCTGCAATATAAAATCCCACCTTGTTTTGTGAGATTTGAAAATAATCAACAAAATCGCCGCTCAAATATAAAGAAGGAATTACCTTGTGTGAGAAGGTATAATTTTTAAAATCAAATTGTGGCTGAGGAAGCAACTTTTGTTGTACGCTTTTGCCCGCATTCTGATCTTCTTCCAATTGCCCTAAACTTTGTGTTAATTGAATATTTTTCTCTTCAAGCTCTAAGCGATAGTTTCTATTTTCAACAACCAATCTACCTCTCTCTAGCGCTTTACAAACAGCATGTTCCAAAACCGTGAGATTGGTAATTGGCTTGGCGATAAAATCGCATGCGCCTATTCTTAAGGCATCAATAACACTTTTAATTCTATCAGTCCCCGAAACAATGATGACGGGTAGCTCTGGAAATTCTTTTCTGAGAATTTCCAATAGTTCTAGGCCATCCATTACTGGCATTTCTAAATCACATAAAACCAAATCAGGTTTTTTAAGACGGCACGTCTCTAAGGCCTCTTCACCATTATTGGCTTCATAAACAACAAACCCGCTGTCCTCCAGGTATGTTGCTATTTTTTCACGCAATTTTAAATCGTCATCAACGCTTAAAATGCGCCCATATGTGTTTGTCATCTTGCGCTCATATCTTCATTATAGGACTGTATAAATCAAACCCCAATTGTTTGCCTCTTAAAGGGTATTCTTCTTTATAATTAGTCGGATGCTAAGCAAAAGGTTATTAGAATTGATATTCGTTTTACTGAATAGATATGGAGTTATAATCTCAATATCTTGGGTATTAGAGAGGATTTTAGCTTATTTTGATAACGCTAGGGTGATGAGGCATGTTTATCTGATTTTATATTCAACGCGAAGAGACGGGCGGACATAAAGTCCGCCCCTACAAAGAGGTGCTTATCCTTACATTACTGCTCTAGTACTGTTTTCGCTTTTTCGTTCTTTTTAGCGTTCGAATTAACAACTTTATTCATATCGACATTTAAAAATTCTTTATCTTTTTTAAAGTCGACCTTTCTTTCAAGTGCTTCCATTTTAAGCTCTAGCGCTTCAATCTTCTTTTTATGGGTAGCATGTTGTTCGTTGTCATTGGAAGCGGTCTTGCTATTGTCTTTGCTATTATCAGCTAGCTTTTCGCCCTCTTTTTTCGGCGCTTTTGCAGCTTTATCTGCCGCTTTGGGCTCTTCTGCTGGCACTTCTGCTGGCTTTTCTTCGACCTTAGCTTGTGGTTCTGTTTTCCTATAAGCGCTAGAATCATAATCTTCTGGTTCTACGCCCTCATAAATATCATCTGTAGAAGTGGATGATGAATTTTCAAAGAGGTATTTTCTGTGTTGGAAATATGCATCTCGCATAAAGGCATATTCATCTACAGCGAGAACATCTAAAACACTTTCTCTTCTTAGTAGTCTTGCACGTAAATCTAAATAATCTATACCCAATAAGGTGTATTTTTCCCAACCTTGTTCAATCCAAGGCCATACGCTTAATCCATAGTAATCTACCGCTAAGCCAAGGGTATCTCTAAAGGTGCTTGGCCCTATAAAAGGTAGAACGATATAGTAAGAATGGTGATAACCCCAGTGATATAGTGTTTGACCAAAGTCTTCTTTGCGATGTTCTAAGCCTAAAGTGGAGGCCGGATCAAATAACCCGCCCAAACCAATGGTTGTATTAATCAATAAACGGCTTAAATCATAAGATGCATAGGCGAATTTCAACTGGAGCACATCATTTGCAACATTAGTTACTTCTCGGATGTTATCAAAGAAATTACCGATCCCTATTTGAACGGGAGAGGGAATATATTGCAAATAGACATAAGAAACAGGCTTGATGAAATAATTGTCTACCGTTTGGTTAAACTTAAAGGTAGCGCGATTTAAGCCTTCAAATGGATCATCAATATGCGGTGTTTTCTGAGCCTGAGAAGCACACCCTGACAAAGTGAGGCTGGTGATAGCAAATAAAGCGTTTACAAAGGTGCGACGCAGCATATTCACATCCATATCTATAAGTTAATTTTAGTTTAGACCTTGATTAGGCAAGTACAATACAGATTAAAATCTTTACGTTAAAAAAATATGTTGTTAGTTATTAAACACATATAAATTTAATATTTTATGCAAAAAAAAAGCCCTGCATAACAGGGCTTTTTTAGTAGCATTCAGCTTACCACTGAACTTGGCCTCTGAAGCCCAATGCATCCACATGGTCTTCTGAAGGAATGGATGTACGAACATAGTTAGCCATGAATCTAACGTTGTCGTTAACCCACCAGGTTAAACCAATTGTGGTCGCATGTGCTGAACCAATAATATCGTTAACCGTTGTATTGGTTCTGATGTTATCAGCGATAGCAGCAGGATTACCGAATTGATCAACTGCGTTGTTTGGAACGAAGTCAATGAATTGGAATCTTTGGTTGCCAGCTAAGCTTGAATTATCCATCAAGTTTACATAGCTATGTCTTACGCCAAGTTCCCAAGCGCCTTTGCGAGAATGAGGATGAACTGGACCGAAGGTTCCGCTGTCAAAGTCATAATCTCTGCATTCGCCGGTGAGAACGTAGGAAGCTTGAATGTAGTAACCGTTGTATTCAAGGTTTCCAGCTGGGTTACGTAAGTCGAACTGAGGATAGAGATCATCACGTTCAACATTAGCAAGCATGTATTCACCTTGAACTAACAATGGTCCCCAACGGCCAGCTAATTCAAAGCCCCAAACATCATGACTATGTACTGAGTTAACTGGAATGTTGGTGAAGAAACGTGGGGTTTGACGCGCACGCACTTCCATGCCAGCTATGTAGTTAAAGTCATTAGCATGTTCATGTAAGCTTTCATAACGAGCAGAAACACCTGCATGGTAAACAGTGTAATCGTCATGTACTGGTGAGAAGGTTAATCTCGCGCCAATACCTTTGTCATCACTGCCTGGTACGCTATCAAATGGGCCTGTACCAGCTACTGGTGTAGGAACGCCACCTACGTTTACATTTGTAGGTTGTGAAAGCACGTCACCTGTTTGACGTGAACCAGCGATTTGAGGACGGTAAATAGCACCTGCTAAGGTAACCATGTTGCCATGCCATTCGCTGTATAAACCTAAACCTTTGTCTGGAGCGAAAGCGCTGGAAGCTAAGGACAATTCCATAAACATGGTGTCGTTAGCACTTTGCCAGTTTTCCAAACCAAATGGAATACTTACTTGACCTAAAGCGAACCAAAGGTTCTTGCAGCCGTTGTAACCGATGAAAGCTTCACCGAAGTTAGCAAATACAGCGCCTGGTCTGTCTCTTAAGTCGATATCGAATTTATAAACCCAATCATGACCTACGCCACCTTTCAAGGTAACACGAGCAGCTCTGATGTGAGCGCCGCTAGGAAATGAAGTGTTTGTGTTGAATGAACTGTTGTTGCCTTGATTTTCGTCATCTTGGAAGTAGACGTAATCAAAGAACATTCTGCCGCCGATTTTGAACCAATAGTTGTTTTCGTCAAGTTCGAAAACTTCCAAACCACCTTTGGTGTCAACCGTCATACCTGCAGCGAATGCGGGACTACCAGCAACGGCACCAAGGCCTGCTAGCGCCAACATGGCCAATTTACTTTTTGTCATTTTGCTCATCTACAATCTCTCCCATTGGAATGCATAACGGTTGAATTTGCTAACCGAAAAAATGTGAGCACCTAATTAGGAAAAAAACTAATAGGTTGCCACCGAACAGAATTAACGAATCATACTATAACGCTTAATGAGTCGACTGTTCAATATCGCTTAGACAAATCATTACTGGTTTACGAAATCGCCGTATCCTATCAAATAACATGACGTACTACAAAATATTATTCCGTATTTTGATTAGCGCGCCATAAACCGTCTTTTGAAAAGCACTGCCATCCCCATTGCAACCATTTTATGAGAGAGAACGCAAGCCATAAGGCCCATAACAACATTAAAATTCGATAGATATATAAAGGTAAGGAAACTACCCAAGAACGTGCCAAACTATCATTTGTCATGTCTTGATACCACTGCAAATTAAATCCTTCTTCAGAAAGCTGTACTGCATGAAAATTCCCCATATATGGCGAACCTAATTGCATTTTTGGTGTTCCTAAAAGTCCATCAGATATACAGGTGAATAAACTAACTACGAATAATAAAGTTAAGAATCCTAAACTAATTTGCATCACTTTGAATGAAGTATCTCCTAGCGTTGCAGAAATATGATTTCTTTTATGCAGTGCAAAAAACCAAGCGATGACAAATATAATTGCTAAGGGCGTTGCGACACTAAGACCAATCCCCAGTAAAAACCATTGCCACATATTTAAAGGAAAAGATTTAATGCGGCTCAAACCAAAAGATAATAACAATATAATAATGAGAACACCCCAGAATAAGACAGCAGGGCCTATTGCAGGACCGCCAACAAATAAGATCCATCTATCCTTGGAGAGTTTGATATTAAGCAAAGCGTTAGAGCTTGGCATTGTTAAATCAACTTGCGGCGTTGCAAAATAAGTTGATATGCCCTGCCCAATCTGCCACTTTACCATCACTGTTTGATGGCCAGGATGAATAGGCAGCGATATTTCTCCCTCTTTTGCATTAATGGGTTGGCTTTTTCCATCAATGTGCACATCCTGCAAAGTTGCATTGGCAGGAATTTTAATATTATGTGTTCCCCCTAAACTGCTTCTAGCGGAAAAAGTGAGCAAATTATTTGTTGCGCGATTACCAGGCGTCACGTTCAATTGACTATTTTCAATGGTAAGCGTATCACCCGCTATAGCTTGCGGTTTACTTATATCAATTTTTAAAGTTTCACCAGGCCATGGATACCAACTTGGCAAGTAACGTCCTTGTGTACTTTGTTGATGAATAACGGGCAAGCCTTCGAAAGTGCAGTGCCATTGACTGATTGCTTCTAATTGCCATTCTTCAATAATCGATGTGTTCTTGACTGCTTGCAAGACAATTTCTGGTGTCACTTTAATCTTTGATCTAAAGGAGAGAGTGTCTTGATTTTCACCTAAAGAAACAATCGCATTTTTATTTTGCTCTTCAACCGCATCAGAGAGCACATATTCATCCGCTAACAAGGGAATTTCAACTCTGATCCCGCCTGAAAGAGGTGCAATACGCTTTACTTCAGTTAATATTTCCCAATCGAAACCTAACTTTAACATACGCGTAACTTGCACAAAGGAAGGGATCCGACCCGGGGTGATGGTTGTCGCCGTATTCTCTTCTTTTGTTGTGCTCTTTTTGGTGAGATATAAGTTTTCGCCCTGTAATTGATTTCTATAAATACCTTCTATACCCCACTCATTCGCTGTTGCTGTCATCCATTTGGGTTTTAAAGGAATTAAAATTTCAAATTTATCTTGAGCGCCTATTGGACCTTCTAAAACAACCTCATGCACACCTTTATCAACATTCAACCAAAGTAGGCCTGCATCCATTTGGGCTTCTTTTGCCGCAACACCATCAATGAGAATAGTTCTTGGCATCCATTTACCCATACTACTTGGTAATGGTAAAGCAACCGGTGAGGCAATTTGAACGCTCGCACGAATGACCAATTGATTGGCTGATGCCTCTACTTGCATTCGGGAAATTTCAGCACACTCAGGTATACACTCTGGTGCGCGGGTTAATCGATTTTTCAGCTCATCAAGCATTTCTTTATTAGGCATATCAGCCAATGCTGATTGAGGCTGGAAACATATAAAACCTGTGAACAATACATTGAGCGCAAAAATGAATAATGATAGCTTGGTGGCCGATAATGTCTGAGCAGGGAATTTATCTTTTTGCTCCCAAATCTTGGTTAGGCCATAAATCAGCAAGAACATCAAAGCGACTTCTAAAATCTTTAAGAAAGAAGTCACAAGCTTCGGCAATATCCATAAAGTAATTTTTTGATCTTTCAACACAGGGCCATTCCACGTGAGCAAAGAGACATCCCAATGCCATGATGGGATCCCAGGTCCTGTTTGAATTTTAGCATTCGCATCATAATCATTAAGAGCAGCTTCCTGCGGTAAAGGCGCGGCACCTGCACCACCCCCCATGGATTTTGCGCTCATCAAAGCTTTACCTTTACTTTCCATTGCGCCCATGGTTGCAACCGCGTCACTTGCTGATTGAGGTACTGTCATGATGTTTTGCATCTCTTGGCGTTGGTACATTTGATTTTGAGCAACATAAGATTGATTGGGTGGCGTAAGCTGCGGATAGATTGCTTCTCGTATTTGTTTGACCATAAAAGGAATGGCTATAAATATCAGCACAAGAAAACTTATTCTTGAATAATATAAAAATACTTTACGCGCAGTTCCTTGTGGTAACACTTTGTATAGGGCTAAAGCTGCAATAAGATTGAGCCAGCTATAGATTGGTGCGCCACCTTCTTGATAAATTAGGGTCATTGTTACTAAAGTGAGCACTCCCCAAGTGATGCCTAATAATTTTGCAACGGCAGCTGCCATGATGAGCACCAAAAAGAGATCTAATAATGTCCATGTTTGCACCCAAGCATTAGTAACCGAATCAGCTCCCCAGGCGCCTATTAACTTCCAACCAGGAGGTAAATAGAGCGTGGTTGATAAAGAACGCACATCAAAATCCCAACCAATTGCGCTAAAACGAAAGGGTTTACTTTCTACTTTGCTCACAGCATCAAGTTGAATATTGCCTTGTCGGACTTCAATACCTGGCAAGTCATTGTCATTAAGCTTTGTAATGAGCTTGTCTTGTCCATCAACAGTTGCTCTTTTTAAGCTAAATGGTGCTGTGGTTGCAAGGCGCCATTGATCAGTCACGTTGCCTGTTATCGTATCAACAGCAATAAAACCTTTGCCAGAAAAATCTAACCACAATTTGCGTTGCAAGGAGAGGGAGCTTGGGCGTTTCTCTTGCCCTCTTCTTTTTTCGACTATGGTCAGGGATTTATCTTGTTCTAATAAATAGCTAGGATAAGCTTTCCATTCTTGGGGCATATCTGTTTGCTGTGGATCTATCGCATTGCCGCCTTGAATTTCAACGAGACGCAATTCATTTTCAGGTTGGAATGACCATACCTCTGTTGTAGGCCATGGGCTTTCTATTTTGCCCAAACCAAGCATATCTTGTTTTGCTAAAAATCGCGCTTTAACTGACAATTCCCAAACGCCTGGTCTTAGTTGCACGCGAAGCATACCATTTTCTTCAATTCTGGCAGCAAGAGGACTATCAATCGACATGGGTAAGCTGTCTTTTAACAAAAGTGGCCCAATCGTTACTTCACGCACCAAACCTGTCACTTTTAAATTAAGGGTTGTTGTATAAGTTAAAGGTATTTGATCATCAAATAAACGATATACCTTCATACTAAGGCTATCACTTTGTTCTGATTGGTTTTGCTCTGCTTGTTGTTGTCGAAACCATAATTTTGCATCGGCATCGCGCAGTGGTTGATCGATTTGATTGCCTTGCACAGATAAACTCAAGGTACCCAAATTAACAGGCAATTGAATAAAATCTGGCATGCTATTCCAAGCAAATTGTCCTTGAATAACATATTCACCTGCCTCTAAATAAAGGGCTGGTTGTCCTTGATGTGATAAAACAGGCACTGCCTTAGCATTAATCTTTACTTCAATAGGCCAGCTTTCCTCATTGCCAGGCAATGGAATCCATCCATCCTTATAATTCACCGCTTTTTGGGTAAATTTGCCTTGTTGATTATCAACACTTATTTGCAGATCGGTTGGCCAAACACAGTAATGGGATTCAGCATTATTATAAGGTGTGGGGCAGAGCTTATCTTCAACACCATATAGCACCCATGATTGCCAGGGCTTGAGGGGTTCTGGCACTTCAAACTGTTTTGCCACACAAACAAATGAGGTTGTAAAAGTAAGCAAGAAAACTAATGCTTTAATAAACCTCATGATTATCTCCCTATTGCATGGCTCTCTTATGTAGGGGCGGACTTCATGTCCGCCCTTTAGGTTTCGCAGCTTTGTTCTGGGCGGACATGAAGTCCGCCCCTACAAAAAAGGAACTTGATCGTTAGCAAGACCAAGCCTTTTACGCTTTCGATTATTTCAGTTTAGATTATCTAGGGCTTTTTGGAGCCTAATTTTAGAGACGGGTTCGATAGTTTTGAGATCTTGCGCAAACAAAGACACCCTTAGCTCCTCAATTTTCCACTGAAAGCTCATCAGCGGATCTTGTGGTGTTAAGAGAGATTTATCTTTGGTATTCAGCTTACCTATATAAGCCTTTTGTATCGCTTGGACTTCCAGACGCGCCTGCTTATCTTTTTCAGGTTGGCGAGGCAGTTTCTCAAGCCGCCCTTGTAATGCTTTCAAATAAATAGGATAACGTTTTAACCATATCAAAGGTGTTTTTCTAGCAAAATGCTTTGAAAATAAACCTTCAAGTTGGTTAAGGATATCTTTGTGAGCCTCACCGTCTAGTATATTAACTTTTAGCTTTTGCATCTGCATAAGGATGTCATGATAAGTGCTTAAACTTTGCGTCAACATGTTAAGTGTTTGGCTAAAAAGCAACATCAATTCTTGGCGATGTAGTGCTAAAATTTTATTAAAATCTGCTTTGGTTCTAATGTCATTGCCTTGCACAAATAAATGTAGACTGCATGCCATTAAAATATCATCAATTAAACTCTCTATCTCGCCAAAGGGTTGATAAGCTTTGCTGAGCAACTTTTTAGTTTGTGCTGAAATGCTTCTTCTTGCGTTTTTGCAAGTATCCGTCAGCGTAAGTAAATAAAGCCTTGCCAATCCTTGGTGATGATAAACGCGCGCCATTTCAGGTACATCAAAAAGTTTAATACTCACGCTCTGGTGCATATCAACCAGCGCAGGAAAGGTGACAAAATCCAGCTTAGCTCTTTTAACCGTATATTCCTTAGGTAAATCAGCAAATTGCCATTGAGTTAAACTATCCTGCTCGATGGGTTGTTCGCTTGAATATATTTCTAAATATTGTTCTTGTAAGGATTGGTAAATTTTTTGTAAATCGTCACTTTGAGTTATTAACTTCCCCTCTTTAGAAATAACTTTAAAATGCATCACTAAACAAGGAGGATAATTGAGATTTTCCCACACTTTGCCAAGCTGATAACCACATTCCTTTTCTAAGAATTGTTGTAAGACTTTACTTAAATTACCTGAGTTCGCAGATATACTACTAAGCGCCTTTTTAACAAAATCAGGTATAGGAACAAATGTAGTTCTACTTTTCTTAGGCAAAGCTCTTATCAAAAAGTCAATTTTCTGTGCAAGCAATCCTGGGATCAGCCATGAAAAGTCTTGATCTTTAACATATTGTACCATCTCAAAGGGAATGATTAGGGTTACCCCATCATCTTCGGCGCTTAAATCAAAACAATAGCTTAAGTTAAAAAACTGATCTTTAATGGTTAAACTTTCGGGGTATTGCTCAATGAGATCGTCTGGGATTTCATTAAGTAAAATATCATTTTGATTAAATACTAAGCAATCTTGAATCTTATCCTGCAAATATTTATCTAGTGCCGGAACAGAACACACATAGAATGGTAAATGCTTTATATAAAATTCGTGGATCTTAGATTCATCTACTAAGATAAGTTGTTTTCTTATTCTATCTTCTAAGCTTTCCAGCGCTGCGCGCGTGGCTTTATTTTTGAGATAGAAGCCAAATTTAGAAACCATCTGTTCTTGCACCAAGGCTTGCTCAATAAATATCTTGCGTGCCTCTATAGGTGCAACTTTTTCATAATTGATCTTCTTCTTTGCATATATTTCTAAACCAAATAAAGTCGCCCTCTCAAGGGCTACCACGCGCCCTGATTTTGGATCAAAATGAGGTTCATCATATTGCTTTTTGAGCAAATCTTTAGCAACTTCTTCTATCCAGGTGGTTTCAATTTGCGCATTGACACGAGCATAGGTTTTAGTCGTGTGCACAATTTCGCTAGCAACAAGCCAACTCGGTGATTTTTTAAAAGCTACTGATTGCGGATGAATAAAAAATTTGACGTTTCTTGCGCCGGTATATTCTTTTTTCTCATCCTTAACACCGATACCATCTAGAAAACCACACAACAGTGCTTTGTGTATTAAGGCGTAATCTGCTGGTTGTTGGTTTTGCCTGAAACTGAGCTCATGTGCAATTTGAGTCAATTGCTCATGAACATCAATCCATTCTAATATTCTTAAAAAGGATAGAAAATTCTGCTGACATAGTTTGCGCATTTTCTGATGTGAAAGTTCTGCTTTATGTGAAATAATAAATTCCCACAAATTGAGATAACTCATAAAGTCAGATGTTTCATGAAGAAATTTTGCATGTTGGCTATCTGCTTCTTCTTGATTGCCTTGTGGCCTTTCTCTCACATCGACTATGCTTAATGCGCTTACAATAATTAATATTTCTTTTAAGGCACCATATTGGTTGGCAGCAATAATAACGCGACCTAATTTGGGTTCAATGGGAATATTAGCCAGTACTTTACCCAATGGTGTTATTTTTTTGTTTTCATCAACCGCCTGCAAACGTTCTAATAAGGTGAAACCGTCTTTAATATAGCGACTGTCTGGCGCTTCAATAAAGGGAAAGGTTTCAATGCTTTCAAAATTTAAAGCAAGCATTTTTAAAATAACACCAGCTAGATTTGTGCGCAGAATTTCAGGCTCTGTATATAAAGGGCGGGTTTGGTAATCATCCAAAGAAAATAATCGATAGCAAATACCAGGCCCTACGCGCCCACAACGACCTTTACGTTGATCAGCACTTGCCTGTGAAATAGCTTCAATGGGCAAACGTTGTAATTTGTTTCTATAGTTATAACGGCTAATCCGTGCCAAGCCTGAATCAATTACAAAACGAATATTCGGCACCGTTAAGGAAGTTTCAGCAACGTTGGTGGTAACAATAATCTTTCGCTTGGATGAACGTTGAAAGACTTTTTGCTGCTCAGCATTACTCTGGCGTGAAAATAAGGGTAGCAATTCCACCTGTGATAAATGCGCCCGAGACAACACTTCTATGACGTCACGTATTTCTTTTTCACCACTTTGAAATATTAAAATATCACCAGGCCCTTTATGACAAGCCAGTTTAACTGCGTTCGCCACTTGCTGGATAGGATCATCTGATTCATCTTGGAAATCTTTGCCAAGATACAGCACTTCCACAGGATAAGAGCGCCCCTTAATTTCAATCATCGGTGCATTGTTAAAAAATGTTGAAAAGCGCTCAACATCGATGGTTGCAGAGGTAATGATAAGTTTTAAATCTTTTCTTTTTTGAATAAGCTTTTTAAGATAGCCTAAGATAAAATCAATATTTAAACTACGCTCATGGGCTTCGTCGATGATTAAACAATCATACTGTGATAACCATTTGCTTTCTTGGGTTTCACTGAGCAAAATCCCATCTGTCATGATTTTGATATAATTTTCAGGATTAGTTCTATCTGAAAAACGAACTTTATACCCAATATATTTCCCAAGCGGGCTTTCAAATTCTGCTGCTATTCTACTTGCTACTGTCCTTGCCGCAATACGTCTTGGCTGGGTATGCCCTATAAACCCTTTTCGACCTAAACCTGCTTCTAAACAAATTTTAGGTAATTGTGTGGTTTTACCTGAGCCAGTCTCACCTGCCACGATGATAACCTGATTTTCTTGAATTATTTTTAAAATGTTATCTTTTTCTTGCGTGATGGGTAAGTCAGGATAAGTGATAGTCGGCACATTCGCTTGACGATTTTCGCAAGCTAAAATTGAAGCGTTTACTTTCTCTTGCCAGCGCTTTAATTGTTCTTCTTTATCTTTATCATTTCTTTTTATAATTTGATAATATTTATTTCTTAGCCAAAATTGATCGGCTAACATACATCTTTCTAACTGTTCCATATCGCTCTTAAGTCGCTAATTCAATCTGTAACCAATTTTTTAATTTATTCTTTTGTTCTGGGGTTATATTGTTCATTAGGGTAATTTCAACGGTATCTAATGGCGCAGCCTTTAGGGTAACCACTGTTTCTTTTAAAAGATCGCCTCTAAAATAATGTACCTTGATTTGTTGCCCCACACTAAAGCGTTTAGCCATTTTATCAAAGGATTCGCTATCCACCTTCATGCCATTTAAAGCAACAATTTCATCAAAGGCTGAAAGCCCCGCTCTCATCGCGGCACCATCATCAACAATAGTTGAAATAACGAGTCTGCTTTGCATCTTTGATAAAGTAAATTCAAAGATACCCTGTTTAAAACCATTTTCCGCTATAGGTGCGCGTTTACCGCCATTATCATCGTTGGCAATTTGTTGTCTTTGCGTGAATTGTAATCCAAAAGAGTCAAAGAGAAGTGCTAAGGGCAAATCCTTTGTTGTGTAAAGCGCATTATCCACCAAGTTATTGAGTTTATCATTAGCGGCTTGTTTAATTAATTCTTCAATTTTCCCTTCTGGCACGCCAATGTTATTTTTACCATATTCTTCCCATAATGAAAGCATAATACTATCAAGGGAACTTTCATTGTTTGTCTCAAGACGCAATGCCAAATCAAATGCTAAGGCGGCCATTGTGCCTTTCAGGTAATAACTGACTTGCGCGTTATTTGCATTTTCATTTGGTTGGTAAAATTTTATCCAGGCATCAAAGCTGGAGTCTGCCAAGCTTTGTTTTAATCTGCCACAGGCTCTTAATACTTTGGTGAAGGCAACCGACAGTAAGTCAAGATATTGCTCCAGGGTTATGACTTTCGCACGCAACAGGGCTATTTCATCATAATAAGAGGTAATACCCTCAAATGCCCAGAGCTGTTTGGTATAACATTTCTCGTTGAGTTTGTAGGGTGCAAAGCTTTTGGGTTTAATTTTTTTCACGTTCCAGGCATGGAAATATTCATGGCTAAAAAGTGCAAGCAAAGTAATATAGCCCCGCGACATATTTTTATCGAGTGCAATAGGCAGCGTATCTCTTTGTATAATCAATGCAGTTGAGGAACGATGCTCTAAGCCGCCATATCCATCCTTTGAAACCGTTAATAAGAAGAGATAGCGCTCAAAGGGTTTTTGATTTTTAAATAAATCACAATGTGTTTGGCAGATCTTTTGTACATCTTTGGCAAGACGATTGAGATCCCCATCATGTTTACCTGACACCACAATCGCATGAGGGGTCCCACTTACATCGAATTCGACCAAGTCAAACATGCCCATTTCTACAGGATGATCGATAAGATCATCATAATTTTGAGCACGGTAACTACCATATCCCCAAGGTTTGGCCTCTTCCCTGGCTAGGGTGGTTGCTACGCGCCATTGGGAGGCTTGGGCTGTTTTTGGCGGATTGATGGTAACAAGGCAGGGATCATTTTCCTGCTCGCAGATTTGCAGTAATAAGCAACAGGGATTAAAAAAGCCATGATTGTCGTCTAAGTGTGCGCCTCGCACTGAGGTATCCCAAGCATAGACGGTGTATTCCAAAATAATGGGCTTATCTGTTTTAGCGCAAACCCAGGTATTACTATCAATTTTTTCGATAGCCAGACTTTCTTTATGTTGGCTGTCCCCACTGTAAGCTGTGATGCTGCTAAGGTGTTTGGCAAAGTCACGGATTAGATAGGAGCCGGGGATCCAATTTGGCAAACAAACTTTTTGCCCCTCTTTTGCCCCCTTCGGGATGGTGATACGTATATTAAAGAGATGCGAGGCGGGTCTTTCGGCGCTAATTTCATAATGAATCATGCGGGATCCCTTGGAAATTTGTTAATTGGCAAACAAACTTTAAAAATATACATACTCATTTATATATTATGCTTGAAAGAGAGGTTTTATGCATATGGAGAGTCTTCTCTTTGGAAACACAAGCGCCCTATGATCTCATTGTTATCGGTGGTGGTATCAATGGTACTGGCATAGCAGCCGATGCCGCTGGTCGCGGGCTTCGTGTTTTATTGTGTGAACAATATGATTTGGCCAGTGGCACGTCCTCTGCCAGCTCAAAGATGATCCATGGTGGCTTACGCTATTTGGAATATTATGATTTTGGCTTGGTCAGAAGTGCGCTCGTTGAGCGTAAAATTCTATACCGTTGTGCACCTCATCTTATTAAACCATTACGTTTTGTTGTTCCTTATACTAATACTTTGCGCTCCTTTTGGTTTATCAGACTTGGATTGTATATTTATGATTTACTGGGTGCGAGTTTTAAATTTAAGCGCAGCAAAGCCATTCATTTAAAACCAACTGAAGATAATCCACTTAAACGTTCGTTACGCAAAGGTTTTATTTATACGGATTGTTTTGTTGATGATGCAAGGCTCGTGGTAAGCAATGCTTTAAGAGCGCATCAATTTGGTGCTAAAATTTTAACGCGGGTAAAATGTGTTCATGCCACGCGGGATCAAGATTACTGGGTGGTTACTTTAGAAGACACACAAAGCGGTCATGAATTTAAAGTGAGATCAAAAGCACTCATCAATGCTGCTGGCCCATGGGTTGAACAAGTCATTAATTTTACACTTCACATAGCAAATAAAATTAATATACGCTTAGTGAAAGGCAGTCATATTATTGTTCGCAAACTATATGATAGAGAACAAGCCTATCTTTTACAGCATAAAGATGGCCGCGTCGTATTTGTTATCCCCTATTTAAAACAATTTACCTTGATAGGAACTACAGAATCAGATTACCAGGGTGCGTCTGAAAATGTTCAAATCAGTTTGCAAGAAAGAGAATACCTTTGTGAGATTGTCAGCGAATATTTTCATCATCCCTTAAGACCAACACAAATTATCAGTGCATGGTCAGGTGTACGCCCCTTGGTGGATGATAGCTCACACAATTTAGCCGCAATCAATCGTGGTTACAAAATTGAATTACTACTTGATAACAAAAAATGCCTGCCACTAATAAATGTCTATGGTGGGAAATTAACCACTTTTAGAATGTTGTCAGAAAAAGTTGTTAATATGCTTTCCCCTTATTTTAAACAGGCAAGTGGTCCGTGGACGGCCAAGAGCCCTTTACCAGGTGGTAATTTACCTGAACACAATTTTTCACATTTTCTTGAAAAATTAGCTGATGATTATGATTGGCTACCCTCTGCGCTCCTAATGCGTTACGCACAAAGTTACGGCACCTTAACTTATGCTTTATTAAAAGACGCCAAAAAAATAGCTGACTTGGGCATCAACTTTGGGCATGGCATTTATGAAAAAGAGCTTATTTACCTAATTCAGAAAGAATGGGCAAAAACGAGTGAAGATATTCTCATGAGACGATCAAAGCTCGCTTATTTTGTTACAGATGATGAGCGTGCAAAAATCGAAGCTTGGTTAAAAGAGAATTATCCAATTTACGCAAGCAAAGAAGCCTTCCCATCTGTTTTATAAACTCAAAACTGTCACGGCATGTTCTTTTTTCATTTCCTAAAGTCAAAACAACGGGTTAATTTAAATTGAATTTGTTGTTTTCTTTATTACATTCTCTTGTTTAGCACCTTTTTTAACTAACAGTCTTGCACGAGACGCTTTCTGCTTTTGATAGGCCCAATAAAGGGCTGTTTCGCCACTCCCATTAGGTTTATCAACACTCTCGGGGTGCTTTTCAAGCAAAATTTCCATCCACTCTTTTGCACCATAGCCACAAGCTAATCTTCTTAAAGCTTGATCAGGCGTTTTTGCTTTGGTTTTAGTTAAAATATCTTCAACGCTTAACTCTGAATATGGATTTTGTTTTGTGCGTTGTTTTAAATGATGGCGACGCGCATGGATATAGGATTTTTTATCCGCAGGTTCATCTGCTAAAGTGACTTGTGGTCCCTCAAGTTGATACATCGCTATATGATCGCTAACCATTTTTGCAATCTTTTGTTCAGTCTCTTGAGGTAACAAAGTTTTGAGTCTTTGTTTCATCTCGGTTTGTGATTGCCCCATCATTACTACTTTTTGACCTAAAGTAGTCACAGACTTCCATTCAATATGAAGCCCCTCTAAACATAGAGGCGTAGCAATGGACTCACATTTTTTAAGAGAATCAAAACTCATTTTTGCCACTTGGCTACTTAAGGCTAAGCTAAAGGTATAACAGCTGCTGGTATCTTTGAGCAAATCTGCTTGGATAGCAACTATATCGTGATTGCTTCCTAATTTCTTTATAAATTCAATTATAAAATATAACTGCCCCGTTACTTTAGCAGGTTCGATTGATATGATTTCAAATTTTTGCGTTTCATGATTAAAACCAATATCTAATACATTTGCATGCCCTTGGCCATTGATATCAACAATAAACTGCGTGCGTGGTTGTTGCTTGAAGCGTATTTCATGACATCTTTCTAATAATGTTGCGATGACAAGCGGATTGATTATAAGCTGATTACTCACATCCATATTATAAAGAACTTCGCCATGATATGAACCGCCGTATTCTTGATTTTGCTTATTCTTCCTGGCAACGTGATATTCTAGTTCTTTAAAACCGATATAGTTAGGATTAAACTGACACTTGAGAATATATAGTTTTCTGATAATTTCTTTGTGCAATTGATGAAATTCATTGTTAAGTTCATCGTCTTCAAAAGGCACTATGTATTCATTTAAAATTTTCGTTGCGTTTGCACAAAGCCCCATTTCTTTACAAATTTCTTCAACCGCTTTTTTGTCGTGCACTTTATTTTTCTTAGCAATCAACACCAGTTTTTCATAAGAAATAAAAGCGAACATTAACAATAATTGGCCAAATATTTGCTTTTTAACTTTATTATCCTTAATTTCTGGATGAACATCATCATAACCTAGGCGTGTCGTAAAATGATTGAGCATATCGAATAAAAATTTATTGTGCTCAATAGATGGCTCTGCTTTTCTTTGCTGGGGGTTTACATAGTGGGTTAAGCGTTGCGCAAGTGAAAGAAATCCCATGGCCATTGGCATTTCAACGACTTGATTGCCTCTTAAAGTTTTTAACTTGAGATCATTCCAGAGTTCACTGGCATGTTTTAAAGATGTGCTGAACTTGGCTAGCAAATTTTCTGAAAAGGCATGCTCAATAAAATTGACTTCGCCTTCACTCAAATCTATTTGAGTCAAAGCTAAGGTTCCCATTGAGGAAGCTAAACCTTCCACGCTGCCATCTTTACTCATGTTTACTTCCAAAAGTTATCTAACGTAATTATTTTATAAGCTATTTATGATAAATGAATTTATGCGAGGAGCCAAAAGATTCGTGAAAAAACACCAGCTGCTTGCCATGAATTTGTTTATTGTAGATGCAAGTATGAAGCGGTTTTACTTGGCGATGCCTTTCTTTAGCTATTTATCAATTTGACGGGATCCATTCTCCCGGCCATTCTTGCCGGTAACAAACCCACGGCAAATCCAATTACTAAGGTAAGGGGCACGCCTAGCAGCCATGAAAAAACTTGCAAGTGATAATCAATATGTAACTTTAAGACGATAAGATAGGCAAGCACTTGGCCCAGCACAATACCACCACTGCCACCCACCATACAAAGGCATAAAATCTCAACAAGGAATTGTTTGGCAATATCACGCGAGGTTGCCCCAATGCTCATTCGTAAACCAATTTCTTTTTTACGCTCATCTATTAAAATATATAATAAATTTAAAATTGAAATGATACCCAAAAATAAAGTAACAGCAGCGATAATTGTTAGCATATTCATGGTTAAGGTAACTTGTTGAAATAAAGCTTTTTCAAAGACCATGGCATCACGAAAAAAGAACCTGACATTACCTAATTTGCTAATCAAAATATCCTTTAAAATGTCCTGTGATGTTTTGAGAGCATGTTGCTTTCCTTGAACAATAAAAGAATCAACCGCAGTATCATTCTCGAATCGATTGAGGAAATGGACATCGAATATCACTGCATAATTGACATCAAAATCTAGAACAGGGTTGAATTCTTTTTCTGCTAAAGCACCCACAATTGTAAAAAAATAGCCGTTAATATTGATAACTTGACCAATCGCATCATTGATGCCGGCTTCTTGTATTTTTTCAGCAATTTTTGTTCCAATAACTACGACCTTGTCGTCTTTATCTAATGGGTGTAATTTTCGCCCTTGCGCTATTTGCCATTGCATCATCTCATACACATCTATGGTTGTGGCCAAACATAGAGCGTCTAGATCTTTTAAATCTAACCTTGCTTTAGCAGAGAGTAACTTATAGGGAACCAACGCGTAGTTTTTATTTAATGATTTTGTAAACTTGTCGACATGACTCACATCTAGCAGCTCTTTGACTTGTTTTTTATCCTTAGCTGATGCCATGATATTAATTACAAACCGTGAGCTACCAAATTTTTCCATAAAGACTTGGCTATTTTTCTTAACGATGCCATTAAGTGCAATCAAGGCACATATTGCCGCAATTCCAACACAGATCCCAATCAAACTAAAAATGACACGAAGCCGATAATATTGAAATAAAGCGATGACATCATTGAGATATCTCATTGGCAAGCACTTAGTTGCACGATGTGTTGGCATCGATTTGCAACAGTCTCATCATGGGTCACCATCACTAAGGCAAAATTTAGCTGTTGTTGCAACTTGAATAGTAAATCAAGCACTTCATTCTTTGTCTTGGCATCTAAGGCACTTGTTGGCTCATCAGCAAGCAATATTTTGGGTTTGCCAATCATGGCCCTGGCAATGGCTAGTCGCTGTTGTTGGCCACCAGAGAGTTGATGAGGCAAACGCTTATCCAAATTCTCTAAATTCAAAGCCTTTAGCCATTCTTTGGCCATATTGTGTGCAAGTGCTTGTGACACACCTCTATACAATAAGGGTAAAGCACAATTTTCAATACTGTTATAATGAGGAATTAATAAATGCGATTGAAATACAAAACCAAACAAAGCATTGCGAAGCACGGCTTTTTCTTTGCTGGTCAATTCATTTACATTTTGACCCTCAATGAAATAATCACCTTGCGTAGGATTGTCCAGTAAACCTAAAATACTTAGCAGGGTTGTTTTACCTGAGCCAGATGCTCCTACAATGGCATAGGACTCACCTGATTCAATGCTAAAGTCCACATTCTCTAAAACAGGACTTTCTCTTTGTGGAAAATATTTAGTTATGCCCTGAAGCTTAGCTAATGACCACAATTTTATCACCTTCCTTGAGTCCTTTGGTAACCAGCACATGATTGTTGGAGGTATCTCCCAGCTCTACCTTTTGTAAGGGCTGATTATTTTCATCAACAAACATCGTTATAAAGGCCTCCTCCTCTTGGAAGATAATGGCTTCTTTAGGTACAAACAATCCCTTGAGTGGCTTTCTTGCTAAATCAACTGAAGCTGTCATTCCTAATAACATTTTTTCTTTTAAGGGTGCTGACATCTCATCGAGTTTTATTTTGACATCAAAGTTTGCAACAGGTTGGTTTGATGTTGCTTTATTGGTGAGTAAATTGATGTCTTGGATTTTACCTTTTAGTTTTTTGCCGCCAAGCGCAGGCAATGCAACGATGGCAAGCTGATCTTTTTTGATATTAACAATGTCATATTCATCCACTTTTATTTGCACATAAACATTGTCATTTTCAGCAACAACGCCCAGACTTTGATCTTCATGATAAGATTTGCGCTGATAAGCGTTTCCCCATTCCTTGGTGTTTTCATTTCGAAAAGGAGGCAAGAAAATACCCGTTAAAGGCGATCTGATGGTGAGAGCCTCTACTTTATCATTTAAGAGTTTAATATGATTTTGACTTTGAGCCACTTTCATTTTTGCGATTTCAATATACTGCTCATCGCCTTTTCTCTTAATATCTTTCAAATGTTGTGTTGTTTGATTTAAATGATTTAAATTATGTTTATAAGATCGTTCATCAGAAGCAAATTCTTCTTTTGAGACGATACCTGCTTTATATAATTTTTGTGTCTGTTCAAATCTTTCTTGCGCATGGTGGTATTCATCTTCAGCCCTGTTGACGTTATATTGGGCTTGAAGAACTTCATAGCTAGATTGCCAATGTAACAACTTCTCAAGATGTTGTTTATTTTCAAAAAGCCTCATTCTTTCCTCATTGAGGCGAGCGAGTAAATCAGGAGATGATAATTCAAAGAGAACTTGGTCTTTGGTTACTTTCTGACCAAAATTAACAAATTTTGCGGCGATGCTTGCATGAACAGGGCTACTGATTTCCACCAATTCGCCTGGTACAAGAACCCCTGCATATTGCATAGGCTTATTGTCTATCTTCTTATTTTCTACAATGACAACCTGATTCGCCTCCAGTGTGAAGGCGAATATCAATAAAAAATAGAGTAGCTTTCTCATTGCGTTATACCTTTAGGTTAACCATTTTTCTGCTAATAATCCTGTTGTAAAGTCCAACTGTGCAACGATATCAAGATAAGCTATTTCAGCGGAATTGAGTCGCATCTGCACTTCATGTAACTTTTCTTGCAAACTTGTAACCTCGAACATGGATGTTCTGCCGGCTTCTAATTTCATCAAGGCATCATCATAATTTTTTTGAGCCAAACTCAGTTGTTGCCTTGATAAGGTAAGCTGCTGCTTTTGCAATTCTAACTTTTCTATCAGGCCTGTAGTATGGGTAATCAACTTTTTCTGATGTGTAGTAAAATCCTGTTCGTTTTTTTGTTGCTCGACTCTCGTCGCTAAAGTGGCATGCTTTCGCTGATCTTTTCCGGTTAAGGGGATGCTCATTAAAAGTTGTGCTGAATAATTGCCGTTGTTATGAACAAAGGGTGCATTATAAATATTGCTATCAAATAGCATATTTTCAGGCTTATCATCCCCGTAAATATGATATCGCCCTACTGTAAAATCACCTCTAAAACGAAGATCAATTAATTGTTGATCTTTAGCAACGACTAATTGACTTTTTAATCTTTCTTTATTGAGATTCAAAATTTTCGTTTCAATATCATTATCCATGACCTTTTGTATTATTGATTTTTTGTCATGGGTAGAGGGTGAATTTGAGAAGTTGATAGGGGTAATAGTAAGATCGTCTTGTTCTTCCCATCCGATAATTTCTTTCAATTCTCTCACCGCTTGATGAAAAGAAAATTGAGCAGAAGCAACATAACCTTTTGCTTGATTTAATTGAAGCATAGATGAGGTAAGATCGGACTCAGGTGCTCTGCCCACTTCAACACGTATTTTCAAACTCTCATAAAAACGTTGTGCAGATGATAACCATCTTTCTTGTGAAGCGACATTGTCACTGGCAAGCATCAATGCGTGATAGCGTAAAATCACATTATATATAACTTGCGTATAAGCTTGTCGCAGCATTAATTCTTGAATTTCATTGAGTGCAACACCATTGCTAATAGACCAAGTATTTACAACGCGGCTGCGACCTTTTAATAAGGGTTGCTCAAAAGTAATATGAACGGCACCACCACTTTTACGTTGGTATTGTTCATAACCTAGGTTCTGTTCGGTAAATACCTCAAGTTGGGTACCCAGAGGCGTTAATAGCCGCAACGAAGGGTAGGTATGGATTTTTTTTTCAATAAAATCTTCATTAAAGTAATCTTCATTTTGTGCTGTTAAACTCATATTTAATGCCACTTGGGGATTAAATTTTTGTCGCAAAACACGCAGTTCATGAATTCTGACGGTTTTATCTAAATGTGCATTTTTCAGCTGTGGATTATGAGCTATGGCATAGGTGATGGCAGCTTTTAGATCCACTGTGCGTGCAAAAGACAAAGGCGAAATGCAACAAATCGCGCAAAACAGAGAAATGACATAGGTGGATTTCTTTATCACGTATACCACACTTGAAGGCCAAACAGGGCGGACATTAAAAATTTAAAGAGTATATAGAAGGGTTTACTTAGGAACAACCTGCTGCACTAATTCAAATAAGTCTTCCCTTTGACTCAGCACATTTTCTAGCACTTTTAGCAGATCGGCTTCTTTTAGGGATAGGCTTTGCATCAGCTCCAGCGGTAAATCGCAGCTATTGGCATCACCTATTCCCTGGCTTTTTAATAGTCTGGTCGCGATTAACACCAAATTTGGATAGATAGCATACTCACCCTGGTAATTTTCATCATGATGATAACGTATTGCTGCAATCACCTCAGGTGGTAACTTCCAAGATTCTAGGAGCCAAGCTCCAATCTCATCATGACCAATACCTAACACATAATGTTCGACGTCAAGCATGGCTGCTTTGGGGTTAACAACAACATATTGCGTTAAAAGCTCAAAATGAGGAGGAAAGATTTGTGCCAAGAGCAAATGACCAAAGTTATGTAAGAGGCCGCCAAGATAGGCAAGCCCAATCATCGGGCGCTTTGCATGCGGTATTAATTTTAGCATGGCCTCTACAAGAGCTGCGCAAAGAATGGCAAATTCCCAATATGTCCTTAATCCCAAAGGCCCATTGACTGACACTGTCATTGTGCGCGAAAGAATGATCCCTAAGGCTAAATTCATGACCAAATCATAACCCAATACTTTAACAATGGCTTCGTCTAATGATTGAATTTTGCCGCTATAGCCATAATAAGGTGACTTTGCCCATGACATCAATTGCGCGCTTAGGCTTGGATCTTTTTCTAAGACTTCTGCAAGCTGTTTGGAGGTTGATTGATAGTTAAAGCGCAATTTAAGGATTTTATGCGCAATGGCTGGTATCGCTGGCAATTCAATGGTTTCTTTTAAGCGTTGTTTTATGCGCAAAGGGGTGAGTTGCTTGATACTTTCACTGACACCACCGCTCGCCGTAGAGGCCTTAATCAGTTGCGTTAAGGGAAATCCAAATTTCAGGAATTGCGCTGATTTTAACAATGTCATGAGATTTTCTTTTTTCATGCCAATCAGGGCGTTATTGAGATCGGGCTTAAAATAAATTTCTGTTAAAGAGAGGATATCTTTCTCAACGATGGCTTGGCATCCGACAACATCCGGCAACGGCGGTATGACATTTAAATTTAATAATGTGAGTAAATGCTGCTCTTTTTTGATGCCTAAGGATTTTAAATTCAATTCAAGTTGATGTGCTAGTGAAGCAATATCAAAAAAATAGTCATCCGGCATAATTATCATGATCATATCTTCATCGCTTTGCACCATCACAGTACGCAGCAAAGTATGCTCATCGATGTTCACTAATGCAGCGATTTCATCCAGTGTATGGTTTGGCAGATGATCTATAAGCATATAATTTACGCACAGATCATTAAGATAATCAGAAATTGCCGTCCAGTTTGAATGATTGTTATCGAACGGGGTTAGCATCATTTGCACCTACAACGCTTGTTATCAAGAAAGTGTAGACCATTAATAAGTAATTCAGTTAACACATATGGCATAAAAGCATGTTTTTTGTTCTGTGATTCACTTATAATTGCACGTTTACTACGAGGGGCCGGGGCATGAACCAAGAAAAGCAATACTCTGCACTAAGACCATGGCTTATTTGGGGATTAGCTGCCTTCTTCTTTTTTGCACATTACGTTGTGCGTGTCACCCCAGGCCATATCAGTGAAGAGTTGCAACTCGCTTTTGAAATTTCAAAATCTGATCTCGGTATTCTTGGCATGTCTTTTTACATTCCTTATGTATTGATGCAAATGCCGATTGGTTACCTCGTGGACAGGTTTGGTTCGCGCGCTTTACTGACTGTCGCCGTATTTATTTGTAGCCTCAGTAGTTTTATTTTCGCCAACAGCGAAATTGTAAGCACAGCGATGCTTTCACGCGTCTTATTAGGTTTTTGCTCTGCTACTGCCTTTATTGGTGCCTTAAAATTAATCACTGTGTGGTTTGATGCACGAAAACTAGCGCTCTTGGTTGGCATCACCCAAGCATTAGGCATGGTAGGCGCTGCAGTGGGTGGACATCTTGTACCCATTTTAAATGATGAAATTGGCTGGGAAGATTCCTTTAGATTATATGGGGTCGTCTTTTTTTGCTTATCCATTTTAATTTTCGCGGTTGTCAGAAATAATCCGCAAAGTATTCAACCAGGATTACAATCCACCAAATCCACTCCAAAGGTAAGCTTTGAACAAATTAAGCTGGTGCTAAAAAGTAAATTTACTTGGCTCAATGCGCTATACGCTGGCTTTATTTATGCTCCCACCGATTGTTTGGGTGAATTTTGGGGCAAAGAATTTTTAAAAAATATCCATCATCTTGATACCTATCAAGCTTCTCACTCCGTCTCTTATCTCTTTTTTGGTTGGGCAATTGGCGGGCCGATTGCAGGTTGGCTGGCAGATCATGTTGGCCGAAGACCCGTGATGATTGGCTCTGCTATTTTAGGTTCTGTCTTGTTACCAATTGTGTTTTATGTGCCCAATATTCCGGTGACAATGATTAGCATCATTATGTTTGTTTATGGTTTAACCAATACCGGACTCATTGCCAGTTATACTGTTGCCGGTGAACTGCATGATAAGTCCTTAGGCGGCTTTTCAATGGCAATCGCAAATATGTTCTCTGTCTTGGTTGGCGCTGGACTTATGTGGGTTTTAGGTTGGCTGCTTGATTGGAATGCCACAAGGCATATGTCCTTTAATGCTGACGGTACTCTCATGCATTCTGCACAAGATTATCAGAACGCTACCTTAGTGATTACCGCATGTTTATTTTTAGCGTTTATTTGCTCCTTTTTTACCAAAGAGACGCTACCCAAAGATAAGCGTTCAAGCCGATGACCATTGAAACAAGAAAAAGCTTATTGGTGAGCATTGTCTCTTTGGGTACTTTACTCGAATGGGCAGAGTACACCTTTTATGGTTATATGGCGGTTTCTTTGTCTGGATTATTTTTTCCGGAAAATAATCTGGAGGTTGCCATCTTAAAAACCTATGGCATCTTTGCTGCAGGCTATCTGATGAGACCACTTGGCGCCATTATCTTTGGCCATATTGGAGATAATTTTGGCAGAAAGCCCGCACTCATGTTCTCATTATTTCTCATGGGGGCTGCAACGGTCTGTATTGGTTGTCTGCCGACTTATGAACAAATTGGGTATTTAGCTCCCCTTATTTTACTCATCATGAGAATGCTGCAAGGTATCGCTATCAGTGGCGAATATAATGGTGCAGGTATTTTCTTAGTTGAAAAAACAGGCAAGAATTATCCCTGCTTAGCAGGAAGCTGGATCAGTGCTTCTGCAGCAATTGGTATGGTATTTGGTGGTGTTGCCGCTTTCTTAACAAGCCTACCAACAGCACCTTTATGGGCTTGGCGTGTTCCCTTTTTATTGGGTGGCATCAGTTGTTTCTTAGGGTTTTGGTTAAGAAACAAAATTAATGAAACGCCTATAAAGCGTCAACAGCAAACAATACCCTTGCTGGCTGTTTTTAGAGAGCGCAAAAAATCTCTATTAACCGTTGCCGCTATTGCAGCCTTCACGGGGATCTTTGTTTATATAGGTAATATCTATATTGTTGCTTTTCTTAAACAACAATTACAATTACCCACACATCACGCAAGTTTCTTTGCCATCCTTGGCGAAACCATTGTTGCACTTTTGACACCTGTTATGGCCTATGTTGCCGATAAGACATGCCCCTATCGTCAATATCGACAAGGATTATTATGCGTTGCACTGGGTTCACCCTGCATATTCTTATTGTGCTCTAGTGCTAACTACTTATATATAAGTTTAGCGATGATGCTGTATGGTGTGCTCAATGCGATTGTTTGTGGGCCCATGGTGAAAATTCTTTTCGATCAATTCCCAAGCACCCAGCGTTATACTGGCGTATCTATTGCGTGGAGCATTTCTGCGGCTATTTTTGGTGGTACAGCGCCCTTGGCTGCTCAATATTTGAATAGTCAATTTGATTGGGCATTAGGACCCAGTTTTTATGTTTCCTTGGCAGCCCTTACAACCTATGCTATTTTCACTTTCACCTTGCCAAAAATCCAACCTGTTGCAAAGCGTGTTGGCATTGGAGCATAACTAAGACTTGAGAAGAACACTATATGAACGAGATGACAAAACAAACAATATCGGCGATGCCGGGCGTTTTTATTGCTATTCTAATCATATTGGTATTTTGGATCTTAGCTAAATTTGCAGTCAAACTCATTCGCCAAATAAGAGATAAAAATCCTGCCCAAAAGCAGCCCGTATTTTTGGTTTTTGAAACTATCGCAAGATTCGCAATATTAGTTCTAGGGCTTATCACCGCACTGGGATCTGCGGGTGTCAATGTCTCGGCATTGGTAGCAAGCTTAGGGATTTCTGGTATTGCACTGACCTTGGCAACAAAGGATGCTTTTGCCAATTTATTTGCAGGGATTTTGGTTATCCTTTATCAACCCTTTCAAATCGGCGATACGATTGAAATGGGATATATCAAAGGCATTGTGATCAAAATGAGTTTACGTTATACCCACTTAAGATCTAACGACAAAGAAATCCTGATCCCAAATTCTTCGCTATTAACCAAAAACCTAGCAATATATAGAAACCCATGAAAACAACAAAACGACTTGCAACATGTGGATTGCTGATGAGCCTTGTCAGCAACGTGTTTGGTGCCCCTTCCCCTTATTTTCATCAACAGTTTGATATATTAGTTAAAGATCATCTACCGAATACGGCGATTGGCTTGGTAATACAAGATCCAAAATCCGGCTTAATTCTTTTTGAGCACCATGCTCAAGATTATTTTTATCCTGCCAGTGTAACCAAGTTGTTTACAGCGGCAGCTGCTTTAAAATTCTTTGGGCCTAATTTTCAATATCAAACCAGTGTGAATGCACAGCTTGATAAAATTAATCAAGGCGTATTAGAGGATAATATCTATTTTATATTTCGTGGGGATCCCTCCTTCACATCTGCTGATTTAGATTCTTTGATTAAACAAATTAAAGCGAAAGGCATTAATAAAATCAAAGGCGATTTTGTTATTGATGATGTTTCTTTTGATGATATTCCTTACGCGCCTGGCTGGACCTGGGATTCAATTCCTTATGCTTATTCCGCGCCTGTGACTTCTATCATCATTAACGCAAACCGGATCAGAGTTAAGCTTAATAAAGCTGAAAATTTAAATGATAAAATCAAAATCGAGCAAGTAGAAGATAGTTTTAGATTTCCCTTAAAAGCAAACGTTAATGCTGTGACTTATGATGAGGCAAAACACAGTTGCCAATTAAACACGACCGTAAAAAATAATGAGATAACCCTTAATGGTTGTTGGCCTATAGACAAAACCCCTGCCGTATTAGAACTGGCGGCAGATAATCCAAGGTTACTTGCTCAAAATTTGATAAAAGCTTCTCTAAAAGAAAACCAAATTGAGCTTAAAGGCAATATTATATTTGATAAATCACCTAAAACACCTGCACTCTTAACAAAGCGCTCAGTACCCTTAAGAAATTTGCTCAAGCCCGTATTGGCAGAATCCAATAACATTTATACAGAGAGTTTGACTAAAGCTTTGGGACTCGCATTTTTAGGCCAAGGATCTTTTCAAGTCGGTATACATGCCATCAAAGAAATATTGAGCAAAGATGCCAAAATTGACTTTAGGCAAATCAACCTCAGCGATGGCTCAGGTCAGTCACGCTATAATTTGATATCACCTTATCTGGTTAGTCAATTGCTTTACCATATGTATCAAGATCCGCAATTTTCTTTTTATTATGGCGCTTTAAGTACAACTGGCAAAAGCGGCACACTGGCAGAGCGCATGAAAAGCAAAGAAATGATGGGTAAAGTAGTTGCTAAAACAGGCAGCGCAATTGGTACTTCCGCTTTATCAGGCTTTTTCACTGCAAACAATGGTCAACAATATATTTTCTCACTGATGATAAATCAGTCTTTAAATGATACGCAGGCCAGAAAAGCTTTCGAAGATAAATTGTGCCAACTCATGGTTTCTGTGCCATGGGAAACAAGTAGTAATGCTGTTTCACCCCAATTACCAGAGCAGCTTCCACCCAAACCAATGAACAACGTTGGCCCAACATCAGTACAAGCCCCTGCCTCTATCTGATCTTGAAATCAAACAATATGCCTCCACAACGACAAATGCCGTTGTGGGCGCAATCCTACATGCGGTTTTGTTTTGAGCTGATAGACTGTTCGTTAGCAGCTGGTTTAGTCGCTTGCACAGAGATACGAAAAGCAGGATTAACCTTGGCTATTTGACCTTTTAAATCATTTATTTCAAAAAGATTTGAATTAACTATTTCGCTTAATAAGAAAAATTTACGTAATTGTATGGCATCATATATATTGCTGTCTTCTTTTATCACACCCGCCTGAACTAACAATTGTTCATGAATATTTCTGATTAGCGCCATTCTTGAAGGGATATCTGTGATGTTTTGCAAAATGCTATTCATGCTCAAATATAAATTTTTGAATAAGTGCTTGTTCATGAGCTTAGAGGTTTGCCCAGGATAAGTATTTATCACCTCATCTACAAATGTATGCAAAATTTTGGCATTTTCAAGCAATCCAAGTATTTCTTTAGATTTTCTGATATTCATCAGCAAAGTAGCAATTGTATTATAATCAGAATTTTCAAGTAGCACATAAATTTCTCCACTTGACTTAGCTTCTTTGAGGGTGGTCATTACTTCTTCTATACTGTCACCAGGAATGTTAGCAGCTTCCCATTCTTTTGAAATAACATTACTTAACAATTTTTCAGAAAAATTAATTGATTTTGTTATCTCATTTTCTTCATTTGACAAAGTAGCGCCATTAGATAGCAGCGTCTTGATTACCTCTAGGTGCAAATGTCTGGTTGCAATGGTTAATGCCGTTGCAGAATATTCTGTATCCTTATAATCAACAACAGCGCCTTTTTGCAGCAAATCAATCAGCTTTTCTTTATCTCCACTAAAAGTGGCTTTTATCATGTCATCATTTAATTTCTTTCTTGCAAGTGCAAAAACCGGGCCGTGATTCACCATTTCCTCCAAGACAATATAACTTGCGTTTAGAGCATGCTACATAATTGCATAGCAAGTTAACAACAATTAATAGACTGGTGGATAAAAAGGCGCGATAAGTCAATCAAGCCAAAGTCACATTCTTGTTCGCTTTAAAGGAATAATCAGTAAAGCTATTGAGTGTGCCGTCAATGCGGGCATACAAATTTATATATAACTGCTTGCTTAATTTACTTGTTTCTTCATGGGAAAAATTAAATTTCTCCGCATAACCACTAACCACATCAGTAACAAAACGTTGTAGCATCTTGGCTTCTAGGATCATTCTATGTAATTCTTTTGCACTTTTGAGATTAATAAGCAAAGTGTATATATTGAAAAAATCACCATCTTGAAGTAGTGCATTCACTTCTTTATCACTATTGGCCTTTTTAAGCGCCAGTAGCATTTCTTCTAAACTATGACCAACAATTTTGCCTTCTTCCCATTCTTTTGTAACTGATTTAATCAAAAGTTCTTCTAAGAAAGAGATGGCTTGGGTTGTTTGTACTTCTTCATTATCGATAGTCGCTGCATGGGCTAGCAACAACTTTACCGAGGCGACATGTTCATTTCTGATGGCAAAGCTTAATGCACTTGTGCTAGATTCGCTATCTTTATAGTTGATATCGGCCCCTTGTTGAATTAATTTTTTAATTTTATTTCTATCGCCGCTAAATGCTGCTTTGATCAAATTTTCGTTCAACTTGTCCACAATAAACCCCTCAATTTCATACCTGCCTAAAAGCATCGTATGATTTGTGAATAAAGTCTTCAACTACAAAGAGATTAACGGGCGTGTGAATGCGACAGCAGAAACAGGTGTCAAATAATACACTACAAGCTATTTAAAGGGGGGCGTACCCCCCTTTTTTTACCTATCAACATATCCCATCTGGGTTTCACTATATCTGGGACCTGAGGTTGGCATGGCTTTATCTAAGGCGGTCATTTCATCTTGGCTGAAGACAATATTGGTTGATTGTGCATTTTCTTCAAGATATTTTATCTGCTTGGTACCAGGAATTGGCACAATATCCTTACCCTTGTGTAAAAGCCAAGCAACTGCAATCTGACTGGGTGTTGCATTTTTATCTGTCGCTATTCTTTTAACCAAAGCCACTATTTCCATATTGGCATCAAAATTCTTTCCCTGATATCTTGGATCAATTTTACGATAATCACCTTCAGGATATTCTTCTGCGCGTTTAACGGCACCTGTTAAAAAGCCACGTCCCAAAGGAGAGAACGGTACTAAACCAATACCTAATTCACGAAGGCAAGGGATGATATCTTTTTCCAAGTTACGCTCCCATAAAGAATATTCACTTTGTAGGGCGCTTATAGGATGTGTGGCATGCGCTTTTTTAATGTTGTTGATGCCTGCTTCTGAAAGGCCAAGATAACGCACCTTTCCTTCACGCACTAATTCTCCCATCGCACCGACGACTTCTTCAATGGGGACAGTTTTATCGACACGGTGTTGATAAAGTAAATCTATATAATCGGTGTTAAGGCGCAACAAACTGCCATCAACAGCTTGTCTAATATGCTCAGGTTTACTATTAAGACCGGCCATTTTGCCATTGACTATATGAAAACCAAATTTGGTTGCTATGGTTACTTTATCACGCTTACCCTGTAAGGCGCGGCCTAATAATTCTTCATTTGTAAAAGGGCCATATACTTCAGCAGTATCAAGAAAGTTAATGCCCAGCTCTATTGCACGATGTAATGTCTTAATAGATTCAGGATCATTACGTTCGCCGTAAGATTGACTCATGCCCATGCAGCCAAGCCCAATGGCTGAGACTTCAAGACCTTGAGTTCCTAGTTTGCGTGTTTTCATAGTATACTTATTCCAATCTAAATGAATGCAAATAAGTATACCCCCCCCGCGCTAAAAGCGCGACCCCCTTTGAATCCAAAGGGAGTTAAGGATCCTTCCTATGTCGTATAGAAAACTATTAAATCCTGCAGCTCGACAATTACGTAATAATATGACACAACCCGAAAGAATCTTTTGGCATCGTGTAAGATGTAATCAAATTAACGGAATACGATTTCATAGGCAAAGAGTATTAGGCCCCTATATAGTTGATTTCTATGCTCCTTCAATTAATCTTGTTGTCGAATTAGATGGGGCTCAACATTATGAGGAAATGCATGAAGAAGCAGATAAAATAAGAGATGCTTATTTAAATGAAAATGGGTTATTAGTTAAAAGATACAGCAATCTTGAAATTTATAATCATATCGAGAATGTTATCGAAGACATATTTAATATAAGTTTGGAACTTAAAAAAGCTCACTAAACCCCCCTGCCCCCCCTTTGATAACAAAGGGGGGAAAAAGCCAGAAAAGGATAGTTCTTAACCCCCTTTGTTATCAAAGGGAGGAAAAAGCCAGAAAAGGATAGTTCTTAACCCCCTTTGTTATCAAAGGGAGGAAAAAGCCAGAAAAGGATAGTTCTTAACCCCCTTTGTTATCAAAGGGGGTCGCTATGCCGAAGTGAAACGTAGGCTAGCGGGGGGTTTTAAGGGGGTCGCTATGCCGAAGGCAAGCGTGGTGTTTATCGCGCGGTATTTTAAAATTAATTTTGGAGTAAAAATATCATGACAAGTAATATTGCAACCTTAAGCAAAAGCGCTCAAACCGTTCAAGACGCTTTAACTGCATTTGGGTTATCCTTGCAAGTTGTTGAGTTAGCCTCCAGCACACGAACCGCTGCGGATGCAGCCCAATCCATTGGTTGTGAAGTAGCGCAAATTGTTAAATCACTCATTTTTCAAGCTAAAGAATCAAAAAAACCTATTCTGGTTTTAGTAAGCGGTGCAAACCGAGTTAATGAAAAAAACCTTGAAGCCATTGTAGGCGAAAAGATAACCAAAGCAGATGCAGATTTCACCAAAGAAGTAACTGGCTTTGCCATTGGCGGCATACCACCTGTTGGCCACAAACAAAAAATGGATGTTTATATTGATGTGGATTTACTAAAGCATGAAA
>CAZBZP010000004.1:0-187706 GCA_964496435.1 Uncultured Candidatus Berkiella sp.
TTGCTGAAGAAAAGCGTATTGCTGAAGAAAAGCGTATCGCTGAAGAAAAGCGTATCGCTGAAGAAAAGCGTATCGCTGAAGAAAAGCGTATCGCCGATGAACAACGCCTTGCTAAAGAAGCGGAAGAAAAGCGCGTTGCGGAAGAAAAACGCATTGCGGAAGAAAAGCGCATTGCTGAAGAAAAGCGTATCGCCGAAGAACAACGCCTTGCTAAAGAAGCGGAAGAAAAGCGTATTGCTGAAGAAAATCGTATCGCGCAAGAAAAGCGTATTGCTGAAGAAAAGCGCGTTGCCGAAGAACAGCGTCTTGCTAAAGAAGCACAAGAAAAAGCGAGCAAAGTTGAACCTGCAGAAAAAGCGAAAAACACAGTAAGCGCTTTACAAAAAGAAGTTCAATCTTTAAAAGATGAAATTCCTGCAAGAAGACTTGAGTTGAATAAAAACTTAGCAGTAGTCCAAAACGAATTTAAAGCGCTGCAATTAGAATATGCGCAGATTAAATCAGCTTTAGATCAAGTCAGCAATAAAGGACTATTTTCTAAAATTGTACTAAATTGGGATGCAGTGAGCCCAATTAAACTCTCGCAAGGGATTATCGAATATTTAACTGCCGAGAAGCCAAATGCATTTGCTGATGTGGCGCAAAATTTAACGAAATTTAAGCTTGCCGTAACCGATGCAACCATAAAAGCAAAGCAATACGCAGCTGAAAACGTAAGTGAAGCATCACGTGTTGAATTGGCAAAGAATTTAGAAGGCTTTTTAGACAAAGTTTTGACTTTAGAGAGCACCTGCTCAGGCTTTGATAAGGAGCTTGGCAATATCGCAGCGCTTGAAACGAAGTTGCTTGATCTAAATGCACAAATCCAAGGCCTTGAAGAACAACTTGTCTCTGGTAGTCTACATCAAAACGGTGAGGCTGAAATTTCAGCACAACAATTTGCTGATGCCTTTAAAGTTTCTTCCGAAAAGGAAACCCAAGCAGCCAGCACAGGAACTGTTGAAAACCCAGAGCCAACCGCAGCAGATTTTGCTGTTGCAATGACAGGCCCGCATACTGAAGCGCAAGGTTATTTTTCTTGGTTACCTTCGCCTATAGGCATAGTTCAAAACTTCGTTGGCGGCAACAGTAAAGTTGAAACCACGCCTTCTGTTCCTGTGGAAACAAAAGCCCTTGCTAGTACAGCAAAGGTTGTAACAGCTGAACAAGCAATGGATGAACTAGCAAAAATTGCGGTATTCGGACCAGATTCTGCTGATACTTCAAGTAGAAATGCAAACTTAGTGAATTCTGTTTTAGGGATCTCCAAAGGCGCTAAGTCAGAACATTCAACGGATACTGGTGCGCAGACAGAAAAAGCTTCAATTACTATTGTTGATAATTTGCAATCAAGCAAATCACAAGCTGCTACACCAAGCGATGGCAGCACAACGCTAAAATTAAGCGATGTGGTGAGCGATAACCCCAGCCTCTTTGATGATGTAAAAGATAATCCATCTACAAGCTTGGCTTCACCAAACTCTGATGGTGTTTCTTCTAGCATCGAAGCGGCCATGGCAGCACATGATAAGCCAGATGCTAAATTGGGTGATATTGCCACCTTATGGCAAAAGATTAACCCAGAGGTCAATAGCCTTAGCATTGGATTTTCAAATGATCCTGCAGGCCAAGCGCTTGGCATCAGAATGCAAGCAAATTCCGCGCTTAATGATAAATTAAAGCTAGCAGATCAATTCTTGCATGGCAAAACAACATCTGAGCAGGATGCAAACACAATACTGCAGGAATTAAATGCTAAAATTGATTTAAGTACTAAGGCCTTGGCATCTGCGCAAGAAACATTCAGTCCTCTTGATGCACAATACAAGAATCAATCTGTGTGGAATTTCTCAAAACCAGCGGGTTATGCAGCTGCTTTAGAAAAGGTTCAAGAACATACTAATGCGCTTGAAAATGCGAAGCAGTTACATGATCAAATCGACCTTCTTGATAAAACTGTCAAAGCTTGGGACAACATCTATGGTGCGCATGATGCAGCATCTCAAACTCATACAAGCGTTGATGCTCATGATAGCAGCACACATGTTGCCCCTACTGTCGATATGATGCATAAAGAGTTGCAACAACAACTCCCCACACACGATTAAACAGTTCCCCCTTCCCATGGATGGGATCCTTTTTGACAATCTACTCCCATTGATTGTCCTTGCCCTGTCCCCCGACAGGGCTTTTTTTATTTAAGTCATTTATCATTATAATTAACCCATCATGCAATACTTTATATATATACATCTCTATACGAATGCGCTTACAGTTGGTAAACTACCCGCAAAAAAGTGAGAGCAATATGCCGAGTTTGGTAAGACATGACAAATGGTTAATCATTGGCAGCCTCTGCGTGCTGTTAGGATCTGCCTTTTGCGCTTATCATTTTTATGCTAGTTGGAAAACTTTAAACATTGTCACTTTACCTGTTCCTGATTGTGACTTGCGTCAAGGAACGTGCTACTCAAAACTTCCCTCCGGCGAACAAATAGCCCTCAGCATTAAACCAACACACATGCCTGTTTTGACATCATTGTTATTAGAAGTGAAGACGGACAATATTCCCGTGAAAAAAATGTATATTTATTTCAAAGGTGCTGAAATGAATATGGGTGAGTTTCGCTACACCCTGTTGCGCCAAAAAGACGGGATATACAGCACACAAACTATCCTACCTACCTGCATTCATGATCAAATGATTTGGCATGCCGTGGTGCACATAGAGGCGTCTAATAAACAATACAGCGCACCATTTGTGTTTATTAATCACAGACCAGATTCGGTTTAGATAAATCTCCCTGGCGCTTCGCGCCGTCCCTCTTTACGAAAGAGGGATCTTTGGCCCCCTTTTGTAAAGGGGGCGGCGAGCAGAGCGAGCGGGGGATTTAATTAACGCGTGGATCTAAGTCACCGCTCTTATAGCGATCGGCCATTTTCTCCATGCTCAAAACTTTAATCTTGCTTGCTTGGCCTGCTGTACCGAAAGCTTCATAACGTGCCACACAAATATCACGCATCGCTTTAGTTGCTTCGCTTAGATATTTACGGGGATCAAATTCCTTACCATTGGTAGCAAAGAAACGTCTTAAAGTACCAGTAACCGCCATGCGTAAGTCAGTGTCGATATTCACTTTACGTACACCGTGCTTAATACCTTCTTGAATTTCTTCAACAGGAACGCCATAAGTTTCACCCATGGTGCCGCCGTATTCGTTAATGATTTTTAACCATTCTTGGGGCACAGAAGAAGAGCCATGCATTACTAAATGCGTATCAGGGATCCGCTTATGAATCGCTTTAATACGTTCAATCGCTAATATATCGCCTGTTGGTGGACGTGTGAATTTATAAGCACCATGGCTGGTACCAATGGCGATGGCCAAAGCATCAACTTTGGTTGCTTTAACAAATTGTGCTGCTTCTTCAGGATCGGTAAGCAACATACTGTGATCGAGTTCACCTTCAGCGCCTGATCCATCTTCCTTACCAGCAGTTAAAGTTTCAAGCGAACCAAGGCAACCCAATTCACCTTCAACGGAAACACCGCATGCGTGTGCCATATTGACCGCTAGCAATGTTGTTTTCACGTTATAATCGAAATCTGATGGCGTCTTCATATCTTCATGCAAGGAGCCATCCATCATTACAGAGGAGAATCCCAATTGAATAGATTGTTGGCACACAGCAGGAGAAGCACCATGATCTTGATGCATGCAAACTGGAATATGTGGAAACTCTTCAATTGCAGCTTCAATTAAATGCTTTAAAAAGCGAGAGCCTGCATATTTTCTGGCACCAGCTGATGCTTGCACAATAACGGGGCTGTTGGTTTTGTCCGCCGCTTCCATGATCGCGCGCATTTGTTCTAGATTGTTCACATTAAATGCAGGCACACCATAACCATGCTCTGCTGCGTGATCTAATAATTGTCGTAATGTAATTAATGCCATTATGTATCTCCCAAGTAAAAAATTCTATTCAGCTAATGGTTGAGCGGTTAATATTTTCATCGCATTGGTGAAACCACCGACGCCCAAGATATCGCCTTTGGTAACAATCACTTTGTCACCAGGCTCTAAAATGCCTTGCTTCACTAAAGTGCCTAAGGCATGACGTGATATTTCCCAAATTTTATATTGGGTCACATCAAATTCAACAGGGTAAACACCCCTAAATAAAGTTACTCGACCACAAGTCACAGGATGTCGACTTAAAGCATAAATGGGGATCCCAGAACGCACACGTGACATCCACAGTGGTGTTGAACCTGATTCGGTTAAAGCGACAATCGCCTTAATCGAAATATGATTAGCAACGTACATCGCAGCCATCGCAATAGCTTGATCATGACTTTTGAATTGCGCATCATCAGGTAAGGCTGAACGTGCAGGGCGTTGACGTTCTGCAGCTAAGCAGATTTCATCTAAAATGGTAATCACCTGTACAGGATAATCACCAGTTGCCGTTTCAGCAGAAAGCATAACAGCATCAGTACCATCTAAAATTGCATTGGCTACGTCAGATACTTCAGCACGTGTAGGAATAGGATTTTTAATCATCGATTCCATCATTTGGGTTGCTGTGATAACAGCTTTATCACGCAATCTAGATCTGGCAATGATGTACTTTTGGATTGCTGGTAATTCAGCATAACCCATTTCAACGCCTAAATCGCCTCTTGCCACCATGACCGCATCTGTTGCTTCAATGATTTCATCAATATTTTCACATGCTTCTGCACGTTCAATTTTGGCGACGATTTGCGCTGTTGAGCCTGCTTCTTTCACTAATTTACGCGCATTATTGATGTCTTGTGCAGTTTTAGGAAAGGATAAAGCAACGTAATCTACTTCAAATTTTCCAAGAAACTCAATATCTTTGATATCTTTCTCGGTTAAGCTAGGTGCTGATAAGCCACCACCTTTACGATTAAGCCCTTTGTTGCTAGTTAATCTTCCACCCACTTTGACTTTACAGTGAATTTTTGAACCTTCTACACTTTCAACAATCAAAATAAGACGACCATCATCAAGCAAGAGTTGATCATCCTTAACCACCTCATTAGGAAGCTCAGGATAATCCAAGCCAATAATATGTTGATCACCCATATCATTGGGATGCTTGGCATCTAGTATAAAATCGTCGCCTTCTTTAAGCACAATACCTTCGCTATTGCTAAATCGAGCAATGCGAATTTTTGGTCCTTGCAGATCTACTAAAATACCCACAATCTTATTGAGATCTTTAGCACATGTTTTAGCAAGCTCAATTCTTCTCTTTTGATCCTCATGTTTACCATGGGACATATTAATGCGCACAAGGTTTACACCAGCTTGAATAATAGCGCGCATTATTTCAGGTGAATCAGTAGAAGGACCAAGGGTAGCGATTATTTTTGTTCTTCTTGGCAATATTTTCATTTTAGGTTTTTTTTCTCTTTAACGTGATTGTAACGCTGCAACTGCAGGGAGCACATTCCCTTCTAAAGCTTCCAAGAAAGCACCACCACCGGTTGATAGATAGGAAATTTTATCTTGAATATGAAATTGCTCAATCGCAGCCAAGGTATCTCCGCCGCCTGCAACTGAATAGGCTTTGGAATCAACAATAGCTTGTGCTAATTGTTTGGTTCCTTGTGCGAAGGGAGCATATTCAAATACACCTACGGGTCCATTCCATAAAATGGTTTTAGCCTCTTGCAAGCATTTGACTAAACTCTTTTGGGAATCAGGGCCAATATCAAAAATTTTATCTTTCGCTTGGACTTGTGAACAAGATTTAACTTGGGCATTTTCATCCTCAGATAAAGCCTGGCCAACCACGACATCCGTTGGCAACCAAATGGTTTTACCCATTGCTTTGGCTTTCTCTAACATGTTTCTGGCTGTTTCTACTAAAGGTGGTTCATAAAGTGATTCGCCCATGGGATAGTTAAGCGCTGCCAAAAAGGTATTAGCAATGCCGCCACCAACAATAAGGGTATCCACTTTTTCTAAAATGTGGGTTAGTAGCTTTAGCTTTGTTGAAACTTTAGAACCACCAACAATAGCAACAACGGGACGTGAAGGTGCTTCAAGCACTTGATGAATAGCTTCAAGTTCTGATTGCAATAAAGGTCCAGCACAAGCAATCGGCGCAAATTCAGCTACACCGACAGTAGATGCTTGCGCGCGATGTGCAACGGCAAACGCATCCATGATAAAGACATCACATAATGCTGCGAGCCTTTTTGAAAGCGCTGGGGAATTTTTTTCTTCCCCTTCTAGAAAGCGAACGTTTTCAAGAAGTGCTATCTCGCCTGGCTTTAAGTCAGGTCTTTCTTCATCCAAGCTAAACAAAGGCACTGGTTTATTTAGGGTTTGGCTCAGATAAGCTGCAATCGGTGCCAGTGACAACGACTTGTCAAATTGGCCTTCATTGGGTCTTCCCATATGTGACATGACAATCACTTTAGCACCTTTGGCCAACGCTTTTTTTAGCGTTGGCAATGCGGCATCAATTCTTGCCGCGTGTGCTATTTGGCCATCCTTCATGGGGACATTAAAGTCTTCGCGAATCAGTACCCACTTATTCTCTAATGTGACCGTTTCCATGGTTTGCATGTTTATTTCGCCTTCATCATCGCCACAGCAGTATCTAACATGCGATTTGAAAAGGCCCACTCATTGTCATACCAAGCAAGCACTTTTACCAAGTGACCAATCACTTTGGTTTGTGTTGCATCAAATGTCGCTGAGTGTGGATTGTGATTAAAATCAACTGAAACTAAAGGCGCTTCATTGTAAGCTAAAATACCTTTTAGTGAAGTTTCTGAAGCATCTTTTAATATTTTGTTTATTTCATCAACGCTTGTTTGCTTTTCAACAGTAATTGTCAAATCAACCACAGAAACGTTGATAGTAGGAACGCGAATTGCAAAACCATCAAGTTTGCCTTTAAGTTCAGGCAACACCAAACCAATCGCACTGGCAGCACCGGTTTTGGTTGGGATCATGGATTGAGTTGCTGAGCGAGCACGTCTTAAGTCTTCATGGTAAACGTCTGTCAATACTTGGTCATTAGTATAAGCATGAACAGTTGTCATTAACCCGCTGTTAATCGTAAATTTATCATGAATTGGTTTAACGACAGGTACCAAGCAATTGGTAGTGCAAGAAGCATTGGAAACAATGTTATCTGTGCTCTTTAAGGTGTTGTGATTCACGCCATATACGATGGTGGGTAAATCATTTCCTGCTGGCGCTGAAATTAATACTTTCTTCGCACCTGCTTCTAAATGTGCTTTGGCTTTTTCTGAGCTTGCAAAGAAGCCAGTGCATTCAAAAACCACGTCAATATCTAATTGTTTCCAAGGTAATTTGCTAGGATTGCGCTCAGATAACACCTGAATTTCATCACCATTAACAATTAAACTGCCATCAGCACCAATCGTCACCGTTTTAGAAAAACGGCCATGCGTCGTATCGTACTGTGTTAAATGCGCATTAATTTTTGTATCACCTAAATCATTAATGGCAACAATTTTAATTTCATTTTGTCTGTTTGCTTCATATAGTGCACGCAGTGTGTTGCGACCAATTCTGCCATAACCATTAATTGCTACTCTAATCATGCTTTTTCCCCATTTAATAATTCATTAATAGTTGTTGTAATATTTTCTACTGTTATGCCCAATGCACGATAAATCTCTGTAGCAGGCGCTGATTCGCCGTATCTGTCGATGGCAATAATACGCCCTGCGCTGCCTACATACTTATGCCAACATAGGCTGGACCCAGCTTCTACAGCAATACGCGCAGTCACATTTTTAGGTAATACGCTTTCCTGATAAGCCTTGGTTTGCTCCTCAAATACTTCAAAAGAAGGCATGGAAACGACTTGAACGGGAATGTTTTTCTCTTCAAACTGACGCGCTGCTTCTAAGCATAATGACACTTCAGATCCCGTACTTATCAAGATTGCTTTTGGTGTTCCTTGGCAAGCTTTTAATACATAACCACCTTTTTGAATGTTTGCTAAGGTTGCTTGATCTCTTGCAATACCAGGTACATTTTGTCTAGTTAAAATTAAGGTTGTTGGACCTTGCTCACGCTCAATTGCAGCCTGCCACGCCACCACCGTTTCAGTGGCATCACAAGGGCGCCAATTATGTAGATCTGGCGTCGCACGTAACATGGTTAAATGTTCAATTGGTTGATGCGTTGGACCATCTTCTCCTAGACCAATTGAATCATGACTGAATACAAAAATACTTCTTTGCTTCATTAAGGCAGCAAGACGTACTGCATTTCTCATGTAATCAAGGAAGGTCAAAAAGGTTCCGCCGTAAGGAATAAGGCCGCCATATAAAGCCATACCATTCATCATGGCCGCCATACCAAACTCTCGCACACCGTAATGCAAATAGTTACCTTGTGCATTTTCCTTCGATATAACTTTAGAGCCACCCCAGATAGTTAAATTGGATTCACTTAAATCAGCAGATCCACCCAACATCTCAGGTAAAATTTCACCAATACTTTCTAAAACTAATTGTGAGGCTTTACGAGTAGCAAGTGTCTTGTTTTGTTCCTGCGTTTGTTTTAATAATTGAGCAATATGTTCAGACCAAACAGCAGGTAATTTCCTTGAAACACGTCGTTTTAATTCATTGGCTAGTGTTGGGTATTTTGCTTCATACTGGTTGAAAAGATTATTCCAACTTTCTTGATTTGCTTTACCCTTATCTTTAGCACACCATGATTTTTTAATTTCTTCTGGGATAACAAAAGGAGCATAGGGCCAAGCCAATGCTTCTCTGGTTGCCGCTACTTCTGTTTCACCTAGCGCAGCGCCATGGCATTTTTCTTTGCCTTGTAAATTAGGCGAACCAAATCCAATGATAGTACGGCAGCAAATTAAGGTAGGTTGTTCGGTGTTCGCACGTGCTTCATCGATGGCTTTTTGAATGGCTTTGGCATCATGACCATCTACATCTCTAATAACTTGCCAACCATAACTTTCGAAACGTGCTGGGGTATCATCGCTAAACCACTTTTTAACAGGGCCATCAATAGATATGCCATTGTCATCCCAAAAAGCAATGAGTTTTCCTAAACCAAGGGTTCCTGCAAAAGAGCAAGCCTCATGTGAAACACCTTCCATTAAGCAACCATCACCCATAAAGACATAAGTCCAATGATCAATGATAGGGAAGCCTTCACGATTAAAAGTTGCAGCTAAGGTTCTTTCAGCGATGGCCATACCCACTGCATTCGCAATGCCTTGCCCTAAAGGACCTGTTGTTGTTTCAACACCTTCGGTAATGCCAAATTCAGGATGGCCTGGTGTTTTTGAATGTAATTGTCTAAATGCACGTAGATCATCAATTGAAAGCGAGTAACCACTTAGATGTAACAAGGAATAAAGCAACATCGAGCCATGGCCATTGCTGAGGATAAATCTGTCGCGATTAACCCAACTTGGATCAGCAGGATTGTGATTAAGATAGTCGTGCCATAATACTTGGGCTATATCAGCCATGCCCATCGGGGCGCCAGGGTGTCCTGAGTTGGCTTTTTGAACGGCATCCATACTTAAGGCACGTATAGCATTTGCTAGTTGTCGGCGGGTCGGGGCAACCATGAAGAGCTCCTCGCTTTATTTTGTCATCTGAGTTACATAATTTGGGATAAATTGGCGCGGAAATTATATCATCTAACTAGAGTGGGGACACCATAAATAAGATAAATCTCCCTGTCCCTCCGGGCCATCCCTCTTTACAAAGGAGGGAAAATGGTTCGCTACGCGAACCAAGCGCCTACTTTCGTAAAGGGGGCGACGAACATAGTGAGCGGGGGATTTAAGTGTTTCACTTCCACTTTATCGAACAACCTTGACTCGCAACCTGCTCCTTTGGCCCTTTTGCGGTTTTTGCGACGAGCTTCATCGCTTCAAGGAGCTCGCGTTTAGCGCCTACTGGCGCTGGTTTTATCCCACTTTCGTCCAGTCTACCACGGTATTGCAGACCTAAGTTAGCGTTATACCCAAAAAAGTCTGGGGTACAGACGGCCCCATAGGCCTTGGCAGTTTCCTGGGTATCGTCAAGCAAGTAAGGAAAGGGAAATTGCATTTCATGCGCCATTTCTTTCATATTTTCATAACTATCTTCTGGGTAATCAGTTGAATCATTAGAACAAATAGCAACACAACCGATACCTTCATTTTCTAAGGCTTTTGCATCTTCGATTAAACGCGGCAATATTGCTTTAACATAGGGACAATGATTACAAATGAACATGACTAAAACGCCATTTTTTAGCGTGCAATCTGACAAGCTATAATGCTTACCATCTATGCCTAATAAACGAAAATCTGGCGCGGGTTTGTCAAAATCACAGACTGGGGTTAGGGTTCTTGCCATGCAGCTCTCCTGGTCAATAAGATGCGGAGTATAACACTTATATAATCTATGCTAACCTCACCAGACCCCACGGATAGAAAAGAACCTAAAAAAGAGGGAATGCCATGTCTTATCCATTGTTTACTTCAGAGTCAGTCTCTGATGGTCATCCAGACAAAATTGCCGATCAAATTTCTGATGCTGTGTTAGATGAGATCCTAAAGAAAGATGCTAATGCACGCGTCGCCTGTGAAACATTTACTAAAACGGGCATGGTGCTGATTGGCGGTGAAGTAAGAACCTCTGCCTGGATAGATGTAGAAACAATTGCACGCGAAGTTGTCAGAGATATTGGCTACAACCACACCGATTTAGGTTTTGATGCTGATTGTATTGCAGTACTTAATGTCATTGGCAAACAATCACCCGATATTGCCATGGGAGTAGATGAGTCAGACAAACATGAACAAGGTGCAGGCGATCAAGGTTTGATGTTTGGTTATGCAACCAATGAAACATCTGTGCTCATGCCAGCACCCATTACCTATGCACATCTTTTAATGATGCGCCAAGCAAAGGTACGCAAAGAAAAAATTCTTCCCTGGGTAAGACCTGATGCAAAAAGCCAAGTGACTTTTGTTTATGAAGATAATAAACCCATCGCCATTTCTAGTATTGTGCTTTCAACCCAGCATGATCCAGATGTAACGCAGTCACAAATTATAGAAGGCGTTCAAGAAGAAATTATTAAACCCGTGATCCCCGCAAAATGGTTAACCAAAGATACGGTTTACCATATCAATCCCACAGGACGATTTGTCATCGGTGGCCCCTACGGTGATTGTGGATTGACGGGACGAAAAATTATTGTTGATACCTATGGTGGTATGGCACATCATGGTGGCGGCGCAATGTCAGGAAAAGATGCATCGAAAGTAGATAGATCTGCTGCCTATGCTGCGCGCTATGTTGCCAAAAATATAGTTGGCGCCGGGCTTGCAGATAGAATTGAGATCCAAGTTTCCTACGCTATTGGTGTTGCTAAACCCACCTCGATTGCCATCAATACCTTTGGCACTGGTAAAATCCCTGATGAAAAGATAGTAAAGCTTATCGATGCACATTTTGACTTAAGACCTAAAGGCATCGTCTCTATGCTTGATTTACTCAAACCCATTTATCGTAACACGGCAAGCTTTGGACATTTCGGCCGCGAAGATGTTGGGTTTACATGGGAACGTCTTGATAAAGTTGAATTATTAAAAAATCAATAAAGGAACTCTTTGCATATGACTTCACCTTCCTCATTTGCTGATTATTGGATTGCAGATCTTTCCTTGGCTGAGTGGGGGGCAAAAGAAATAGCCATCGCCCATACTGAAATGCCAGGCCTCATGGCGCTGCAAGAACAATACGGTAAGTCCAAACCGCTACAAGGGGCACGCATTGCAGGTTGTTTACACATGACCATTCAAACTGCCGTGCTGATTGAAACCTTGGTAGCTTTAGGTGCAAGTGTACGCTGGTCTTCTTGTAATATATTTTCCACCCAAGATCATGCTGCAAGTGCCATGGCTGCGAGCGGCATTAGCGTTTTTGCCAAAAAAGGGGAAACGGAAGAAGAATATTGGTGGTGTATTGATCAAACTATCAACGGCAAGGATGGGTGGCACCCTAATCTCTTATTAGACGATGGTGGTGATTTAACAAATGTGATGCACGATAAATATCCTGCGCTTCTAAATGAAGTTAAAGGTTTATCAGAAGAAACAACGACCGGCGTTCATAGACTCTATGAAATGGCAAAGGCAAAAACTTTAAAAGTACCCGCAATAAACGTTAATGATTCGGTGAGCAAATCAAAATTTGATAATCTCTATGGTTGTCGTGAATCACTCATTGATGGTATCAAGCGCGCTACAGATGTGATGATTGCCGGTAAGATTGCTGTTGTGCTTGGTTATGGTGACGTTGGCAAGGGCTGTGCCCAAGCATTTAGAGGTTTTGGTGCGACTGTCTGGGTAACTGAAATTGATCCTTTATGTGCACTACAAGCTGCTATGGAAGGTTATCGCGTGGTCACCATGGAAGAAGCCGCTGCTTTAGGCGATATCTTTGTTACGGCTACAGGCAATTATCATGTTATCACGCACGAACATATGTCACGAATGAAGCATCAAGCGATTATATGTAATATTGGTCACTTTGATTCTGAGATAGATGTTGCTTCTTTAAAACAATATACTTGGGAAAATATTAAACCGCAGGTTGATCATATTATATTTCCTGATAAGAAACGCCTTATTCTTTTAGCGCAAGGTCGACTGGTAAACTTAGGCTGCGGAACAGGACATCCCAGTTTTGTTATGTCTAACTCCTTTACTAATCAAGTGTTAGCGCAAATGGAATTATGGCAAAGAGGCGAAAGTTATGCTGTTGGTGTTCACACCTTACCTAAAAAACTTGATGAGCATGTAGCAAGGCTGCATCTTGACAAAATTGGTGCTAAATTAACGCGCTTAACTAACGAGCAGGCAAAATATATTAACGTTGATATTGATGGCCCTTTTAAGCCAGACCATTATCGTTACTAAAAAGCCATTCTCAAACCAATTTGGGCCCCCGCAAGGGGGACTTTGTAGCCGAGGCGCCCTAAGTAATGTTTATTGCAAGAGTTTTTTATCCTCACCCTCTAGAGCTGGGTGAAAGTATTGCCATCGACAAAGAGACTGCACATTATCTGCAAACAGTGTTACGTCTTAAAAATGAAGACCGTGCTATTTTGTTCAATGGCCAAGGGGGAGAGTTTACCGTTTCCCTGCATTTTGATAAAAAACGCATTACGGCCACATTGATTGATTTCAATAACATCATTCGAGAGTCTCCCCTTGAAATCCATCTCGGACAAGGGTTGGTTCGTGGCGATAAAATGGATTTTGTCATTCAAAAAGCAACGGAGCTTGGTGTTAGCAGCATCACACCTCTATTTTCAAAACAAAGCAATGTCAAACTCGATGAAGAACGTTCCAACAAAAGATTGCATCATTGGCAAAATATCGCTATCAGTGCCTGTGAACAATGTGGCCGAACAAAAGTGCCACAAATAAATCCGCCCCTGCCACTGACAAATTGGATTGAACAACCTTTCCTGGGTGATTCGCTTGTGTTTTCTCCTCAAGGGAAGCAATCCTTAAAATCGCTCGAAGCACGCTTCCCAATGAGAATAGCGATTGGTCCTGAAAGCGGATGGGATGAAAATGAAGTTAAAGCCATGGTCAAAAATCACTTTCAGGAGATCACACTCGGACCACGGATCTTGCGTACAGAAACAGCGGGTTTAACTGTGTTGAGTATATTACAAGGTCTTTATGGCGATATTGGAGAAATTTCACTTTGAGCAATACGGCTTAACTTTTCAAGATCTAAAATCACCAGCTCCTTGGGCAATATTCCTTCCCTTGAATATCTCACTATTCTTTTTTCCTTATTCACCCATTCTAATTCACTTGCTCTGACTTTCAACTTTTGTGGATTATTATCAATGAGTATGGCAAAAAATGCTAAGCTATGAGGCGTCGAAGACAGGGTATTTAAGATAGCGATTCGTGTTGATTTATGTTCTACAATTTGAGCTCCTCGTTCATGTGCAAGCAAAGGCAATGTGAGCCCTCGCCACGTCACTCTCCCCAGGATGTCCCCCTCTTGTTCATATTTTATTTTCGCCTGCACACCCAATTCAGCAAAAGCAACAATAGGCAGGATATAATGGATATTTTGATGAGTATATAATATGCAATCTAAGGAACTTTTCATTACTTGCTTCATCACACGGTTCCTTTGTCGTCTATGAATTTTCGAATAAGATAAAGCAAATCGTCCTCTAAATAAGGCTTGGTTAAGAATGCATCAGCTCCCGCTTTCATTGCTCGTAAACGATGCTTCTCTCCTGCTCTTGATGTTATCATGATAACAGGTATATCTTTTAAATGTTTGTTCGATTTCATTTTTTCGACTACTTGAAAGCCGTCCATTCTGGGCATTTCTATATCAAGCAAAACAATATCCGGTAGTTCCTTTTCCATTAGTTCAAATGCATCCAAACCATCAACTGCTGTGAGCGCTTTAAAATGCTGTCTTTTTAAAAATCTGCTGGTAACTTGTCTAACCGTTGTTGAGTCATCCACTATCAACACTTTTATTTGCGTTTCTCTTTCATTAGGTACAACATGAATGACTTCTTTTGCATCTAAATGTATATGCATTTTGGCTAATGCACATTGAAGTAAATATTGTGCATTTAATACTAAAACAATTTGACCATCACCTAGCAAAGATACGCCAGCAATCTCTTTGACATATTGAAGTTGTCTTCCTGTGGGCTTAATTACAATTTCACGACTTCCAATTAGCTTTTCGATGACAAATGCAATTTTTTCTTTATCAGATTGTAAAAAAATAACGGGCAAAAGATAATCGTCATTCAGCTGCGTTTCCCACGTTTTTTCACCCAATATTTGCGCTAAATAAAATAAATCATATGTGTGTTGTGCATATTGAATTTGTGCATTTGTATTTTGAAATTTTTCTTTTATTTCAATTTGTGAAACGCGGGTAATGCCTGCCAATTGCGCAAGCGGCATGGCATAGGTTTGCTCACCTACGTTGAGTATTAATGCTTGACTCAATGATAAGCTGAACGGGAGTCGTATGGTGAAAAATGAACCCATAAAACGTCGCGTACTGATATCTAATGTTCCACCTAATTTATTAATTTCCGCGTTAACAACATCCATCCCTATCCCTCGGCCCGAAATAGGTGTTACCTTATCTTTTGTACTAAATCCAGGCAAAGAAATGACTTGAATTGCTTCCTCTACTGACATGGCTGTAGAGGAAGACCATAGCTTTCGTTCAATCGCTTTTGTTCTAACTGTGTCAACATCAATTCCTTGACCATCATCATTAAGTTCTATGATGATTTCATTGCCTTGGCGACACATTGATAAAGTAATGACACCATACTCTGGCTTGCCTAATTTTTTCCTTATATCAGGTGCTTCAATGCCATGATCGATAGCATTTCTAATCATGTGATCCAATCCAGGATTTAGTCTGTCAATAATTTTTCTATCAATTTCACCTTCTACCTTGATGCATTCTAAATGAACATCTTTACCTAGTTCATGTGATACTTGACGTACAACGCGCTTTAAACGTGGCACCATCGTTTCTAAGGAAATCATGCGTGCATGCGTAATGCCTTCTTCTAAGTTTCTGGCAGCCCTTCCCTGTTCTACCAATACTCCTTCAAATCCACGCGCTGAGACACTGACAGCCGCATTCATTTCTTCTAAATTATTTATTTTATCAACAAGCATTCTTGTTGATTGTTGTAAAAAGGAATAGCGATCGAATTCAAGAATATCAAATTCCTCATATCCCTTTTCATTCATGGCCATTTGATACATTCTTAAGTTCGCATCTGCTTTAACTTGCAGATAACGTATTTGTTCTTGTATTATTTTTATTTCCTTAGACATTTCAGCAATAAGATAGCGGGTTTTTACTAGCTGTTGACTTAAATGCGAGCGAGAAATATTGATTTGTCCTGCTTGCCTAGAAAACTTTTCTAGCATTTCCGCTTTTACACGGATCACTTCGGATGTTGTAGATTCTTGGGATTTGTGTTTGCTTTCCTTTTCCTCAATATCAGGACTCGACTCTCCCACAAGTTTGCTTGATGGCTCTTCAGCCTCTTTTTGTAATTGTTGCTTTAAGCGATTCAATGGTATCTCTTCATCAGGCAACAACTTCGACTGAGACAGATTCTCAATATAAAATGTTAGAAAATCTATTGAGCGTTGCATCTCCTGCAAAATAAGTTCATTTACAGAGATTTCTTTTGCGTGGATCCTCTGAAAAAGCTGTTCAAGACAATGAATATATTCACTTAGTGCAGTTAAGCCCAACATCCTTGCGCTACCTTTAAAGGTATGTATCTCGCGTAGGATAGGTTCCAATAAATTAAGTTGTGAAATTGAAGATCGCCATTTTTCTAAATGATTATTGATAGCTTCAAGTATTTCATTGGCTTCTACAATAAAGACTTGAATAAGTTCATCATCAAATTTCATGATGCTAGCACCAACAGAGCTATGCCCTTTTAGAATTTACATTTATGTCTGTCAAACAAGACTTTTAGCCCAAAGCTTGTTCTCTATCTTGTAGGCTCTCATCGTCATCTTCATCCTGCGCAGATCTTTCGTGTACCGGTAATTTAAAACCAGCAACAGAATCGCGCAATTCAATTGCGAGTTCTGCAAGATGTCCAATTGATGCAGCAGTGGTCATCGTACCCGAAGCTGTCTGGGTTGTGATTTCCTGAATGACACCCATTGTTTTTGAAATTTTGCTTGCAGTAGTTGCTTGCTGAAGTGCTTCATTGGAAATATTTTGGATTAAATCAGCCAAATGTAAGGACACACTCTCAATTTTTTCCAAAGCCACACCGGCATCTTGGGCTAACCTAGAACCTTGCACTACTTCTGCGGTTGTTTGTTCCATTGATTTGATTGTTTCACTGGTGTCATTCTGAATAGCATGCACTAAGGCTTCAATTTGTTTGGTTGCAAGACTTGAGCGTTCAGCCAAACGTTGAACTTCTTCTGCAACAACAGCAAAACCTTTGCCTGCCTCACCTGCCATGGCGGCTTGGATAGCCGCATTAAGTGCTAAAATATTCGTCTGATCAGTAATATCATCAATAATAGAAACCGTGTCACCAATCTCTTGTGAGCTTTCACCAAGACGTTTAATCTGTTTTGCGGTTTCTTGAATTTGTCCCTTAATACGCTCCATACCACTGATGGTATTTTGCACCATAGACACGCCACTTTTGGCGATACTCACTGAGTTTTCAGCAACAGAAGTACTTTCAGTAGCATTAGCTGATACATGCTCAATAGAAGCTGCCATCGCATTAATTGCCGCTGTTGCTCCCACAATTTCCTTTGCTTGGTTTTCACTGGCTTGTGCTAACAATCTTGCTGTGGTTTGCGCTTCTTGTGCTGAAGCAGATACTTGCACCGCGGTTTCATTGATAGTGAAAACAAGTTTTCTAAGTGCATTAATCGCATAATTTACTGATTCAGCAATAGCACCTGTAATATCTTCACCCACCGTTGCATGAACGGTTAAATCACCATCAGCTAAATTGGCTAATTCATCTAATAGTCGCCACACAGCTGCTCTATTAGCACGATGTTGTGCTGCAGTCTGTGCAAGACTTATTTTTGTATCAGAATAGAGCTGATAGCTCATCCATAATAGTAAAACAATGCACACAGCCCCAAGGAAATAACCTGAAAAGGGTCCTATCATTCTTCGCTCTGATGCCTTGGCATAGGAACGAAGCAATTCTGTCGACTGATCTAATAGTGTTTGGCTGCCCAAAAATATATCATAAGAGGCTGTTCTCACCAGCATGAGTTGCTCAGAAATTTGAATTATCTGTTGAACATTCTCTTGGACATAACTAAATTTTTCACTGATCACATCTAAAATTTTTCTCGCTTCAGGATCAATTACTTTAGTTACACTTAAGGCTGTATTTCCATCTCGCATACCGTTTAAATAGCTGCCGAATAAATTAGCTTGTCGTGAAAAGGCATCTGCAGCATCAACAGCATCTTCACCACCTTGTAATACTTTATCTAAGTATCGAATGATTCGCTCTGCTATCCATTTTTGACGTGAAGCTACTGAGATTTGATCCCCTGGCGCATTATTTTTAAGTAAAATATCAATGACTTTATCTAATTCTACTTGAAGCTGAGGTATCGTCTTATTTAAATTTGAAGCTATTTGATGCAACTCTAATAATGAATTTTGTCGACTTAAAATTGCATCCGCTTTTTCCCTCAAGGGTTTCCAGGTTTCTTCCAATCGCAAAAGTTCTCTGTGACGGATATCTGATGAAGTAGGTGGTAAACCAGATTTAATATCCCCGTTAATAAGCGTATCTAAGCCATTATCAAATTCATCACGTCGATTTCTTAATAACTCAAAGGCATCCTGAACACCATCTGCAGCATTGCTGGCATTTTTTGCCAAACTTTGCGATAGAATTCTCAACTCACCTGCAATGGCAATGTAGTGCTTATCATTTTCGTCTTGAACACTCACATACCAAAAATTCAAGAACATGAGCAAAATTGAGAGCACTAATAAAATACCAACAAAGGCATAATCTTTTTTAATCGCTGTTGGTGCTGTAAGTTCTTTATCTATGGCTGCCATATTATTTTTTTACCTCAAAAAGCTCGTCGTCCCTAATCGCTACATCACGAAATTTGGGATGATGCATAATGTTTTTACAGCTTATAATAGGTAATTCAACATAATTGTGAATAAAAGATCCAATCATAAATGCAGCATAATCTGAGGTATTAGTTGTAAAGTCATAGGATTGATCTTCACAAGGGATCCGCTGCAACCCTAAGACTCTGTCAACCAAAAAACCTGCTTTTTCTTCTTGAGTTTCAACGACTAGAATTCTTGAATAATGCGTGATACTTGAATTCTTAGCACTCAAAAAACCATTGAGATCTGTCAGTGCAAATAACTCACCATGTGAAGACACCATACCACGAAGCCAAGGCTTAACCCCCGGCACAGGAAAATGCACAGGCACAGGCAATATTTCAATAACTTCATCAAGTGGCGTTAACAAAACATTGTGCCCTGATAAAAATGACACACCCACCCAATGCTCGATGACATTTTCATGGTAAGGTATGCTTTTCGCGCCCAGCAGCAAAGACTCTTCCAATGCAGCAAGGCAAGCAAAGGGTGTTATCATAGAAGCTTGCATAACAATGTCTTACAATAAGTTATCTCTTTGTTACAAAAAGGATATTATGTATCTAACATACTAATAGTAGCAATGGGGTATCGATCTGTCGATTTTGCGAACTATGGATGGACGCATGATAAGATTTACAGTTGGGAAATTATTTAGCCCGCACAGAAGTAATCTACTCATTTTAGATGATCAACAACGCTTTGCGCGCATGTTGATATTTGCTGCAATTTCTCACTTAGTCTTCTTTTTATACTTCGACTTTAAAGCCTATAACCCGCCGATGAAAACACTGGCGACAATGATTGAAGTTAATCTTAGCCCACCAGAACAAATTGAAATTGAGTTTAGTCAATCGCCACAAACTTCCCCTGCTGTCAATAAGGACATTACAAATCAAGAAGGGATCTCCTTTGTTCCTAAGTTAAATTCTGCATTGCGCAAACGTACCATTTCAGCTGCATCACATGAAAAAAGAGACGCTTCCTATTTAAATAGATGGCAAGCTTATGTAGAAAACTATGGTAATAACCATTATCCAAGCGTCGCTTTGCATAATAATCTTCGGGGCGATCTGCGATTACTCGTTGCACTTAGGAAAGATGGCACAATACATGAAGTCAGCATTCGTCGTTCTTCTGGGAAAGCTGAGCTTGATGAGGCTGCTATCAAACTGGTTTATCAAGCAGCTCCTTTTGAACCCTTACCCGCAGAGATAACAAATGATACTGACATACTAGAAATAATTAGAACGTGGCAATTTAGAGGTGAGTTATCTACCTCATAAATTATTTTTTAGCACTGACCTAAAGCCTATCCCTCTATATTAGTAAGCATGAACATAGTAAGATGACATATAACATAGGGTAAATTTGTAATGTACCCTAAAGGTGTAAAAATGAGTGTATATACTTCCTTAAGGGATCATTTTCTAATCGCAATGCCAAATATGGTTGATCCCCATTTTACTCACTCAGTCATTTATATTTGCGAACATTCTCCAGAAGGCGCAATGGGCATTGTTATAAATATGCCCCTTAGTATTCATCTGAGTGATGTTTTGCAAAACATGAATATAAAATCTGATGATAACGATCTCTTACAAACCCCTATCCTTGCTGGTGGCCCTATTCAACAAGAACGTGGCTTTGTTATTCATCGGGGCAGCAATGATAAATGGGAATCTTCTTTGGCTTTAACCAAGACGATTAGTATTACGACTTCTAAAGATATTCTATTTGCTATAGCCAATCACAAAGGCCCCAAAGATCATATAATTGCCTTAGGGTATGCAGGTTGGGATAGCGGCCAACTTGAACGTGAAATTGCGCAAAATACTTGGTTATGTGGCCCTGCTGATCCACAGGTGTTATTTGATATAGCGCCTGAGAATCGCTGGCGTGCTGCTGGCGCTTTACTTGGCGTCGATATGGATTGTTTGTCCACCGAAATCGGCCACGCATGACTTTTGCTAAGTCCTTTCTTTTCTTTCTTATGGTTGAGTGATGAGAAAAACATTTCTGGGTTTTGATTTTGGTACCAAAAGATTAGGCATCGCAGTAGGACAATCCGTTACAAAAACAGCCCGTCCTTTAACCACTTTGCAGGTCAATAATGGCATACCGCACTGGGATACACTTAAAGGTATCATTCAAGAATGGGAACCCTGTGGACTCATTGTTGGCCTTGCCATGCAACCGGATGGTTCTCATTCCCCTACCAGTCAAAAAGCGTTAAAATTGGGCCAAAGCTTACAAAGCCGTTTTAATATACCTGTGTATTATATTGAAGAAAGATTAACCAGTGTTGCTGCACATAACTTTATAAAAGAACATGCGCCTTCTTCAAATATTGAACGTGATAAAGATGCCGTTGCTGCTGCCATCATTTTAGAATCATGGTTAAGCAATAGCCCAAAGGAAGTTATTGATGCTCCAATTTAATAAGCAAAAACGTCTAAAACATTTATTGACAATTGATGGGCTAAAAAAAGATCATATTATTGAAATTCTCAATAAAGCAGAAGATTTTTTTGCCCCGCAATCAGGAGAGATCCTACAAAGCAACCACCTACAAGGCAAAACTGTCGCAAATTTATTTTTTGAACCCTCAACCCGTACCCGTTCAACCTTTGAACTGGCTGCTAAAAAGCTCTCCGCCAGTGTTTTAAATTTAGATATCGCACATTCCTCAACTTCAAAAGGCGAATCCTTGCGAGATACCGTGCGTAATCTTCAAGCCATGCAATGTCATATCTTTGTTATAAGGCATGCCTCCAGTGGCGCAGCACATTTTATTGCCCAACATGTAAATGATAATGTAGCCATTATTAATGCAGGCGATGGCTGTCATGCTCATCCCACACAAGCGTTGCTTGATATGTATACCATCAGAAAGCACCGGGGTGATTTTCACAAACTGAATGTTGCTATTGTTGGTGATATCTTGCACTCTCGGGTTGCGCGTTCTCAAATACATGCACTTCAAATATTAGGGGTGGGTGGCATTAATGTCATTGGACCCAAGACGCTCATACCACGCCACATCGAACAATTAGGCGTCAAAGTTTTTCATGATCTGCAAGAAGGCTTAAAAGGCGTTGATGTTATCATGATGCTACGAATTCAAAATGAACGCATGCAATCTGGGCTCATTCCTAAGGGCAATGCCTATTATCGGATGTATGGCTTAACAACCACGAGCCTTCAAGCGGCAAATAAGGATGCTTTGATTATTCATCCGGGCCCAATTAATCGCGGCGTTGAAATTGAATCAGAAATTGCTGATAGTCCCAATGCGGTTATCCTAGATCAAGTCACCAATGGTATTGCTGTACGTATGGCAGTAATGTCCCTTCTGATGGATAATAAAAGGGTTTAAATGAAAATTCTAATTAAAAATGGTCGTGTTATTGATACTGCGACCAACTTCGACAAAATAACTTCTCTTGCTATCGAAAATGGAAAACTCGCCCACATAGAAAATATCCCTCAGGAATTTATACCTGATAGAACAATAGATGCAAAAGATTGTCTTGTTACTCCAGGTCTGGTTGATAGCTGTAATCGACCGCAAATGCAACATCCCCAAGGCTCTACCTTGCTAGATGAAGCGCAAGCTGCTTTAAAAAATGGTTTTACAGCGCTTTGTATTCCTCCTGATGGGGAACCCGTTCTTGATAACACCGCGAGCGTTTTTCGTCTTATTCAACAATCAAACAACCTCTTACCTACCATTTATCCCATTGGCGCCTTAACCAGCCAGTTGGGCGGCGAAACGATAGCTGATTTAACAACATTGCATCATGCAGGTTGTATCGCCTTTAGTAATGCCCAACGACCTATTGCAAATACGCAAATGTTGCGTCATTGCTATGATTATGCCGCCAGCTTTAATTTGCCTGTTGTTGTCTCTCCACTTTGCCCAATGCTTTCCTTGGGTGGTGTTGCCCATGAAGGCCAAGTTGCCACAAGGCTAGGGCTTGCTGGGATCCCCGTTATTGCAGAAACAACAGCTATTTCACAACACTTACAACTCATGCAAGATACCAACGTACGTGGACATTTCACTTGCCTCTCGAGTATGGAAGCTGTGGCATTAATTAGGGAAGCAAAAGCAAAAGGTTTAGCTATAAGTGCCGATACGGCTATGCATCAGTTACATCTCACTGAAATGGATGTGGCAGATTTTAATGCCAACTGTCATCTTTATCCACCTTTACGTTCACAGCGCGATAAGGATGCACTCATCGAGGGAATAGGTGACGGCACCATTGATGCCATTTGTTCTGATCATCGTCCTTTAGAACCTATTGCCAAATTAGCCCCCTTTGCAGATACTTTACCAGGATTATCCGCTATGGATACCTATTTATCCCTTGGTTTACATTTAGTGAATCAAAGCAAAATAGCATTACACACTTTAATTGGTGCTATGACTTATCGACCTGCAAAAATATTTAACCTTCCCATAGGTTCAATGGCTTTAGGCCAAAGAGCTGATATTTGCATTATTAATCCTAACATCTACTGGAATGTAGACTCACAGAATCTGCATAGTAAAGCTAAAAATACTCCCTTTATCGGCTGGGAGCTGCCAGGCAGGGTTACACATACTATATTAAATGGTCATGTTGTGCATGAGATCTAATTGATGCGCTGTGATTTTGCTCTAAAGGCATTAATAAACGACTATCATCATCTCCATATTAGTGCACCCATTCGAGATGCTAAGCCTGGCCATTATATTGTTATAGATGATAGCTATCCTTGTTATATCATGGGACAAACCAGTGGCTTAGAGTTAATTGCAAATCCAACCCTATCGCATTATCTACGTGATAAAAAAGATATAACAATTTCAGCTTTACAGGGACAAAGTGAACCTCCTCCCCAACCATCCAAAACCTATTTGCTCTTGGGTGAAAACGAAGCGCTGAATACTATTATTTTTTACCTAAAAAATTACCGCAAAACTTTCACTGGATTGGTTATTTTACAGAGTGATTCCTTTCCGTTTATACCCTGCCCCTCACGTCTTTTAACACCGATGTTACCCTCCGATGTTATTGCTGCGCTGCCATTGTTAGAAGATTGGGGAATTGTGAGTCGTTTGGCAAGTTCCACTGAATCTCCAGGTGTTTATCAAGGCACCATGGAAGCCCTTGCTGATTATTGGCTTGCAAGTCGCTCCCATGATATTGAGACGATTTCTTTTAAATCTTTGGCTTAGAAGGATCATCTCTGCGTGGTGGCGCTTTAGGATTTTGCGCGCTTATAGAAGAGGGCCCGGCTGTGGGTTTAGAGGTTGAAATCATTGGTTGAACGCGAGCCCCCCCTACAACAGCAGATTGTGTGGTAGTATTTGCCGATGCTCCCTTCATTTGCACTTGAAACGCCATTCTTCTTACCTCATCATTACCTTGACATTCCATAAAGGGTTTAAAGAATTTTTCTCGAAGCTCATTAGCTGTTTTAGTTAAACCTTGCCCAAAAAATCTTTTCTTCTCTATTGTTGCTTTTACATCTATCATGGCAGCATCCATTTCAGATGAGTTATGAAAGTATATTTGAGAATCTTGCAAACGTTTGACGTGTGCTAAGGTTCTATCATGATCTACCACTTTGGTCTTGAAAAAGAAAAAACGTGTTTTTTCCTTTTCAAAAGGATATATAGCCACAGAATGTGGTTTATCTGATGAACTGATATTTGCTTCATAGATTTGCTCTGCTTGTGTTGTTACTTTTGGTTCAATATTCAATTTATTAGCAAGTCCAATATTATTTATTATCGTACTTGGATGATGTCCTTGCACCGTTAGAGATAATGTGTTTTTGACTGCATATTCCCTTAATATTTTCTGTTGTGAGTCTGACAATACTGGCATTAAGCCAATTTCCATACATTGTTTCACTTTATCAAAAACAACTTTGGGATCATTACCTTCAATTTTTACACCTTGTGGTGTAACTTCTAATAATTGCCGCATCAAAGGTTCCATAGAAGAATTAAATTTTGGTACAAAACCTTGATTCAGGGCTTTTTCAAACATTTGCACTGCATGTTTAGCATTAGATGAAGTAATTAATAAATTTGTATCAGGCGGCACTTTCGCCTTTATCATACAACTCACGCCCATATGTGCTAATTGTTGCGCTTGCTTTAATTGTTCAGAATCAGAAAAATTGCTTAAATCGATATAAGTTACTTGAGGTGAATCTTTCACATGCTCTTTTATTCTCTGAACATCAACACTCACTTGCATTCCCATTTGACCAAGTGCCGTTTTGAGTATTTTAAAATCCTGTTCTACGTTACCACTATCAATTTTAATAATATTTAGCTTTTCACCCTTTTTAACACTTTCTTTTAATGATTTAGCCGGGGTAGGGATTATGGGCATAATGCCCAATTCCAAGAGATTACGCACCATCATCACAGGTTCAGGCCCTTTGGGGAAATTGACTTCACATAGTCTTGCCAATTCCTTTGCATTAAGATCAGCAACATAATTTTTTAGGGCTACTTTTGTATCACCTGGCAAATTAACCAACAATCCATTTTGCGCAGCAATGATAATGCGGCGTAATACTTGAGCACCATCAATACTTCCGTCATCACGACGTGGGCCTTCTATATTAATTTGCCTTTCTGTTTGCGTAGTTTGACCTGGCTCCTCCATTAACTTTGCCTCAAAATTTGAGGAAACATTTTCTTTAACATACTTTTCCACACTCATAGCGGCTTTACTTTCAAATTTTGGTGTAAATCCCATCGCCAAGATTGCTTCAAATTGTTTAATTGCCAATAAAGGCTGGGTTGTCGTAATTTTGATGGGGTTGGGTGAATCAGTTTCCCCATCATAACCGATATCACTCTGAGATGTTGTGAGTCCTTTATTTTTTATTCTAAGCTCAGGAACAACTGTGCCCTCATCAATTATGCTTTGCAAATCGTGCCTTAGTTTATCTCTTTCTTGTTTTAAGGCTTGATCTCCTATTTGCTTTATAATGCCTTCTTTATAAAATTTTGATTTTGCATCATCATAATCAATTTTCATGATGGGAATTGATTTACTTGTCGTCATATCATAGCTTGCTGCTTCATTGCTCACTTTAGCTTCAATTAATTTTTTTACGCCAGCACTTAAGCTATAATTGATAAGTTTATTATTTACCCCAATTTGCTTTAAAGCCACTGCAGATTCTAAATTCTTTGAGCTAACAACAGGCTGGTTTTTAAAGCTTCCTTTAAGCGCTTCCATGAGATGGTTAAGATCTCTCAATTGCTGTTGGTAAGCAGTTTCATTTACATTACCTGCTTTTAGCTCTTTAATACTGATTTTGCCTTCATTAATAATAACTTTGAAAACAGGTTCACCCTCTTTAGCACTTTTTATAATAAATTCTGCTTCTTTGGGATTTTTGACTCTTTCTAACCTTGTTTTTTTCTTTTCTTCTATTACATATCCTTGCAAACCAATCATATTTGCTTGGTTGCTAATTTTTCTTTCTTTTTCATCTTCTTGCAGGTTTGATTCATGAGAATCAAATCCTCTTAACAGACCTTTGACACGCCTTCTTTGGGCTTCTGATTTGTCAATATCAAGGGTAAGGACCATATCACTTTTTTCAAGATTAATAGCTTGAACACCAACGTTCACAACTTGCGTTGCCGCTCCAATTTGTAAAAGCAGCTTTTCATATTCAGCTTTTTGAGGGCTATTTGCTGGTATCTGTTTTAGCAATTCTTGGTAGAGCAGGCCATATCGCATAATGCGCTGCGTAGGTTGAATGAGGAATGCGCCTAATTGCTGTCCTTTAAATTGAGGATCATTTGCATAAAGATCATTGAACATGGCTGGTATTCCACCTTTAGCCATTGCTGCTTGATATTGATTAATATATTGGCTGTAATGTTCTTGGAGTTTAGGTAACATCTGCGCGATGTTGAGTGGGTTTTCTTGAATCCTAGCAAGCAATTCCATTTGCAAAGATTCTAGTTTGGAAAAGCTATTTAATAAATTACTAAACTCCTGTTTTGAAATAAAAGATTTTTTTTCCTTAGGGCTTAGTTCATCATAAACTTTCAATAAGCTCTCAATTTCGTTGGGGCCTATGCGTCGTAATGCATCAATATAGGATTTTTCAGTAGTGTATAATTCTTTATAGGCATTAGCTGCGCTATCTGCAAAGCCTAAGCTTTTCGCCTTTTGTTCCATTTCTTCATTACTTAAGAGTTTTACTTCTTCAATTGGCAGGGCTTGCTTAACTAATGCATTTAATTTGTAAGCACTAAATACTTTTTTTCGTTGCTGTTCATTTACTTGAGCATTTTTAAATAGGGCTTTAGTATCCTCTATACTCAGGCCACAATAATTATTACAAAAGCTCATCACATTCATGCCCGTCAGTATCAGTTCATTACCTTGAAAAAATATGCCATTTTTTGAAAATGCGGGCTCCTTAATGTGATTTTTAAGTAAATCAACCCCAGCCTGTCCTTGCATCCTTAAATGCAAATTGCCATCGCTATCAAGGTATACGGCTTTTCTTTTGACCAGGTTATTCCCCTCTTTTTGCTCTACCTCATTGTTGTCTAATGTTGCACCCGTCACTTGAGTCAATAATGCTTGCACATTCATAAGCAGCGTCTGTTCAGGATTATCTTGTTTTGGCGGGTTTTGAAGTGGGGTAAAAGCCATGTATATCCCCTTAATTTTAAAGTGCTATATACTCAAAGACAGTGTCTAATTTGATTAAGTTCGAAAAACCCAGTGTAGCTACGCTTCAAATTAAAATTTGGTATCCAACTAACAACTTAAAAATAAACATACAAATAGCCTAGAAACTCAAGGAAGCTCATTGCTGAGCGCTTGATTATTTGGTATAAAGTCTGGCTCACGAGAAAAGGAAATGGGGACTATCATGTCAAGAATGTGCATGGTCACGGGCAAAGGTACGGCACGTGGCAACAACGTTTCACACAGTAATATCAAAAAGAAACGTACTTTTAAGGTTAATGTTCATTGGAAAAGATTTTGGTTAGCTACCGAAAGCCGATTTGTAAGACTTCGTGTTTCAAATCGCGGTATGCGAATCATTGATAAGAAAGGCATCGAAGCGGTTCTTGCTGAGTTAAACGGCCGTAGCGAGCTAATTTAGGAGCAAATAAATGGCAGCTGATACCATTAAAGTAATTATGCGCTCATCTGAGTCACGTTTCTTTTATACAACAACAAAGAACAAGCGCAACAAAGAAAAACTTCAATTAAAGCGCTACGATCCCGTTGTTCGTAAGCATGTTGATTTTAATGAAGAGAAAGTTAAGTAGATATATAACATATTTGCTTAAACATAAAAAACCCCGCAATGCGGGGTTTTTTATTTGCCCTTCCTTTTGGGTTAGGCTGAAGCATCCGCCTCTTTTAAGGTAAAGCTTCTTAAATACAGTGAAAATTCTTTCAAACCAGTAATACCCGCCATCTCAGCTTCGTGACACCACTTTTGGAATGACTCTAATAAATCACTCTCTTGCAAGGATGTCTGCTCCCAAAGCGCCTGTAAACGCTCTTTAAACTGGTACACTTGCTGCATCGCATTATGTTTAGCCAAGAAGTGACCAAGGCGCTCCTTTGCTGCTTTGTCTAGCAATGACGCTTCACGGATAAGCAAAGATTTAATACGACCCCACATACCAGCTTCAGCCTGGCTGTCCTTTTGCTTTTCTTTCATGAGCGCAGGCACCAACACTTCATTCTTGAAATGTGCCATGACCTGAAAGCGATTCAAAATAACCGCTTTGAGTGTTTCCATATCAATCTGTGTTTTACCAGGAACCAGTTCTGGCACCGGTGGACGACGCTTCGCTTTGGCTAAACCCAATTTTTCTAAGACACAAATATAGAGCCACCCCATATCAAATTCCCAGGGTTTGACTGAAAACTTGGCGGAAGTAGGATAGGTATGATGATTGTTATGTAATTCTTCACCACCAATAAAAAAGCCAATGGGTGTTAAATTGGTTGCCGCATCTGGACATTCAAAATTACGATATCCCCAATAGTGACCAATGCCATTAACCACTCCAGCAGCAAAGAAAGGAATCCACGCCATTTGTAATGCCCAGATGGTAATACCTGGGATCCCAAATAAGAGCACATCAGCGACAAACATAATGATAATGCCAAGCTTGCCGTTGGTATAAACGTTATTCTCTACCCAATCTTCAGGTGTACCTTGGCCATAGCGAATCATGGTCTCTTCATTTTTGGCTTCTTTACGGTAAAGCTCAGCGCCCTGCCATAAAACAGTGGACAAGCTCAAGACCTGCGGGCTGTGGGGATCTTCTGGTGTTTCGCATTTTGCATGATGTTTACGGTGTATCGCTGTCCACGTCTTTGTGCCCATACCAGTAGTGAGCCATAACCATAAACGTAAAAAGTGGCTAACGCTGGGATGCAAGATGACAGCACGATGTGCTTGGCTACGATGCAAATAGAGCGTAACGGATGCTATGGTTAATTGCGTAAAAAGGAAGAGTACAAGAATATTTCCCCACCAAGGCAAGTCGCACAAACCATAGAACATGTATTCCACTCCTGATTAAGTTATCTATATAAATATTATAAACGTAGGTCATAATATAGACTCATATTATATAGGTTCTTGCCAAATTAATGTACTAGCAGTATAAAAAAGTAAGGGAAAAACAAAGGATAGTTGTGAAAATAATTGATCTTCACTACCAGCTGGGACAAAGCTTACTTTTTCAAGGGCTACATGCCGACTTTAGGGATGGCATTATTGGCATCAGTGGCGAAAATGGCTGCGGCAAATCAACCTTGTTAAGAATTTTAGCTGGGCTTTGCCAGCCTAGCAGGGGCGCAGTTGAAATAAGAGGACATAACCTTTATAGCGAGCCTGCTTTGTGCAAAAAAATGCTCGGATTTGTACCTGCGAGAAGTTATCTTTATCCCTATTTTACTGTAGAAGAAAATCTCTATTTTGTATCGATGATTTTCCAGTTATCTAAAAAAGAATATAAACAGCAATTAACTAAAATTCTCAATGAATTCCAATTAGAAGATTATAAGCAAGTACTTTTTGGGAAATGCTCTGATGGCATCAAAAAGAGAATCATGATTGCCTGCGCTTTCATTCATGATGCCTCAATAATCATTTTAGACGAACCATGTGCCTCTCTTTCATCAATAAGCCGGCAGTGGTTATGGACTCTTTTGCAAACTTATGCCAAAAGGGGTAAACAGATTATTTTCTCAAGTCATCATGTGGATGAAGTCAGCCAATTATGTACTCAACGTTATGTATTAGAACAAGGTCAACTTCACTTACAGCACAATGCCAACAACTTTAGCGAAATTGTTCTAACACAAACGCTTGATGATCTACAATCTCATCAACTAGAAGTGAACATGCCATGAAAATGACCTGTAAACTTGAGATCCTTAAACTTTCTCGTCACCCAATGACGCTTTTTATTATTTCACTTTTTGTTGGAATCATGTCATTACTTTTCTATCGATTGTGTGTAGATTATTTACATATGTCACACCATGCCCTCAATACGCGAAATGTAGCGCCGAGTATTTCAGCTGAAATTATTAAACCACTGTGTAGTTGGTCTATTATTCTAATAGCACTTATTTTTCCTTTATTTACGACTTTAAGTTATAGCCAAGAATCCAGGCAAAGAACGTTTACGCTTTGGGCAATGAGCCCGCAAACTGCGTATAACCTTGTATTTGGGAAATTTTTAAGCCTTTTACTTTTATTAAGCTTGCTGCTTTGTATCTTGCTTTGCATGATTATAACCCTATCTTTCAGCGCTACCTTAGCATGGAAAATGATTTTACTTTCTTTACTCACGGTATGGTTAATTGGCTGTGCAATTATCAGTTTTGGGTTATGTATTTCTTGTATTTTTTCTCAACCCTTATTAGCCCTAGGTCTCACCTTTGCAGGAGAGCTGGTTTGGATGCTGCTAGAATGGCTAAATCCTTTTGGCGAGCAGTTTAAATTTATTGCTAAAGGATTTTCCTTATTAAGTCACAGCGAACATGCCCTCAGTGGTATTGCCTACAGTCCTGATATGCTATTTTTTATTTTAGCGAGCATCTTTTGGTTAAGCCTCACCCTGCGACAGACTCGTTTCCTACTAACAAGGGTGATGATATGAAGTCGCGTTTCTTCAAAGAATTTTTGATGTTATTAAGTCTTTTGGCATTTTGTGTTGGTATTTATTACTTAGGCTATAAACTCGCCTTTTATCAATCCTTCAATCCAAGCTCACTATCTGAAACGACAACTTCATTATTAAGCAGCTTTACCCACCCTATTAACATGACCTTATACACACCAAATGAAGACAAACATCGACAAATAAAAATGTTGGTTGAACAATACCAAGCCTATCAACCCAACATAGTATACAATTGGCAGCCATCAACAACGCAATCACCTATAATGCCACAGCATGCCCTCGTCTTAACTTCACAGCAATCAAAAGAAGTAATTGACCTAGACAAAACCGCATTAAACGAAAATTCACTCTCAAATGCATTATTTAAACTGCAACGCAAACCTAACCAATGGATCGTTTTCTTATCCGGCCATGATGAACCTTCCATTTATGGTACAAAAATGCGGGATCTCACTTTATTTCGCCAAGGCCTTGAGAATCAAGGACTGAAACTGCATGAATTAAATCTGAGCAAAACGCCTTTTATACCTGATAATACAAATGTATTGGTAATAGCATCCAATCAAGAAAAACTCTCTTCATTTGAAGAAAAGCTTATACTTGAGTATCTTGCCAAAGGAAAAAATCTGTTATGGCTGATGGATCCACAGTCAAAACCGATACCACAATTAAGCGAATTACTTGGCATCACCTTGGAGCCTGGCACCATAGTAGATTTACATGGCGCTAAAATAGGTTCACCACATCCTGCGATAACGATAATAGATAATTTCCCACAACTACCCTTTTCATTACCTTCAACGCTAACAGCCTTTCCTTTTGCTGGCGCCTTACATTATAAGCCTGTTCAAAACTTTGAAATGCAGCCTTTCTTAATTACACATGAATCTTCATGGACAGAATCTGATATTACCAAGACACAGCTTTCTTTTGATAGCAATAAAAACCAGATGCAAGGACCTCTTAACCTTGGCATCATTCTAACAGAGCCTAAAAACTTACAACGTATCATTGTCATTGGAAATAGCCGGTTCATTAACAATGGGGCTATTGAAAACTATGGCAATTTAGCCCTTGGGTTAAATCTCATATCTTGGCTTAATCATGATGAGGAACTACTGAACATTCAACAACCCATTGTTATCGATAATATGTTGTACATACAATTTGCTGCAGCCCTGATGATTCAATACGGATTTCCTATAATTTGTCTTTTACTGTTAATTTGTTCAATAGGCATCTTTATGTATCGAAAAAAGAACAGCGACAAAATGGCGATGCTAGCCCGCACGAGCACTTCAAGAATTGAATAGCACCTGACGATAAATATATTAATAGTGCTGCCTTTTGGGGTTCCTTTATGTTTGATAAAGCACCTTTACCTAAACACATCGTGATGGTTATCCTTGTCGTCATGTTAGCCATTATGTTAGGGGGCTATGGATTATACTACAGTTCAAAAAAGCAAATGGTGCAAAAAGAAAGAGAATATGAAATTCAAAAAGAAAAGGCCATGCATGCTGAAGAGAACTTTAACGAACTTAAGAAGAAATTTGACGCAACTGCCAATGATCTCACTTCAGTCAATAAAGATTATGAAGTGCTTTTGCAAAAGCATCAAGAATGTAAAGAAAAACAAGATGAGCTCCAAACCAAAAAAGATGAGCTCGTACAAGAAAATGGAAAATTAAAAGAAGCATTGACAGATGCACAAATTAAATTAGGAATAACACCAAACACGGTAACATCCTCAGAAAATGTTCATCCCGTTCAATTGTTAAATAAATCAAAGGAAGATGATAAAGCACAAGCAACAGCTACAAAAGGATTTTCATGCCCATCATCTGAGATTGTGACCAAAAATGCTCCTTTAGGCACTTGGAAAGATAATGCTATAACCTGGTGGGTGGAATTTACCAGCAGACCATTATTTGAAAATGAAACCGTTAAAGATCTATTTAAAATTATCTATGATGGCCATGGTATTGCTTGTTATTATGCGCTAACGTCTGATAATTCAAATTCTATTTGGATGGTGGTAAAAGCAGATCTAAAGGGTAAACAAAGCTTTAAACTCAGCGAGAAAGGTTGGAGTTTATGCCCAACAGATGAATGCAAATCATTATGTGACAAGGACCATCTCAAAGAATGTACTTTCACGATTGAATAGTTGAACTATCTCCAAACAAGTCCCTAAAACTTTTTAGGAACTTAGGCAACTCCTTCAATGTCAAAAACCCTATAAAATCCAAATTATAGGGCAATTTTATATGCTTACTTTTTCTGAAGACTCACAAACCTACATAACCACCAATAGCGGCGAAAAATATCTTTTGCTTCCCAGTGTTTCTTTACCCGAAGATGAATACGGACCCAGCGCTTTTTTGGGAAAAGGTGAGTTTGGGACAGTCTCTATCGCAATTAATCGTCACGGACTTCCCTTTGCTGTCAAAACTATCGATATTGACAAGGGAAATGCTAGCTATAAGAAAAACATTGCCGAAGTTGAAAAAGAATTTGGCATTATGCGTCATTTAGGTTGGCATGTTGATATGGTGCAGCCAGAGGAACAACCTAGCCCTAACATGACTCGGATATATGTTTTGCAGCCTTTTATACCTGGTAGGTCACTGCAAAGTTATTTTAATTCACTTAAAGAGAAAGCACTGTTACCCGAAATAAAAGATAATGATCTTGCTAAACTCAAATTAACAATCCAAGCTGTAAATAGCTTTATTGCGGCTTGCGAAGCTACAAAGCTGCTGCACGAGCGAAATGTTATACATGGCGATTTGCATCCAGGAAACATACTATATGATGTCAACAGAAATCAGGCTCGTGTTATAGATTTTGGCATGTCTTGTGTTTTAGCACCTGGTGAAAATAAATTGTATGTACCAGGCGATGCGGAAGTTGCAAATTATCATCGCGCGCCAGAAACAGTTACAGCGCGACAATTGCGTCCTGGAAAAGAACTTGAAAGAGTTTATGATAAGAGCACAGATGTTTTTTCCTTGGCTATTTCTTGTGGCGTAATATCTGATATTTTGGACTATGCACCAGAAATAGCAGGGAAAGAAATTGCTCAATTATTATCACTTTTTAAAGACATGTCACAAAGTGAGTTTTTAAGCGGTAACTCACGCCCACAAGATAGGATCTCACTTGAACTTGCCATTATACGGTTAAAAGAAATTCAACACTCACTTGATTTAAGACTGGCTCAAAAATATATTTTTGATTCAGTTCCACAGTTAAAAACGCTAGCCAGCGAATTTAAAAAGATTAATAAGCTAAAATTGCAAACAAAAGAGCTGGGACTGCCAGACACTATTTATGAAGATTTTCTTAGACATTCCGCATTGATACATTCACAAGATAACATAATACCCACACCAAGAAGCAATGAAAGAAGCAAAGCAATAACCACACAAAGAGAATTAACAAGTTCACAAAATGAGATTCAGAACTCACAAACCAACAAAGAACTTAGCACGTCTAGCACGCCACGGCGTGATCCTAAAGCCAAACTGTGATCCGATGTGTCAATCTTGAAAAAGGTGATTTATGGGAAAAATGACAAACCATAAAAAAGCAGAAAATGTTAAAATTCAAGAACAAAAAAAATACTTGCAACAACTACTATTAGATATGCAACTCTTGTTCAATTTAGCCAGGAGTAGTTTAGAAGACCGTTATCAAAGGGATAATATTGAACAAATCATGATTGAGCTAAAGGCTTTTATACGCATTCTAAATGCAAAAGAAGAATATAGTATTGAGCAAGTCAATCAATTAGCAACCAGAATCAATGAAATAACCAATATGTTTGCAAAAGTTAAAGCTGACAGTGATGTCCTTGATTTAGCACGCAAGCGGGTTGAAGAAGTGACGATGAATGAATTAGGAAAAATGTATCAGGGGCAAAACCCCTTACAGATGCTCAATGTAGAATTTGATGTAAAACCAGATTTCATTGGAAGAATGAAAGATTTAGGTAAAGTTTGTCAAAAAATTGAAGAGGATCTTGAGCTATTAAAGCAACATTCTTTAGGACACAAATATGCAAAAGTAGAAACTGTTGCGCATGCTTGCAAAAAGGCGCTGAATGCAATTCATTCCTTTTTTAATTTAGGCATTCAATTAGCAAAAGAACTTCAATATTATGGCAACCGTGCACTTATAATATCGAATTTTAAAGTTGAAACACCAAGTGATGCCTTAGAAAAAGATGAGAGAAGAAAACTCATGCTACAAGAAGAATTAAGACAACTTGATGCGCGCATTGTTGGTACACAACTTCAATTGGCACAAAAGCGAGAACAAGCGCACAAGGTACGCCCTAGCGCAGGTAAAACAAAAGCAAAACAACTTAATGAAAATCAAAAGGAAATTATAAATTTAGTCCTTGCTGATATACAGCGACTAAGCGCATTATCAATGGCATGTTTGGACAAGGACTCAGAAGAATATCTTAAATTGCAGGATTTACAAATTGAGCTTAACACCTTTAATAAAATGCTTGAAAGGGACCAAGAATTTACTGACTCTCAAGTAGAGAGTCTTGTTTCTATTGTAAGCAATAACACTAAAATGTTTAAGAATATGCAATCTACCCAAGATGTAATCAATATAGCGCAACATAACATTGCCCAAAAAGCTAACTATGCGCTTGCCAAAATGAATAAAGGCGAAAACCCCATCATCAATCAAACAATCAAGCTTCAATTAGCACCTGACTTCACCAAACAAATGCTAGAAATGGCCCAATGCGCACGTCAACTTGAAACGCATGTTAATATGATGCAAAAACTTTTCCCAGCCCGACAATACAGCTTATATGATAAGCTGGCCAACGCTGCGCTGAGCGCTAAACGTGCACTAGGCTCTTTCTTTAAACTAGGAATGACCCTTGCTAATGAAGCACAATATTATGGAAAACGTGCTTTAATTGTGAGTGGCTTTAAAGTAAGCACACCCCATGACAATTTAGAACGCCTTGCCAGAGAGCAAGCTCACCTCCAAGCCAGAGCAAGACAAGTTGACGCTGAAAGACTAGGTACAATGCAACAAATGGAAGAAGAGCGCCATAAAAAAAGCAAACAAAGACCTAAAATTTTCAAAGGTTGAAAGCATTGCTTTACTAATTGCTTAAAGAATAGGTAAAATTGTCCCTTTTTGGTCCGAGCGCTGATAAAACTATGGATTGCCTACCTATTAAAGCAAGTTTCGTTGATAAAATACGCAAGGGTTACCCGTGGGTATACACCTTTGCACTTGCGGCATCCAAGGAACTTCCCTCGGGAACGCTTGTTTACCTTGGCGACAACAAAAAGAAACCCTTTGCCATTGCCTATTATAATCCTAAGAGCAAAATCCCTTGTCGTGTATTAAGCTTGGACTGGAAAACCAATATTGATAAGACATTTTTCTACAATTTGTTTTCCAAGGCACTTGGCAAAAGAGAAAGTCGATTTAAAGTTCCCTATTATCGATTAGTGCATGCCGAAGGTGATGGTATACCCGGACTCATCATAGACAGGTTTTCAGATGTGCTGGTATGTCAAATAGGTACTGCCGGTATGGAAAAATTAAAAAATCTTTGGATAAGTGCCTTAAATGATTTGTTGCAACCCAAGCAAATTATCTTTCGATATGATGCACAAACAAGGGAAAAAGAAGGATTAACTTCTGATGAAGCTCCAGTAGACGAAGAGGCAAGTCCTGCTCTTGAGATTATTGAACATGATATTAGCTTTTTTGCATCTCCCTTTGATGGTCAAAAAACCGGTTGGTTTTATGACCAACGCGAAAACCGACATTGGATGAGCAAATTTTGCAAAGACAAATCCGTGCTCGATTTATATACCTATAGAGGTGGGTTTGGCATCAGCGCAGCAAAACAGGGCGCTAGCGCCGTTACTTTAGTCGATAGTTCAAAATCTGCACTCAACTATGCTGAACTTGCAGCGGTTAAAAATGAAGTAAATAACAAGTGCAATTTTGTCAAAGAAGATGTATTTAATTTACTACCCAATTACATTAGTAATCAGCAGCACTTCGATGTTGTTATTGCGGATCCACCTGCATTTGTCAAACAAGCTCGTTATAAAGGCCAAGGATTAAGAGGCTATCAAAAATTAGCAAAGTTGTGTGCACAAGTGGTGAAATCGAATGGCTTATTATTTATTGCATCTTGTTCACATCATGCCAATATGACTGATTTTCGAAAAGCCGTAGAGGCAGGTATAGCCAAAAGTGGCCGACAATTTAGTTTTATCCGCAAAGGCGGCGCGGATAAAGATCATCCCATTCATCCGCTGTTACCCGAGAATCATTATCTAAAAGCGCTGTTATATCGTTTAGATTAATTAATCTTCTCAACCAGTGCTAAACCTTTATCCCTTGGATCTGCTGCTGCGTACACTTTATTATCTTTCTTATCCCAGAAGATCCCAATTACATTGCCAAAGGGCGCTACTTCTTTTAATTGATAGCCACGAAGCTTAAGCGCATTTTGTAAGGATGTTGGAAATCCGCCTGTTTCAAATTCAACCCGTGTCGAGCTATTAGAAGGATAAAATCGCGGCGTTAGCATCCATGTGCTTGGATAATAGTCATCCTTTGCCGTTAATAGACTCAGCAACAATATCCCTGGACTTCGTGTTCCATCGGTAGCGCTGATAAGCCCGATCCCTTCTGGCATTTCAAATAGCGACGGCGAATGCAAGGTCAATTGCTCATCTTGACTCGTTAAAGTAGCGCTGACACTGTTTCCTTGTTGATCCAAAACGGAATAATGCGCCACCTTGCTTTCATGCTTCGTGGCTTTTTTACAATCAAAAGCTGAACCTGACATAGCCTGATTCATTTTGATTTTTTTACGCCATTCAAGCGCATGGTCTTTGCTGATTAATTTGGCAAAGTTTGCCTTTGCTGCATCGATATCAGATAAAAAATTGGCCTCATCGCAATCCATCGCACGCAGACTTTCAATTATTAGGTGTTTTATATCCGCATCAGACAGATCATTTAACTCAAAATCAGCTAAAATGTTTAATGCCATTATAAGACCAATACCGCCTATCGAAGGTAAAGGCGCCGTGCTTATCATCATGTCATGGTATTCTCTTTGCAGAGGTTTGCTTAGCGCTACCTCTGAAAGCTTAGCATTTATTGAAAGTTCCTTTTTCGCTAACTGCATTGCAGGCTTAAGTGTCTTAGAGAGCGGCAGCTTTCCATAATGGGTCGCCAAATAGGCAAGTCCTACCAAAGGGTTTTCTTGGGGTGCGTTTTGTGACGTATTTGTAATTAATCTAGCATCAAGAATATGGTCTTGTATTTGTTCCTGGCGGGCATCGCGCAACAACCAAATACCACCCCCATATATTTCCTTATTGACAACACTAAGAACCGCAGCAACACAAACGGCGGCATCAAAGGCATTACCACCTTGCTTTAAAATTTCAAACCCTGCTTTGGTTGCTAAGGGATGACTTGAGACAATGGCACTTTGTGAGGGAGTTTGGGTTATACCTGATTGTGGAACAAGAATAAGTAAACAAATTCGCAAAAATCCTTTTAGCATCTTTATCCCTATTTTCTCTAAAGTTCATTTGCCTTGTAACAATTGATACTTCGCTAGTAATGCTTCCTTGGTTTCAATATGGTCTGAGTCAACTGGAATACAATCAACTGGACAAACTTGCTGACATTGGGGCTCATTAAAATGGCCAACACATTCTGTGCAGCGAGCAGGATCAATAACATAATAGTCTTCGCCCTGCGAAATGGCATCATTGGGACACTCTGGCTCACAGACATCACAATTTATACATTCATCTGTTATCTTTAATGCCATACGTGCCTACCCTTTTTGTTTCATTGCTTGCACTATTTCCTTTGGCACAAAAGCAGAGATATCACCGCCCAATAAAGCAATTTCTGAGACCAAAGATGAAGAAACAAAAGAAAATTGCTCAGCTGGCGTTAGAAATAGTGTTTCAATATCTGGCGCAAGACGGCGGTTCATATTGGCTAATTGAAATTCATATTCAAAATCTGAAACGGCTCTCAAACCGCGAATAACCGCTTTAGCACCTTGTTCTTTCACAAAATCAGCAAGAAGAATTTTAAAGCCTACAACGCTCACATTGGGAATATGTTTAAGCACCGATTGTGTTAATTGCACGCGGGTTTGCAAGTCAAAGCGAGGTTTTTTTCTATTATTTTCAGCTACCGCCACAATAACATGGGAAAACATAGAGGAAGCTCTTTCAATCAAATCGATATGGCCATTGGTGATGGGATCAAAAGTACCTGGAAATACAACTTTATAATCACTCATGATGGTTCCTATATTGTCTAACGGTCTCAATCATCGCTTGAACATGTTCAGGATTAATATCAGGGTGAATACCATGTCCGAGGTTGAAAATATGGCCGGGACCTTTTCCAAAAGAATCTAAAACTTGATTTACCTGTTGTACGATAACACTTGGATTTGCATACAAAATATTTGGATCTAAATTACCCTGCAAAGCAACCTTATCGCCAACGCGCTTACGTGCATCTGACATGTTCACAGTCCAATCTATGCCGATACCCTGACATCCTGTGTTTGCGATTTGTTCTAAGTATTGTCCGCCATTTTTAGTAAAGAGTATGATGGGTGTATCTTTGGTAGAGGCTTGTGAGTTTAAATAACTAACAATCTGTTGCATGTAGGACAATGAGAAATCAAGATAACTTTGATGCGCTAACACGCCACCCCAGGTATCAAATATCATGACAGCATTAGCACCAGCTTCAATCTGCGCTTTGAGGTACTGACAGCTTGCTTGCGTTACTTTGCTAAGCAATTCATTGAGTATCTTCGGCTCTTGATAAAGCATTGTTTTGATCAAAGAGAAATTCTTAGAACTCTTACCTTCAACCATATAGGTTGCCACTGTCCAAGGACTACCACAAAAACCAATGAGCGGTTTTTTATCTTTAAGTTCATGTGCGGTTAGCCGTATTGCATCCATCACATAATGTAATGCGCTTTGTGCTTCAGGAATGATTAATTTATCTACATCTGCCTTTGTACGAATGGGGTTATCAAAATGGGGGCCTTCATTTGTTAAAAACTGAAGCCCTAAGCCCATCGCATCAGGGATTGTTAGGATATCTGAAAAGATAATAGCAGCATCTAAATCAAACCTTTGCAAAGGCTGCAAGGTGATTTGGCAGGCAATCTCCGGTGTTTTACACATCCCCAAAAAACCACCCATCTTTTCGCGAATGGCACGATATTCAGGCAAATAGCGCCCCGCTTGACGCATAAACCAAACAGGTGTGCTATCAACGGGTTGGCGATGAAGTGCATTAATAAAACGGAATGAGGATTGCATATCTTAACTAACTTAATTTTAGAGGTATAGGCTATTGTACCTATAATAAGAGCGGACATGAAGTCCGCCCCCTTGATCATCGTGAAAGTGTCAAGGGGCGGGCTTAAAATGCGGCTTGATTATCCTTTTAGCTCAATATCTTTATGGATAGCATTTAAATCACGGACCCAAGGCTGAATATTGGAACTATTCAATTGCTTTGTCATTTTTTCAGATGCAAGTTTGGCTTCTTGGTTGGTTGAATAATCACCATAGACAACAATATACCAATCTTTTCCTTGTCGCTTTGTTTGAAATGCATAGGTTGTTTTTTCCAAGCCATGCTTTTTAACAAATTTCTTAATGCTTTCTTCGTTACTTGCTCCTAACAGCTGCAATGTGTAATGGCGCTTATTAACGGACAGTAAATGATTTTCTTGTTCGCTAAGACCTTTCTTCGCACTTTGTTTTTGCTTGGGTTGCGCTGGTGCTACTACTTTTTGAGGCTTTTCTGTCACCTTCACTGCTTTAGCATTTTGCACTTCATTTTGTTTATTAGCTTGGGCGCTGTCACTCTCTTTAGTTTGAACTGGCGTTTGCTGGGTAATTTCTTGGGCAGTTTGCTTGACTGCTTGTTGTGGTGCTTGTTGCACTGCTGGTTCAGTGTGAGCTTGATTTTCTTTGGTAGTTGGAGCAGGCGCTACCGTAAGGACTTGAGGTTGTTCCTCATGATTTTCTTTCATATCGTCTTCAATCACATCTGAATTATCAACTTTATCAAAGTGAAATGCGACAGAAGGTGATGATTGCTTGGGCGAGGCGTTCTGCGAAGGCCAATTTTGCTCTGCTGTTTGTGCTGCATTAACAGGGGTGGGCGAAGCTTCTTCTTGGGTATTGGCATTATTCACGACTAAATAAGTCCCGCCAAGGGCAAGGCCTGCTAAAACACCTAAAGAAATAGGATTTAATCCTAGGATATTAAAAGATTTTTTTGTCTTCCTCTTTCCATTTGAGCCTTGCTGTTCAAGGGCAGATAATTTTTCGCGAACGACTGCGCCGGGAAGCCCATTGCTGCGCTCAAATATTGATAAAACCTGATCTTTGTTGAAGAGCTGGCCTACACTCGTCGCATTAACAAAAGTTTGGACATCTTGTAGGGTCCAAGATTCAAGTTCGATTGTATAAATACGGTTATTACTTATCGCTGTAAAATCTGGTGAAAACATTCTGAGCTCTAAGGAAGGTTCGCCCAGCAAGACCAATCGCATCTGATTGATAGATTGTGCCTCAAAATTTATTAACTCAACTAATGCTTGCAATTGTTCGTTGGATAGAAGATGTGCATCATCGACAAATAATGTCCAAATGCCGAGATGTTGGCTTTGTCCTTGAAACTGAAGATGATGTATGTCATCACGTGTTTGCTGAACACCATGCCAATCTAAACCAAAACTTTGTACCACTTGATTCAACATTGCTTCAACAGAGGTATGCGCTTTGGCTGTTAAATGCATTTTATGTAATGCAGGCGTTCTTTTATCCAACATGTGTTGCATAAAAGTTGTTTTACCGCCATCTTGAGGAGCAATAACCAATAAGACATTCTGACTTAGTTGAGAAAGATGTCTGATCACTTCTTCATGATGTTGCCAAGTTGGGGGTAGATAGTAATTTGAGTTTTCGGTTTCTTGAGATGTGAATAATGATTTTTTCATAGTATCCCTACCTAACTTAGGCTTGAGCGCCACAGCGCTGTAATATCTTCTCTACTTGTAATGTGGTGATTGTCTCAGAAATGGTTGCGTCACCCAACGCATTGAGTAAAACCCATTGTAATCCTTTATTAAATTGTTTTTTATCATGCTTCATTTTCATCAAAATCTCTACACTCTTGATGTTATTTGGTATTTTTGTTGGCAAGCCTAGCTCATTCAATAGAAATATTAATCTTTCTAACAAACTATAATTGCATGCATTATTCTCCACAGAAAGCATTACAGCTGCAACCATGCCAATCGCAACGGCTTCCCCATGAAGCATTTGTTTATAATCTAACAAACTTTCTAGTGCGTGTGCTACGGTATGTCCAAAATTTAATAAGCGTCTTAATGCATTATCTCTTTCATCTTGTGAAACTATTTTTGATTTAAGAGCTATTGCCTTTTGCACAGCATATTCAAGTGCGTTTTTCTCTCGGTTAATAAGAGCTGTTTTATGTGCTTCGCACCATTCAAAAAAAGGAGCATCAAGGCTAAGGCCATATTTTAAAAGTTCCGCACAACCTGAGATATATTCACGCTGTGCTAAAGTTTTTAGTGTGATTAAATCACAAAATACGGCTTTGGGCTGATAAAAAGTACCAATTAAATTTTTACCTTGAGGTAAATTTACGGCTGTTTTGCCACCGATAGCTGCGTCAATTTGGCTCAGCAAGGTGGTTGGGCATTGTATAAAATCGATACCGCGCAAGTAACAGGCTGCGCTAAAGCCCGCTAAATCACCAATCATGCCGCCGCCAAGTGCAATTATGACATCATGACGATGGTACCCTTCTTCTAGCAGTTTTGACCAAATTGAAGTTGCTGTCTCCAAGGATTTTTGAGATTCGCCACTTTCAATACAAAACAGACTGCAATGAGATGCCTTGGCTTGTAAGCAGGTCTTTTCAAGAAGGGGGTAGTAATAATTCGCTATAGAAGGATGACTAAGAACAAAAACCTTCTTGTTCGCTACCAGGGGTTCAAACAAATGTACTTGAGAAAATAAATCATGAGCAACATAAACAGGGTATTTTCCCGAAGGCATATCAACCCAAGTACATTCTTTTTGAGGCATGCTAAGCTTATCCCAGCTGATCTCGCTCTATCAGTCTAATTATGTCACTAGAGACTGAACGCACAGTGCGACCATCTGTCTCAACAATAACATCAGCGACCTCGCGATATAGAGGTTCTCGTGATTTCATTAAATCAGTTAGGGTGTCATTAGGGATTTCTGTTCTTAATAAAGGTCGGCGTTTATCACGCAACGTTCTTCGTACTTGTTGCTCCACTGTTGTATGCAAATAGACAACAGTACCTCGGGCAGCTAATCGATTACGGTTATCCGCATTCAAAATGGCGCCACCACCGGTAGCTAACACAATGCCTTGCAATTGGCTAAGTTCATCAATGACGGCAGCTTCCCGCTTTCTGAATCCTTCTTCTCCCTCAACATCAAAAATCCATGCAATGTCAGCCCCAGTCCGGGCTTCGATTTCCTGATCCGCATCAAAGAACTCTAGCTTCAATTCTTTTGCCAATTGCTTACCTATTGTGCTTTTTCCAGCCCCCATAGGGCCAATCAAAAATAGGTTAAGTGATCGCTTCATATTTCTATCAACTTGGCCAAGCTTACAATTTATTAAAAAGCAAGATAATTAACTAGAGAATGAGTTTTGTCTAAAAAATCAGCAAGATTTCCTACTTAAAATTAGGTAGTCCTTTTGCTGGGTCATAAGTATACCATTGGAAGACAACCCGAATCGAGGGAATGGCTGTTACTTTATCGGGAAATCCCCCCCTTTAATCTCAACCAACCATGCCGTCTTGAATAATCTTTGGGGTGACAAATATCATCAACTCACTTCGTTGATCGCTATTGTTCTCATTTCTGAACATCCACCCGACCAATGGGAGCTTCCCAAAAAAGGGAATGCTGTCTTTTTGCAATTGTTTATTCTGTTGATATATACCACCCAGCACGACTGTTTCACCATTATTTACTAACACCTTGGTGTGCAATTCACGGGTATTAATTGCTGGCACGTTATTGGTCACGACACCACGAGAATCTTGATTTACCTTCAGATCCATAATGATGTGATCATCTGGCGTAATTTGTGGCGTCACTTCTAAGCGCAAGACCGCCTTCTTAAAGGCAATAGAAGCCGCACCACTAGAGGTAGATTCTTGGTAAGGAATTTCTTCACCAGACTCAATATAAGCCATTTGCTGATTTGAGGTAACCAGTCTTGGGCTTGCAACAATCTTACCTAAACCTTCAGACTCAAGGGCTTGCAACTCAAGATCTAAAATCGTGCCACCTGGTAATCTTGCTAAGGTCATACCAAAACTTGCTTGGGTTGTATTACTGCCTGATAAAGGCAATGCTTGTAACATGTTTAGGCCTAGTCTATCACCCACTAAAACATTTGCCGGTGTGGTTACGCCAGCCGCTACCGTACTGGAGCCCGTTAAACCTGGCCCTAACACTTGACCTGCAAAGCCAAGGACAGGTTCATTACCAGGTCGTGCTGAGCCTGCACCACCTAAGCTAACACCCAACACATCTTGGAAATCATCGGTTGCAAATACAAGTCGCGATTCAATTAACACCTGACGAATAGGAATGTCCAATTTTTGCACTAGCGCCCTGATTTCTTCCAATTTGGTTGCTGTGTCTTGCACTAATAAAGTATTGGTGCGTTCATCAACAGAAACAGTACCTCTGCTGGAAAGTAAAGAATTCTTTTCTGTTTTAAGCAGCGCTGCCAATTCAGAGGCTTTAGCATAATTGACTTGCACATATTCAGCGCGTAATGGCGCAAGATCCGTTACCTGCTGTGTGCTTTGTAATTCCAATTTTTCACGTGCCGCCATCTCTTCGGTCGGGCCTATCAGCATAACATTGCCAATTTGACGTTTTGCTAATCCTTTTGTTTTTAAGATGATATCTAAGGCTTGATCCCAGGGAACGTTACGCAACCGTAATGTTACATTACCCGTAACAGAATCACTTGTAACAATATTGAGCCCAGTGAAGTCGGCAATAAGCTGCAACACTGCTCGCACTTCAATGTCTTGGAAGTTAAGCGATAAACGCTCTCCAGTATATTTGAATGTTTTTTTCTGTAATTGCTCTTTTGATTCTTGCGTTAATGGCCTAACATCGACCGTAAAACGTTTATCTGCTTGATAAGCAATATTTTCTGTAAATCCGTTATTTTGAATCACCATTTCAACATCTTTACCTTGTTGAATGGTATTAACAGAAACAACGGGTGTTCCAAAGTCAGTCACATCTAATTTATGTTGTAAACGTTGTGGCAAAACAGTGTTGCTAAAGCGAATGCGGATCTTATCGCCTTCTTCTTTCATGTCTACTGGAATTTGTGTGCTGTTAAGATCAACAACAACCCTACCCTCACCTTCTTGGCCACGGCGAAAATCTATAGCAGATAAGCTATAGCCTTTAGGATTTTCCTTTGCTGTGCGCGGTGAAAATTGACCTTTAAAAGGATCGGTAGATCGCTGCACGCTAGGCACACCAGCCGAAAGGGTAATGATTGCTTCTTTCCCTTGAGTGCTGACCGTAAACGGAACTGATTCACTTAAATCAATTACGACACGCGTTTTACCGCCACCTTCAATGACAGAAACGCGTTTCACAGCGCCCACATTGTATTCAGGACGTGAAGCTTCTCGCGATAAGCCGTTTTTTACTTGCGGAAAATCTAGACAAATTTTTGCAGGATTTTCTATAACAAAACTGTTAGGTGCCATAACAGGTGAACTCATCATCAATCTTAATCGAACACCACCACCTTCTATAGAATCCAATTGCATTTTATCTAAACGTGGCGCGTGCGCAAAAAGTGGACAAGCAATCAATAGCGCAGTTGCCAATATACAAACCCTCAAGCAAAGAGAGTGTGCTATTCCTAAAAGCGTCGACCTAGCCATGTTGTATGCCCCTGCAATAATATCGGATCATCTTTTGCCTTTTTTCTTTTGCAAATCACTCTCATCGATAAGCGCTAAGAAAGCTTTTCTTTCACGCCACCCACCCGAGCCATCGGGGATAATTTCAGTGATAAGCACTTTTTCTTCTGTTACATCTTCAACGCGTCCATCATGTTGCCCAAGGTAATTCCCTTTGGCTATGCGATGCACGGTACCATCTGTATCTTCAATAACTGCCCAGCGTCTGCCTTGTTTTTCAAGTGTTCCCATCATGCGTAAACTATCTAAGGGAAAGGCTTCCAAAGGTTCTTTTCGACGATTGGCATCTGGATGAATGCCTTTATCGTTAGCTACATTCTTAGCCACTTCAACAGGTGTTGAGGGCATGAATGGACTGCGTAAATTTGAATCATTATAAGTAAATGTTTCATACGGCTTTACTTCTGGCAATGGTTCAATTTCTTTAATTTGCCGACTTTTAATTTTGTTAACATAGGCTTGCAATTCAGCTCTTTTTTCCCTATTACCACATGCACTCAACATGAGTGAAAACACAACAAGCAATATGATTTTAATTACATTATTTGCTTTCATGTTCATTATCACCAGCAGTATAACGATACGTTTTAGCGGTTATATTCATTACCAAATTATCGCCGCCAGCATCAGGCTTAACAGGATGAATAACAAAATCATGCAATGTTACAATACGTGGCAATGCCGCAATGTTGCTAACAAATTCACCAAACTGGTGATAACTACCAACTACAGAAATTTCTATAGGCAACTCCACATAAAAATCTATTTCTTTTTCAGGCTGTAATCGAATCGTTCTAAATTCTAATCCTGAAGCAAGCCCCTGATGTGAAATATCTTCTAGTAAACCAGGCACTTCGGTTTTTTCAGGTAACTGGCGTAGCAATGCACCAAAAGAAGCTTTCATCGTTGCCATTTGATCTTTATATGCTTGCAAATTTGCCGCTTTAGTTTGTTTTGATTCAAAAGTAGTTCTTAATTGTAATTCTTCACTTTCAGCAGCATCGAGTTGTACCAATTGCTTTTTCGTATCTGTCCAATAACCCAAAAAGAGAATCATTACCGTAAAAGCAACAATAGTGAAAATCTTGACCGGCATCGGCCAATTACCAATATTGTTGACATCTAATTCATTCAAATCGATATTCATCTTTTCACTTTTTTGTCACAGCAGGGGCTTGCCCTGGCTTGGTATTTGTTGAGGTTTTTTGACCTTGATTAGCCGCTTTGTCATCGACTTTATCTTCTTTTAACAATTTATTTAAATTGGCTTGTGTATCTATTGTTTCCAAAGCTTGTAAATTAAAACCAATCAACCTATCAACAACTTTTTCACCTTCTTTGGGTGTATCTGCTTGAATATAGGTTAATACAGGATTTTTTAACCAATTCGATGCTTCTATATTGCGCATAAATGTCGATACACGCGTGTTTGACTCTGCTTTTCCGTCAATCACTAAATTTGGACCTGTTCTGGCTAAATTCGTTAAAAACAATCCTTCAGGGACTGTGCGCACAATGCCATCAAATAATCTAACAATTTGTGGTCGATTTGTTTGTAATTGTTGGATAATTTCCATTCTGGCTAACAATTGTTGCTTTTCTTTTTGCAGCGATTCAATTTCAGCGATTTGCTCATCCAATTTTTTAATTTCATTTTTCAAAAAAACATTGTTTTCATTTTGAAAAGCTATTTGCCTAGAAATCGACATATGTATAAGGAGCATTAATCCCGTTGCAACTACTAAACCTAAGCCTAAGTAAGATACAAATTCTCTTTTAAGATGTTCTTTTTGTTCTTCGCGCCAGGGTAATAAATTAATATTGATAGTCATGATTGATGCTCGTGATTAAAGCTGCGTAATGCTAAGCCACAACAAATCATTAAGGAAGGCGCATCCGCATTAATTGCCGGAACACTGACTCTAGGCGCAATTGTCATATTCGCAAAAGGATTTGCTACTGTGGCAGGGATCCCCAGTTTTTCTTCCACTCTTTGCACAAGCCCAGGTAAGGTTGCGGTCCCACCTGCTAATACAATATGATCAACTTCTGAGTAGGCTTGGGATGAAAAATAAAATTGTAATGAGCGGCTAATTTGTTGAACAACAGCATCTTTAAAAGGCTCAAGCACTTCCACTAAATAATCTTCAGGTAGCCCACCTTGCTTCTTAGCCAGATTAGCTTCCTCATAAGTGAGACCATAACGACGCTGAATTTCTTCCGTGAGTTGCTTGCCACCAAAAATTTGGTCACGTGTGTAAACTGTTACTTTATCATGTAACACACAAAAGGAAGTCATTGAAGAGCCAATATCAACAACCGCAATGGTTTGATTACTGCCGGCACTTGGTAATTGATCAGCTATCAATCGAAAAGCGCGTTCAATGGCATAGGCTTCAATATCAATTACTTTCGCCGTTAAACCACCTAAATTTAATACTTCAATTAAAGTATCAACCATTTCTGTACGTGAAGCAGCCAGTAATACATCGACGAGTTCGGGGTTTTTGGCGCTGGGACCAATAACTTGAAAATCAATATTCACTTCCGACATGGGATATGGAATGTGGCGCTCAGCTTCTAATTCAATCTGCGTAACCAATTCATGTTCTTTGAGGCCGGCATTCATTTGAATAATTTTGGTAATAACTGCTGAGCCAGAAACGGCAATAGCACCAAATTTTGATCGGGTACGCGAACGCTTGACCACGCGTTCAATCGCTTGCCCAATTACTTCTACATTTTTGAATTCTTTTTCCTGCATGGCATCAGCAGGTAACATTTCAAAGGCATAACTTTCAACACGGTACCCATTTGGGCTTAGACTTAGCTCTAATAACTTTACGGAGGCTGAGCTTATGTCAACGCCGACTAGCGTGGGGTATTTGGGTTGAAATAAAGCTAATTCCACTTGTCCTTCCTTAGCTCTTACAATTGCGTCCTGCAATTTTAATTATCTAACCAGCTAACATTTGTTTAATTTCTTAAATATAAATTTACCTAATATAAAATAATAGGAATCTAACTCAATACTAGCTGTTACACGTAAACTAGCAAATTCCCCCCCCTTTAATGTCCATCTTCACTTGAGATTTTTACTTGCGGCGATGGAAGGGGTAACGACCATTATGACATTTTGCTATAATCCGAGCATGACTAATTTCTTTAATATATTTTTTCGCGTACTGATGAGCACAGGCATCGCAGGGATCTGCGCGCTTGCTATCATCATTTTGTATACGAATGCACAATTGCCCACAGTCAATATTTTGGAAGAAATCCAACTTCAGGTACCACTTCGAATATATTCAGCTGATGGCAAACTGATAGGTGAATACGGTGAAAAGCGCCGTACCCCTATTTCTATTAAGGACGTGCCCGATACCTTAAAGAACGCCATCCTTGCTACCGAAGACCGACGCTTCTATGATCACAATGGTGTCGACTTACGCGGTATGGCAAGAGCTTCTCTCAACCTGCTCTTAAGTGGTACAAAAGCACAAGGTGCCAGTACCATTACCATGCAAGTTGCTCGTAACTTTTTTCTAACGCGCAAAAAGACATTTGGTCGTAAGCTAAACGAAGTTTTGCTAGCGATAAAAATTGAAAAAGAATTAACCAAAGATCAAATTCTCGAACTTTATTTAAACAAAATTTACTTTGGTAAACGTGCCTATGGTGTTCAAGCAGCAGCACAAGTTTATTATGGCACCACCGTAGATAAACTATCCTTGGCGCAAATGGCCATGATAGCAGGTCTGCCCCAAGCACCCAGCGCCATTAACCCCATCAATAATCCAGAAGCTGCTTTAAAACGCCGCGGGCATGTTTTGAAACGTATGTATCACTACGATTTCATTAATGAAAAAGAATATGATGAAGCAAATGCAGCGCCTATTGAAGCAAATTATCATGGCCGTGTTGTTGAATTAGAAGCCCCTCATGTGGCAGAAATGGCGCGCAAAGAATTAGTCGAAAAATTCGGTCCAGAAGTCTACACCTCTGGCTTCATCGCCTATACAACAATTGATAGCCGCCTACAACATTTAGCAAACTATGCTGTCCAAGAAGGCTTGTTAGAATACGATAAACGCCATGGTTACCGTGGCGCTATTGCGCAATTAGCTTTGCCAGAAAGTGGAGAAATAGACGCACAAGCCTGGGCAACGCAATTACGTGCTTATCCTAAAACATCTTTAACCATGCCAGCGGCTGTGTTATCCGTTTCAGATAATGCTGTTAAAGTTGTCTTAGCAAATCGCCAGCAGGCAACCGTTTCATTTGATAGCATGCGTTGGGCAGCAAGACAAATCTCGCGCGCTCGCGTTGAAATTCCACCACAATCCGCCAAAGAAGTTGTGAGCGTAGGTGATGTCATTTATGTAGAGCCTAACAACAATAATTGGTTGTTTAGTCAATTGCCCGATGTTGAAGCTGCCTTAGTAGCCATGCATCCTAAAACTGGCGCTCTACTTGCGTTGATTGGTGGTTTTGATTTCAACATGTCTTATTTCAACAGAGCGACACAGGCGACACGTCAACCTGGCTCTAACTTCAAACCCTTTATCTATGCTGCTGCGCTAGAACATGGTTTTACCGCCGCATCCGTTATCAACGATGCCCCAGTTGTTTATCGTGACAACATGGACGAAGCTTGGCGCCCACAAAACGATACTCGTCGATTTTATGGCCCAACACGCTTACGTGTAGGATTAACAAAATCTCGTAACCTTGTCTCCATTCGTTTATTGCAAGCTTTAGGGATAGGCAGAGCTTTAAAAGTTATTGAACGCTTTGGTTTTGAGCGTCGTAATTTGCCACGCAGTCTTTCTTTAGCGTTAGGTACAGCAACAGCATCCCCCATCGATATCTGCACGGGTTATGCTACTTTTGCTAATGGTGGCTACAAAGTAGACCCTTATATAGTACAGCGTCTTGTTGACAGCCAAAATAAAGTCGTTTACGAGGCCAACCCACCTACAGCCTGCGCTGAATGCCAACGTTTAAATCAAGAAGAAATTTCGCCTTTTGCTGATGAAAGCAATGCTATTGATCAATTAGTGAAAGAAGCAAACACGCAGGAAATTCAGCCTGCAAAACAAATTATTTCACCCCAAACCGCTTATATCATGACATCGATGTTACAAGATGCCATTCAAACCGGTACGGCACAGCAGGCTAAGCAACTGCACCGTTCTGATATAGCAGGTAAGACAGGAACCACCAATAATAAAATGGATGCTTGGTTTACAGGCTATAACCAATCTTTAGTCGCTAGTGTGTGGGTCGGATACGATGAACCCCGCTCTGTGCAAGAATATGGCTCACAGGCTGCCTTACCTATATGGATGAAGTTTATGGGTCCTGCTTTACAAGGTGTTGCGCAAACAAAACCGCAACAACCTAGAGGCATCGTGACGGTGCGTATCGATCCTTACACCGGTCATCCTGCATCTCCAGGCCAGGGTAATGCGATTTTTGAAATCTTCCGCTCAGAAAATGTACCTGCGCGTTCGACTGCACAATACGGCAATGAACGAAATGCAATTACACCAAGCAGTAACAATAACAATCAAGAAACGCTGTTTTAACAACAGGCCAAATGAAAGCCCCCTTTTATCAAGGGGGCGCAAGCAGGAGGGAAATTAAAGCTTCTGTGCTGCTTCACACAGTTCAATTACCGCATCGATAGAAACTTGTAGGTTCTTTCGTTCTTCATCGGTAATAGCCACTTCATAAACTTGCTCAACACCTTTAGCACCAATCTTTGCAGGCACACCAACGAACAAGGGTTGCTTGATACCATATTGACCTGCTTTTAACTTAGCAGCACAAGGCAAAATACGTTTCTTGTCTAGCAAGTAAGATTCTGCCATGGCAATCGCTGCTGTTGCAGGGGCATAAAATGCCGAACCTGTTTTTAACAAAGCAACAATTTCACCACCGCCATTACGGGTTCGTTTCACAATTTCGTCTAATCTAGCCTGGGTTATGGCACCTTCTTTGACCAGTGTTGTCAGGCTTACACCAGCAATATTGCTCATACCGATTAAAGGCACCATAGAATCACCATGACCGCCTAAGACATAAGCTTGTACCTCTTCAACCGAAACACCAAATTCTGTTGCTAAAAAGGTTCTAAAACGCGCTGAATCCAGCACACCAGCCATGCCTACAATCATGTTATCGCTAACACCGCATGCATCTTGCAATACTTTAACCATGACATCTAAGGGGTTGGTAATACAGATCACAAAGGCTTTAGGGCAATATTGTTTAATGCCGTTACCAACCTCTTTCATCACTTTGGTGTTAATCGCTAAAAGATCATCGCGACTCATTCCTGGCTTTCTGGGAATACCAGCGGTGACTATGACCACATCTGCATCTTGAATATCTTTATATTGGTTAGTGCCAACAATGCTTGCATCAAAACCTTCAATAGGGCCACATTGCGATAAATCCAAAGCTTTACCTTGTGGTACACCTTCAACGATATCAAATAAAACAACATCGCCTAAATTTTTAGTGAGGGTTAAGTGAGCAAGTGTGCCACCAATATTGCCAGCCCCTATCAGCGCGATTTTCTTTCGAGCCATGTTATTCTCCTTTTTTTGTCTTTACGATAATTCCATATTTTCTTCTTTGTGATGCTTAGTCGATATAGGCATTGGCGCAATATAGTCTAAAGGATAATGTGCAGGATACCCTCCTTTTGCAACGCCCGTTTCGATAGCTGCTTTAGCAACTTGCGCACTAACAACAGGTAACAATCTGGGATCTGTTGGCTTTGGCAAGATATATTCGGGGCCAAAGTTTAGCGCTTCACACAACTCATAACCTTTTAAAACAATTTCAGGCACTGGCTGTTTTGCTAAATCTCTAATGGCAAATGCAGCTGCGAGCATCATCTCTTGATTAATTTTACTTGCTCGCACATCCAATGCTCCCCTGAATATATAAGGAAAGCAAAGCACATTGTTAACTTGATTAGGATAGTCACTTCGTCCCGTGGCTAAAATTAAATCGTCACGAACACCTTTTGCAATTTCAGGATCAATTTCTGGATCAGGATTGGATAAAGCAAAAACAATAGGTCTTGGCGCCATCGATTGCAACATCCGCGCTGTTAAAATATCAGGACCAGAAACGCCTATAAATATATCGGCGCCAATAATCGCTTCTTCTAATGTGCGTTTTTCAGTTTCACTGGCAAAAGCAAATTTATAGGTATTTAAATCTGTTCTTCCCGTATGAATAACACCTTGTTTATCTAACATGATCAGTTGATCACGTCTTAAGCCCAAAGCCATCAATAACCTCATTGAGGCTATGCCAGCGGCACCAGCTCCAACGCAAACAACTTGGACTTCTTCTAAAGATTTTTGTTGTAATTCAATTGCGTTGAGCAAACCTGCAACAACAATGATTGCAGTACCATGTTGATCATCATGAAAAACAGGAATATCTAAACGCTCAATTAAAGCTTGCTCTATATCGAAGCATTGAGGTCCTTTAATATCCTCAAGGTTTATACCACCAAAAGTGGGGGCTATACTGGCAACGGTGTTAATGAAATCTTGTGGTTCATTGGCATCGATTTCAATATCAAAAACGTCAATATCCGCAAAGCGCTTAAATAAAACAGCTTTTCCTTCCATCACCGGTTTTGCAGCAAGTGGTCCCACATCGCCTAATCCAAGCACGGCCGTACCATTGGTAATAACACCAACTAAATTGGATTTTAATGTGTAACGGTAGGCTTCATCAGGATTGGCTTTAATTGCTCTCACAGGCTCAGCAACACCGGGGGTGTATGCAAGTGCTAAATCTTTTTGTGTTTCTGTTGATTTAGTTAAACCAATACATAATTTTCCGGGAGTCGGGAAAGCATGATAGTGCAAAGCAGCTTTCTTTAAATCGTTTGTCATAGAACTCACTCAGTATAAGATTTAATTTCTCGTTATTATATTCATAACAACGGCTAACAAATTATCATCCACTAAAAAAAAAGGGCCTCTAAGCCCTCTTTTTAAGATAGTATCAAAAAATCAAACTATTTGGCATCTTCTGCCTTTTTGTAGGAACCGTATCGCTTCATAAATTGATCGACACGACCTGCTGTATCAACAATTTTATGCTTACCGGTATAAAATGGATGACAAGCATTACAAACGTCTACACGGATGGTATCGGACTTATAAGTTGAACGTGTTGTAAAGGTGTTACCACAGCTACAAACAACTTCTTTCTCAATATAATTTGGGTGAATTTCGGATTTCATTTTGCTTACCTTTCATTTACAAACCGTCTTGTATCGCCACACCGCTTTAATAAATTAAGTGCACCATACCTCAAATTTAGGCGCTCATCATAGCTGACCTACCCTTTTTGAGCAAGGTACAAGGTCAGAGAGATTTTAGAACGACTCCAATAATTATGTAAGTTTAATGAATAATTATCAAGATGGTGTTAATGTATATAACAAAGAGGAGAACCTTATCATTTTTTGCGCAAGTACACCTTTATGCTGACAGAACAAGATCTCATCGATTACAGCGAATTAACATCACAAGAAATTGAAGTGATTGCAGAAATGACAAACGAGCCAGTGGTACTATCTGTTGCGCATGCACAAATGATGTTACTTGATACGCAGGGTGTGCAAACAATTAAGCAATATCTAAAAAATGCTATTGAAAAAGCAAAATTGAACGGTGCTGTGCTTCATGTGGTTGAATTGCAAGAAATTTTAGCAGCGTTTGAAAAGGCACACCCCTAGGGGGGTGGCCCTAATGTGCTTTAGAATTTATTCCAATTTTCAGGCTCGCCTTCCATCCATTCATGTACCACGTCATCCGGTACTTCAATATTTCTGGATTGATCCCACTTTATGTTACCGGTTTCTTGCTCTTTAATATCTTTAATAGCGTCTTCAATTCGTTTATAGCAACCAATAGAATCTTCATCCATACCAAGATAGTATTGATGTGTATCCTCAGATTCTACAATCCAAAAAGTGCCTAGTTTTGTTTTGTGGTACCACATGGGTTCTCCTCCAGCGCGATTAGCTGTATTTCCATTTTGTTTTTTTGACATATTTCTACCTTGAAAAGTTGCATCAAATACGGGGATCCCCACTAAAGCAAAGCCAAGCATAAATAATAAATCCGGTTCGGGGATCATGGTTTTTCCCCTTGCTCAGCTGATTCAAGAGACACTTGCGAAAACAGGGGGTTTGTTGCGACCACCCATAAAGACGCGCACAGAACAACCAAAACGACTATGCCTAAATGTGAACGCTTCATATCCAGCAATCCTTTCTTTTTTTGCTACTTTCTCTTTTTCTAAAGCAATCACAATGCCAACTTGTATATCAACAAACGCGTTTTGTTGAAGCTGATTGAATATATTGAAAAAAAAGTCTTGTAGAAAAATTGAATATTTATCTCTTATTCAGGCAGTGTTGTCTTTTAGACGCTAAGATGTAAAACGCCTCGACGAAACTGTCTTCCTTTTGACTGAAGTCACGTGTAGGAGAATGTCCAAGTTTTAAAGTGAAAAAAGGAAATCTTGCATAATAGATTTAGAGGATCTTCAAAAATTGCGGTACTCTTATAAAAGGAAAATGAATATGGATATGTGACGATGCGAAAAATAGTTCTTCTTCTAACATACTTGATAATGACCCAACCGTGTATAGTGCTGGCTGCAAGTAGCAACTCGCCTCCTCCCAAGCTGCCTCAAGTGACAAAGGAGCAGGAGCAGAACAAGGCAGAGCGTAAAACCCAAGACGTTGTTACAGGCGATAGAAAAGAATGGCTAGAAAACGTGGAAAAAGTTTTACCGCAAATGTTATGTACGCCTAAAGAATATTTTGTGGAATGTTTTAATGTTGGCGAACAAGAGTGCAAAGAATTTACACATCTGCTTGTACGTGCCTGCCTCAATAATGTTCAATTGGCGCTCCCCCCTCAAATTGACAAGCAACAAGGAGAGTATTGGGGTAAAATAGTTGGCAAATGCAGTTATGATTTATATGAAAAATTTATGCAAAATAAAAAAATACCCAAGCCAGGCTGTGACTATTTTCCCAGCAAAAAGGAAAACTCATCAGAAGCTCCTGCTAAATCAACTGAGGAAACAAAATGAGTCAAAGCCTTGAAGTAATTACTTTAGCTATTGTCCAAGGGTTAACAGAGTTCTTGCCCATTTCAAGTTCTGCTCATCTTATCCTGGTTCCTTTATTAACCGGTTGGCCAGATCAAGGTATTGCTTTTGATGTCGCCGTTCATTTAGGTACTTTAATGGCCGTTTGCGTATATTTTCGCAAAGAGTTGGTGAGACTATTCTATGGATTTATCCGCTCTCTGACGGGGCGAGCAACACGAGTTTATAGCCGCCTTGCCTGGCAGCTTATTATCGCCTCTGTTCCTATCGCATTGGTTGGATTTTTAGCACATGATTTTGTAGCCACCACTTTGCGATCTCCCTTAGTCATTGCATGCTCTACCATAGGCTTTGGTATACTTCTTCTTGCCAGTGATTATTTTCGAAAACAGGCAAAAGGTCTTTATCAATTGCGTTGGAAGGATGCCATTATTATTGGTGTTGCTCAAATTCTGGCATTGATCCCTGGCACATCACGTTCTGGCATCACACTAACCGCCGGACTTTCCTTAGGATTTAATCGCGCCAGTGCTGCAAAGTTTTCATTTTTATTGTCTATCCCAGTAATAGTTTTAGCAGCCTGCTACGAAGGCATGAAAATCATGACTTCGCCCAATGCCATTCAATGGGCCCCTCTATTGGTTGGTATTATGTGTGCTGCTATCAGTGCTTATCTTTGCATTCACTTATTTTTCCGTTTAATCCGCAGTATTGGTATGCTCCCTTTTGTCTGCTACCGATTAGTGCTTGGGGCTTTTTTACTCTTTATGTTCCTCTAAGGGGTAGTTAAACTTGACTTTTTAAGTCAATATTTTAGAATTGGCCATCCACAATCTGGGGTGCTGCGTATGCGGCTGAGAATTTATGTCGAAATATACATAAATACCCACTGAACCTGCTCTAGGTAATGCTAGCGAAGGGAGATAAAAATATGAATTGGCTCGATCCTGTGGGTGCAGGCTTATCTTTAATATGCACCTATTACTTCACACAAGCTAAGCGCTCTGCTTGGATCATAGGCATGTTAGCCATTTCCATTAATAGCATTTTGTATTGGCAAAAAGGGATCTATGGCTCACTTGTGCTAGAAGCTATCTACTTTTTAAGTATGATGTATGGATTGTACCAATGGTCCTCCTTAAAGCCTGCTTTAATTTATTCAGATATACGCTTTTTAACTTTAAAACAGACTTTTGCTTTATGCTTTGTTGCTTTACTCGGTATTTTTAGCGTTTCTTTTCTCTTGCATAAAACCGGATCTGATATTCCCTATTGGGATGCAACGACAACTGTTTTAAGTTTAATTGCACAAGCACTCTTGTGTCTAAAGGTCATTCACTGTTGGATTTTGTGGTTTATAGTGGATGCTTTACTTGCGTTGATGCAACTCTATAAGGGCATACCTTTTCATAGCGCGATGCATTGGACCTATCTTGTCTTAGCAGTGATGGGATACTGGCGTTGGCGCTCCATATTGCATACAGCGCCATTACGTTACGCTAGCGTTTAATGTGTTGTTTTGCCAGAGGAGGATGAAGGGTGAAGTGGATGAAGTTTGCTTTGATCTCTAATGATAGATTGCATAAATTCTGTCGCTTGATCAAAAGGCATAGGTTTAGCAAATAAATAACCTTGCAGATATTCACAACCCAGCGCTGCTAAATAATTAGCTTGCTCTTGCGTCTCAACACCTTCAGCCAAAGTTGTCATATGCAAACGTTTTGCTAAATCGATAATGGTGGCAATGATAGCTTTATGTCTTTCATTGTCAGCCAAGCTGAGCGCCTGCACAAATGAACGATCTATTTTAATAATATCGATGGGAAGATCTTTTAAATAACTCAAACATGAGTAACCCGTACCAAAATCATCCATCGCAATTTGGAAACCCATTTTCTTAATTTCCAAGAGCTTTGTGATAATGCCCTTCGCATCATGGGCAAAGATTGATTCTGTTATTTCAAATTGAAACCGACTTGGATCAATTTCATATTTTTCCATACATTGCGTAATGTCATCCAAGAAATCATCTCTTTGTAATTCATTAACAGAAAAGTTAACACTCAAGGAAAAATCTAACAAACCTAATTCTTTCCAAGCCAAATAGCATTCACAGGTTTTATGCAAAACCCATTGCCCAATGTCACCAATAAAGCCCATTTCTTCTGCAATCGGAATAAATTGATTTGGCGGTATTAGGCCCAATTCCGGATGCTGCCATCTTACAAGTGACTCAAAGCCCATCAACGCACCGGTTGATGCTGAAATTTGAGGATGAAAATACAAATCTAATTGATCAGATTGTATGGCATAGCGTAAATCATTAGATAAACGCATCATTTTTTCAGCTTCAATATTCAGATCAGACTTGTAATATTGATAATGATTTTTGCCTCTTTTCTTAACTAAGCTCATCGCAAAATCAGCATATTGAACAAGCTTTAATGGGTCGCTACTGTCATTAGGATATAATGCAATACCTATACTGCCGGTAACATAATAATTTTCATTGTTTATTTCTATAGGTGGCAAGAGTGTGCGGTTAATTTTGGCAGCCACTTTTGCCACATCATTTGGATGATTTACTTGGGTTAACAACACCATAAATTCATCACCACCGACTCTTGCTAAGACATCCGTTTCTCGGATGACTGATTGAATTCTGTCAGCAACTTTTAGCAATATTTCATCACCACACAAGTGACCCAAGGCATCATTAATGACTTTAAAGCCGTCTAAATCGATAAACAATATTGCACATTTTTTATGATATCGTTTACAAAAGGATATAACATGCTCTAAGCGATGAATAAATGCTTTGCGATTAAATAATCCTGTTAAATCATCTTGAACTGACAGATGTCGTAATTCATCATTCAACAGCCGGGTTTCAGAAACATCTTTAAAGCTTAAAACATAGCCATCTAGGTGGAGTAATTCGTTGAAAACTGGTATTAATGTTGCTTCTACCAGTGCCGCTGATTTGTTAATTGACACTGAGAGCATGTATTGACCAATTCTCGTCATTTGGTTATTAGCCTGCACTTGATGCATTGCTTTACTTAAAGTTTCCATGAAAGCAATATCAATTTGCTGAACGCAATCTTCTAATAAAGTGCCAATTAAACTCTCGAGCGGCTTTTTCAAATACAAGGCTGCGGTTGGATTTGCAAAAGTGATAACACCGCTTAAATTTATGCCTATCACACCATCTGATATAATAGCTAGAACATCTTCAGAGTTTTTCTTGATCCGCGTGTTCTCATTGTAATGGATCTCATCTTTAATTATACGCTCAATGGTGAATGGTAAGCGTTGTCGATATTGCCCTTGTGGATCTTGGATAATAAAATCCTTTGCGCCCTTTCTGAAAACTTCCAACCCTAAGTCTTCGTCTTGTTTATTGGCAACTACTATTGTGGGGATTGTTCTTACGCTTAAATTATTTAATGCATCTAGGAACTGAAGTGCATCACCATCGGCAATGCGGTATTCCACAACAATAATATCTATTGATTTTTCTAAAATCGTTTTAACAGCGTCCTTAATTGTATGGGCATGCAATTTTTCCAACGTATAGGCTGAGGAGCGCACACTTTCCAAAAGATTATTATCAGCAGTGTTCGCTACAACCAAAACTGTAAGTTGCGTTTTATCTACCATGCCTTTTTAATAATTCTCCACTTTTTTTGTTTTTGATTTACAATTTATTTTATAAATCATAGTTTTTAAAAATATGTATTAAATTGCAGTTTGTCATAGTAATAACGTCTTATTAGATATTACATCGGCTATAAATTAAATATATGAATTCATTTACCGATCAAAGTGCCAGTAATTTAATAAAAGAAAGTGTTTATTCATATTATTTCCAGCTTAGATGTCTAGATCTCCATATTAAACATGATGAATCATCTAATATGCTGGCTATTGTTGCTATCCATAGCACACGCCTGGGGCCCGCGCTGGGGGGCTGTCGATTTAGACCGTATCCTTCCATTGAATATGCCATGATAGATGCAATTCGTCTTGCCCATGGTATGAGCTACAAAGCAGCCATTTCCAATCTCCCCTTTGGTGGCGGAAAAGCTGTCATCATGCAAGTGCCTGAAATGGCACACCGCACCCAACTGTTTCGCAGTTTTGGCAATTTTGTTCAAGAACTGGGCGGCCGTTATATCACCGCCGAAGATAGCGGTACAGGGGTTGAAGATATGGATGTAATAAGAACAGTAACACCCTTCGTTACCGGCAATAGCGGGCAAATTTTTATCTCTAAAGATCCATCCCCATTAACGGCAATTGGTGTTCGTCGTGGTATTGAAGCCGCTGTAAAATTTAAACTGCAGCGCAACTCCCTACAAGATATTCATGTCGCCATTTCTGGTGTTGGTCACGTGGGCTATCACCTAGCCAAAGAATTACATCAAATGGGTGCAAAGTTAACCATTTCGGATATTAAACTTGAGACAACTAAGCGTTGTGCTGATGAATTTCATGCGACCTTTGTTGCACCTGAGGAAATTCATAAAATTGAATGTGATGTATATGCACCTTGTGCATTAAGTAATGCCATTAATTTTTCTAATATTGATGAAATAAAGGCAAAGATTGTCGCCGGCTCAGCAAACAATCAATTAGAGGCCCCTTCTTTAGCGACTCGTTTAAAAGAAAAAGGGATCCTCTATGCCCCAGATTACGTAATCAATGCCGGTGGACTCATTCATGTTGGCGCACAATATAACCATCAAACAGAGCAAATAGCCCGTGAAAACATTGAAAATATTTACTTTACCTTATTGATGTTGTTTGAAAAGGCTGCAAAAGAAAATTTATCCCCTCTCGATGTAGCAAATCAGCTTGCCGAACAACGTTTATATTCACCACATTAAGAATTGTTTCTTAAACATGCTTTAATTATTTACTTATCCTAAGTTTTCAACTAATCTAGCAAGCCACATTACCAAGTTAGCTCAAGAAAGATATGAAACTAAGCCCCAAAGTAATTGATGCTCTTATCAAATTTTCTGACAATTTCAACAAACTTAGCACCTTCAAAGATACCGATAGCAAAGAAGAACGCCTGGAACACACTCAAAAAGAATGGTATTTAGGTGCAGGTGCTACCTTTTTGCCAGATATAAAAAAATTTACTAAAAGTGATATTGATGCTTCAACAGGTTCAAGTGCCTTTGCACCTGATGACAATATGCTCAAAGACGTTACAGATCTTTCCCCGGGATTACTGCCTGAATACCATAATCATCTTCCACAAGATGAATATGTGAAGGCTATCGAAAAATATTTTAAACAAATTGCCGTTATCAATAAATCAACAAAAATCAAACAAGATATTTATGGCGAAGCTGGCCCAACTGATTACTTTTCAATGATAGGGGCTGGCACTACGCAGTTATTTACTGCCAGCTTACAATCCATCATCAAATCAAAAGATGATGTTGTTATTTTCGCGACCCCAACTTATGGCCTATTTCTACCATCTGTTTTATCTACACATGCTAAAATTGTTTCATTGCCCTTAACAGAAAAGAATAACTATAAGCCCAGTCCAAGCGAACTCAAAAAATTAATTCAAGACACCCAAATTAAACTCAAAGCGGAGTTTCTTAAGAAATTAATCAGTAAAACCATCTTGGTTAATGCTTTGCTTGAAAGCACAAAATCTTCAGAAAAAACTAAATTAATGGTTGCAAAAGCTATCAATCGCCTTTCTGTTTTACTTAAATCAAATAAAGCAGAAATGTCTGATATTGACAAAGCTTGCAAGGAATATCATCAAACACTATCTGTACCCTTGCACACACATTTTTCAAAAGAAGAAGCTTTGCAATTACTTAGTTCGCTTGAGTTGCCACCCTGCCCTCGTGTGAGAGCATATTTTCACATCAATCCGCATATGCCTATGGGTACCATTTGTAATCAACAGGAAGTGAATGAATTAGCAACTGCTTTACAAGATTTCAAAGATGTCATTGTCTATGATGATTTAACTTATTATGATTTAATTATGCCAGATGCAAAAACCAAAGCAGGCACCTTTGCAAAGAGCCCGCTTAAGGACAGAACCTTAACGCTCTATAGCATTTCCAAGCAATTTGCTCTTGCCGCTGCACGCGCAGGCATTGCACTTGGCCCGAAATTTTTACTCGAGCCCATCGTGCACCATATATTTGAAACAACAAACTCACCAAACATTTTAACGCTAAATGCGGTATATAGCGTGATGACCTCAAATGAGAAGGAACGCACGACCTATTTATCTGAAACCCTAGAGGAATATGAATTTAGGCGTGATTTTACGATTGCACTAATTGAAGGCATGAAAAATAATCATCCTAAGTCTGAAAAAATTGCAAATTGCCTTAAAGATTTAAAAGTCAATAAAACTGAGCAAAGTGAAATGCTAAAAGGCATTAATAAGTTAAATATTGTGCTAAAACCTGCCTCCGGTTATTTTGTGCTAATCGATTTTAGTGCTTATAAGGGACTTTATATGGGTACAGTGCAATTAAATCACAGTCGCGATTTTCGTCAAGCCTTTCAAGCGCTTGCCGATGTTAACACTATTCCAGGCGAATTAATGTATGATTTTGACAAACCCATATTACGATTTTCTTATTCTATGGAGCCCAGAGATATAATGGAGGGCCTCCTTCGTATCAAATCGGTTTTATCTTTGATACAAAAGCATCCCTTAAAACCAGAGGAAGTGAACACGGCCAAAAAGGACAACCCCAAAAAAGTCTCTAAAACAGGAACGGCTAAAACAACTGTTGCCAAGCAATTTACCCAAAAGGAACATACAAAACTATTTGTTCCACAGTTTGAGAAAGCCAAACAGGAAGCAAAAAAGGACAAATCTAAAGCACTTCTGCCTAAAGCAAGCTTACGCAGAGGTCGTTCCAAGAGAAAAATAATACCAACACCAAAAGTATTATAAATCTTTTAATTTATAAAATTCCTCTTGTGGCATGTACAACCTCAGTGGGTTTCATCATGCCATACTGTTGGAATTGATTTAACAAGATTTCTGCGTCTTCAGGTGTCAGGGTTGCGTGCGAATAGTTCACGTAAAAGGGAAGGTAAAGTTTTTTCTCAAGCAAATAACGATCGCTAATGACAATAAAAGGCTGATGAGCATAAACAGCTTTTGTTGTTACATTATAGCTTGTCATTCTAGGGACGTGCACGTTAAGGATCTGATAACCAAGGTAACGAACAGGCAGTTCAAGTTGTTCATGAATTATATCTTTTAATTTACCTTCTTTAAAATCATCATGGTACTGACAAAATGTCTGCCAATTCGATTGAGCGACATTTTCTAAAATAAAACCACTGAGCTCTCTGTCTTTTTTGGTTCGCATTGTTATGAGTAAGGGTAAATTTGAAAAATCATACCAATTTCCATTAATTTGCCGCCACGTAAATGGCGTATGCTGCATAGCTTTAATCACAATCCATTTTACAAATGTTGTAAAAGTAACAGAAGCCGAAGATTTGTAATGCGTTTTATAATTTTCGTATATGTCATTAATATCCAGTTGAGCGGTAAATTGTATGCGAGGATCTAAAGCATAAGAAGGATTAGCAAATGGACCAAATCCAATTCTGTGATAATCAGTTAGCTTTTTTAAATCTAAAGGGGCACCTTGAAACTGTTGTAACGTTTTCTCAAGCGCGCTTTCTGAGACGACAAGTTTATTTACGCTCATTTCTAAATCGTTTCCCCTACGGGTAAATAGGAATAATGTTCTCAAGCCCCATCGTTTCAGGCAATTCAAACATCAAGTTCATATTTTGGATTGCTTGCCCGCCAGAACCTTTGATTAAATTATCAATAGCACTGATCACTACTAAACGATTGGTTCGCATATCCACATGAATACTAATATCACAAAAATTTGTTCCACGTACACTTTTGAGTTTGGCTACAGTATCTAGGGGACATATTCTAATAAATGGTTCATTCGCATAAAAATTGCTATAAATGGTATGAATCTCTTGAGCTGTCATTGCTTCCTTTAATTTAAAATATGCCGTCACAAGATGGCCCCGTGTCAAGGACATCATATGTAATGCAATATCCACCAGGATTGGTTTTTGAGCAATCTTAGACAGCTCTTGCTCTACTTCAGGGGTGTGTCTATGCGTCCCAGCAAGTCTATAGGGTATAACATTTTCAGACAATTCTGCATGATGATTTCTCAATCCTGATCTGCGCCCACCACCTGATGTGCTTATCTTTACATCATAAATTAGTTCATTTGTGTCAACTATATTTTGTTTTAAAGCAGGATAAGTTGCTAAAATTATTGCGGTAGAATTACAACCGGGGTTAGCTACTAATTGTGCCTGCGCAATAGATTTCCTATCTACTATTTCCGGCATTCCATAAACCGCTTTGTTAATCAATTCTATAGGTGCGTTGGGAATTTTATACCATTTCACATAATCCAATGGGTTTTTTAAGCGAAAATCAGAGCCAACATCAATTACTTTTTTACCTGCCACATTTAATACTTGCACAATATTTGAAGCCTTACCATGTGGTAAAGAAGTGAAAATAACATCACAATCTTCAATCAATAAATTAATATCAAGTTCAGTCGCTTTTTGAGTAACATATTTATATAAATGTGGATATACGTTGGCAATCTCTTCTCCAACATACTGACGCGTAACAAACTGTGTTATTTTGACCTTTGGGTGAGATAGCAGCAAACGCAATAGCTCTATGCCAACATAGCCTGTGACACCTACAATGCCTACTCTTATCATTTTTTCTTTTTCTTTAAATATCTTCATTCAGGTGGTGCTCCAGCAAAGCAAGTTTTTGATGTAAGCTCTCGCGTTCCTCCAGCAAATCCAAAACTAAGGAGACCCCTGCCCAATTAATATGTAGATCTTGATGTAAGCGCATGGCCTTTTTAAAACGAATGAAAGAGCGACTACTAAAAACCCATTGCTCTGGCGTTTTACCTTGCGGTTCTAAAATACCATATTCTGTCATCTCTACAATTATGGCCTTCTCAAAAGAGCTTATTTCGCTAAGCTCCGTTAAGGTATATGTAACAGATTCATCCAATAAAATCCCATGATGTATGATGGTTTTGGTCATACACTATACTCCTAAATGCGTGCGCGGATTAAAGGGCATGATCTTCGCCATTTCTTCAAAGAATGCCTTGCCTTTATCGTCAATAACATCTGGATTCTGAATTTGAAAGACAATATATTGATCACCTGGCACTTCACCTGGCATACCCCTTCCCTTTAAGCGCATTTTTTTGCCGCTTTGAGCATGGGCAGGAATTTTCACATTCACATTGCCACCCAAGGTTGGCACCATGATTTGGGTGCCCAGTGCTGCTTCCCAAGGGGCTAATGGTAGATTTAAATAAACATCTTTTTTTTGCAAAGAAAAATGAGGATGTGGCTTAATTTCAATCTCGATATATAGATCCCCTTTTGGACCACCACCTCTGCCTTCTCCTCCTTGATCTTTTAATCGGATCTGCGTTCCTGTTAAAACACCACGCGGAATATTTACTTGTAAATTCTTAGTTTGAATTGCATGCCCAGGAGATAAGCTTGGTACTTGGATTTGGATGTTTTCAACGCCCCCCTCATAAGCAACACTTAAGGGTATAGCCACTTTCACATGATAATCTTGACCTTTTCCTTTAAAGGGCTGGCGTTGAACATGTATATCATCTTCAAAGCCCCTACCGCCAAAAATGGATTGGAAAAAATCATTAAATTGTGCCGCTTGCTCAGGAGAGTATTCTTGTGATTGTTGATAATAATGCTGCCCCTCTCCCCTGGCGCCTTGATGCTGATATCCACCTGTACGAATTTGATCATACTGGGCGCGCTTTTCTTTATCGCCAAGCACTTCCCAGGCTTCTCCAATTTCTTTAAATTTATTTTCTGCATCAGGCTCTTTAGAGACATCGGGATGATATTGGCGTGCTAATTTACGATAAGCCCTTTTAATTTCATCGGAAGGTGTTTCAGGCTTAACACCTAATATCGCGTAGTAATCTTTAAATTCCATGCTGGATTGTCCTAATGATGCTTCTAGAATGATTATAGTCCGAACATCCCTATTAAGAAGATTAACTATTAACTACTTTTCTATGATTTTTATCCCATTGCATTTAGCTTAAATACTGTTATACTTTTTGATAATTGTACATATATCTACTTAATTATCTTAATGACCAAGAAAACACAACATAACCCTCAAGCCTTAAAACTTATTCGCGGTGGTAAGCGTGATGGCGCTGGTCGCCCCCAAGGCACAGGAAAATATGGTGAGCCAACAAAGGCTATCCGTGTGCCACAAAGCTTGGTCAAAACTATTCAAGATTTTTTAGCCAACTATGGCCAAGAACGTGCCAATACAAAGGCACCCTATCTACAACCTGCCGCAAATGCTGTGGTGCGTCTGCCTCTTTTTTCTAATAAAGTAGCCGCTGGCTTTCCTTCTCCTGCGGATGATCATTTAGAAGAAAGTCTGGATCTAAATGAATACGTCATCAGGAACCCTGCATCAACTTTTTATGTGCGCGTGGAAGGCAACTCCATGCTCGGCGCAGGCATTCACCCAGATGATTTGTTAGTTGTTGATCTCTCTCTTGCACCTCGTGATGGCCACGTGGTGATTGCCATTGTCGATGGCGAGTTCACGGTGAAACGTTTACATATCGCCAAGAACAAAGCCGTATCTTTGCATCCTGAAAACGATAATTATCCTGTCATTCATATCAAAGATGGGATGGAGTTTCGGATTTGGGGTGTGGTAACAAATGTTATTCATTCTTTTGTGTGATTATTCCAAAATCCCATAGGCTAATTTGAAATGCCTTTCAATACATACATTGTGGGTATGTGTATTCCTTTTGTATAGGTATATATATACGAATTTGACATTAAATGTATACATATATATATTCATTAATATGGAAAAATTAATATATATATGTATACAAAATGAAAAATCTTAAGCAAAATCAAATAGATAGATATTTATCATTATATTCACATATAAAAGAACTACCGCCTCCAAAATCGGGATGGGTAAAATACATAAGAAATGCCCTCGGTATGACTACTCAACAATTAGCTAACAGGTTAAAAGTTACAAGAGCAAATGTTGCTAGAATAGAACAGGCTGAAATGCATAATGGAATTACCTTAAAAGCGCTATCAAATGTAGCGCAAGCAATGAATTGCAGATTAGTATACGCAATCGTACCAAACACAACGATTAAACAAATCATTGAAGAACAAGCAAGAAAATATGTCAAAAAACATCTAAACGAAGTGTCGTATCATATGGCTCTTGAATCACAAACTGTTAAAGATAAAAAAGCGCTAGAAGCACAAATTGAAGATCTTGTACAAAAATTTCTTTCTAAATCAACTAAAGCGATTTGGGACGAGTAATGGAATTCGAAATTATTGAAGGCGCAACCCCCATTGATGCGGATCAAGCGCAGGGCCTTATTCCGAAAAATATATTACTTCAGAGCGAATTAAATGAATGGGAACAGGAGAATATTACATTAGGTGAAATATGGCTTAGTCGCAAAAAATATAACATTGAAATCTTTGCATCGATTGAATTTATGAAAAAAACTCACCAAAAAATGTTTGATAAAACCTGGAAATGGGCCGGCACATTTAGAACAAGCGATACAAATATTGGTATTTGCTGGGCAGATATTAATCCTTCATTAAAAAATTTGTGCGAAGATCTAAAATGTCAAATAAAGTTTAAAAGTTATCCCATTGATGAAATAGCAGCTCGATTTCATCATAGACTTGTTAGTATACATTGCTTTCCTAATGGCAATGGCAGGCATGCTAGAATTGTAACCGACTACCTGCTCAAATTATTACAACAAAGTAAATTTACATGGGGAAAAAAAGAGTTAGCAAAAGCAACAGAAGCTAGAAAAATTTATATTGACGCTTTAAAACAAGCTGATAGGGGAAATTATCAACCTTTATTAATTTTTGTGAGGGAGTAATTTAAGCCTCTTTGGTTCTTAATCCAATATCATATACTCTAAACGCTCAATGCGCTGACCAATCGGGGGATGAGCAAGAAACAATAATTTCCATTTTTTGCTGCGCAAGGGACTCACTATAAATAAATGCGCGCTCGTTGGATTCTGCTCTACTTCATTTATCTGATATTTGTCTTTAGCGAGTTCAATTTTACGCAAAGCGTTAGCCACATGTTGAGGATTTTCACATAATTCAGCCGCCTTTTCATCAGCATAAAATTCCCGCTCTTTAGTGATAAACATTTGAATAATAATAGCGACAACGGGTGCAAGCATCGACATTAAAAAAACTGCAAGTTTATTATTACCAGGTTTTATACGTGTCCCCATACCAAATACAAAAATTGCCTGGGCTGTGTTTGCAACCAAAGTGATGAAGCCTCCCACCCCAGCAGCTAAAGTCGCAAGCAAAGTATCATTATGTTGAATATGAGCAACCCCATGGGCTATAGCCGCAGCCAATTCATCTTTATTCAAGTAATCTAATAAGCCTTTGCTAACACAGATGGCACCATGATTTGCGCCCCTGCCAGTGGCAAAAATCGTTGGCATGGTTTCATCAATTAAATAGATCCGAGGACGCTCTATCTTTGCGCGCTCTGAAATATAAGCTACGGTGGCATACAAGGCTGGTTTATCATCTTGGCTGAGCTCTAAGGCGGCATACTGCGAAAGAAGGAGTTTATCGGCATACCAATATCCACTGACACCCACAACCAATCCTATTGCTAAGGCAATAAACGCGCCGATATCACCCGCTATAAGATGCCCTACCCATATGAATATAATACAGACAGTGCCTATCAATAGAAGACATTTGGTATTGTTGCCAGAAAGATTTGCCATAAAACACCTTAAAAAATATGGCGAAATTATAACAAAGGCCAAAAACGAAACAAAGACAAAGGCTGTAATTAAACTGAATAAAGAGGATAAATGGCGTATCTAGGGGGCAATGCGGCAATAATAAAGCGTGCCCTTGAGCATATCATCCGATTTGATAGCCCCAATATTGACCCTTTTCAAAGTTGAAAAATCGGTATTAGGAGGAAATGCACAATTGAAATGTTGTGTTTTGCCAGACGACAACAGCACTTCTACATCTACTTGAGATTCATCATAATATTTAAAAGTTTTAACCTGGTAAATGTGTTTATCAGTGCACCCCCAACATAGCAGCAGTGCACTGACAATAAGCAGACGAGAAGATAAGGATATCATTTTTGCAATTTGAGTAATTCAGAAACTGTCACAAAGCGATAACCATCCTTTTGCAGATTTTCTATCAGCATTTCGGTTGCTTTGACTGTGTTGTCCCTACGAGCTCCACCATCATGCAATGTGATTATCAAGCCTGGCTTCATTTGTTTCATCACGTTATCATAAATTTGTTGTGCTGAAATTTTTGTCCAATCCTGTGGTAGAAAATTAAACAGAACCATGCGTTTATCAAGTTGCTGCAAAGCTGTCTTTAGGTTAGGAGAAGTAATACCAAAAGGTGCTCTGAAGGTAATTTCACCTGTATAACCTTGGTCTCGAAGAATCTTATCCACAGATGCAATATCATTTTTCATTGTTTCAACTGATTTATTTTTCATCTGTGAATGTGACATGGTGTGATTACCTAGATCATGACCATCATTCATGATTTTTTTAATTAAATCTGGATAAGCTTTGGCATTGCCGCCTAAAACAAAGAAGGTCGCTTTAACCTTGTGCTTATCTAAGACGCCTAAAATTTGTTCAGTATAGGGTTTATCTGGGCCATCATCGAAGGTTAAAGCAATGACTTTTTCCGTCGTATTAACGTGGCGTATGGGCTCTCCGGTTGAATTTGCCAAAGCTGCATGAGCAAAGGTTAAAAGCAATCCAATCTTAGTTAGTGTTGAAATCAATTTCATAGGTAACCTTCGTGTAAAAATAAGGGATCTCAAAGGCTATATCGAACAAAACTGAGTTTGCTTTAGGGGATAAGGATCCCTTAAACTGCCATCGATGAAACAAACCTCTATTCTCAGTCTCAATCAATGGCTTAATACCTTGAACCAGGCAAGGCAGGGCGAATTAACATGCCCTGATTTTCTCAAACCATATCATTTAGTTACCTTGGCATTAATGCTCAAAAAACATAATGCGCAGTGGATTGAACTCTCAGGGGAAATTGAAAGCTATGCTATGCGTATGGGTTTATGGGATGCACTTGGCATTCAACCACCCTATGAACAACCTGAATACCCCACCCACAATCAATTTCTCCCTGTCGCCCCCTTAGAAGATCCCAATAGCATTATGCAAACTGCCAAAAATTTAATTAAGCTGGTTTATCAGCAAAACCTAGGTTTGCAATCTTTTGAAAGTGTTGAAATCATGCTAATGGAATTGCTGGAGAACACCTATAAACATGCCCGTGTAGAAGATAAATTGCATGGATTAGTATGCGCGCAATCATGGCCTAAGGGAAACTTAGCACAAATAGTATTTGCCGATCCGGGGATTGGTATTCGAAATTCCCTTTATGAAAACCATCAATTGCGTGAGCAGCTTGCGCATATGAACCCTTGTCATCTTGCTTGTGAACTCGGGGTAACTTCTAAACCTGAAGCTCATTCTGGCTATGGCCTTGCCTTAACCAAGGGTTTAATGAAACAAAGTCGTGGGCAAATGATTGTGCTTTCTCATCATGAAGGTGTTAGTATTAGCGCGCAAAAAGAAATATCTTTTAAAGCCCCTTTTTGGCAGGGCACATTAATCATTCTTGAGTGGCCCATTAACCAGGCGCTTGATGTAGGCGCTGTGTATGCTAGTTGGCCCATGCCAGAAGGCTTTGAGCAATATGACTTCAGTTAATATCTTATTAAAACCATTTCTTCATGGTGACGTTTCAAGAGAAAGCGGTACCCGCTTGAGGCTTTTGATTATTGATTATCTAACACAATACCATGCAATTGAAATCGACTTTACAGAAACAACTTTAACCCCCTCTTTTGCAGATGAAGCCTTTGGTTTGCTTTGTCATCATTTAACACGACAAGAATTTAATGAAAGAATAAAAATTCATCATCTTACTGAAGTACAAAAAGTTCTTCTTAACCATGTCATTGGAAATCGTTTTCTAAAACATAATCATATCAGATAGCTTTCATATACATTCTTTTTCGCTCCAGAGGGAGCGTGTAATTATGCATTTTATTTAAAAAATTTGTTTATAGCCCCCTAGTTTTTTTGATTTACCTTAGATTATGATAGGCGCCATCAAGTAACGTATTACTTGTTCACCTCATATAAATTCTATGGATTTCGTTCTTTTATTTTCAAACCAAAAAACACTTAATGAATTACGCAAAAGCGTGATTTTTGAGCCAGTTGAATAAAAAGTTAACCCAAAAGGGGGTCTTATGAGAAAATTAATGATTGGTTTAGTGCTGTCGTATATACCTATGTGCTTTGCTGGAACCACCACCACAACCACGACAACCACTGTTAAACCTTTAATGCAGGAACAGTATTATAAAACGGATGCGCAACTAAGAGGGCAAACACAAGCCCATGCTACCCAACAACAGCCGCAGTTAGCACCACAAACCCAACCCCATACGCAAAAGCAGGTGCTAAGATCGCATCAAGGACATCAAGCACAGCACAGATCACATCACGTACATCAAGGACAGCACAGAACAAAGCAAATTACTTCTCGTCGCGTTATTACCCATCATCAACGCCCTGTTGTTGAAGAACATGTTTATGTTCAACAGCCCAGACGCGTTATTGTACGTCGGATCCCCAGCAATGGTTCCGTTATATTGAACGATCATCATGCTTATCCGCATTATCATAATGCACCCCGTGTTCGTCATTATCACTATGTTTATGAAGAACCTCGCATTATTGTTCGTCCTGCTCCTGTGACAATGTCGATGGGTTATTATTTCCACTAAGTTATAACTTTGATTTGCACCTTCTTCTATTAGCAAGAAGGTGCATCTACAATCTGCCAAATAAGCCGATAAAAGGCTTTTTTTTATTTTCTTATTAAGTTATCATCTTGGCTTATAATAAAACTGCCAGGACGTTGGACTATGTTTGAAATTACCCAACAAGCGACTTATACGCCACACTACAAACACGTTGTACGCAGCACCCATCTCGAACACCTCATTGAAGAAATCCGAGCGGGACACTCACCTGCTATGGGAACTTCTTTACTCAACTATTTACACAGCTTTAGCCTCCAAAAAGTGCCTGATGTCATGTATGGGATAGAAGTGCCCTTTGAATTGAGAAAATTATGGCGCGAACAAGGTATCGATTCGGAATCTGCAAACGAGGTATTTGAATACTTAATGCGTCAAGGCCATGAAGCCCAAGAACTACAAGATTGGATGGGCGTCGAAGATGATTCAGGTTGTCGTATTCGCTTAAAATAACCCGTGTATCAGCACGCAAAGCTAAGATTTTAATTTCAACTTTAAGCCACATAATAATCTATAGTAATATCAGGTATTCCCTGGTATTACGTTATGTGGTTTGATATGGCAACACATAAAAAAATCAGCTTTGATATTGACGCGAAAACATTAAAAAAACTCGATGATTTGGCTGTCACTGCCGATCGCACCCGTGCCTATATTCTCAATGAACTACTTCAAGATTTCCTAGATGATCTATCGGGTTTTTACCTAGCAGCACAACGCTTAAAACGCGCATCTGAACAAGAATATACACCTATCGGCAAAGCCTGGGAATTAGTGCAACAAAAACGCGATAACCATGGCAAGGGTGGAAAAAGATAAGCCTATGTGGGAAATCAGCATTCAAAATGATGTTTTAAAAATCCTCAAAAAGTTTCCCAAAGAAATTAACAAATCACTATTTTTATTTTTAAACGATTATCTCCCTAAAGATCTCAGCGAAAGCAAACTACGCGAAGCCAAGATTAAAACGCTAAAAGGTGTTTATCTTTTTCCCAAATCAACCCCAAAAGGTAGAATCAATGTCTATGCCCAAATAGATTTTGAACATCACCTTATCAAAGTTTTACACATCATCTTCTACCCCAAAAAAAAGTGAAGCTATCTTAGTCATTTGTTGATAAGTTAGCTTAAAAGAATTTAATTTACTTTCTTATAATGCAGAATATATAATGAATTACTTTTTACATATAAGGGGTTTGCGTTATGCGCTTAATGGGATTCATTCTGAGCATTGGTTTTTCTGTTTCCTGCTTAGCTTATGATAACTATCTAAGCATTGCAGATAGCGATGTTACTTCCATACCCGTGAGAAACAATAATGAGGAAATGATTGATCTCAAATTACAAAAAGAAATCGCGTTTGGTAAACCTCCTGTTTATCCTAATAACAAAGAATATACTTTAATTAGAAAAACAGTATATGAAAAATTAAAGCAAGCGCAATCAAAATTACCAGAAGGCTTAAAGCTGTGTGTTTACGAAGGCTATCGTAAATTAGGCGTTCAAGAACATCTATTTAGATTACGATTTCAACAAATTCAAGCAGAAGAACCTACAGCTGCTTATGAAACTGTTTTTAAGGAAGCAACGCGCTCCGTTGCACCTGCAAGAAAATTAGATGGATCAGAAAATGTTGCGCCACAATTAACCGGCGCTGCTGTCTCGGTATATTTGGTTGATGCACAAGGTAAACCTGTCGATATGGGTATTCAACCTCAAGATTGGTTAAAAGACAGAGACAGTATCCTTTCTCGCACCTCATCAATAAAAGTATCAAGGCAGGCTCAAAAATATAGAAATATCATGAGCGAAGCAATGCGCTCTGTTGGCTTTGTGAACTATCCGGGTTTATATTGGCATTGGTCTTATGGCGATCAATACTGGGCTTATCAAACGCACCATGATTACGCACTTTATGGCGTTTGGGACAGAAGTTAAAAAGGGGATTACTTTTAAGTACTCCCCTTTTTATCCAAGGCCGGCAATATCATAAAGAATGTTATAAATACCGTTTAACTTTCTCTAATGTGTTGGGCCTTTTCTAAAATGGACTCAGGCAATTGAATTTGAAGTTTCTTCGCGCTATCAATATTGATATATAAAGAAGACTTCTCAGGAACAGTGATGGGAATTTCACCTGGCTTTTCACCTTGCAATATACGCACGACCTTTTTGCCCGCATCATGTCCTATATCATATTGCGCATATCCTAGTGCGAGTAGAACACCTTTTTTTGCAGAATCAGGATCGCTGGTTAAGACGGGAATTTGATGCGCAGTGGCAATCTGTACTAGTTTATCTAGCGCTGACCAAACTGTATTATCTGAGGGCAAAATAATCACGTCAACTTTGTTAATGATGCTGTTTATCGCCTGTGAAATTTCAGCTGAGTTTTGAATTGGTGCTTTTACTACTTCGAGATGCGTTGCACCTTCTATCAATTGCACACCTCTTAAAGAGTTTGCCTCCCCCGGGTTATAAATAATCCCAATAGTTTTAGCCTGTGGCAGAATTTCATGGCAAAGCGCCATTAGGGCATCCACAGGACCTAACTCCATCGTACCGGTTATATCTGCGCCTGGATGGGAAAGATTGGAAACCAATTGTGCTTGTATTGGATCAGTAACACTGGAGAAAACAATGGGATTGTGCTGTTGGTTAGACGATAGCACAGTTTGAGCAGAGGTAGTTGAGATGGCAACAATAACATCGGGTTGACGTTGGTTGAGTGATTTCGCGATTTGGGCAGCAACACTCATATTACCCTGTGGATTTTGATAGATAATGTGAAGATTTTCTCCCTCCTTGTAACCTGCTTGCGCAAGTGCATCGATTAGACCTGCACGTGCTTGATTGAGCGAGGGATGATCAACAATCTGCGTAATAGCGATGGTTTGATGATTTTTATCGGTATTTCCATCGGAGGCATTCAGCCACAGGCTAAGTCCAATAATGCTGATGATGGCTGCTACAAGAAGAGATTTTAGTTTCATGGTTTTCTCCTAAATTAAGCCCCTTGAACTGGGACAAACTCTTTAGGAGAGAACACCCCAGCCTTTAGAGCTGGGGTGTGGTTTACTAGTTTATTTTACGCGCGCACACCCAGCTCTTTTTACTAAAATAAAAGTAAAAAAAGCTAAAAAACGCGCTTGAAACAACCGCATCAAATACGTTTTTAAGGGATAAGCTTTGGTAAATATTTTTCATCATACAATTCTTGTAGCACAGCCCTTTAAAAGCTGTCAAGGCTAATACGATAAACTAACCTTTGTTTCGCATTTAATTGAGTGTAAATACATTTTGCAGCAGTTAGCGGTTATAACAACCCTCATGATGAATTACTTGCATCTTGTAATTAGTTTGTTAGAATACTCGTCCCGAAACAACGCTGAAAAACCAATGTTCAACATGTTAAATCTCCTTAAGAAAATAGTGTCCCCACGCTTATATAAAATCAAAGACGCTATTCAATCAGCAGGGCACATTATCCAGGTTTTCTTTAGCGCATTAATCGAAAATTTAAGTGAAAACTTAAAGCCATGGCGACCATGGTTTAAACGCATTGCGAATGGTATTAGCGCTTCTAGTTCTTTTATCTCAACACTACAAGCCTCTTTTAAAATTACACCCGTAATAGTTTCAGCAATTACCGTATTCACAGCGCTGCCGCTTTTTAAGATGGTTTTTCCTACCATTACTGTTTCGCAACCAGTTATTACCCTGATGCTCATCAGCATTGCAAGTATTGCTGCTGTGCGTACCTATAGAGATGCCATTGAAAGAGATAGACTGGATAAGCTCATTGAAGAAAACACCAGAGTAATCTCAACGCTGAATGAAAAAGTGACTTCACTAGAAGCAAGGCTCGTCCCAAGACCGCAATCAGAGCCTGCACCTATATCCCCCCGTGTTCAATCTCTCACCCGAGAATTACGACCACGTCAAACACGTAATGCGCATGAGGCGCTAAACACAAGCAGAAAATTAAATCGCCACCAACAGGGAATTTAAAACAAATTTAATCTGTTCGCATTGCAGATAAAATCTGTTATTTTATAAATTTTGGCTATTTTCAAATCAACAAAGGATGTTAGTTTGAAACCTAGGATCATTTTCGGTCTTCTCTTTGCACTACTTGCTCTTTCTCCCTATGTCTTTGCAAAACCAAAAAACGTACCAGGTGAAACCCTAGAATTAATTCTTAAGCGCGGTTATTTATTATGTGGTGTCAGCCAAGGATTAACTGGATTTTCAACTGTTGATGATAAAGGTAAGTGGCAAGGCCTGGATGTTGATTTTTGTAGGGCTGTCAGTGCTGCTATTTTTGGTGATGCTTCTAAGGTTTCTTTTATACCCTTATCAGCTAAGGACAGATTTACAGCATTACAGTCTGGGGATATTGATCTGCTTTCGCGTAATACTTCTTGGACTTTTCTACGTGACACCACCTTATCGCTCAACTTTGCTGGCATAATTTATTACGACGCCCAAGGTTTTATGGTGAAAAAATCCTTGAATATTAAAGATGTAAAGGAATTAAATGGCGCCATTATCTGTACCAATACAGGTACAACCACTGAACTTAATATTGCCGATTTTTTTAAAGCACATAATTTAAAATATCAAATCATTACTTTTGAAAAAAGTGATGAAACCTTGGCCGCCTATGAAGCGGGCAGGTGCGACGCTTACTCCACTGATTTATCCGGCTTAGCCGCGCAAAAACTAAAGCTCAATCATCCTGAAGAACATATTATTTTAGCGGATAGAATTTCCAAAGAGCCTTTAAGCCCCATGATCCGTCAAGGCGATGATGCCTGGGATAACATAGTTCGCTGGGTATTATTTGCACTTATTAATGCAGAAGAACTCGGGATCACTTCGGCTAATATCAAAGAAAAATTAAACTCTCAAGATTCTAATGTCCAGCGTCTTTTAGGTAAAAAGGATAATCTTGGTAGTAAAATCAATTTACCAAACAATTGCTTTTACCAAACCATCTCTCAAGTAGGCAACTATGGGGAAATATTTGAACGTAATATTGGTATGCAAAGTCCTTTAAAAATAGAACGTGGACTTAATGCGCTTTGGCTGCATGGTGGCATTCTTTATGCCCCCCCGCTAAGGTAGCCTTTGATGCAACGCTTAGTGGACTTATGGTATCAGCGCAGTTTCAGAAGTGTACTTTATCAAGGATTATTTCTGATTATTCTGCTATGGTGCCTAAGCTCGTTTTGGCATGTTTTGCAAAACAATCTAGATGAACGTGGTATTACGCTTGGTTTTGATTTTTTACAGGACACCGCCGGATTTAATATCATTCAACGCCTCATCGCTTATGATGAACAATCGAATTACTTTCAAGTATTTGTGGTAGGTTTACTTAATACTTTGTTAGTCTCTGTCTTGGGTATTATCTTTGCGACACTTATTGGCTTCCTCATTGGCATAGCGCGTGTCTCCTCCTTTGGGTTAATCCGAGGTTTAGCAACGCTATTTATTGAAAGTATTCGCAATGTGCCCTTATTACTGCAATTGTTTGTTTGGTACTTTGTTGTTTTACGAGCTGCCCCTTATCCACAACAAGCCATTAATTTTTTTAATAGCATTTATATTAGCAATCGCGGTATATATCTGCCCTCACCTGAGATTGGAAACCAAGCCCTATTTTATATTTTTGTTTTGCTGCTCGCATTATGTAGTAGCTTTATTTGCTTACGCTGCAACAAAAATACCTGTTTGCTAAAAGGCAAACGACGTTCTCTTTTTTTCTTATTAGGTGTTTTTTCAGCGCTAAGTGCTTTAATTGCATTAATCTTGCTTGTGACAAGTGTGAAATGGCAAATACCAGTGCTAGGACGTTTCAACTTTGAACAAGGCTTTAACTTGTTACCAGAGTTTCTTGCTTTACTGATTGCTTTAAGCATTTATACAGCGGCATATATTGCCGAAGTGGTACGTATGGGCATACGCTCAGTACCCAAAGCACAATGGGAAGCAGCCTTAAGCCTTGGGTTTTCAAGCTGGCAAACTTTGCGCTTGATTATTATCCCACAAAGCTTAAAAGTAATTTTGCCCCCTTTAACAAATCAATATTTAAATTTAATAAAAAATTCCTCACTGGCTGCGGCGATTGCTTACCCTGATCTTGTCTCTATTTTTGCAGGCACGGCTTTAAACCAAACGGGTCATGCAGTAGAAATTATCGCTATCACGATGGGTGTGTATTTGTTGATGAGCTTAATAATTTCAGTCTTGATGCTTAAGTTTGAGCGGGCCACGAAGTGGGGACAACGGTTATGAATAGGTTGTCTTCTTCTAATATCTCCTGGATTAGGCAACATTTGTTTGGCTCACCGCTAGGCGCGGTATTCAGCTGCATTATTTTTTTTATAGGGTACTTTGCACTTGCGCATTTTGTTGATTGGGCCATCATTGATGCCACTTGGCAAGGACGTACTAAAGAAAGTTGTGCACCAGATGGGGCTTGTTGGGCAATGGTTCATGCAAGATGGCATCAATTTGTTTATGGGTTTTACCCCAAAGCAGAATATTGGCGCATCAATACAGCCTTTGTCATTCTATTTTTAAGTTTATTTTTAAGTTTATTTTTAAATAGTTTTGTCAAAATATCTCTTCGATTTAGGATTAGCATAATTATCACGCTTTCAATATTAATTTTATTTCTACTCAAAGGCGGCTTGTTCCTCAAACCGATAGCGACCAATTTATGGGGCGGACTTTTTCTAACAATCTTCTTGAGTGTTGGTAGTATCCTGTGTGCATTTCCTTTGGCAATTATATTGGCATTAGGTAGACAATCTTCTCTGATTATTATCAAAAGCTTTTGTGTCCTATTGATAGAAATTATTCGGGGGGTGCCTTTAATATCCATCCTCTTCATGGCTTCTGTCATGCTGCCCTTGTTTTTGCCACAAGAAATTGATGTTGACAAGCTCCTGCGCGCCTTTGTTGGTATTGTCCTCTTTCAAGCTGCCTATATGGCTGAAGTACTCAGAGGTGGTATCAAGAGTATTAAAAAGGGACAATTAGAAGCAGCGCAAGCCTTAGGCTTACACTATTGGCAAATAGTAACACTTATTCTATTACCACAAGCATTTAGGACAGCTATACCAGGGCTTGTAAATAATTTTATCGCACTGCTAAAGGACACGACCTTAGTGCTCATTATAGGCATTTATGATTTTCTCGGTATTGTTCAATTGGCAACCACTTCTCCAGAATGGCTGGGCACTGCTTTAGAAGCTTATTTATTTTGTGGCATTGTTTATTGGATAATCTGCTTTAGCATGTCAGCCTATAGCCGTCGCATCGAAAGAAAAATGAATATGGGATATCATTTCTATGAATGATACATCAAACACATCTAAGATAGTTGAATTTAAAAACGTCAATAAATGGTATGGCGATTTTCAAGTCCTTAAGGATATCAATTTATGCGTTGAACAAGGACAACGGATTGTTATCTGTGGGCCCTCGGGCTCAGGGAAATCCTCTTTATTGCGTTGCATTAACGGCTTGGAACCTCATCAGCAAGGAAGTATAAATGTTAAAGGGATCCCTCTTAGCGACAACATCAAAACTTTGTCCATGATAAGACAATCTGTAGGAATGGTTTTTCAGCAATTTAATCTATTCAATCATTTATCCATCTTAGAAAATTTAATTTTAGCGCCTATGTGGGTAAAGAAAATTCCAAAAGCGCAAGCCATAGAATTAGCTATGCAATATTTAAATGCAGTAAAAATTGCTGATCAAGCGAATAAATACCCTTCAGAATTATCTGGTGGTCAACAACAACGCGCCGCTATTGCCAGAGGTTTATGCATGCAGCCTTGCGTGATGCTATTTGATGAACCTACCAGTGCGCTTGATCCTGAAATGATTAAAGAAGTTTTAGAGGTCATGATTTCATTGGCTGAAGGTGGTATGACCATGATTTGCGTAACCCATGAAATGAATTTTGCGCGCAAAGTCGCGGATAAAATCATCTTTATGGATAATGGTGAAATTATTGAAAGCAACCATCCTGAGGCCTTTTTTAACAACCCACAGCAAGAGCGCACCAAACAGTTTTTGAGCCAAATATTAAGTCATGAACAGCATTGAAATAAAAAATCTTCTTCGACAACCGCGGTATGTGGAATTAGATTTTCAACACAACCTTCCCTATCGTTTTTCTGCCCTCTAGCATTCTGTGTGCTTCTTGCGCTTCATTTAGGGGGAAAACATGTTCAATGCGTAATTTCAACCATCCTTCCTTGAGTCCTTGCATCACATCATTTGCGCGTTTTAAAAGTTCTGCACGGGAATTTAAAAAGTTGAATATTGACCCACCACTGACGGTTATGGATTTGGCTTGCAAGGCATTGGGCAACAGTGGTTCGGCAGGTCCGCTGGCTGATCCAAATATACATATATGGCCATGCATCCTAACGGCTTCCAGATCTTTGCTGAAAGTAGATTTACCTACGCCATCAATAATATAATCTGGTCCCACGCCATTGGTGAGCTCCTTAGCGCGTTGAACAAAATCTTCTTGGCTGTAAATGATGGTATGGTGCGCCCCATTTTCTTTTGCAATCTGTGCTTTTTCTGGTGTTGAAACTGTACCTATAACTGTTGCTCCAAGATGTTTCAACCATTGTAATAGCAATAACCCCACGCCACCAGCAGCTGCGTGCACTAAAACGGTTGAACCCTTTTTAACCGGATAAAATTCATGCAATAAATATTGGGCCGTAATGCCTTGCAAGGGAAACGCAGCCCCTTGTTCAAAGCTAATATCAGGTGGTAAGGGGATTAAATCAGCCGCTTTAATAATGTTATATTCAGCATAGGATCCTATTGTGCCTGTGTAAGCTACTCTATCGCCTACTTTGACATCACTAACGCCTTCCCCTAATGCTTCAACAATGCCTGCTCCTTCAAAACCAGGCGTAAAGGGTAAAGGCCTTTCATATCGACCCGTTCTAAGATATATATCAATAAAATTTAGCCCTGCAGCTTTTAATTTTAGCAACACTTCACCTACACCAGGGCGAGGCATTGCTACCTCTTCGAGTGTTAAAACACTGGCATCTCCTGTTTTGGTGATACGAATTGCTTTCATGATTTAGCCCCTGATTTTCATTACATTATGCTGTCTTTTAACCTGAATTAAACTTAGCCGCAACTGAGTAGTTATCTCTTTGTCTTGGCGCTTAATTCAGCTATAATTGTAACAAGTTTCAAAAAGCGCTAATGTATAATGCCAATTTTAATTACCCCAATCATAGAAGGTTTCTTCATCGGCGCAGGCCTCATTATGGCCATTGGTGCGCAAAATGCTTTCTTATTAAAGCAAGGCTTAAAACGCCAACACTTATTCTTATGTGCAATTACCTGCTCAGTTTCAGATGCTTTCTTAATTGTTCTAGGCGTAACGGGTATTGCTGAACTTTTTGACGATTTGCCTGCCATCGCTGACTTTATGCGTTGGGGCGGAGCCTTATTTTTATTTTGCTATGGTATAAGATCGTTTTATCAAGTCTTTCATCCTCATGCGATGATAGCTGATTTGCAAAGTCCTTCCCAAAGTTCCAAATTGGGGACATTCTTGGCCTTACTGGGTTTTACCTATCTTAATCCACATACTTATATAGACACCTTTTTACTCTTAGGAACTGTCGGCGGTGAAAGGCCCGATCCAGAACACCTTCCCTTTATGATTGGTGCCGTAACAGCTTCTTTTACCTGGTTTTTTAGCCTTACTTATGGTGCAAGTAAATTAAGCCCTCTTTTTAAGAATCCACGTGCTTGGCAAGTGCTTGATACCATTATGGGTTTTATGATGATAGCGATGGCTATTGCCCTTCTTATCCCTAATTCATAGCTCTTTATTGTTTAATGTAATTACACAATAAGCGAACTCGCTCTAATAAATTATTGTCATATCAGCATGACATACAATATAAACCATGCTGCTGCTTTTGATTATCTACAAGCCTTTAAGCACATGCCCTTGCCTGAACTTGCAGATTATCAGGGTAAAGACAAAGCTGAGTACAACAGCCTTATCAAGCATATTGCCAAAATTAAAGCTACTTTAGGAAAACATAACCCCAATAGCAAAAATACTGAGCACTATTTAAAGCTTTACACAAGATTACATGAGCTTGCTGAAAATATTAACGTTAAACCAGAGCCTGATAAAGAATTAGCAGGTTCACTATTAGCCTTTCATACAAAGCTATTTATCAATCTCTACGAAAACGACAGTAAATTATTTGATAGAATAGACCAAAAGCTTATCCGAGATAAACATAAAAAGGGCAATGCCCGTGATTTCCATATTCATCAACGCTTAAAAAAACATAACATAGGCAAGCCAGGTACTTTTCAATTTACGCATCCAGAAAACTGGGCTAATAAATTATTTTCTGGTCTTTTTGGAATTGACTACAATCCCTTAAAACGAACAAATATACCTTACATTGCCTTTCAGGGGGATGACAATACACCCACAACCTTAAGAATGGGCACACAAATTCAAGGTATGCGAACATTGCAGCCCTCCTTTCAGAATTACTTGGCCAGTAAAAATAGTCAAAACCCCAAAGAAATTCATCATATTTATTTTAATTTATTGAAACGCGACGCCGGTGGTTTTGAGCGCTATTTTGAAAGTGAAAAAACCAAGGCTTTAGAATCCATCAATGATAAAGGTCTAGGTGCAGCTGTGATCACTTTGCCAGCTGATAGCCCCAACTTTTTTGAGGGATTTTCTAAAAAGGATGGGCGCGCCAAAGATCCAAATCAAACTTTTTCCCTAAAAGAAATTGAAGCCCAACTGATTGACAGCATTAAACATAACAAAAATGATTTCCATATACCGGATAATGTAAAGGCATTAATTTTCGCGAATGGCTTAGAATCTGAAATTAGCATTTTATTGGACAAATCAATCAATGCGGTTGTAGGACCAAATGAGATTGATTCGGTGAATGCCCAAATGCGTCAAGCAATTCTTTTTGATTTTGTTAAATACCAATTGTCAGATTTTATTGTTAAGAAAATTAATCCAGACACCATCAACTTTTCCTGCAAAGATGCTATCGATAGAGGTGGGGTGCATGCTTTATGGTATGAATTTAGAAGACGCTTAGATAAAGGCATGATAATGAGTGAGCAAGAATTTAATATGCACCTGGATGCATCAGCCTTATTAGTGAAAGGCAGGCCAGTCAACGATCATCGGATTTTAATTTGGAATGTGCTCAATCAATCCTATCTATCAAATCCTGCAGCTTATGAAAAAGCGCCTTGGGTGAGTCAATGGTTAAAAGATAACTATCCGACGGATAAAAATATACTGAAATTGAAGAACAAAGCTAATTTAACACCAAAAGAGAAAAGCCAACTCGCCGCCCACGTTAAAGAATTGAATGTTTATAGTCAAAAAATAATTCCCTCACATAATGAATTAAATGTGCCAACATTAGATGCGCCATCTAAAATAAATACACAACCCAAAGCACACAAAAAGACGTCGTCAATGAACCATTTACACCGTCTGAAAAGAGAAGGGTTATCTGCTCATCTACACCTTCCACCTCAACCTATACTTGAGCAAAAACCCAATCACATTGCAACTTTGCATCAAAATCTACACGATAACCAAAAGCAGCTTGGGATTTCTCATGTAAAGAGACTTAACACAAACGAAGTAAATCAAGAGTCAGGATTTTCATTTAATGTGCAACTAGAAAATAGATCTCAACCCGTGTTTGCAAAGCAAGCAAAAGATAGTGACAATGTAATCTATAGTACAAATAAGAACATTACGCTGGAACAATTTAACGAATTGGCACAAACACTTTGTAATGTTGTGCTTACGAATGCAAAGCCTAATACAACTATTGATTTTTCACGTGCCCCGCCAAGAAAGAGGGAGATACTAACCGCTGTATTTGAGAAAGCTATAGAAAAGGCAATTCTCGAGGGAAAATACGATAAACATAATGCACCCAAAATTATCCAACAAGAACATGGTTTAAAACACAATCTTAAACATCGTTATTGATATCAATCGACAAAGGAGTCTACACATGAGCTTCTTAACTGAGTTTAAAGCATTCGCCATGAAAGGAAATGTGATTGATCTCGCTGTTGCCGTCGTCATTGGTGCAGCTTTTGGCAAAATCATTTCCGCATTAGTCGATGGCATCATCATGCCCCTTATTGGGATTTTATTAGGAGGCATCGATATATCAGGAAAAACTTTCACCCTTGGTCATGCAGTCGTTAAATGGGGGGCATTTTTGCAATCCATCATAGACTTTACCATTATTGCTTTTGCTATATTTGTGGCAGTTAAATTAATAATGGCGCTACAAAACAAACAGGAAGAAAAAGAGCTTAAACCGACCGTCGAAGTTCAGCTTTTGACCGAAATCCGAGATTTACTCAAAAATCAATCAAAGGATAAGTCTTGATTGTAAACAAAGTTATCTTCCATTATTATCATGAAAATCAGAGGGATCGATTAATAAAGTACTAAGGAATAAAAGTGGTTTATACAACCAACATTATAAAAATAGCCCTACTTATATTCTTTTGTTCAAGCGTAATCGCACACACTGCTCAAGAGCGAGATGCAGCACTTGATGCAGCCTTGCCAAAATTTGAAGCAAGCTTGCAAGACATTATGAAAGCCAATGGTATACCAGGCGTTGCTATTGCTGTTGTTTCAAAAGACAAAGTCTATTATATGAAAGGTTTTGGTGTAAAACGCGTTGGTAAAGCCGAAAAGGTAACGCCAACAACCTTATTTCAAATAGCTTCACTCACCAAACCCGTCTGTGCAACCATGTTGGCTATTTTGCAAGATCAGAACAAAGTCTCCTTTGATGATCCTGTCAGTGAATATATTCCCAAATTCCAAGTGCGCCAAAATCATCCCCCAGTGCGAATTTGTCATTTAGTGAGCCATAGCTCGGGTGTACCGATTGGTGGATTTAATGATTTAATTGAAGCCCAGGTGCCAAGGCAAAATATTATAGACAAATTGCAAAAAGCACGTCCTGTTGCCTCACCCGGAAAAATGTTCGCATACCATAATGCCATGTACGGTGTCGTAGAAGATGTGATCACCAGCGCTTCTGGCAAACCCTTACCACAAACCTTAAAGGATGAAATGTTTATTCCCTTGGGAATGAAACATGCTTGCGTAGGTTACCAGTCTTTATTGCTTTCCACTGATAAAGCCTATCCTCATGTCCCTAATGGTAGAGGTAAATATATTCCTGCGCCAAAATATTCAAATGCTTATTACACTTTCTTAGCTGCTGGCGGTATCAATGCCTCTGTACAAGATATGGTGCCCTTTTTGCAGCTCTACCTTGGTAAGCCCTCAAAAATTGTATCCAGCGATACCTTAGAAGCGCTCACTAAACCTTTTATTAAAAATAACAGAGCGGTTATGATTTCCGAAGCCAAAAAAGGTCGCGTCCAAGATACTTATTACGGATGGGGTTGGCACTCAATGAACTATGCTCAACATAAAGTCATTTACCATCAAGGTCATTTAAAAGGGTTCAGAAATTTTATGGGGTTTATGCCTGATGATGTCGGTATCATCATTCTGACCAATGCAGATAAAAGACATGCTTCAAAGATTGCTGTGAAATTCTTTGACCATTACATTCATGCAATGGATGCTTAAAAATCGATAAGGGCGGATGTGATATCCGCCCTCACAAAGACCAGTCTAATTAACCGTCTGAACCTGCCCTTCTTGCTCTTGTTTTGATTGCGTTTTCACTGAGGTTAATTGCTTACCTGCAAGATTCCGCAAAAGAACATAGAAGACGGGCGTTAAAAAGAGCCCAAAGAACGTCACCCCTAACATGCCATAGAAGACAGCTATCCCCATGGCGTGTCGCATTTCTGAGCCTGCCCCTGTTGAAGTCACTAAGGGAACCACACCCATAATAAAGGCAAAAGAGGTCATTAAAATGGGTCTTAATCTCAATTTAACTGCTTCTAAGGCTGCTTCCATGGTTGATTTGCCCTGCAACTCTAGTTCACGCGCAAATTCCACAATTAAAATAGCATTCTTACAAGCAAGCCCGACTAAAACGATTAAGGCAATCTGGGTGAAAATATTGTTATCCCCCCCTGAGAACCAAACCGCAGCAATCGCGCAGAGTAAACACATAGGCACAATTAAAATAACCGCTAAAGGTAAAGTGAGGCTTTCATATTGTGCTGCTAATACTAAAAAGACGAGCAATACGCACAATATAAAGACATAGACACCTGTGTCCCCAGCCAAAATTTGCTGATAGGTGAGCTCTGTCCACTCATAAGACATCCCTTTAGGTAAGGTCTTTTTCACAATATCTTCAATAATAGCTTGGGCTTGGCCAGAAGAAACGCCAGGCGCCGGTCCGCCATTGATCTCGGCTGTGCGATAGCCGTTATAGCGCATTGCACGCTCAGGTCCATAGCTTTGCGTTACTTGCAGCACACTTCCTAAGGGGATCATCTCACCGCTATTACTTCTGACTTTTAGCTTGGTAATATCATGCGAATGCGCTCTAAAGGGTGCATCTGCTTGCGCTATTACCTGGTAAGTGCGTCCAAACTTATTAAAGTCATTTACATACAACGAACCTAAGTATATTTGCATGGTTTCAAAAATACTGGTCAGCGGGATCCCAAGTTGTTTTGCTTTGGTTCTATCCACATCAACATAAAGTTGTGGCACGTTGATTTGATAGCCGCTGAACACCCCTGCTAATGCAGGGTTTTGCCAAGCCTGTCCTTGTATCGCTTGTATAGTCTGGAACAGGGCTTCATCACCAAGCTCACCTCTATCTTCAATTTGGACTTTGAAACCGCCCGTCGTACCAAGCCCAAGAATGGGCGGTGGGGGCAGTAACATTACAAAAGCATCCTGAATGGCACCAAATTGCATATTTAAAGCTTGGGAAATCTCTTGAGCCCCCATGCCTCTTTCTTTAAACGGTTTTAAAGTTACAAACACAATGCCCGCATTTGAACTGATGGTAAAACCGTTGATAGATAAACCTGCAAATTCTACGGCATGTTCTACACCAGGTGTCTTTAAGATGATATCGGACATACGCTTGATAACATCTTCTGTTCTATCTAATGTTGCGCCATCTGGCAGCTGCGCAAAGCCAATCAGATAGTCTTTATCTTGCGAAGGGATATAACCAGTTGGCACCATTTTAAAGATCAAACCAGTACACACAATCAGCACAGCATAGATGCCCATGGCAAGTGCTTTGCGATTTAATATGCCTGCAACACGTGTTTGATAGCGTACAGAAGCAGATTTAAAGTAACGATTAAAAGGTCTAAAGATCCAACCCAGCTTACTGTCCATTAAGCGCGTTAATTTATCCTTTGGCGCATCATGACCTTTGAGTAATAAAGCCGCCATTGCAGGGCTTAAGGTCAGCGAGTTAAAGGCTGAAATAATGGTCGAAATAGCAATCGTTAAAGCGAATTGCTTATAAAACTGGCCATTCAAACCACTGACGAAAGCAATAGGCACAAATACCGCTATCAAGGTTAAACTGATAGCAATAATAGGGCCGCTGACTTCTCGCATTGCTTGATAGGCCGCTTGTTTGGGGGTTAATCCCGCCTCAATATTCCGCTCGACATTCTCTACAACAACAATAGCGTCATCGACCACGATACCAATGGCTAATACTAATCCAAATAAGGAGAGTGCATTAATAGAAAAGCCAAAGGGCAACATTAATGCAAAGGTACCCACAATCGACACCGGTACTGCCAGCAAAGGAATGATGGAAGCACGCCATGTTTGCAAAAAGAGAATCACAACCAAGACGACTAATGCTACCGCTTCAAACAAAGTGATAACAACGGACTTGATAGAATCTCTTACGAAGATAGTTGGATCATAAATAATGGAATAGTCCACATCTTCAGGAAAATCTCTTTTGAGTTCTTCCATGGTTTTGCGAATACTATTTGATACTTCAATGGTGTTTGAACCTGAAGCTTGAAATATACCAAGCGCTACTGCTGGCTTGTTATCCAACATGGAACGCAATAAGTAATGACTGCCCCCTAATTCAATACGCGCGACATCTTTAAGTCGGGTAATGGCACCATCTGGTGAAGTCTTAATAATGATATTGGCAAATTCTTCTTCTGATTGCAGTCTGCCTTTGGCATTGATATTCAATTGCAAATCAAGGCCTGGCAAGGCGGGAGCTGCGCCAATAACGCCTGCTGCCACTTGCACATTTTGCTCACGGATTGCATTGACAACATCACTTGCTTGAAGGCCCCTGGAGGCAATTTTATCGGGGTCGAGCCACAGACGCATTGCATAATCACTACCACCAAAAATCTCAACATGACCAACGCCTGCCAAGCGCGTTAATCTGTCTTTAATATTCAATGTGGCATAGTTGCCTAAGTACAACATATCGTAGCGTTCATTAGGAGATAAAATATGCACTACCATCGTTAAATCAGCAGAGCTCTTCACCGTCGTCACACCAAATTGACGCACCAATTCTGGTAAACGCGGTAATGCTTGATTCACACGATTTTGCACTAATTGCTGTGCTCTATCGGGATCAGTGCCTATTTTAAAGGTGATGGTTAAGGTCATTTGCCCATCAGAAGTGCCTTGTGAAGACATATAAAGCATGTCTTCAACACCATTGATTTGTTCTTCTAAAGGCGCGGCTACCGTTTCAGCAATTGTTTTTGGGTTAGCACCAGGAAATTGTGCTCGCACCACAACAGAGGGCGGAACCACTTCTGGATATTCCGAAACAGGTAGTTGCCAAATAGATATAAACCCAGCAATAAATATAAGCAAAGATAAGACCCCAGCAAAAATGGGTCTATCAATGAAAAACCGAGAAATATTCATACCTTTTCCTTAGTAGGCGCGAGGCTCGCTGTATTTTCCATGGGAACCACTTCTGGAATAACTTCACTTCCTGGTCTGGCTCGTTGTAAACCATTGACGACAATTTTATCGCCCTTTTTCAGACCATCCTGAATAACGCGCAACCCTTGGACCAAAGTGCCTAATTTCACTTCGCGATAATTAACTTTGTTATCTGCACCGACAACCAAAACAAATTTCTTATTTTGATCGGTACCTATTGCTTTGTCCGTAATAAGAAGAGCATGAGCTTTAGCAGCTTCGCCGAGATTAATTCTGGCAAATAAGCCTGGGACTAAAGATTTATCTTCATTTTTAAAAACGGCGCGTACTCTGATAGTACCCGAAGCACTATTTAAGCGGTTATCAAATGATTCAATATAGCCCTGATGAGGAAAACCTTGTTCATTTGCCAACCCCATTCTCACAGGAATTTGATTTGTATTTTGCGCATTGAATTGATTTGATTTGCTATATTCCAGAAAAGCTTGCTCATCAATTTCAAAATCCGCATAGATAGGTGAATGTGATACAACACTGGCAAGCACACGAACCCCTGGCTCTATCAAATTACCTGGTGTGATTTCTGGGCGTGAGATGATCCCTTTGATAGGAGAACGTATTTGCGTGTAGTCCAGATTAATTTTAGCTGTCTCGACTGCGGCCTTTGCACTTTTTAGCAATGCTTGGTTCACGTTAAGCGCATTTTTACGGGTTTCAAACTCACTTTGAGAAATTACTTTATCGTGGATAAGTTTCTCAGCACGCGCAAATTCACTCTGGGATAATTCCACTTGAGCAGCAGCAGAAGTCAAAGCACCTTGCGCTCTTGCAAGCTCAGCGACAAAGGGGCGTGCATCAATGCTAAATAAGAGATCGCCCTTATTAACTATCGCACCGCTTTTATAATGGATACCTTCGATTGTGCCAGCAATACGCGGCCTAATATCAACTTGGTCTGAAGCGACCAAGCGTCCTGCGTATTCATTCCATTTTTGAATATCGCGCTCAATGACTTGAGCAACGCTAACAGGCATGGCACCACCAAAATGTCCCTGCTGGGTCGGTGTACCGTGTGTAAAATAGCGATAAAGAAAGAAGGATGCACCTAAAACAAGGGCAACACCGATAATTTTATTATTTAACCAACGTGGCATGGCCTTAGCCTCTCAATTCGAATATAAAAATAGGAAGAATTTGTAGCAAAAAAATGTAACAAGACGCAAACAACATAGTACTTGATGAAAAGCATCGGCGCTAGACAAGAGGCTTTTGTTTCTATTGAATTTTTAATGATTTTAAGATCAAAACGCAGAGAAGGCGTAAAAATATGTTATTTATCTAAAACAATAAGGCTAAACTTCGATTATAAGTGCAGCTCAACGATATGACTAACATGTTAAAAATGACTGAAAAACATGAACCTAATGTCAGCAAGAATCTAATTCCACCCTCACGTTTAAAAATCGCGCTCAAGAGTATTATGGTAGGTCAAAAAAATCATTGAAAATAATGCATCTTGCATCTATGTTTTTCTTCGAGTTCTAACAAATTTACATTAATTCTCAGTATTTTTATTACAGCGTCTGTAGGAGTTATGAATGAAAAGAAGTACAAAACTATTACCCGTCTTTGCATTGATACTTTTGACTGGCTGTGATGGCATGAACCACACAGAACAAAATATGCTTGGCGGATCTGTATTAGGTGCTGGTGCCGGTGCATTGATTGGTGCAGCAGCAAGTACGCATGGTGCAGGAGCAGGCGCTTTAATTGGAGCGGGTGTCGGTGCGTTAGGCGGTTTAATCTATGATCGTGCCAAATATGGCAATGGCTATTATGGATACGATTACTAAGCACAACTGGTTTTAGGTTTGATTGATTTGATAGGTGGTAATCATGAAAACACTTAAATTTACCTTATGTGTTATCTCAATGGTTTGCGCTGGTAATACCTTTGCGCAAGATAAAGCACCAGATTCAATGGATCTGGCTGCTGTCATCGGTAGTAGTTCTTCAACTTCTTCAAGTACGCAAAGCACTGTAAAAGAAGTGAAGAAGGAAATGAAAAAGGATGAGAAAGAGGTCAAACAATACCTCTCGGATGCTGCTATCACTGCTAAGATAAAAGAAACTTTTGTCAAAGAAAAGTTACTTGGCAAAGATAAATTTGTAAAAATGGGCGTCAAAGTAAAGACAAAGCAAGGTGTTGTTACTTTAAGCGGTAAAGTATCTTCACAAGAGGATGCGGATACTGCCGTAAAATTAGCCAAGACCGTTGATGGCGTTAAAGATGTTAAATCTGATATTAAAGTAAAAGCTGAAAAGAAAAAATAGGTTATTACTTAGCTTCATTTTTGTCTAGCGATGCACTTGCTTCGCTAGACAAAAGATCTTTGCATCTATATTGTATTTTGTCTTCTTGGATGTACTGGTATAGCAATACCCATTAAATCCATCAATGCTTTGTCTTCCTGTGTAAAGTCATTTTCCTTGGTTCTCTCTTGAAATTCTTCATCGTCTAGCAAGGTAAAGCAAGTCTCATCTAAATAACATTCCAAAGCGTTTTGAATTGTAATCCCTTCTTTCAAAATAAAAGGTGATAATAGCGATAAACGTCTCATTTGTGCATCACTTGGTGAAGTTAATAATGCTTGATGTAATGCATTTTCAAACACTAACTTGTCTTGCATAACCAATTCATAAATGGCATCGCTTGCTAACCATTTTGCAAAATGTATTGATTCTGTTAATTGGTAAGCTTGAATTTTAGGATATTTATCCATATCGACCATATGTGCAACACGGCTAAATTCATTCATAGATAAACTTTCTCCGTTCATACGTTCGGTAAGATGAATGCGCCACTGGGTTCTTTGTAAATCATAGGGATCACTTTGAGAAGGATCATCATCTTGAATAGGGGCACGCCTTAGTGCTTCCATTCTCTCTTGCAATTTCCTTCTGAGCATCTCGCTCTGTTCTCTTTCTTGCGCTAATGTAATGAGCCTTTCACGGTGCTGTTGAATAAGTTCCTTTCTTTGCTGTTTGTTAAGTCCGCGCAACTCTCTTAACTTTTGAATCACAGCTCCTTTGATGGCCTGCACAAAATGTCCTCGCTCCTTCATAATCATTCTGCGATAACTTGGTAGCGCGCGTTTGCTTTTTTCCATGGGTAGCCAATCTCTGACATTCTCCAAAAATTCTTTGATTTGATTGACTCTGTCCATGATTGAAAGCGGCACTTGTTGCGGATGTTGGGCACGATTTCCTAAAACCGCTGTTTTTAGTGCAAATGTCACTAAGGAAAAGCCTTTTTGTCCTGTTATCAGAATTTTATCCAGCACTTCACGTGTTTGAATGGCAACATTAGCGCTCACTCCTTTTATAGCCACGGCAGAACTCCTTCATTAAATGATAATACAATGTATGGTTGAATAAATTATATTAAAAAACAAGTGCACGAAAGTGCAGTTTTTTGCTACAAATAAAAGTCTTTTTTAAGACAAGTTAATTAACTCTTGTATGGTTATTCAGTAATAATACCCATTTTAATGTGATTTTTAAAATTTTTGTAGGATTAAATAATTTTATGCGCTATATTTTTTTTCTTCGTATTATTCAGCCGTATGAGGTAAGCCATGCCTACTATCAAAGAAACCATCCTATCTAGTATTCGACTTATTGATGAAATCTGCAGTTCTATGGGTACACCACTGACATCAGATGCACCGATTTTATTTCTAAAATCACATCTTGAATCAAGCATTAAAGATAAAAACAATGACGATTTTGATTTTGGCTATAGTGACTTGATAGATTTAAAGCTTTTCACGGAGATACAAATTCTTGCACCCTTCGATAAAATAGCCCAAACATTACAAACAGTGATTGAAGATAAATTAAGTCAAAGATCATTATTAGCCAGAAAAGTGGTAGATTTTCTATTATCTTATCATACTATCAATGCGAGCTTCCTCGACCAAGAAAAAATTGATGATGAATTACTCCACCTATGTAAAAGAGTATTTAAGGTAGATGACGTGTATGCTTATGTTCAACAAACCTCACTTCTTGAACTAATGCAACAAATCTCTCTTTCTCATATCTTATCTAAGCACCTTTTGCTAATCAATTTAACCAAAAGACAAAAGCATTTCGAACAAGTATTGGTTGATCTCGCCAAGGCAAGGGAAAGTGTGTCACCCAAACGCTTTGATGCAGGCGAATATGTCCTATCTCAAGAAATACAAGAAAAATTCACTGCACTAAAAAGATACGGTAGAAATCCTTTTGGACCCAGTTCTGCTCCTAATACGGCAAGAGAGCCCATCGCTATTCCTTCGCCAAGGCAAGCCATTTCACAACCTACTACCCCCAAAGGCCATCAACCTGTTACATTGCGAAATCTGCTTAACTTCGAAGAAGCAAAGCCTAGCGATGATACACAGGACAACGATAGGAAAGCCAATGTGAGTAAATCACGGGTTTCATCAACGCCAAGCCCCATTCCTCCTCTTCGTTTCTCAAGAACGCTAGAGTTATCACATGGCATTGCAGAGCTTAATTTAGATGTTGATTCTCAAAAAGAGAAGAAACGCTTAACAAAGAAATAGGTTGAGCTTCATGAGACATTCTGGCGATAAAAACCACCAGAATGTCTCTGCAACTTAAAAAAGGGTTTTTAAAAATTTTTCAAAGGCTTGCCAAGATTTTTCGTCTGCATCCTTGTTGTAGGCCATCCCTTTGGATTTATCATCACCTGCTTTAGGGTTGGTAAAAGCATGAACCGCATCTGGGTAAGCAATAAATGTTAAGTTAACATTGCCATTTTTCATTTCTTCTTTGAAAGCTTCCACTTCTTGTGGCCCAACCATGGGATCTTGCGCACCATGCATGACCAGCACAGGCCCTTTGATATTTTTAGCATCATGAGGCGTTGGGCTTGATAAGCCGCCATGAAATGTGGCTGTACCTACAACTGGCGCGCCACTGCGAGCCAATTCCAAGGCACCAGTGCCGCCGAAACAGTAACCCATTACCATAATTTTTTGCGGGTTTACTTCTTTCATGCCACTAAATTTATCGAATGCTGCCTTCATCCGGCTACGAAATAAAGGTCTATCGCTTTTATATTTGGTCACTAATTTACCAGCTTCAGTGGTATCTTTAGGACGCACGCCTTTTCCATAGACATCGACCACAAAGGCAGTATATCCTTCTTGTGCTAATTTTTGCGCCTTGTCTTTGGCGAAATCACCAACCCCCATCCAATCGGGCACTATCATCACACCAGGCCCAGGCTTTTGATGGGAATCGTCATAAGCAACAAAGCCTTCCATTGGTACACCATCAGCAGTATATTCAACAACTTCCGTTTTAATGGCAGCAAACAATTGTGACATCCATAAACAAGCTGCCATCGCTAATAGCGCTTTTTTCATAGAGAGCTCCTTTAAATCTGTGCTTTTTAACGTTTGAGTTCTAAATTAAAATTAACTTTAACTTCATCTTTAATTTCGGCAGTGTTTGCCCATTCCCCCTGCCCAACACCCAATTGGGTACGAGAAATGATTGTTGTGCCATGAATTTTTAATTTATTTGCTGTGTTTTCGTCTAATACTGCATTGACCACAATAGGCGATTGCTTATCACGCACTTTCAAATCACCTTTGATTTGATAATGGTTGCCGTCTTTAATGATTTCCTTTGATTCAAAGGATGCTTGTGGAAACTTAGCGCTATCAAACCAATCCAGTGTTTTTAGCATACTAGATAGTTCTACAAAACCTGCTGAGACTGAATTCATATCAATTTTAAGATTTACCTTACTTTCTTTAAGATTATTGCTATCAAAATTGATATTGCCATCAAAGCTTTTGAATTCACCTGAAATAGGTGCATTATTTTGTGTACCCGTAAAGCGTATGGTGCTGTCTTCTTTCACAATTTGCCAGCGGGGTGCTTGAGCAAATAATTGCCCCATCATGCAAGAAAGAGCAAGAGAAATAATAAAAGTATTCAATTTTTTCATGGTAACATCCTCCGTAGGATATCATCTTTGTCAATAAAATGATGTTGTAAAGCTGCACCGACATGGGCAAAAATTGCCACAATGAAAGCATAACCTAGCCAATGATGAACTTGGGTTAAGATAGCGCGTGCAGCTTCATTAGCGCTAATGAGATCGGGCAAAACAAACCAACCAAAAAAGGATACGGGCAATCCCGCGGCACTAGAGAGCAACCATCCTGATAAAGGCATGGCAAACATCAACAGGTAAAAAGCAATATGAACACTGCTGGCAGCCCACTTTTGCCAGGTTGGCATGTGGGCAGGAAAAGGGGGTTGAATATTACGCCAACGCCAAAACAACCTAATCATAACCAGCATTAAGACCAAGACTCCACATTCTTTATGCCAACCATAAAGCTTTAATTTCAGCGCACTAATGGGCAAACGAACCATATACAAGCCCAAGCCCAGCATGCCAATAATTAACAAGGCCATCGTCCAATGCAAAAGCTTTGTCATCCATCCATAAGCTTGCGCTGTATTATGTAGACTCATTGCTGTTTTTGGCTTTTCAAGTTTGCTTCACCTTGAATTTCCAAGGTGACATCATCACCCAGGCCAGGCAAGTAAGCTGTTATTCCAAAATCTGATCTTTTAATTTTAGTGGTAGCCGAAAAGCCAATTGTCGGCAATTGAGAGATAGGAGAGACGCCAACTTTGTTGAAAATTACATTTAGACTGACTGGTTTTGAGATCCCCTTAATGGTGAGGGTTCCATCAACTTGCGCAGTTAAATTGCTGGTTGATTGAATATTCGAGCTTACAAAGGTTGCTTTGGGGAATTGTGCAACATTAAAAAATTCTGAACCTTTAAGATGTTCGTCCAATTTTGATATGCCCGTAACAAAATCTGCCACATCAACATCGGCGTTTATGCTGGTGTTTTTGAGCTCTCCCTTATCGTAAAGAATCGTGCCATTAACAAACCATTTGCCCGAAGGCTCTGAAAAGCCAAAATGATCGATATGCCACATTACGTAGGTATGATAAGGATCAAGTGTATATGTTTCCCGTAGGTCTTTTTTCTCTTCTGCTTGTAAGGTGGATATTGCAAGGCATAAAAAACTTAGGCTCATCAATGTTTTGAACGTTTTGGTCATAGTCTTGTCCTCCATGTTGCTAATTATAGTTCTAAGAACCCATAAGGAGGTTAAGAAAGCGTACATCCCTACCGATTAAGGTTTGGGACCTGTACTTAAAGGACATAGGGAATGAAAGCGTTATACTCTAGCCTCTTGTTATTGTTTTGTGGACTCATCAGCGGCTGCAATTCAGTTGCACCATCATGCTGTAAAGAGACACCCAGCTACGTAGATACCGATAATGCAGACAGTATAGAGCTCTATACGAGTTGCTGTAATGATTTAAATTATCAAAGCGGGTATTACTATAATGGCTATAAGGAAAATGGCTGGCGATATTGTATTGCAAAACCTGTTGATTACATCAAATATTGATAATGCGCAGGGCGCGGTACTATAAAAGCACAACAGCTCTTATTGGCCTCCGCGTCTAGCCCAACCCACGGCTCGCACCACAGGCGAACGTCGACGAATGCGGACCAATCGGGAGGCATGGGACAAACCATGCCCGCTCCCCCATTCACGACAGGCGAACCTGCCCCTCCAAGAAGCCCACGATACCAACCCCACTCCGGCTAAGGAGAAAGGAAGGCACGACCTCAAGGAGCTAGGAAGCGCGGTCCCGAGAAAAAATATCGCACCCTGCTTAATTAATTATATGCCTTTCAACAAGCCTGCGAAATTGCAGTTGCGCGCTTTTGACCTAGCACCTAAGAGAAGATTTATGGGGTTTAAGGCATAAAAAAAGCAGCCACTTAGGTAAGTGGCTGCCTATAGGATGCGAAGAAAAATTAAGCGACAGCTTTACGTTTCTTGGCAGTTGCTTTCTTAGCAGTTTTTGGTGCTTGTGTTTCGATAGCAACTTTGGCTGTTTTTGCTTTCTTAACTTTAGCAGTTGCCTTAGCAGTTGCTTTAGGGGCAACCTTGGTTGATTTTGCTGCTTTAGCTTTCTTTGGAAGCGCTGGCTTCTCAGCCTTTGCAGCTTTGACCACTTTGAGCGCTGGTGTTTTGCTGGTTTTAGCAGGTGCTTTCACAGCTTTGGCTTTAGGCGCTTTCGCTTTAGGCGCTTTTTTTAACGCAGGCTTTGCTGCTTTAGCTTTAGGCGCTTTTGCTTTTGCGGTCAATTTTTTAGTTTTGAGCATCGAGAATTTCCTCCGTGTTTAAACAATCACAAATCTAACATAGACTCAAGAAAAAACAAAATCTCTGTGCGTTAAATTGATGCTTAATCCTGAAATGTGCAACCCCAAAAGACAGGCCATGAAGAAAAGAGATAAAGGCGCAAGCAATAATCCCTCATCAATCAACAACAAAAAAGGCCATACTTATTCAACATTGTTAGCCACATATGGCGTCATCCTCCCTAGAAACAAGTTTTCAGGCAAAAGCTAAATTTGAATCTTCCAAGGTCTTAAAAAAAATGCGCAAACTCAAAATGCACTGATGAAGACTTTCTGTGATTGAGACCTTCCAACGCCGCAAGCATGAATGGGATGTGCAAGGAATTGGGGTTAGTAGGAGAAAATTTTCTTATGAATTCTTCAATAGAAACGAGCCCACCCGAAATATAAATATTGCGGTAATGCTAAAAAAATATTGTACATGAACGATATTTTATCTACGCTATCTCGCCTAAATCTCGGTAGTTACGCGGATTGTCATAAAAAAATATAATGAATTGCCGCTAATATACACTAATTGGTCGATAAGCGCGCCAAATTGTACGCTAAGCGTAAGTAGTAACCCGATTTAACTATTGATTTTTAGGTCAAACAACTGTACTATGTTATCTTTCTTACTTCGGGGAAGCGCCATGATACACAAAGACCATATTTCTTATAAGGCTGTTGATAAAGTCCAAAAACTTGCGAATCCATTAGCAAAATTGGGTGATATTCACTATTTCTGTTATGGGGTTAATTACGCTGATACCACGGGTTTCACGCTCCATACTAATGCTGATTATTATGAAACTTGGTTTGAAAATGAATTCCCTATGTGCGGATTTCATTTAGAGTCCGGTTGGCACTTATGGGAATCTACTTTGCCTAAGCAGCAATTAGATACCGCTGAAAAATTTAATTTTGGTAAAGGCGTAAATTACGTTATACGCCACCCTGATGGAAAATCGGAAGTATACTCTTTTGGTTCAAGGCCTGATAATAAAAAAGCGATTGATTTTTATTTAAATAATCAAAATTTATTAAAACGCTTTACCAACTATTTTATTGAAAACACCCAAGATTTAATTAATATGGCCGATCAACAACGTATCAAACCTTTGCCAGGCATGGTCAAGCACGCGCCCCAGCAGGCTGAAGCTTATAACGTTGCCCTGGACAACCCACAGGTTGAAAATTTCTTGCATGAATTAAGCTATCCTTTCAACGTATTATCTGAAAGAGAATGCGAATGCTATCGTTTAATTCTTAAGGGTTACTCTATTGCTCAAATGAGTGAAGAATTACACTTGGCTATCCCAACTGTTGCTGTGTACATTTCAAGAATTAAACAAAAATTGAAATGCACCAATAAGAGTGCACTCATCAATTTAGCGCAAGAAGCCAAATTGGTTGAATACTACCTCTAAGCTTTAGTTGACAAACTGGTATCATATCGCGCACCCTAAGCATTTTAGGAAAAGGAATTCCTTAAATGAAAATTTTAGTAGTCGGCGGCACTGGCACCATCGGTAAAGCTGTTGTCAAAGAACTCTCCCAACGTCACCATATCCTTATCGCTGCTTTCCAACATGGCGATATTCGCGTAGACATTACCGACAAAGAATCTATTGAAAAAATGTATCAGACTGTTGGCAAGATAGATGCGGTTATTTCAACAACCGGCAAGTTACATTTTGGTGAGTTTACTCAAATGACTGCTGAAAATTACCAAGTCGGCCTTAACAGCAAATTAATGGGACAAGTAAATTTAGTGTTATTGGGCCTTCCTTATATAAATGATAAGGGATCATTTACCTTAACCAGTGGTATTTTAAGTCACGAACCCATTCGCTTTGGCTCAAGTGCTTCCATGGTCAATGCTGCCTTAGATGGCTTTGTTAAAGGTGCTGCTATCGAAATGCCAAGACAAGTCCGCATCAACGTTATCAGTCCCACGCTTTTAGAAGAATCCGTTCCCCAATATGGCGATTTCTTTCATGGTTATGAACCTGTAAGTGCAGCAAAAGTGGCTCTCGCATTTAGTAAAAGCGTGGAAGGGTTACAAACCGGCCAAGTATACAATGTGGGCTAAGGCTCACCTGAGCCCCTTATAGGCACCCTCTCCTACAGGAGAGGGTAATCAGATTATTGTTTGTTTTTTGCAAGGATGGAAAGCATGATAAATGCCCATCCCCATATAAACAGATCAATACCCACAAACAAACCAATGATATAGAAACCAGATGAGGGTAATTGCGCCAATATAACAATTCCTAACAGAAGCGTGATAATGCCACTGAGAAAGCTCCACCCCCAATTCGGTAATTGGAAGGCTGCTGAGGCGATAATTCTAAAGAACCCCATCGCGATAAAGAAAACCGCCATCAGCACTGTTAAAGAAAATGCTGAAGCGATTGGCGTAAACATGAGGAGTAGTCCCGCTACAATGTAAAGTAGTGCGACAAGTAAGTGGCTCATAAAACCTGGTTTATGCAACCAATACTGAAAGCTATTGATTGTCATCACCATACCACTGGCTAGTAACACACCCCCTAAAAAGATGACAGAAATCAATGTCGTAAATACACTGGCACTGATTGCCAACATGCCAAGAATAACTAATGATACCCCCCAAAATAAGATCCAGCCCCAGTTCTTATGGAAGGTGTTAAGATCATAATGCGATACTTTAAAATAGTGCGCCATTGAATGCTCCTTCAATTATTAACCTGAGCCAAAAAACACTGATCTTATTTCCTATTTTGGCTTGCCATTGCTGTCTGTACTAACTATAGCTCAGCAATATCAGAAGAATTTAAAGAGGAGGTAAATGCTATGGATGTTATCGTGAATCATAAAAGTGGGTCCAAGCAATTTGTCGCCATTATAGAGGGAACCATTGCTTCTTTGAGTTATACGACCTCAAGTGATGGTAAAATATGGGATTATTACAGTACCTATGTACCTACTAGCTTAAGAGGCAAAAGAATTGGGCAAACCATTGTGAAATATGCGCTTGATTTTGCCAAGGAAAATAGCCTCATCATCATACCTACTTGTCCCTTTGTCAAAGGCTATATTGACATACATCCAGAATATAAAGCGCTCGTTTATAAATAAAAAAAGGGAGCATAGCTCCCCTTTTTGTTGTTTGATTTATTAGGAAATCAACACATTATACATCGCCACAGCACCCATAGAGCCAAAGCGTAACGCAGCGCCACCAACAAATGCACCTGCGATAACGCCTCCTGTTGTAGCCCCAACACACGCTAAAGTAGCATAAGCTGCCGTTGATGCAGCAGTGTAAGCTAAGGATCCACCAGCAATACCACCTACACCCATGCCAATAATGGTGGAAGCGCGTTGGAAGTTTTGTTGATCCGTAACGCTATATAACATTGCGAATGTTTGAATAGCTGCAATAGGATCAATCACTGTAACGGTATGATCTTCTGCACCGGAGACAACAGTAATTTCATTAACAGTTAAATCACGCATGTTTTAATAACCCCAATTCAATTTTTTTAGTTTGCAAAGAGACTGGATGCTAGCAGATTTTTTATTATTAGGCCAAATGCTTATTGAAAAAACCAGCTTCATTTTTAGTACTTTTTATTAGAAGCTCAACTCAAATAATGTAGAAAAAAAGCATTATGTGTAATATCACCTATTTAAATAAGCTCAACTTAAATCACAACACACAAAAGTAATTGCAAAGCACTATATTGAATAGTTACAGAACCAATAAGAAGACGAAGGCTTATGAAAGATACCCGTCCTTTTGCTGAAAACTTAATCACTGCTCTTGAGGAAGGTAAACTAAAACTACCCACCCAACCTGAGGTTGCAGTGAGATTACGTGAGTGCGCAGAAGATCCTAATGTCACTTCTACAAAACTTGCGCAGGTGATTAGCCACGATCCAGCGCTAACAGCAAAATTCATTCAAATTGCCAATAGTCCACTTATACGTGGTCGTGTTGCTATTGATTCATTACCTAATGTGATTAACCGTTTAGGTCTTCGATTTGTTTGCAATGTTGCAACAGGTCTAGCGATGGAGCAAATCTTTCAAGCAACCAACGAGAATATTGATAAATTAATGTATGACGCCTGGTCATCGAGCACACATGTCGCTGCCTATGCCCATGTGCTAGCCAAACATACCAGTGTGCCTTCTGATGTTGCCTCACTTGCTGGCATGATGCATCAAATTGGTGCTTTACCCATACTAAGTTATGCACAAGATTTTGATGAGATCTCAAATGACCTACCGCTTTTAAAATCGCTTATTTCCCAACATCATGCAAAAGTGGGTGAAGCTATTTTACGTTCATGGAAATTTCCTGATGAAATATCAAGTTTACCTAATCAGATTTATCAAGAAACGACTGCTGAAAATAATAAAAATAATTTAATTCATGTCGTTCAAGCTGCATTGATCAAAACGAAAGAAAATAACAAAAACTTTATAGAATGCAATTCGTTGACCAAGGATGTATTTAAGCAATTAAATATAGCGGATGAAGAAGAATTCAACTCGGATCAATTTAGAACCGAGTTGCAAGAGTCAATGCGATTTTATTGTCACTTATAAGTGACAATAAAATTTAGGCCTCTAAAATTGCATCTAAACTAATGTTGGCATTTAGTACCCGTGATACTGGGCATAATGCTTTAGCATTGGCGGCAATTTCATTAAATTTATCGTTCTCTAAGCCTGGAACCTTTGCTTTTAACTCCAAGTGAACTGCTGTAATAGTCCAATTTCCATCGACTTGATCTAGGCTCAATGATGCATTAGTTGCAATACGTTCAGGCACAAAACCTGCAGCTCCCAAGAAAGCTGAAAAGGCCATCGCAAAACAGCCTGCATGCGCTGCTGCAATGAGTTCTTCAGGATTTGTTCCGGTGCCATTTTCAAAACGGGTTGTAAAAGAATAGGGTGTATCCTTTAGTGTGCCGCTTTGAGTTGAGATCTGACCTTTGCCTTTCTTTAAATCGCCTGTCCAAAGTGCTGATGCGGTTCTCTTCATGGTTTCATTCCTCCTCTAGCCATTAATTATAGCCGCAAGGCATTCACTATTTTCATTTCCTTGCATTTTGGTTAGTATTTGTACAGTGGCTAATAACAAGGAAGCACCATGACGCAGGAACGCGTAAATGCTGGTAATAAAATACCAGAAGAAATGAATGTCATTATCCAAATCCCCGCAAGCTATGATCCTATCAAATATGTTGTTGATAAGGATTCAGGTGCGCTCTTTGTAGGTGGCTTTCATCAAACCAGCATGCACTATCCCTGCAACTATGGTTATATTCCACAGACAAAGTGCTCTCAAGGCGAGCCACTTAAGGTTCTGGTGATTACCCCTATTATGGTAAACCAAGGTTGTGTGATTCGTTGCAGACCCATTGGGGTCTTGGCATTGATTGATAATGGCCAAATTGTGCGCAAGATTCTGGCTGTGCCAATCACAAAATTAACTGCAAGCTATGAACATGTTCAAAAAGTTGATGATCTTCCTCATGAACTGCTACAAAAAATTGTTCACTTTTTTACACATTATAAAGATTTAGATCAGCAAGCTTCAGTGAACTTTGAAGGATGGTTAAGTATAGAGGCAGCAAAAAGAGAAATATTGACGGGTGTATTACGCTTTGAGAAGGCCAGTTATTATCAGCGTGAATTGCTATCTAGTTAATATGCCGCGCAAAACATTGCTTTAGTTTGCAAACAAAGGGGAGAATATTGATTCTCCCCTTTGTTTATCCCTCATCACTAATGTGTTGCTAACATCGCTAAGAGCAATAAAGCAACAATATTAATAATCTTAATCATTGGGTTAACAGCTGGACCTGCGGTATCTTTGTAAGGATCGCCAACTGTATCGCCGGTAACAGCTGCTTTATGCGCATCTGAACCTTTACCACCATGATGACCATCTTCAATATACTTCTTCGCATTATCCCAAGCACCACCGCCTGAGGTCATGGAGATTGCAACAAAAAGACCTGTCACAATGGTACCTAATAACATTGCACCTAAAGCAGTGAATGCCGCTTGTGCACCAGCAATTAAGCGGATACCAAACCATAATACGGCAGGCGCAAGCACAGGTAACAAGGAAGGCACTATCATTTCTTTAATAGCACTCTTGGTTAACAAGTCCACGGCTTTACCATATTCTGGTTTAGCTTTTCCTTCCATGATTCCTTTGATTTCACGAAATTGTCTGCGAACTTCTACAACCACTTGCCCACCAGCTCGACCTACAGCCATCATGCCTAGCGCGCCAAACAAATAAGGTAGAAGGCCACCGATAAATAATCCAATCACCACGAAAGGATCATTCAAGGTAAATTGAATATTGAGATCTGGGAAATAAAACTTCAAATCTTCAGTATAAGTAGCAAAAAGAACCAAGGCAGCAAGACCTGCTGAACCAATCGCATAACCTTTGGTTACCGCTTTGGTTGTGTTTCCTACCGCATCTAAAGCGTCTGTCACTACACGCACATCTGCTGGTAATTCTGACATTTCAGCAATACCACCTGCGTTATCAGTGATGGGGCCATAAGCATCAAGTGCAACAATAATACCTGCTAATGCCAACATCGCTGTTGCGGCTATCCCTACGCCTAATAAACCTGCGTTTAAATAAGAAACCAATATACCTACGCAAATAACCAATACAGGTAAAGCACAGGCTTCCATTGAAATAGCTAAACCTTGAATAATATTGGTTGCATGACCTGTTTCAGATGCTGCAGCAACACTACGCACGGGACGATAGCGTGTTGAAGTGTAGTATTCTGTAATCCACACTAACAATCCTGTAACACCTAAACCTGTCAACGCACAAATGAGTAATTTGATACCATTTGTTGAGCCTGTGGTTAAGGGAATTTCATTATCAAAGCCAAGTAAGTAATGCGTTGCTCCAATAATCAAAGCACTTGAAATCAATGAGCAAACAATCAATCCCTTATAAAGGGCGCCCATGATATTGTTGCTTGAGCCTAATTTAACGGCGAAGGTGCCAATGATTGAACCAATAATACATACGCCACCAATTAATAGCGGATACATCATTAATTTTTCTGAAATTTCACCGGTTGCAAAAATAGCGCCAAGCACCATTGTGGCAACGATGGTCACAACATAGGTTTCAAAAAGATCTGCTGCCATACCAGCGCAGTCGCCAACGTTATCACCAACGTTATCAGCGATGACCGCAGGATTTCTTGGATCATCTTCTGGGATCCCGGCTTCAATTTTCCCTACCAAATCAGCGCCCACATCTGCACCTTTGGTAAAAATACCTCCACCTAAACGCGCAAAAATGGAAATTAACGAAGCACCAAAACTTAATGCCACTAATGCTTCCATCATCGCACGCTGAGCTAGGCCAATGTTTTTAAGATACATGTAGTATCCTGTAACGCCTAATAAACCCAGGCCAACAACTAACATGCCGGTAATAGCACCACCTTTAAAAGCAACATCCAAGGCATGCGCTAAACCTGAGCGTGCAGCTTCAGCCGTGCGTACATTGGCGCGAACAGAAACGTTCATACCAATATAACCTGCTAATCCGGAGAGCACTGCACCGACAATAAAACCGATGCCAACATATTTGCCAAGCATAAAAGTAAGAAAGCCAGCAACAAACAAACCAACAAGACCGATTGTCATATATTGCCTATTCAAATAGGCTTTTGCGCCTTCTTGAATGGCCGATGCAATCTCTATCATTCTTGGGTTACCAGGCGCTGCAGCACAAATTTGCCGCCCCGCATACAAGCCATATAGGAGTGCCAAACATGAACACCCCAAAATAAAAATGTTAAGTTCCATTACTTACAATCCCCTTTTGTTATCAAACTATCTGCTTGACGATCAGCACAAAAAATACAATGCCTTTTTGGCAGACAAGTCTGAGCCTTGCCAGTTTATTTTTTGGTTGAAAGACTATAAATTAATTTTGCATTAAGTGGTAGGTTTTATCAGGTTGCTCAGCTTCAATTTTCGCCGAGTTTTTTTTCAAACTAATTTCAAATGCTAAGGATTTCGTGGTGAATTCTTTTTTGGTTTTATAGGCAGCTTTTCTTTATCATCACCAGATGCGGGCGCTTGCTTGTTTGCACCCGTCTCAAAGAGAGATGATGTCTGCGAGTTGCCTTCATTTAGCGGGTTAGTTTTCACAACTGCTTTTCGGCTTGCTTTTTCATTGTTCGCTAATTTTTTATTAAGTGCCTTTTGCTGTTTAAGGTGCTGATCCTTATCATAAGAAATATCAGGCGCGATGCCCCCTTTGACGGTTTCTTTTGGCTTGTTTACTTTCTTTTCGCTTTTAAATAAATCGACTGTTATTTTAAAGCTGATGGATAGTGCGGCTGTAGTGAAAAGAGCACTCACAACACTCAATCCCGTAATCGCTGCTGCTGCCGCAGGCGCTGCAGGAGATGCCACTGCAGGAATTAGAACGGTTGTGGCTAAACTTATCACAGATAACCCCAAACATAGCCCAACATTAATTAAGCGTTTGGGTACTGCATGCTCTAAAAAGCGAAGCTTTTCCTTTTTCTCAATGACATTAAAAGTATTAGCGAACCTTTGTGTAAAATCCTTTTTTAAATGTTCGGAATTTGATTTAACTTGCTTATTATCAGCAACCTTATAATCTGGCGCCAAGGTTTGTTGTTGTATCATCTCAACGACTTCATCAACTTGAGACTTTGTATCTTCATTTTTCCTTAAGACACGATCTCTTTTGGCCGCCACATAATCCGTTGCTCGTTTAATTAAATTGTTCTTTTTAAGATCAAAATCAATATGAGGTGAATCAAATTGCATACCCAAATTAGCGTGTTGCGAAAGAGTTAACTGTTTTTGAGAATAAATTCTTGAATTTAACTTATCATCGATGCTTAAGGTCTGGTAATCGCTATTAACTTGCTGACATTGATTAATTTTATCCCTGATTATGTCAAATGAATTTGCATTAGATATCATTAAACTGCTTAATTTATCTTCTATGCTGAACCATTCATTCATCGATAGCGTATCAGGAGATTGGATAAGCTCTCTAATATATTTTTCAAGCGTTTCCTTAGCCTCATTATATGGCACCATCTCTGAGCTTAAATTACGACTCAAAGCCTGCAAGTGTGAAATCAATTCACGAGGAGATTGAATATACTGATTAATTGTGTGAACTGCTTTTGTTTCCTTAAAGGAGGATAAATAATATTGCTCAAAACTGACATCCTGGGCTTTTAATTGCTTGTCGGCTGTTATATTAAGATAGTGGTTACCTAATTGTGAATATAATAATTTAATATCATCTTTGGAAACTTTTTTCTTTTCTAAAGAGGATATAATTTCATTTTTGATATACTCAGGCAAATCTTGTGAAACTACTTTTTCGCGTGTCAATTTATACTGATTAATTGAACGCCATACTGAAGGAGAAACCTGAGGGATTTGTCTTACAGCAACACAAGCTGAATTATAACTTTGTATATTTTTTTCTAATTCCTCCTTAGATTGCTTTATGACCTCTTTTACTGCGGGCAGCTTATCGAGTAAGTCAATATCTAAAGTTATTGTAAACTTTTTTGCATCAATATTTTCAACGGTTTGCCCGCCTTGATTATTATCTTTGCTAAAATCCTCTATTGCTTTATTAAGTTGCGCCACCAATAATTGTCTGTCTTGTAGACTAATAGAAGTTGTTTTTATGAGCATTGATCGTAATTGATATAAAGATTGATATATTTTTTGTTGAGAAAATGTATAAGTATTTACTTTCTCTTTATCGATGGGATTAAGCTTAAGTCCTCTGATGAGGCGTTCTATATCCGCTGTTGTTTGTAATTCTTTGCGTAAGCTATTTCGTTCTTTGCGCTCACTCCAATACACCATGGTATTGCGAATTGTTGCGCCTATAGAAGCTACAAACATAAATGGTGGCACTAAAAAACTAGCACCCACAATAACAGCGATGGAGGCTGGAATTGCTAAAGCAATCGCTATTGAATATCCAATGACGGGTATAATTTTTTGCGAGGTTTTTAAATTATTATTTTTTAATATATCGTAGATTAAATAGCCACCCAATCCTGCTGCAACGCCTGTTAGCACATCTCCAGCAAGTTTTGCCAAATCGCTAAGTGCATCTCCCGGATGTAAATGAATCATCGAGTTCCAAGCGCTTTTAATCGCATCCCCTGCTAATCTAGGCTGCGATAGAATGGAAATATATTCGGGTAGTGCCACGTTACAAGTCTTCTCTTTGAGTATTCTTTTATCATACACTTAGCAAAATCATGCACGAAGAGTGTAAGTATTCATCTTGATTATCTTTCCAGACAAACAGTGTAAGCACGCATTACCCTTATTTAAAAAAAAGGGCTATAAAGCCCCCTTTTATAAACTTGATAACAAAGTATCTTACATTTCTCTGCAACGAATGATGATTTTCTGGTTTGTGTCCATACCATACCCAGAACAACGAGCATTACGCTTCTTTTCACCTACAATACCAACCACTTCAAAATCTTCATTGTTGTTAAGGAAAAATGAACGCATACCATTGGTCTTTATATATTTAAAACCTGCAGGTTTTTCATAACGATACATTTTCAAAACAATTGTTGAGTTGTTTAAAGGGACATTCTGAATAGGTGAGTCTTTGGCATATTCTAAGGTAAATTTTTCTTTTGCTTGCACGCCAGATGCACAGCTAAGAGCAACCAAGGCCAAACCGATTTTCATTAGATTTTTCATGGACAAACTCCTTAAGACTTAAAGGGGATATACACACTAAAATATTTAAGCCGTAAGATTGTTTTCGGTCACCTTAAGGATCTCTAAACTGGATATTTATACCTTTTTATTAATTTTAAAATTATTTCGTTCTTCTGATTTTTTCTCTGTAACTTCTCTAAAGACATAGAGCTTCAATAATTTACCATCTTGCGAGCAAATAGTTTGTTCTACCATACCCTGTGCGCGCAACTTTCCTTTACCATGTGCGCCTAAGACTTTTAATCTGGCTCTGGCAATTTTATTTCCGTTTTCATGATTAACAGTAAACAATTTTGCCCCTTGTTGGTTTTTACTATCAGAGGAAATAGCTTTAACAGGTTGATAGCCATCAGGCCCTTTCTCTATAAATTTATAAAAAGGCTTAAATCGTTCATCACCTTGGGGCATCGTCATAAATAAGGTACGACTAGGTAATCTGCTGGAATACATAGGAACAATTGGCGTAAAACCTTCCAATGGTGTAAATCCAAAAGTTTCAATATCATCCGGCACGTACTCTGGTATTGGTATGGAGGATGTTTTAGGTGCGCTGAAATTTAATTCGTTAAATTCAGCTGTTAATTTATCAACCAATTGTTGTTGCTGTTCAACATAGTTGTTAATGGTTGCTGATAGTTCTTTGATTATCTCAAGGTAATTTGAGGAAAACAAATTATCTACATCGAGTGTTAATTGATTAGATGCTATTTTCAACTTGGGATTTTTTTCAAGAAATGCCTTCAGTAAAATGCTCACGTCTTCTTGCGCATATTTAAAATCAAAGTTAATTGTTAGCTTTTTGTTTTGGGTGTCCACCTCAAAAGTAGCCATACCCTTTAAATATTCATGCGCTATTTTTAGTCGTTGTGCAAAAAAAGCTGATTCAACTTTAGCGAGCAATTCTTTTACACATTCTCGTTTTTGCAATATTTCACTATCAACAAAAAAAGGATGAATTAATGTGAGTGCGCACTGTGCGCCCTTTAGTATTTCATAGCTCTTTTCGGGTTTGTTTCTCTCTAAAAAGGTGGCTGACAATTTTTCAGATAGTTCTAAAAGCATTGGATCAAATAACAATCCTGATTTTGAATTAAATTCAAATGCTTTGCTAATATAGCGTGCAGATTTATTTAGCCAGCCATGCTGGATAAATACTTGACTCATGGTCGCATAACAACGCGCTCTTAAATGACACATGTTCTCTTCAAGGCTTTCATTATCAATTGCCATGGCATCAGCAAATCGCAGTGCTTCAACTGATAAATTTAAGGCAACATCAAGATTAGCTTGCTTAAGATGTGCGCGCGCCATAAGATCACACGTATTGACCAGGGCGTCAGACAGCGAATTAAATAATGCTCTTGATTTTGATTTTAGACACTTGCCGTGTCTTTTTAAAAGCATTCTGAGATGATTTTCAATTTGGGGTAAAAGAATCCCTGAATATTCACTATCTGCATTTTGGTTGAATTCTTGTAATAGAGGCTGAAATATCTGAGCAAAATTAATAACAATATCTTCAAAAACACTCTTGCTTTCAGATCTTATGTTTTCAGCGCCTTCTCTGGCAGCAAGCTCAAGAAATCTCTCAATAATTTTAAAATATAAAGAGAGGTTATGTGATAATTCAAGGCCATATTGCCTGGTAATCTCTGTTCCTTGATGTAGAACAAGACATCTTTTATTAATTTCTCCCAAGTGCCGGTTCAACAAAAAGATGCTCAGATTAAACGCATCTAGCAGTTGCTGCTTTGTTTTTACTTTTCTAAAGAGTTCTGTTCGTGTCAACTGAAAAGAGCTTGGTTGGCTTTGACATGTCGGGGCCATGTTTGGAAAGGCCTCAGCCAAGATGGCTTTAATTTTTATTACATGCCCTAAGTCCGCTATTTTAGGATGATGACAAGCATTAAGAAGATGCTGCACATTAAAGCGCCATTTGGGGTTTTTAAGATAGGCTTTAAATTGTTCGCAGTCGCTAATAATGCGCTTTTTAAAAGTGCCATCCGCTATTTGCTCTTCACCTATTATGAGGAAATCATTTAATTTTTCACGACTGATATTGTATAGCGAAAATACATCATCTGGTAAATGGGACAATTCTAAACCTGCCCCGGCACTAAACATAGCATTCAAGCAAGCTATTTTCGTTTGTTTGCTAATATTTTTAGCGCTTATAAGTTGTTGATGTGCTTCATACATGGCAGTTAAACCACGCGCTAAGATTACTTCACAATTACTTGATTCTAGCAGCTGGCGTAACACTTGAGGTTGCCCATGATAAAATGCCGCCCACAAAGGCGTCATGCCATTAAAATCGGCCACATTTGTTGCGACTTGTTGCTCGAGGCAAAAAGAAACAAAAGAGTTGTTACCATGGCAAGCAGCCCTGAACAGTGGCGTTTGGCCATCAACATCAGGCGCATTAATCAATGCAGGAAATTTTATATATAGGCATGATATTGCCTTCTCAAAAGGCGTTATTGCTAAATAATGAAATAGGGTTTGCCCATAAATATCAGGCTGCACTTGGCTCTGCGCAGCTGCTAAATAATCCACAACCGCTTCTTGGGCACTTAGGTTTTGAGCATCCACCATGCATGCTTCCATGAGCGGGGTACGTCTTTTTTGATTTTGTTCATCAACAGACAATCCCCATTCTTTATGCAAATATTTAAGCACAAGAATAAAACCACGTTTTGTGGCTTCCATGAGCAATGTTGTAGGCAGTCTAAAATCAGATTGGTTTAATAGTAAACTTGGATCTAAATTGGCTTTTTTTGTCTTTAGCTGCCCAAGAACTTGTTTGTCAGTTTTACCATTTTTAATGGCTTGCGAAAGGTGTTCAAGCATCGTTTCGTTTGTTGATTAATGAGCGTGAGCGGTAGCTTAGCACACAAACTAACCTATTTGAATGCCCTATATTTTTTGTGACTATCCTGGCGTCAATGGATTTCTTACAATACGGTGTGAGTAGATATTCACATAAATTGTTAAAATGAGGAGTTATAACATGAGAATGCTAGATGTTGCAGAAATGAATGACGTAAACGCTGGCTGTTATGCTAAAGGCATACACCCTAGCGATTGGATGTTTTCAGCTGGGTTTGGCGCCACCATGGGGACTTTTACCTACATGATCACAGCCTTTTCAGCACATCCTGCCGGCATAGCCGCCATTTTTGTTGGCACGGGTATAGCCGTGGGGATCCATGCAACCCATGATCTATTACAATCAGCGGGTTTATAAAAATAAGGGCGAAAATTCTCTTTTCTGATTTTTCCTATATAATCACCCCCTGCTACTTATCTAGGAAATCTATAATGCATAGAAAAATACACACAAGTCTTCTCGCAGCACTTTGTTTAGCGCCATTTTGCGCTGCTGCAGAGCCTTTCTTTACCGGTGACGGTACTACCGTTCCTTATAAAGAATGGGAATTTGAGTTAAACAGTACAATGACTTTTGCTGAGCATGAGCCTGATGAGAAAAGCGTCGGCCTCGAAATTAAATATGGTCTTTTATCCCGTGTCGAATTATTTTTAGAAATGGGTTATGACCATATCTCTAAAGATCATACAGGCGAAGAGGTCATGCCAGCTTTACATGGCGTTGGTGATTCTGAAATCGGTTTTAAATATCGCTTTTTAGATGAATGCGCTATTGGACCTAAAATGGCCATTGAACCCAGATTAGGTCTTCCCACAGCCAATAAGAAAATGGGTAATGACAGAATGTGGTTTGAGATCCCATTATGGCTTGAAAAAAATTGGGGTGATTTCTCAACCTCAGGCGGTGCAGGTTACGTATTTAATGATGCTGATGAAGCAAAGAATTTTACTTTTGCTGGATGGAAAGTTCGTTACGACCTAACTGAAAGCTTAAATATTGGTGCTGAAATATTTTATCAAGGTGCGGACAGTACTGATAATAGCGATGTCACTTTAGCGAATTTGGGTACCGTTTATAAATTAAATGATGCTTTTAATTTGCAGTTAGGACTTGGACATTCTATTCATGGAGAGAAACAAACTGTGCTTTATTTAGGCATCAGCACCTAATTCTTGCGCATACTGTTTTTTATCTTGTGGGGCGGACTGCATGTCCGCCCTCCTCACATTACACCATTTCCTGCTCATAAAACGTCTTAAAGCGCTTTAAGGCTTTCTCATTTTCCATAATAACCAATAAGGTATTATCACCTGCAATAGTACCTATCACGCCATGATAGGGATCTACTTTTTCCATATCCGGTTTACTTATTTGTTGATCAATCTGTTCGCCAATGGCACTGGCATGCCCCGGTAAAGTTTGAATGACCAATAAATTTGGCATCGAAGCTTTGATACTAAAAATAGGGATCCGACTAAATTGTGGTTGCGTTAATACCTGATAACGCTGATTTATTTTATTGATATTTAATTTTTTGAGCCATCTTGATAATGTAGACTGTGGTAAATCAATACCCTCTTCTTTTAGTTTTTCAACAATCTGATTTTGTTCTGATAAGGTGTTATTAGCGATAATACGCAGCAACACATTTTCTATCTTGTCTGATTTACGTGTCATCAAGGTACCCTCAGTATGCCATTTAAGCGCTTTGACTTGAGCAATCGCTGCGCTTTCCTATTATATCCCTATATTGGATATTTTGTAGATGTTGTTGACCTAGTTAATGAACCAAGCAGATTTTATTGTGCTATAAAAAGTGCGCATCTCCATTACCAGGTCCTTACGATACTTTCGATAAGTCTTCTGGAAATACTGGCGCTAATTGGTAAGGTAGGCAAGGTATCCTTGTTAAACCAATAGGCTGCTTCAATTTCGTTTTTATCAAGTATGAGATCTCCTCCTGCATATTGCGCATGAAAAGCTATCATGAAACTATCGGGGAATGGCCATGTTTGAGTGCCAAAATAGGTTAAATTGGAAATTTCTATCCCTAACTCTTCCTTAACCTCGCGGTGTGCTGCCATTTCAGCTGTTTCACCTAATTCAATAAATCCAGCTATAGCACTGAACATACCTGGCCTAAAATGATGTGAACGTGCAAGCAAAATTTCCTTATCGCGGCTGATTAGCACCATCACCGCAGGAGAAACTTTGGGGAAAAGTGAAAGTCCACATTGCGTGCATTTTTTTTCAACAGAGGTAAATTCACTATTCAACAATGTGCCACATCTTCCACAAAATTTCGAAAGCATATCCCAATTTAACCAATGCGCTGCTCTAACAACCTGCATATGGCTATCATCATGCATTTCTCCTAAGAAAGATTTGATTGATACGAACTCGAGGCCCAATTCTTGTAAGTTTTCATTTGCCAGCTGTTTTGTATAAAAAGCAATGATATTATTTTCGCTATATCCAACATTAACAGGGCACTGAAGGGCATCTATAATTTTTGCAATATCCATAACGGGACGCTTAGAGAGTGCGTTGATAATTAAGCCCTCTTCTGAAAATAAAAGTCCCTTATATCCGTTGTAATGCTTTAAAATTGATTTAAAGTGATCATTATTTTCAAAATGCATTTTGCTGTCTTCTTTTATGCGTTAAATGTCATCAAGGAAGCTTACCTAGTAAGCTCTGTTCTATTAATAATATCTTATAGAATTGTCTCTCTTTTAGGCAAGCGACCCTAAACAAGGGAGGCTGCACACATTTATGCTGATATTTTCAGGTGATTTGACGATGCCTGCTGAGCACTATATGATGGCAGTCTTTCTAACTAACGCGATGGTGTTGTATGCAGGCCAGAGCCCTATCCCTTTTAATATTCTTCTGTTTTCTCGTTGGTTGTGCCCATCAAGCACCTCAAAACAACGACTTTATGAAAAACACCCCTGAACAAGTTCGCACTGGCAAATTACCCTTCACAAATGAAACCGGCTTAATTTACGACGTGTAATGGCAACTCATGCCATTAGCAACTATATTTGTTGAAATAGTTTATGCTAATGGATTCAAAATGCCACAGATATCACTTAATAACAGCCAGTTTTACTACGAGCTTCATGGAAATGGGCAGCCCCTGGTGCTTATCGCGGGCTACAGCTGCGATCATACATTTTGGAATGCAATGCTTGATGACTTGAGCAAGCAGTTTCAAGTGCTCATTTTTGATAATCGCGGCATAGGTCAAACAACTTGCCCTGATTCAAACATTAGCTTAGAGCAAATGGCTGAAGATACCATCAGTCTCATTCGGGCCTTAGAACTCAAAAACCCTCATGTTTTGGGCCAATCCATGGGAGGTGCTATTGCACAGTGTCTTGCCAGAAAATATGCAAAAGACATCAATAAACTTTGTCTCTTAAACACTGTTGCTAAATTTAGCACCATTGCACTCCTGGTCCTTGAGAATGCCATTCGAATGCAGAAGGAAAATGTGGCATTTGAAACAATTATCGATACCTGTATGCCCTGGTTTTATTCTTCTCAATTTCTAAGCGATAAGCAAAATCCACAAAATGTTAAATCGGCTATATTGAATAATCCTTATCCTCAAAGTATTGCATTTGCGCAGCGGCATCTTAATGCGCTCCATGCTTTTGATTCTCAAGCATGGCTTTCAGAGATAACATCGCCAACGATGGTGATAAGCTCATCAGATGATTTGATTTGCCTTGCGGCTGATTCGAGCGTACTTGTTAAAAATATAAAGGGGGCAATAGGCGCCACCATTCATAGTGGGCATTCAAGCCCAGTAGAATCCCCTTTAGAAATCAATAAGGCTCTACTTAGTTTTCTTCAATCATGAGTGTGTTCACAAGGTGAAATCCACCTTGTGAACTGTCCTTTAATTGATTTGCTGATAAGCATCACTGCCAACTATATTCGCATTCCAGTGCTTGCCTTTGGGATCAGTTGAATCTTGTGCAACTAGCCACAAGGTATTCAATTCCTTTTTATCTTCGCTAAGATGCCCTGTCATGGCAATGGTCTTTTTGCATTTTGGATAATTCACCGCGATAGTGAGGGCGTTACCACTATAAAAACCTGTTAAAGACATAGGCTTACCCAATTCCATCGGACAATCACCAACAGCTGATGTGAAGGTTCCTGCAATCGTACCTGTTTTATCTCCCTGCGCTTGCATCGTAAAACGCATCAATGAGCCGCGTTGATTCTTAAAAGTATACTCAGCAGAGGGGTTAGCCATGAGTGTTGAGCTCAAAAAAAAGGAAGCAATTAAACTCATTTTGATTTTGAAGAGGGACATCTAAGCTCCTTAACTATTTAAAAATAATGACGTAGTTACTCTAATGGAGCTAAGCAAAAAAATAAACTAGGGAAATTCCTAAGACCTAGCAGAAGCTGTGAGCTCATGAAATCCTATAGATCCCTATATTAAGATTTCATGAGGTTTAGCGGTATTATGCTGATTCGAGCAATTCTTTGCCAACAGAGGGTAGTAAAGAATGATATGAAACAATCCCGTGATGCTCAGCGAGTTCAAGCAATTCATTTCTGCTCTTGCATTTTAATTTTTGCTTAAGCCTTGAAATATACATATTGACTGATGAAGGAGATAATTCCAAGATTTCGCTAATTTCATGCATGGAAAATCCTCTTATGAGAAACATAAAGCATTGATGTTCTCTTTTTGAAAGCAATTCCAAGGGACCAAATTGCCATTCTTGAGCGGATCTTGTTAAATGCTCAAAGCTATCCCCATTTTCAGCGGAAGCCGCGTTCACCATGTTTGGCAAATAAGGTATCAATTCTTGCTTTGCTTGCGAGATAATATCTTTGGCTTCATTCAAAAAGTGGCTACTAAAACCTTTTAACAGATTTAAATTGTTCATTAAAAAGCTTTCATTTTTCGCCGAGTAATCACGCATTGCAAAGGAAGTGGATACAACCTTGTCCTTAAAGTATTGCAAATGCAATATACCTTTACCAATATTTAAGTCTTTGGCTATGTTCATCATCTTTTCAGAGCTGCAATTTTCCCAGAAATACCAACCACTCTGCAGATCCTTAAACTGGCACATGGGTAATTCATTTTCAAACCATGATTCATAGAATTCAGCATTATTATGAAGTGTTACCCCCATTTTATTAGGGTAGGAAATACTCAAGCTAAAGTAGTTGATCCCAAATTTATCGTCGATGGGTTTCAACAGTGAGTTGATCTGACTCTGAGCCCTATATGAGATATGATTTTCTGGAATGATGTTTGAAATCGTGTTTTTCATTCGGCTCACCTTGTACAACTCGTGTAGTAGAAATGCTTGTGTAATAATTATTCTAGCTATGATAAATTCTGACATAATCCTTCACAATACTTTACATCTCCCAATTACCACTTTTTATCGAAAAACAAGTAATTCATTGAAAAAATCAGCTATTTGTAGCGGTTATTGCGACAGATGGATTTGGCAGCCACCCTTTACTTGGTACTACACATATCATTTGAGTTTATCTGCCCGCTTTTTTGCGTATTGAAAGTAATTGATATGTTTTTCAACTAACCCTTTGCCTGTCTGCTATCATTTGCGCCTTAAAACTGACCTTAGCTTAGGCTTTATTGTTGTTAAGCTAACAAAATACAATTAGAATATGCCCTGCTAGCAGCCAGTTTAAATACTTATGTTATTAGTTTGTTATCTCATTATTTAATCTCCGCACTGCTGTATTATCTTAAAAAAAATGAATGAGGATGTATCGGATGTTTCGTTTTTTTAAAAAGCTAAGAGAGGATCTACGACTGCCCCGCGATTCCCATGAATACATGAAAGCCAAAAAAATCGCCGTGGGAATATTGTCACTGGCCATGGGTGTCAGCCTTAGCTTTGGATTGTGGTTTACGGGCTTTGCGCTTTTATCTTCTTTTGTGATTGCCACAAGCGCTTTTGCACTTACCCTTAGTGCTTCCTTATTTCTTTTTACAAATTTTAAAATGGATGTTGCAAAATGGATTGACGATCATATAACCAATCCGCCTCGACCTATTACATTGCCATCGGTACAAACCGATGCAAACAAAATAGCTGAGCTTAAAGATGTGCTTGAAAAAATTAATCTGGCAAAGGGGCAACCTGAACTAGATATAAATACCATTAAAAGTCAGCTTAAGCAATTATTCGATTTGCGCTCGTATCAATTGAAATTAGATGATGATCTCAATCAAGAAATTGAGTTATTTAAAAATAAATTTGAAATGTTCAAAAAAACTATTCAACAAGAGTCTGATTGGAAAAATAAAGCAAATCTTGTTGCTCTCAAAGAACTGACGCTTGATGCTGTACTCCTATCCGATTCATTAATGGCCAAAATTGAGCAAGATATTAGAACGCTAAGGCAGCCTGTCACTACTAATCAAGTTGCTGACAAATTAACCAATCCTCATGAGGGCTATGCCCAACCATTCCTATATAATGCGCTCGTTAGCTTATACCATTTTGCAAGAGGTCATGCTCATTATGCTAATTCTCTTGTGTTCCGTTCTATGCGTTCAACTGAAAACTTGCCTGCCTTTTACCAAGAGGGCACTATTCAGAATGATGTCCGCAAAATATACAATTGCTTTTTCAAGCATGGCTTTGACGAACGTTATGGTGGTAAAGCCTTTAGACAAAGGCTTTTAACTGCAGAAGACCCTCTTTTTGAACAATCAACTAAACGCGATAGCAAAAAGATCAGAAAATTTGATGCGTTCCCACGCTAAAGTTTTTCTTATTTACAGGGGGCGGTTTTAAATCGCCCTTAGGAGTTATTCTATATCATGGAAGATAAAATCGTAGTTGTATTTAATCCAAGCCCTTCAACCCAAGAACTTGAAATCCTCACTTTAGGGCTTTCTCTTGAAGCAAAGCTAAAAAAGAATCAAAAGCCTGTCATACCTTATGCATACTTTTTGAAAAATACGCAGGGCGTTATCCTGGGCGGTATTAATGGTTGTGTGCTTTATGGATATTTAACGATTGACCAATTATGGATTGAAGAGTCTCTTCGAGGAAATGACTTTGGCAAAGAGCTTATGCAATTAGCTGAAAACTTTGGCATTTCACATCAATGTCGTTACGCCAGTGTTAATACCATGGATTGGGAAGCAAAGGATTTTTATATTAAACTAGGATACCAAATTGAGTTTCAACGTGAAGGTTATGACAATAGCTCAATTTTCTATTTTCTGAAAAAAACCTTATCTATCCCATTTACTAAAGCAGGAACTTAGACGCGTTTTCTTCATCGCTTTGATAATAAAAATTATGCTCAATATCACTCTCTAATATTTGCTCAAAGTTTGCATCATTATCTAATTGAGCTCTTACTTGTGCTAAAATTATTTCGCTCTGTTCAAGGGTAAAATTGTCCCTAATATGCTGTTCAAGCATTTCAATTAAATCCTGGCTCGATGAGCGCATTGCCGAGCAAAGTGCTTCTTGCAAGGTTTCTCCGAAAATGTCATCGCTGGAATGTGCTAATAAGTATTTGACTGCTTTTAGTTGATTCTCCGCGCAGGCTGTTAGAAAAGCGCTTGTAATGCCAAAAGCAACATAAATCCCATTGTTTTTATAGATAGCTTTTATACAATCAACATGTCCTAATCTTGCCGCAAGTGATAGACCGTCACTCATAGCAAAATCACTTAACTTATGTGGTAAATTAATGCCATCTGTGTATTGCGCATCATTCATTAACATCCTATCTATTGCTTGTGCATCGCCCAGTGCGATATTCAGCAAAAATGCTATTTCTCCTTCAGAACCTCTGAAGATAAAATCTTCCTCTTCGCTGAGAACGGCAATGTTCCCACAGAGAAAGCCAAGTGCTGTTAATATGTTTTTCTTTTGCTCATCTTCGATGCTAAGAATAGTTTCCATATCGCCTTTCATACCAGCACGAATTTCCTTTTGGGATATATCCAAGTATTTAAATGCCTCAAGTTTAAGCAAATGGAAAACTGCGGTTTCATATCTATCATAGAACTCTCGAAAGAGATCCCAAGGGTGCTTTGCAGCCATATCTTGTTTAATTGCAATAGGAAAGTATTTTAAAAGGGCACTTCGACAAAGAAGCGGATCTCTTGCAAGCATGTAGCATTGCGTGTCAACCAAGGAAAACTGTGCAAGTGCATTGTTATCAAGATTTTGCAATATCGCTAATAAAAGCTCTGCTGGCGTTTCTTTGAAGAGACTATGCTGATTAGCTATCTCTTCTTGTGAGGGCGCGGCTATTGATGATGTAGATGTAGCAGTATCTACTCTTCTTTTTTTGCGCTGTATTGATGGCTTTACATCTGAAGAATTATTTCCTCGAACGCCACTTTTCATTGCCTAACCCTTTATAATTTAATTAAAATCATGCCATCATATTTAGTTTTAATTTCACAACAAAATAACTTTAGATATGTGGTCGTGAACAACGGATAGGTGGTTAACACCAAGTGTCATATGATTAACTCATGGAGAAAATGGTTATGACGAAATTTCAAATCGGCGTTATTGTTGGCAGTATTCGCAAAGATTCCCTTAATGCAAAGCTGGCTAATGCTTTAATAAAGCTAGCCCCCACAGAATTTAGCTTTAAACGCATTGCTATCAATGAATTACCTCTTTATAACCAAGATCATGATGCAACACCTGCTCAAGTTGTTACTACATTGAAAGCAGAAATACGTTCCTGCCAAGGTTTGCTTATCGCAACGCCGGAGTATAATCGCTCAATTCCTGGCGTTCTTAAAAATGCGCTTGATCATGGCTCAAGACCTTATGGCGATAATGCTTTTAAAGGAATACCCGCTGCAATAATAGGTATATCTCCAGGCTCAACAGGCACATCGATGGCGCAACAGCATTTGCGAAATATTCTTTCCTATCTTGACGTGCCGCTTTTATGCCAACCTGAAGTTTATATTCAAATGAAAGAAGGTTTATTTGATGAGTCTGGTAGCATTGGTGAAGCCTCTAAGCAATTTTTGCAAGGATGGATGAATAGTTATGCTGCTTGGATAAAGCACATTAACAATCAAAGTAAATGATGATGATCTGCTAAGCACTTGGCATCGAATTTCAAACGGTGTTCACCACATGAAATTTAATGCCAATGCTTAGTATTTGCGAAGCCTATTTGATATTTCGCATTTGACCTTCTTGAGCTTCTTCTTCCACTTGTGCATCACTCACATTGCCAGAATGGATACTCAATCCCGTGAAGGCTTTTTCGGTGGTTTGAGAAAATTCTGCACACCCACTTATCAGTAGGCTAAACAGTGTTAGTAATAAACTGATTTTTTTCATAACAATCCTTGATAGAAAAGAATCTAATCAAATGCAATACTTAAATTCGCCAAAGCAATTGCTTTGGCGAGGCTTGGGCTATCCCATCAATTTGGCACGTGTGAAAAGCGTCATTTGCGCTTTGGTTGCCATCTCAATCATTTGAGGTTCATGCATGTGTTCCATTAATGCTTTCTGAGCTTGCACATAACCTTGTTCCCCTGGAAATCCATGCTTTGTCATGACATTTAATTGAACTGGAATTAACAGTGAAAGAATAGCTTGACGCTTTTCCATCAAAGGCATGTTAGGATCTAATTTTGCCATGAATTGATCAACTTGCCCTAAGAAGGCTTCGGAGGTCATTTCCTGGGAGATATCTTTAATCAATGCCAATGCTTGTGCTTGTGACATACTTTGAACAGTTTTCATATCAAAGGCTTGTTCAAAGATATAATTCCATTTTTCAGCATTCAATGCTTTTATTTTTTCATCTGTATGTTGGTAATGCATTAATTGTGCATTAAATTCAATCAAGGCAGTTTGTTCATTGGTAAAACCCAATTTTTTAACTTGTTCAAACTGGATAGGTAAAAGGACACCTAACATCATTTGCCATTTTACAATAAGGGGATAATCTATCGCTTTAATTTTAGCTAAAGTCTCTTGCTTGGCTTTTAACTCATCCAAGACCTTTTGTTGTGACTCATAAAATTTTTCAACGCCAATCAGCATGCTCATGGTAATTTCCTAAATATGGATAAAATACGGTTTTTGCCTCGTAATAATACCTTATTGCCCCTCATAATTAAATGAGCTTTTGACAATCCTCAGGACAATTCAGACAAGTGGATAGCATATATTGGTGTTACAAATTCTATTGCGATAGCGTATTAGACTATTGCTATAAAAAAGGTGCGCGATGCGCACCTTTTATTTAGGTAGGACATTTAAAATTAATATTACCTGCTAAGAAATAAACAGCAGTGTTTCTAAAGTCACCAGCATAGTCACCGGCAACCAATCCTTGATTATTTACATGCATCGTGCCGCCCCAAACATATTCTGCTGATACGCCTGCATCTATAACCTTGTTCACATCAAAATGTGTGCCAATGCCAAAGCGCCATGCTGAGTTAACCGGCGTTGATACGGGAATTTGTTCATTAGATTGGAAACGTGAATCAAAACCTATACCGCCATTAAATTTCACTTTTTCATTTAATTGATGCTGGATTCCTACAGCGCCATGCCAGGTATCCTTATTATGTTTATCAATCGTCAGCCCCACTGGATTGGTAGAATCAATACCGACATCAATTTGACCAAACTTTTTCCAATTCTGCCAACCAGCGCTTACTAATAACGCCCATACAGGATCCCATTGATGAAATAAGCTGAACATCGCTGTTTGTGGCACTTCAATACGGATGTTTACATCTGCATTGAGTAACCCTCTATTAGCTAAAAGCGTGTTCAGAATGGGAGAAAGATCGGTAAATACTGCGCTAGGTGAGAAGTTAAGTTTTATTGGGCTGGTATAATTCAAACCAACACGAGTGCAATCATTAAATTCATATAAGGCACCCAGGTTGGCACCAACGCCCCAAGTGTAATCCGAGAGCTTTAGTTCGCCATCATGAAAATTAAAAATTTGAAATGGTGTATTATTGATGCGCGTTTTGGCTCTAAAGATCCCATACATGATGACAGGCCCTGCGCCAAGCGATAACCCCTCGCTCATGCGATAGGCCAAGGTTGGCTGTAAGGAAAGCCCCATTAAAGTTGATTTCATTGAAGAATAGCGGCCAACCCAATCACTATGGTACATCAGCATAGAGCCAAAATTACCATACATACCAATGCCTGCTTTAAACCTATCCGTTACACTATAATGAAAAAACGCACTACCACCCGGAACAACACGAATTGGGTTGCCGCCATCCAGCGAACCGAGAAAAGCAGAATTTGTAATCGGTGAATACTCAATATCTTCATAAAGCGCTTGGGCACCTAGAAATAGTTGTGTTCCTTCTAAACGCGTCATTCCTGCAGGGTTTGTGAGAATGGTTGAAGGATCTTGTGCTCTTGCAGAATAACCTGCAGCGGCTAAACCCACATCATCTGAACCCATTTCATAAAGTGAAATACCACCTGCAAAGAGCGTCGCAGAATACAACAAACTTGAAAGGGTCAGGCTGTATGTTGCTTTTAAATATTCCTTTTTCATCTTTTCTTCCTAGGTAGAAGGTTAACTTCAAAACTAACTCTCTGATAATGTTTTCAATACTAATTAATTTAACTCATGTACGCAAACCCATCACAAGGGCCAGAGCGCGGTTAGCAAGCCCATTTTCGCAGGCAATAGCTTTTTTTGACTGTATTTGCCTTGAACTCAACTTAAAATCTCTAAGCTTAAGTGACAACTTTAATAGGTTTACATGATGCTATCATCTGGGCCACATAGGATACTTGAAGCTTACTTCCCAACGCCACGCACGGCTCTCAGTGTTAATTTACATGGCGATGCCATTTACGAGCGCTATGCTAATACCCGATGGCGTCTAGTAAATTCAACCGTAAATTGGGTTGCTAATCCACATCGACTGTGGGCATCTCTGGGCTCCAGCCTTTGGCGAGAAAAATTACTTTTTGATGAAAATGACCAGAGGATACAAGCGCTTAAATTAAAAGCCATCACCTTTGGCCGTGGTAAATCCATCCAAGAAATACTTGGATATGTTTGTAATCTCGTCAACAGCCTTACAAATGTGCCAAATGAGCCTATCATCCATACCGAAAAAAGACTTGATGCGGAAATTGAGGGCTTACTCGAAGCAGCTCACGCCCAAGGCAATCCACATATTTATCTTCATATGAGTGATTTGATAACTCAGCGAAAATTAATATGTAGACACAAAGGATTAATAAGCACAGCCATTTTAAGAGAATGTGTTGAACAAAACATTCTTCCCTTTGGTAGTGTTCGTCAATATCGCTCAACGCTGGCAAACAATGAGGCACACACATGGTCTGTTTACCGTGATTTTTCAACTGGACATTTATGGATTTGCGATCCTAGATGGCGTATTGCTGATAATGTCTCTCAACAGGTTTATGTGCTAGCCCAAACATATTCCCCTGTCGTATTAGACTGTATGCTGCAACGATTGGACACACAAGATATTTTTGTTCCTATTGCTGAGAAATTGGCAGAGTTTGCGGCTTTACCCTTTACGGTGGAGCTTATTCAAAATGCGCAGAAAAATATGGCAATTTGTTGCCGCTTTAAAGAAGGCAACAGAAACTTAAATGCTTTCATGGCAGCATTTCAACAACAAGGCATTATCGTTTCACATTCTGATAGCGCTTTATTTATTGCAATGACGCAAGCTGTGGCCTTGCTGAAATTAAATGTAGAAAAACTGCTGGCAGACTTTAGACGACTAAGCGAGATCTCGCCAGAAGAAGCTTCCCGGCAAGCTGTCTTGCAAGCACTGAGTCAACAACCTTTGAATAAACCCATATTTTTTTCTGTTAGTAGTATAAGTATTACTGCCGCACCACCTGGAACACCTTTTACATTTGTTGATATCGATTGGTCAGAATCCCTGCATGAAAATGAAACCATCATTACGCCTACATTACCTTAAGCAAGGATTTTTCTTGACATAATCATCTGCAAAATTAGCATTGTTGCTATCGAGGTCAAAATAAACATCGCAATCCCCATAGGCATAAATTTTCCTTGATAACAAAGGCTTACTAATTCCAGCAAAACCGCTGTGAGCAACAATACAAATGCTTGCCCCAATCCAGCTGATCGACCTTTTGTATCGGGCACAACATCCAATGACAAGGGGTAAAGTATATTAATAGGAAAGACAATGCCAATTGAAAAGAGAATAAGCACACTCGTTATCCATAATGGTTGATTTATGTCTAAGATTAGTAGCCCTAATATTAACATCACGCTAAGGACACAAAGTGTCAAACCAAATAGCAATAATGATTTTTGTTTATATTTGTTAAACAACATGGGGCTTAATATGCACACAAGAGCAAAAGCCAAGGACAATGAGCCTTGATAATAGCCAAAGTGCTTAAGTGAAACTTTCATACCTTCCATATAAAAAATGGGGGCCATTCCCATAAACATCCAATAAGCACCAACCGGCAACGATACTCCCATAACAAGGCTTAGATAATTTTTGGATTTAATAAGCACAGCGTAGGAACGTATAGAAAAGGACAAGGTTTTATCGCCTGGCTTAGAGGGCACTGTAAAGCAAGCTGCAATCAAACAAATAAAACCTAAAATTAACAAAATACTGAAATTCGCTCGCCAGTTAAAATAGAGGTTCACAAAACTGCCAATAACAGGCGCAATTGCCATGGCAAGTGTTTTCACGCCATTGATAACCCCCATCACGCCTGCTTGCTTGTCACTGTCATATGCTTCAAGCAGTACAGGAAATGAAAGAATCGCCGGTGCAGATATGCCAATCCCTTGTAAAAATCGTCCCAAGAGCAAGCAGGTGAAGTTGGGTGCAAATACGCAGCAAATACTGCCCAGAACAAAAATTAGCATGCCCAACAAAAGCACATGACGACGATTAAATCGATCGCCTAAAAAACCTGCAAACAAAGAGCATACACAAAATGAGACAAAATTAAGGCTGATAGTTAATTGCACCATTGCAGGTGTTAAACTAAAAACTTGTTGTAATTCAGGGAAGCTGGGGATGAATAAATCCATCTCCATGCCGCAGAGTACTTGTATCAGTAATATAGTAATAAATTTATACATATTTTGTTTTCATCATGTTTCTACAGTCCTAATAAAATTCATTCAGAGTGTGTTGATGAGCTTGATTCGTCTGCATGAACCTCTCATTCCCTTAAAAATTGAGTATGCTTTTTTATGCATTCTCATCACCCTCATCCAGCAAGAACCCACCAACCTGACTGTTCCATAACTTCGCATACATGCCTTTTTGAGCAAGCAATTGTTGATGTGTGCCATCTTCAACAATTTTGCCTTGATCAAATACCAAGATCCTGTCCATTTTAAGTAGCGTTGAAAGTCGATGCGCAACGACAATAACTGTTTTATTATTCATCAGCGTATTGAGACTCTCTTGAATATAACCCTCGGTCACTGAATCTAAGGCACTGGTTGCTTCATCCAGAATCAAAATGGGGGCATTCTTTAATATGGCCCGCGCAATGGAAATACGTTGCCTTTGGCCCCCTGAAAGCTTAATACCACGCTCTCCCACCAAAGATTGATAAGCTTGAGGGCTTTGCATAATAAATTCATGGGCATGGGCAAGTTGCGCCGCCAGAAAGACTTCTTCATCTGTCGCATTTATATTGCCATAGCGGATATTTTCAAGAAGGGAACGATGAAAAAGGATGGGATCTTGAGGGATAAAGCCAATTTTATCACGCAAAGAGCGTTGTGTAACTCGACTAATATCTTGGCTATCAATAGTAATGATACCAGAAGAAACATCAAAAAGCCTTACAATAAGATTTACGAACGTGGTTTTGCCACTGCCGGAGTAACCTACTAAACCAACACGTTGGCCACCTTCAATAATCACCGATTTGTTTTCAAAGATATTGCGTTGCTCTTTATATTGGAAGGTAACATCCTTAAATCCAATCTGGCCGACTCTCACTTTGAGTTCACAGGCATCTGATTTATCTTGAACCTCAAGCGGTGTCATCAGCATCTTTAAGCTCTGATTAGAGCGCCCTACCAAATCAATAAGTCTAATCACCTGTTCAGTGCCATACCAGACACCTTCTGTTACATAAAGCGATAAACCCAAGATAAAAGCAAAATCACCTACAGAAACAAGATTTTGCATTTTCAGGAAAAATAAAACATAAAGGAGTACGCCGATCAATAGGGTTATTGAAATACTTTGTATCAAAGAAAGTTTTAGATAGAACCACTCTTTGCGTTGATATTTATTAAGGGCATCATCTAAAAAGGTATTTAAATATTGAAGCTCATATTTTTCTCTGGCAAAAAGTCTAACATTATTTGAGTTTGAAACACTGTCAGTAATTTTGCCGTTTAAAAGTGCATGACTCATGGCAAGATCATCAGCATAAGTCATAATTTTTGTTGAAAAAACCAAACTGATGAAGACAAAAACAATGACCCACAGCGCCAATGCCAATCCAAAATAAGGATTAATCAAGAATAAGGATATAACAGCCAATAGCACTTGCGTGCTTTGACGTATAAGAAAAGGCACAAGATAAGAAATAATATTAAAGATATTATCGGCAAGGGTGCTGATGTTATTTGATATTGTCCCTGAAAAATTATCCTGAAAATATCTGAATGCATGCTTTTCGGTGAAGCCAAACATTTCGTGAATAATTTGATTCTGAATTTTAGCGCTTGCCTTGATATTGGCAAATTGGATCCCGCGCCAACATAAATTATGCGCCTCATAGTTAAGCAAAAAGCAAAGCGCAGGAATTCCTAAGGTTGCAAATAAATCAGCATTCTGTCCTAGAGTAGAAATTGAATCAATTATTACTTTAGTTAAATAAGCATTAATAGTCGAGTAACAACCACTGGCCATTCCCAATAGGATAAGCGCGCCAATTGCAAAGGGATGCGGCTTGAGAAAGTGAATGATAAATTTAAAAAGAGAGTTTGAAGGAATATTCATATTAATTCCCATATCGTGTGAAACAATGCTCTGTTCATCGCAGCTACATTCCGATTATCTATCACTATCGCCAATAAAGGTTCGATGGTTTGAACGATAATCACTTTTTCAGGCAGGATAACCATATTGGTGTTTAATTCAATTTTCTTAGGTAAGAGCTTTATTTTTTCATGATGCTTAACGTCACTTTGTTGATACTTTCTGGCATGCGATGTATCTTGCAAAATCATTTTAATCGTTAAGTTTATCTGGGCACGTCTTTTAATAAACTCTTCGAAATAAAGCGGATCTAAGGCATACCATTTTTGCTGATCTGAAATTACTAAATATTCATCACCAGCAGATATATTATCAAACATATGATCATAGAGTAATTTTATGCTGCTGATCCCCTGATAAACCTTGATAGCATTATGTGATGGTGTTGAATGCAAATAATTTTGCATTAACTGCGGCATAGCTTCATTAAGAGCTTGCTTTTTTTGTTCATAGAGCTGCATTAGATTTTGCGGGGATTGTGGCACAAACATTTTTCGGGTGCCTTTTATCTCTACATGGAGCAAACCTTTGTCGATAAGCGTGTCTATACATCCATAAACAGTTGCGCGTTTTATCTCACTTTCATAAGATAATTGCTGTGCCGTTGCAGGCCCTAGTTTGAGTGCTGAATAGTACAATTGGGCTTCTTTAGGGCTTAATCCAAACTCAGTTAATTTTGTAATGCTTAGTTTTTTCATTGAAGTCCTAAAAATGTTGTCCGTTTTGCCGACAAAAATGTGCTTTGCACCCCTATTATCATTATCTATACTTAGGTCACTATTCAAGTGAATTTGAAGCCCTTTTTATGTTGAGCTTTCTCTTAATTTGTTTTATTTGTGGTGCTTTTGGGGCAATCCTTCAAGGCATCATTGGTATTGGCACCGGCATTATTATCGTCCCTTTGCTTACTTTGATGCTACCGCATTATGGTTATGCGCCAACAGCTGCAATGCATATTGCATTGGCAACCTCTATGGCGGCAATTGCCATTAACTCCTTGAGTGCGCTGTATAGCCATCAACGTCGAGGCAATATTCAGTGGGATCTCTTTAACAAGGTAATTTTATTTTGTATTGTTGGCGCAGGTATCGGCGCCATGCTTGCCAGTAACATAAATGCTTATTACTTAGAAGCTTTTTATGGCCTCTTTTTACTCTGGGTCTCATGGGTGATGATGAAAGGTGCAAGCAATGAACAATCTGTTGATACAATACCTCAATTATCAAGAAGAAAACTTGCCACAGGCGGTTTTGGTATTGGCTTATTTGCAAGTTTGAGCGGATCTGGCGGGGGCATTTTAATGGTGCCATTTTTGAATAAGTTAAATGTCAATATTCGCTATGCTGTAGGCACTTCAACTTTGATAGGCATGCCCATATCCCTTATTGGCGCTAGCACCTACACAACCTTAGGCGCAAGCAAAGTAGATATGCCTTATATTGTGGGCTATTTGCACTGGCCTGCACTATTAACTTTTTCGATTGCAGGGCTCCTTTTTGCTCCCATTGGGGTGCGGCTTGCAACCCATTTACCTACCCATATTGTGCGTAGACTCTTTGCAGCGTGTATTATCCTTGTTGCCTTAAAAATGCTATGGCATTTACTTTCAACACAAACGCTTACCTAATAGGATAGGCCTATTTTTTTGTAGAGCCGAGCCAAAATCCAAGCAGGGCCTATCAGAAGAAATTGCAAATCTGTTAAAAACGCAGGTTTGCGCCCTTCAATTTTATGTCCAATAAATTGACCAATCCAAGAAAGAATGAAAATTACCACACTTAGCATAAGGATGGAATAATGCATTTTTTCTAAAAGAAACAATATACTCAACATTATTAGCGATATCACACACATCCCTACCGCCATTTTAAATGACAATCTAAGATAATAAAGCAAAGCCAAGATAAAAATGATACTCGCGCCATTTACTAAACTAATCCCATCTACTTTGACATGAGAAATTAGGGGTGTTGGCAAAGGTATGACCCACAATAAACCCAACACACTAAACATAATTAGGGGAACACAAATTTCATGAATAAGGATATTGGTAGGGTTCTGATGGAAGGTGCCATAGGTATCAAGCCAATCGTGTAGGGTCTTCATAAACGCCTCTCAAAGTCTTGCTCCTCTTCTTATCATATAAAAGAAGAGGTTCAGCTGACAATCCTTGAGGGCATATCATCCCTTTTTCTTTTTATCTTTCTTATATATGGTCAATGCAAGGAATATGAGAAAGAGCCCAAGGAAAACAAAAAAACAAATTTTCGCAACGAGCAATGCCACACCCACGAGTGTTTTGGCAAGAAATCCAAGGACTAAGGCAGCTAGTGTTAGCAGCAGAAAGATAACGGCATATTTAATCATATTAACCCCAAGCCTGTTCATAAATACGGCTAGATTTTCATTTGATCTTGCTTATACCATAGCATTATAGGAAAGCTTCCTTTTCTAAGGTCATCATTTTAAGCAAAATCAGAAAAGTCTCTTTGAAAATCTTTGCTTCTAGGCTCAAATACTGTAAATTTATCATCGAATATAAATCAGTCATTATGGATGTTTCAAAAGATATGTCATCCGCTATGCTACTTGCGGACATACCAAAGGCTGTCATATTTAATAACATGTATACTGAAATTCAAGATGATAGCAAAGAATAAACTTATGAAAAAAATCCGTCGCAACATTCAATTCAGTATATTCCTGGCTCTTTTTGGTCTTATTCAAAATGTTGCTGCACAAATAAAGGAGATCCCTTTACAAGACCAAAGCTGTAACGTGGACTACCAAACCACAATCAATAGCATAAATAACAATTGCTTACGTTTAGTTACAACGGATACGCTTAGCAATCCCGAAGAATTGATTATTTATCTTCATGGTGATTATGGGGTGGGTGGCGCAAGCTATATGAGCACCTTAGGCGCGCAATTTAAGAACCCATCAAGACTTAATGTTGCGCTCATTAGGCCTGGTTACTTTGATGATGAAGGAAATTTTTCAACAGGCAATAACCTGGGTGTAACAACCACAAACATTTCAGGAAGACTTGATAATTATACCTTAGAAAATATAGATATTATTGGCAATGCGATAATCAATCTTAAAAATCATTATAAACCTAAACGTTTAATATTGATTGGTCATTCCGGCGGTGCTGCTATCGCTGCTTTGATACTGAATAATTACCCACAACTTGCAAACGGTGCCTTGCTGATTAATTGTCCTTGTGATGTCAGACAATTCAGGCCGGACTGGAAAAAGAGCTTATCACCCATACAACACGTTTCACAGGTAAGTAACACAGCCGTGATTCATGTGCTTTCTGGCGCTTTAGATGATGTTGTTATGCCAGAGATGGGTAAATTATATGCACAACAATTAAACCAAAAGGGCATACCTGCAAAATTCTATTTAGGGCTAGGTATGGGCCATAACCTAAAAGATAAAGAAAGCGCCCTCGTGCTTGAAAGCATGAAATCCCTCCAAGAAGAACTTAATAAAGCCACTCCCTAAATGGACTTGCTCCCTATCCTAAGCTATTTGTTAATTGATGGCGTACATCAAGTTATATTCGGCTAGCTAAATTAGTTTGTGGGATTGGAGAAATGGATTCAAATACGCTTCTTTATTATAGAAGTGCCTTAAAATTAAAATTACCAGCCGTTGAGTGCAGCGCCATAAATGGAATGATAATTACGCTAGGAAAGCGTAATTATTTTTTTTATGATTATGCGACGCCCTGGAACAATAGTTCCTCAATTTATATTAGTCTTAATAAATATATTTCTAATAGTCTTATGCGCGAAGCAGGTATACCCATACCAAAATCAACAACGCTTGCGGCAAGTGAATTCAGTTATGATGAGCTTTTAAGCGCTACTTCTGAATTAAAATTTCCTTTAGTGCTAAAACCTTTTCTGTGGAGTGCCAAAGGAAGGGATGTGATTTGCAATATCCCAACTATGGCAAAGCTTTACACCATCTGCGAACAAATGCTCAAATTATATCCTTTCTTGATGCTTGAAGAATATCATGGAGATCTGCAAGATTATCGTGTGCTTGTCTTTAAGAATCAAATTTTAGCTGTCGTAGCCAGATACCCAGCCTTTGTTATAGGAAATGGTAGGGATACAATAAAAAAATTAGTAGAAGATAAAAATGAGTTAAGAGCTAAAACCAGTGATGTTTTAAAACCCATCGTTCTTGGATATGAAGCAAACTTTTGCTTAGAAAACCAAAATTTAACCCTTCAAAGCATTCCAGAAAAAGATCAACGTGTGCAAATGGGTTATACCTGCAATGCATCAGTCGGTGGAGAAAGCGAATCCATACCTTTGACAATGTGTGATGAAAATAAAAAATTATTTTTAAAAGCAGCCTCCGTTTTGAGTCTTACTCTTGTGGGCTTTGATATCGCTTGCAAAAATTTAGCGATTCCGCTTGGCAAGGATAATGGCATATTCATAGAGGCAAATAAAAGTCCCAGTATGCGCATACATGAAGAAGAGATTAGCGGGCCGCCTCAGTACGTCTCGATGAATATATTAAGAGCTTTAATTTACAAACACCCTATTTCCTATAGCTTTCATTTACTCAAGCTTTATAAATATCGTGTGTCTATTTTCGCGGCTCTTCTCATTGGCATCTTCTTGGCATCACACCTTCTACATAGCATGGACATAACTTCCCCAATAGACTATTTGTTAAAAGTGATAGCCGAAGGCCTGTAATTATTTAGCATGCTAAATTCAAGCATTGGAATGACAAATGGATCCGACTGTATATGCATATCTTAACAGTGCTCAAAAATTGAAGCTCAACGTCGCTGATTCTTGGCCAATCCAAGGCATCAATATTCAGCTAGGAGAAGAATGCTATTACTTTTACAGACGGATAACGCCTACAAATAATAGCGCAAGTACATATTTATGCATCAATAAATTTATTATCAACGATTTCTTAGAAAAGGCAAAAATACCTACCATAAAAATAGCACAGGTAGATATTGTCAATCTTAAGCGTGAATACCTGGAAGCAAGTGTAGAACATTTACATTTTCCCGTTACGATAAAGCAAAGTCTTTGGGAAGGAAAAGGTGTCGATCTTTTCTGCAACATTACTGATATTGATACCTTATATCAACAGTGTCAATTGCTATCAAAAGAATATAATCAAGTGATGATAGAAGAGCACTACCCACGCTTAAATCCTTACCTTTTTCTCTATCTAAATAATAAAATACTCAATGTGCTCAAGCTGCTTCCTGCTAACATCACTGGCAATGGGGTTGATAATATCCAAACACTTATAACTAGGAAAAATGCTGAACGCTTAAAAATCAGCCAATTATTAATGCCGATACTTTTAGATGATGAAACAAATCAATGCCTAAAAAGCCAACATTTAGATCTCCATAGTATTCTTGAAGATGGCAAAAAGATAAATGTGTGTTATTCCGCCAATATCGAAAAAGGTGGCGAGGTCGAGTTAGTAACTGAAAATTTGTGCAAAGAAAACAAAGCCTTAATTTTAAAAATAGGATCTATTTTAAATATCAATTTTTGTTCTATAGAAATTCGTTGCCACAATTTGGATAGGCCTATTACACAAAATCATGGCGCTATAATAGAGGTTAATGATACACCTAACATTTATATTCACGAGTCAGGCATTTCTGGCTCGACAGTAGATGTGTCTGGCATGGTTATGCGTTCATTAATATATAATAAACCTCTCTCGTATATATGGCATTTGCTATGTCGATTTAGATTATATTTGCTTTATCTGTTTTTTATCGCCATCGCAATCGTTGTTCCTTCTTTGCTGCTACTTTTATACAGCCCCGTGCACGGGAAATAGGGATAATCATGACTGCTTTAACGCTAACAGATGTAACTTTAAGAGATGGCGGTCATCTTAACGACTTTCATTTTAGCGATGAACAAATAAATAAAATAATTAGCGCAGTGGATCATTGTGGTATCGATTTTATAGAAGTGGGATATAGAAACGGCGCACTTAAAGATATTAATAATATTGGCGTTGCAGGATTATGTCCTGATGAATATCTCATAAAATGCAAGCAACAGATGAAAAAATCCAAAATGGCCGTGATGGCGCATTGTGATAATATCAAGCAAGAAGATATCATTGCCCTTAAACAATGTGGCGTTAGTTTGCTTAGGCTCGCTGTTCAAAAAGGAGAAGTAGAGCTCGCTAAACCATTAATTCAATATGCCAAAGAAGCAGGATTATTAACATCCGTCAATTTCACGCATGTTTCACAATATGATTATCAAGATATTTATAATGCCATTGAAAATATTATCCCATTTGCTCCCTCAATAATCTACCTTGCTGATTCAAATGGAAGTATCCATCCAGATAAAGTTGCAACTATTTATAAACATTGTACAACGCATTACCCCACTGCATTTGGTTATCACGCGCATGATAATATTGGGCTTGCACAAACTAATGCCATAGCGGCGATGACTGGTGGTGCCCAATATATTGACGCATCTTTAGCAGGTGCATCTCGTGGCGTTGGTAATGCAAGGCTTGAACTTTTTATTGCATATCTTCATAGTATGAACATGCATCAGTATGATCTTTATCCCTTGATTGATGCCAGTAATTTTGTGCGAGAAACCTTACCCAAATGTGGCTATGTCTCTGAGGAAGAGTTTTTGCGTGGCACACTTAATCTTTCCGCAAAACAAGTGAACGCACAAAAAAATACAAAATTAAAAGGATATAAAACCTGAATGAAATACGCAGCTGCTATTGCTCCAACCTTATGTCAAGCAGCTGATCTGGCTTCCTTTTCTCATTGCTTAGATTTTATGGCAACTGAATATCATGTTACCTGGATTGACCCCCTAGAAGAATACAAAAAACTTTCAATTGAGGATTATCGCCTTTATTGGCAAAATAAAATAAACTCCTTAATCTTATCTCATGATATTTTTATTGGTTTTTCTTTAGGTGGAATTCTTCTAGTAGAGAATCTACATCTCTTTTTAAATCAAAATAAAACTATCATACTTATTTCCACGCCATGTGTTTTGGATGATGTCTTAAGAATTAAATTAAATCAGATCATCCACCAATGTAATGCAGGCAATGCTATTGATGCTATAAAATTGCTTAACGCATATATAGCAACTCAACCGCTAACGGAAGATTCAAAAAATGAAATTGAAAATTTGCCGGAAGCTGCAGCGCGATTATCTTTTGGTTTAGATTATGTTTTGCATCCGCATATTGTGCATACAACCACAATGAACCAGGTTCCTTTGTATCAAATAGTCGGTGCAGATTCCAAGCTTGTCACACAAGCACATGTTATAGAAGGAGCAAACCGTTATGTGCACCTTATCCCAAATGCAGGACAACGCGTATTGGAAGATAATCCCCACGATACAAGACAATTGATAAAACAATGGTTAGATTTGTATGATAAAAAAAATTAACCTGGCGGTATTAGAAGGTGATGGCATCGGTAAGGAAGTTACCCAGGCTGCGCTTCCTATTTTTGAGGCACTGAAATTACCAATTGCTTATCAAAAAGGTGATATTGGCTGGGAATATTGGATTACAGAGGCTAATCCCATTCCACAAAGAACATGGGATCTTATTGCTAAAAGTGATGCTGTTTTATTAGGCGCGACAACCAGTAAGCCTGATAAAGAAGCACAAGCTGAATTAAGAGATAAATCTAAGGCACAAAGCGCATATACTTCTCCGCTTATTCAATTAAGACAAAAGCTTGATCTTTTTGCTAATGTTCGACCATGCTTTCCGATTAATAAAAATCACCATTTTAATCTCTGTATCATTCGAGAAAACACGGAAGGTCTATACAGTGGAGTTGATTTTGAAACACTACCACCCCAAATAAATGATTTACTCATCAATAATGAACGATGGTCAGCAAAATTAAACGAGCAAATCAGTTGCACATTAAGATTACAATCAACTTCAGGATTAAAAAGAATTTACAATTTTGCCTTTGAATATGCACAACAACATGAATTTTCCCGGGTTTCCTTGGCAGATAAACCGAATGTGTTACGTAATAGCAGTAAGCTAAGTAGGCAGCTTTTCGAAGAAGCCGCATCAAGCTATCCACAGATCAAAGCTGAAATTTTGAATGTTGATGCCGTTGCAATGCATTTGCTCACAAAACCCCAGCGCTTTGGTGTTATTGTGGCAGAGAATATGTTTGGCGATATATTGTCGGATGTAGGAGCTGGTATCATGGGAGGCTTGGGTCTTGCTCCCAGTGCTAATATCGGTAAGCATCAATGCTATTTTGAGCCCGTACATGGCAGTGGGCCTAGCATGCCTGCTAATACAGCAAATCCCAGTGCCATGTTTTTATCTATCTCATTATTGCTTTCTCATTTTGGCCTGCATCGCTATGCTAACATAGTTAAACAAGCTGTCATCAATGTTATACAAGAGGCTAAATGTATCACCAAAGATTTATCTGGCAATGCAACAACAATAAACATGGCACAAGCTATCATAAATGAGGCAGTATATCTTGACGCCAAAACAAATACGGTCGATGGAACGGATTTTTCATGATAGATTTTATAGATAGCAAGATACTCCAAGCCTTGTACCAACATAGCTCACCTGAAATTTCTGATGCTTTAGATGCATGTGGTATTAATGGGTATTTGAGTGGCATAAAACCCATCGGTATTTCCCAAAAACTCATTGGACCTGCCTACACTATTCAGTATAAGGCTCTCTCTGAAGTGCCCAAGCAATTTATGCAGGCCAGCAATTATATCGATGAAGTGCCACCAGGTTATGTCGTCATCATCGATAATGGTGCTAATGTGTCCTGCTCTGTTTGGGGTGCAATACTAACCCATTTTGCTCATCGGAAAAATATTGCCGGTACAGTTGTCAATGGCGCAATCCGTGATGTTGTCTTTCATGAAAAATATCAATACCCCCTTTATGCCGCAGGCGTTACACCAAGAACTGGAAAAAACAGAGCACGTATTGTTTCTAGCCGTGAAGCTTTGAGTATCGATAATGTATCCATACGTTTTAATGATATCATTTTTGCTGATAGAAATGGGGTGTTGGTTATTCCCTTGGAGCAGGTTGGCAAAATACTCAAAATGGTTCAAAATATTTCTTTAACTGAACAAAAAATAATTTCTGCTGTTGATGCAGGCAAACCCCTCAAAGAAGCAAGAGATCTGTATCATTACGATAAGCCTTGGGAAGAGAATCCCTAAACTTTTACTTAGCCAACAGGATAGTGCATGTCATGCTAGTCGAAACAGAAGTTGAATACACCATCAGTGATAATATTAAAGCCAAAAGCTTCATTGTATATAACAAAGAAGATGGTGTTGCTCAGAAACCTTGCATTATGATTGCCCCTGACTGGCGAGGACGCAGTGATTTTTACTGCGATATAGCGCGTAAAATGGCTGCCTTAGGATATATCGGATTTGCTATTGATATTTATGGTAATGCACGCCTGGGTGTTGAACTTGAGGATAAGAAATTTCTGAATAACCCACTCAAAGAAAACCGGCCTGAATTATCCCGTCGTATGCTAAGCAGCTATGAATATATTGCAAGCCAGTCTTTTGTTAATAAAGATAAAATTGCTGCAATCGGTTACTGCTTTGGTGGCATGGGCGTGCTTGATTTATATAGAGCAAACCCGCCCATTAAAGGCGTTGTCAGCTTGCATGGCTTATTACTTGCGCCACCTGATTCAACTGAAACGAAAATCGATAGCAAGGTGCTTATTTTGCATGGCTATGATGATACCTATGTTAATCCCAACCAAGTGCTGGATTTTGCAAACGAAATGACAAGACGTAAAGCAGATTGGCAAATTCAGATGTATGGCAACACTTCACATTCCTTCACCAAAGTTGGCGCGAATGATCCTTCTCAAGGTTTAAAATACGATGCCATGGCAGACAAACGTTCTTGGGCTGCAATGCTTTACTTTTTTAATGAGATTTTCCAGAACTAACTCCCTGCCGGGCCATCGTATCCGCCCGGCATTACATCATAATATAAGTTCTATTCTTGCTGATAATGCAACCACAGATCTTGCACAGGCCCAGGTGTTGCTAATAATTCTTTAACAGGGCCACAAGCTATTACTTGCCCATCTTTTAGCATAATAATGCTATCAAATTTGGGTAACAAATGTAGCCTATGTAGTGAAACCATCATTGCCGCATCGGGATAGGCTTCAATCACTTTGCTCAGAATTTGTTTTTCTGTGGGCAAATCAACACTGCTAGTGGGCTCATCCATTAAAATCAAAGAGCTAAAGCGAGCTGCAAATAATCCGCGAGCTAGTGCCAAACGTTGCTTTTGGCCTACCGATAAATTCAGGCCCTTCTCTCTTATATCTGTATCAAGTCCTTTCGGCATATCATTTAGCACTTGTTTGAAACAAGCAAGTTCTAGCACTTGATTCATGTCTTGCTCGATAGCAGGCAAATCCATTGTAATATTAAATGCAATGGTATTTTCAAAAATCTCTGGATCCTGAGGAATCAATGTTGTAATCGCCTGTAAGGGCTCCATTGTGTCAAATGAAATACCATCAATATGAACACATACCTTTGAAGGGGTATAAAGTCCGCATAATAGATTCAATAAGGTGCTCTTACCGCCACCACTCAAACCAATAAGTGCAATCTTTTCACCTCGTTTAATATTGAAATTTACATTCTTTAAAATATGACCTCGGTTGTTATTTTCTGTATGTGAAAAGTTTAAATTGCTTATCTCAATGTGATGCCAATGCAATGCTGTTGTCGCACCTTGGACCATATGCGCAAGTCGGTCAATATCTGCTAAAATGGGCTCTATGCTTTTCACATCGGTATCCATGCGAACTATTTCACCATAATGAACGCTTAAATCCTGAAATACTTGATTCAATTCCCATTGATAGCGGAAAATCATCACCACAATGCCGATCATAATGCTTTGCTGAACAGATAATGTATAGATGATATAACCTGTTAAAAGCGCAGCTTGCACCAATGACAACAACATCATCATGCTAAACCATTTAGTTTCGTTAAGAAGCGCTTCCTTTTTAAAAAATGGCCATATTTTATTCAGCCTTTGAAATAGATTAGAATGCGTTAATTCACCTAAGCGTAAAGTCAAAACAGTTGTCATATTGCTAATATAATCAAAAAATACTGAACCCACATGGTTTTCAACTTCATTTTCAGCTATATACAATGGTATTAATTTACGATCATATAACAAAATCATCATCATAATGAGCGATGAAGAAATTAAACTAACAAGCCCTAACGGCAATGAGATCCATAGCAAGAAACATGTCGATACCAAAAATCGAACTATTGTTTCTACATAAATGAATTGATCTTCAGCAAATCGATGCAATTCAGTTGCAGCTCGATTTATGCGCGTGATGATATTGCCAGAATGATGATCTTGATGCCATTTTAAGGGTAAGCGTGTTAGCTGCTGGTAAAGATGCAACGTGAAATCTTGCTTAATTTTGAGTGCCACATCTCGTTCAACAAGTCGCGCAGGACCATGAAACAACCAAAAAACCAGCATCACAACAACACCCATCACAAGCCAGAATATGACCTCATTGACGTTATCGCTTTTAAAATGCTGCAATACATTAATAGCTTGGCCAAACACATAGGGGCTTAAACTTAAGGCCCCTTGAGCAATAATATAAGCTAAATAATAGCCAACGATGGAAACACGCCAGGGTGCACCGTAATGCCAAACAGCCTTAATCAAGTTAAAATAAGGATTATTGAACATATGAAACTCCAAACCTAAAAACATTATCTTTGATGACGGGGGTCATCACACAGGCTTTGGAGTTTTGAAGAGCGCTCAGAAAAATAATAAGCAGCAAAGCTATTGTGTGATAACTTTAAAGACTGGCTATTACTCTCATGTTTCTCTCCTCAAAAGGATGGGTAAAATAATTAAGCAGTTATCATATCAATACTTACAATTATTGGCTAGATCACAAAGACAAAACCGATAAAATGAGAGACCAACGGCAATTGTCTAAAAATGTTCAGTCCACTCACTACTATATATAAGCTTATTCGACTGATTTAGGTTGATGCAATATAACGGCCTCTGTTTTGCTTTGATTACAACAAAAGATCTTCAACAACATCTAAACAAATTTCATCATATGTTTCTAAATCTTCATTGTCCTTTTTGATATCCTGCATGTGCTTGATAGTTTCACGAATATCTTGAGGTAACTCTGCATTGGGTGCATCATCGCCTGGCCAAGAAGCATCTCTGGTCGCCTTGTCTGGCCATCGAGAATAAGCAACCCACAAGTTATCTTTTCCTTTATGCAAGCAAGAACCAATAGCACCACGTTTTGTCATAAAATAAGTGGCAATTTTATGCCAATATGCTTGATAGATTTCTTCTTGATGCGGTTTTAATTTAAAACGATAGATAACAGCAAACATATATTTCCAAATTAGCAATTTACTAAATTATTGCCATAATTATATCGTAAATATTTTCATTAAACTATGATGAAAATTAAGAATCAGAAGTGAAAGATGGCGAGACGTATGGGGAAACAACTTTGTTTTAGGTCTATGCCAAAAAAAAATGTGATCCCCCCCATGCCATTCAAAATTGGCAGATACCTAATTCTTACTAAAGCGTGTCCTACTTCGCTAAAGCTACGTAGAACTAGTAAATTTGAATTGAGAAGAAGATGTTTTCTCAATTCAATTTGCATTAAGGGGAGGCGCCAAGCGTTTGAATCCCTAGGAGTGCACGCTTTGGTGCATGACTGGGGTGAAAACGCGCCGGCAACAAAGCATTAATGCAAACTGAGAAGAGAAAACTAGTGGCGGGGTAGCTTGGCGAGCATCATCCAAAAATTCTCCAAATCACTCATCAACCGACAAAATTCGTTTAAATTATTTGGTTTTGTAAGATAGCAATTTGCTTGTAAAAGATAGGAATTATAAATATCTTGTTCAGCATCAGAGGTGGTGAGCACGATAACAGGAATATGTTTTAACTGGGGATCAGATTTAATTTCAAGAAGTACCTCACGCCCGCCTTTGATAGGCATATTCAAATCAAGGATAATAAGATGAGGAACACTTGCATCAAAATATTTCCCCTTTTTATAAAGATAATCTAAAGCCTGGGCGCCATTTTCAACTGTGACCAAGTTATTAGGCACTTTGCTTCTTAACATAAAATCTTGCATCAGCTTAATATCACCAGGGTTATCTTCGGCTAGCAAAATATTAAGGGGTTTATTATTCATCGCATTAGCCTATTTTTTCTTGTGATTGTTGTATAGGAAGGGTGAAATAAAAGGTTGATCCCAAACCCTCAGAGGATTCTACCCAAATTTGACCACCATGTTGTTCGACAATTTTTTTACAAACGGCAAGACCAATGCCACTGCCTTGATATTCTTTAGGGCCATGTAACCTTTGAAATATTTCAAAGATTTTGCCAAAATATTCTGTTGAGATGCCAATACCATTATCCTGAACCCAAAATAACCAACTATTTTTATAAGGTTTAACGCCAATATGGATTTTAATGCTACTTTTATTTGAGAATTTTATTGCATTACCTATCAAGTTCTGAAATAACTGCATCATTTGTATTTTGTCTGCATAGAGCCTAGGAAGTGGATCATTAGTAATATACACTTTGTCCTGGACTACAGAAAACTTCAATACCTCGAGCACCTGTTGAATAATTTCTTCACATTCAATTAAATCATATGTTTTGTTTTGTGCGCCTACAGATGAGTATGTTAAAAGATCACTGATAAGTGCCTGCATCCTTTTGGCACCATCAACGGCAAAGTACATATATTCTTTCGCATTATTATCAAGCTGTTGATGATATTCTCTATCCAGCAATTGTAAATAAGTGACAACCATACGCAAAGGTTCTTTTAGATCGTGTGAAGCAATATTAACAAATTGCGCCAATTCGTTATTTGAACGTGCCAGCTCTTTAGCATGCTGCTCGAGCGTAATTTCCATGGTATGGCGGAGTTTGATTTCATTTAAAAGCGAATCATTAGCTAGAGTCAATTCCTTGGTGCGTTTGTTCACAATCCCTTCTATCATCGCAGCCTTACCTGTGATGCTTAATAAAAGCATCCCTAACAAGGCTGTGAGCAATACCCCACTTATCGGCACGACCCACAATTCCCAGGTCTGATTAACTGTAATAAAATTTTGTGCCGTTGTATATTCTAGCAACCATTGATGTCCTTTAATATTAATTAATTTGTCCCACACTAAGCCATTGAAGCTATGAAATCCCGACGAGGAATAAATCATTCTTCTATTGCCATTTTTGCTAAGATCATAAATTCGTAAAACAAGACCATTAAACGATGCTTTTACCAGCATTTCATCAACAAACCTCGAACTAAGATAGGGTTGGTTATCCCTTGCTGCTTCTAGTTCAAATATGCTTGTGATATCTGCAGATTGCGTATTAAACTCATCAACGAGTTTTTCATCTTTCCATCTGCTGGTGTACATGAAGAACACGACAAGTATGCTAAACAAACAGCAAAGTGGCACACCTACAGACAAACGTCGCTTTTGCCATAATTCTTGGGGCTGTGCTGTCCATATCAAAATAATGGGTGTGAATACCAATACACCTGTAGTATCACCAGACCACCAAGTAAACCAATTATAAAAAAACTCGCCTAAAGGCACTTGGTTTGTTATCAAAAGAGTGCTGACTCCCCAGGTAGCTGCAAAAAGACAGCTAATTGGTCCACCTAAAATGAGAAAACCCATGATATCTTTATCGCTGCTCAAAGGATTGGGAAAACCTACAAATCTGCGCACAAGATAAGCGCCCAAAATGGCTTGAAGCATAGAGCCTAGCGCAATACTGCTGGCAACCAGAAAAGCACCAGACATTTGGTAATTGACTAGAAACGAACCTATCCATATTGCCGGGGAAACGTAATAGCCAAACAATAATATGAATGCTAAGGCAATACCTGATGGCAGCCAAATTGCAGTTGCATAACCTGGTGGAATAGCGAGTATTAATCCTAGCCTTGCTGTAATATAAAACAAAGCGCTAAGGACAATGATACTGATAAGCCATTTGATTATTTGCTTATGTGTTAAAGCATTATGTGTATCAGCAAGGCTCATCGAAGGGGATCCCAATCAGCAGTTTTGTATATTGTTTCACTATTATCTTAGTCAAAATAAGCGCTAGGAAATGCACGCGTTTTTGCATGGTACTGTTTATTAATACTGAACTAAGCGTAAAATACTTGCCAATGTGGCTTACAAATCAGTGCATTAACAACAACTGTTATATAAATGCTGTTTGTGGATGTCTATACTTAATTATATGTTTTTCAATCATGATGAGCAAAAGATGTCCTATTCACGCTCCTTGAACTTAACTGAATTAAGAAAGCAACTAGAAGAAAAATTCATAGGCGATGGCCTAAAGCCTGCCAACGCAAAAAAAGCAGCTCATTTATTGTCTGCAGGAGATGCAGACAATGTTCAAAAGGATCTTCAGCGCCATCACAACATTATCCTTATTAATGAAATCACAAATAAAACGACTAATATTGATGTATCCCAGTTTGACACGCTCATGAAAACAAAGGGCTTTTTAAGAATGCTCGCCAGAGAACATGAAGCGCTGTATGAATACTTACAAAAATATACGCATCAAGGTGGATTTTTACATTTGACTGAGTTTTTACTGTCTTACTATTTTCTGCCTGATGTGAGACTCACCACCGATAATCGTGTTGCAACTTTTACCATTCGTAAAGATGGTTCCATTGGTTATGAAGAAAAATTTGATGTTACCTCTATTGCATCTCAAGATATCAATTATCAACTTGATAATGAAAAACCATTGATGTCATTCACTCTTAAATCGACGATCAAATTAGATGGTCATAATGTAAAACATACCGGCGGTGATGTTCATGTTAAGGTCCATGATAATGTAGCGCAAAAGTTTATTAATGATCCACGAAATAAATTTTCGCAATTCCTTTCCTGGCTAAAAGAATCATTTGTTGCCTTGTTTAGCACAACCGCGCATACACAGTTGCAGCAAAAACAATCGATTCAAAATCCCCGAAAAAAATTATGATAAATTAAGTGATTTAATGAAGCAGTGGCTATATTTTTAGGGTGTTTTACTTTTTAGACTTGCAGGTTCTAATTGGCACAAAGCCTGTCTTGAGGTTAGAAGGAATAACGCGCGGCAATAAAAACAGGATGGCTGCTAATTGATTATTCTGTATTTTTATATTTAACCAATAATATGTTTTATCATATAGCAGTTGTTCTTCTTCATGCTTTGCCGGATTTTTAAGTTGTTGTTTTGGTGCGCCTAACTGTGTAATTAAAATATCCTTTGTGACAGGCATAGATATAGTGAAAGAACTTTGAAGGCTTAACCACTCACAGCATTTCTGAGGATTCTTTAATTCAATTTTAATCAAAATATCGTTTTCATCGAAGGTGAGATTAATTTCTTCACTGCTAGATGAAAGCAGCAATTTATCGCCTTGAGGAATGCTTTCATACTTTTCAAAGTAGTTATGATTCTTTACAAAAAAGGGATCATGTAAGGGTTTACCCAAGGCTTGAATGATTTCATCTACCTGCATTTTTGGCTAGCCTTCAGTGTATGCTTATAGGTAATTTAGTATATGCCTGTTATCTCGCAAAGCGACTAGTTGATAATGGTATAAATTTTGAGAATGCTCATTTTGTATCAAGATGGCAAGCTTAAATTACCGTCCTTATCAAATGGGAAATGAGGGTTCCAAGCAACCTCCCATAAATTTCCATCCGGATCGGCAAAATAACCACTATGACCGCCCCAAAACACATCCTGCGCGGGCTTCATAACTTTAGCACCAGCCTTTTCAGCTTGACTCAAAATCTCAGCAACTAATTCAGGTTTGTGCACATTGTGCGCCAAAGTAAAACGGCGAAAGCCTTCACCATCAGCTGACACGGTTGCATCTTGTGCTAATAAATCAGAAGAATAGAGCGCTAAAATAACACCTGAAGTTTTGATAAAAACAATGTGCTCATTGCTCGCTGATGATACATGCCACCCTAACCCTTTTTCATAGAAGTGACGAGCGCGCACTATATCGCTAACACCCAAAGTAATAATATTGATTCGTGGTTCCATGATTTATTCTCTTATATAACAGTATTTTCCACTCCCCTTTAATATGCCACAAAAAATACTATGGTTTATGTTTTTATTTCTCTTTCATGTCATTTAAATTGACTTCACTGATTATGATAGTAAACTTGGCGCTCTCAATCATACCAAGTTAGGCATCAAAAAATGAGATTGATTTCACAGTTAGCCGAATTAAAGGCTGTTTCCGGCGGCTATAATTATTCTTACGATGAGTTTGTCACAACTGATAAAATTTTCTATCAATCTGTTTTTTCGGCTGTGCAGGGTGGCTTTCTTGGTTGCTGGGCTGGGGCCTATCTCGGCTTGAGTGCAGGCACAGTCGTCTTAGGGGTGCTCGGCGGAACAGCATTAGGATATGTTGGTTACAATTACAATGATTATGCTGATATAGAACCTGATACATGGATCACTTGGGATGTTACTGTTGTTTAATGTTAATCGATAAACCAGTCGGATCCCAACTCGACAGTTTTAATTCATTCAATCTCACCAAACTTTTATAAAGATCATCGAAGCTGATGAGCGGACATAATGTCCGCTCGCAAGCAAATGGAATAGCGCAGCATCCTACTCATATTCTTACATTTTTTTTCGTCCAGAAATTAAATACATCACTGTAGCATTTGTTGAGCTTAGTTTTTTATTTTTTATTGCTTGTGTGCTTTCTTTAGACGCATTTATTAATTTCATCCAAATGCCTTCAAATTCATTCTCAGCTCCCCCACCAGCCAAGTAATAACGTTTTGTTTCATCAGCGGGCCATACTAAAATTTCTTGATTTTCCCAATCTTGTATTTGCTTTAACAATATTTGCTCTTCATCAGATTGATAAGGCGGGATCATAAGAGAAGTTTTGTCGGATAAATAGACTTGAATGCTATCTAAACTTTGTCTGGAAAAAGCATAAGGCAAAACGTCTCCTACAGAATTATACCCTAAGCCCAAAGCTTTTTTTCCTCGCTCGCAGGTGATATGAAATCGAATATGCTCCAATAAATCATCTAAAGGTTCATCGATGCTTAATGTATTAAAAATTAATAAGGGAGCAATATTGTTAGGCTCGGCAACCGCTAATAATCCACCTGGTTTTAGTACCCGAATCATTTCTTTTAAAGCAATATCAATGTCTGAAACATGAATGAGTACTGTCTGGCAAGTAACCATATCAAATGAATTATCTTCGAATGGTATACGCTCTGCTTTTGCTACTTGGTAATGAAATTGTTCCGAAAGACCTTTCTCTTGGGCTCGTTTTGAAGCTTTTTCTATCCAAACTGATTCCAGATCAATGCCATGAACTTGTGTATCGCTGTTAAGAAATGGGGCTAATGTGAAACCCCAATGACCAATTCCACATCCTACATCTAAAACAGAACGAACAGATTTAAGATCCCAACGCTTAGCCATTAATTCTATAAATTCATAATTCCACCATAAATCACGCTGATCACCAAAATAGTGGCCGGAATGCGGCATGTGCTCTGATTTCATCTCATCACCTTACATGAATATTGATATGGGTTGTGTTGATGCTGTCACATCTAGATCTAAAAATGCAAAGAGGATTGACTATAGCCCACCAAACAGCTGGCTTTAATCCGCCTTCGCTTTTTAAGATATTATTGAACTTAGAATACGGTGTAGTGTTACGGCAAGTCTTCATTTTGCGCCGCTGTAGCGTTGCGAAAATGATTCAGTAAAATTGGTGGGCCCACTAGGACTTGAACCTAGGACCAAAGGATTATGAGTCCTCTGCTCTAACCAACTGAGCTATGGGCCCTTCGAACGAACTCGGAGGGAAACTATATGCTACATAACACCTTTAGATATTTGCAGCATGTGTTCAACAAATGCTGCAAAAGTATAAAGGCATTAGCGCCTTACTTCAATGGATGTTCTTCTTCGTCGTCTCCATCAACTAAGAAGCTTCGCAAGTCATCCGCACGACTGGGTTGACGTAACTTGCGTAAAGCTTTGGCTTCAATCTGACGAATACGCTCACGTGTTACATCAAACTGTTTGCCCACTTCTTCCAAGGTATGGTCCGTATTCATATCGATACCAAATCGCATACGTAACACTTTGGCTTCTCTTGCGGTCAGCGTGGAGAGTATACGTCTGGTTGCTTCTCTTAAGCCTGCGGTTGTTGCAGAGTCTGCAGGAGAGGCAATAACGGTATCTTCAATGAAATCGCCCAAGTGGGAATCTTCATCATCACCAATGGGGGTTTCCATAGAAATAGGTTCTTTGGCAATTTTGAGTACTTTACGGATTTTATCTTCCGGCATACCCATACGTTTGCCCAATTCTTCCGGCGTAGGCTCACGTCCCATTTCTTGCAACATTTGTCTTGCAACACGATTCAATTTATTAATCGTTTCAATCATGTGCACAGGAATACGAATGGTGCGCGCTTGATCGGCAATTGAACGGGTAATGGCTTGTCTAATCCACCAGGTAGCATAGGTTGAGAATTTATAACCACGGCGATATTCAAATTTATCAACCGCTTTCATCAAACCAATATTACCTTCTTGAATAAGATCTAAGAATTGTAAACCACGGTTGGTGTATTTTTTGGCGATAGAAATAACCAAGCGCAAGTTTGCTTCCACCATTTCTTTCTTGGCGCGACGTGCTTTGGCTTCACCAATAGACATATTACGATGTAACTCTTTGATGGCAACAATAGTGCGGCCAGCATTGGTTTCTATGTTTCGTAATTGTTCCTGATGGTTGATTACATCTTCTCTAACTTTCTTAAATTCTTGAGAATAAGGTTTGTTGGATTCAATATGAGTATCAATCCAAGCCTTATTAATTTCATTACCCGGGAAGTTGGTGACAAAGGCCTGACGTGGCATTTTACCTTTGTAAACACACAGCGCCATAATGCCTTTTTCATGCACACGAATGTCTTCTAACATATTACGCATATAGCCAACCAGCTCTTCAAAAAGGCGTGGGACTATCTTGAAGCTCGCAAACACATTCGCCATGTCCTGATAAGATTGCAGTGTTTCAGGATGTTCTAATCCATTTTTCTTTTCACTTGCAATGGTTTTATCATAGGCTTCACGCAGACGATTAAAGTGTTGTGCAGCCAATTCTGGATCAGGGCCAGATTCTAATTCATTATCTTCACTATCGCTGTCTTCGCCAGCGCCATCACCCTCTACTTCCGCCGGTGGAATAAATTCAGCTTCAGGCACAATCGCACCTTCGCCTTCTGCCCCTTCTTCGTCACTTTGGACAAAACCACTGATAATATCTCCAAGGCGGATTTGATCGCCTAAATAGCGTTCGTATTCCTTCAAGATATAAGCAATGTTAGGTGAATAGGCTGCTAAGGCGCTGAGTACTTGGCGCAAGCCAACTTCAATGCGCTTTGCAATCTCAATTTCACCTTGGCGGGTGAGAAGTTCTACTGTACCCATTTCCCGCATGTACATTCTGACGGGATCGGTCGTGCGGCCAAATTCGCTATCAGCAGAGGCAAATGAGAGGGCTTCTACTGCTTCACGGGCAATTTCATCGTCATCCACAACAGAATCTGAGAGGTTTAAGGCATCCTCATCTGGTGGATCCTCGTAAACATCAATCCCCATGTCATTTATCATGCTGATGATGTCTTCGACTTGTTCTGGGTCCACAATGTGATAAGGCAGTAAATCGCTCACCTCTGCATAGGTGAGATACCCCTTTTCCTTACCAGCTGCAATTAGGTCTTGCAGTTGCGTTGCTTGTTGCTCTTGATCAACATAAGAACTCATAGTGGAGCTACCTTGGTCTGCGACAAAATAATAGTTATATTTACAAAAAAACCATGTACCGCGAGGTAACCGACAATTCTATCCATTATTTTCATTTTAAGCTAGTGCTTTATGTCAGCACCCATTCATAGATAAAACGTTGAGATCCCCGCATTTAGGTCAAAAATTGACCCTTCATTTATTTAGATTGTGAACTAGCCAATTGATTCCCTCGATATTAAATATTCCTTTAGCATTTGTTTTTCTTCTTGTGAAAGTTCAGTGTTTTTTGCTTTTAGAATCAACTTTTCCATCATTTGTTCCCGACCTACTACCTCTAAACGACGTAAAGCACCAACAAATTCTGCCTTAAGGCCATCAAGCGGTAAGAAAGCTACATTTTTTTCACATTCTTTAAGGCGTTTTAAATCAAAACTATTTTCTTGTAATGCTTGCCTTAATTGCTCAGAACTTAAATTGGGATCTACTTTAAGGAGAGCACGAATAAATTCAAAAAGTTCCATACCTTTTGTATTCACGCTATGTAAATCAAACGTTGATTGTGAAAGCTGAGCATAAAGCGCCGGCTCTTTTAACAATAATGCTGTGGCAATATAAGCTGTTTCCATTGGTTTGGGTGGCGGTGCTACTTTTAAGGTTGTTTGCCCTTTGGGAGAATAAAAGCGTCGAAATGCTTTCTCACCACGCACCACTTGCGGTGTGCTAAATACAATACTCGCTAATTGCTCATACATCATTTCTTTAAAAATACCTGGCGGTATCGTTTCTATTAATTCTCTTGCTACACTGGCCAAGTGCGCTCGACTATCCACAGAATTGGGTTCAATTTTTGCTTTTAAGGTGGCAAAGAAATACTCAGACAAAGGCATGCCATTTTGCACTAAACTTAAGAATGCTGCTTTACCATACTGCCTAACATAAGAATCGGGATCTTCGCCTTCTGCTAAAAAAACAAAGGCGACTTTTCGCCCTTCTGTTAATTGTGTAAGCACTAATTGTAGTGCTTTCCAAGCTGCGCCTTGCCCTGCTTTATCGCCATCAAAACAAAATACCAACTCAGATACATGATGGAATAATGTTGAAATATGGTGGTTTGTAACTGCCGTACCCAGCGTGGCGACTGCCCCATGAACGTCCATTTGCGCTAATGCCACCACGTCCATATAACCTTCTACCACAATGGCTGTTTGCCATTTCTGTTTACTATGTAAGGCCTCATAAAGGCCATATAAACAATAGCCCTTTTGAAAAACGGGGGACTCTGGAGAATTTAAATATTTGGGCTGGCTTTTATCCATAACCCTGGCACCAAAGCCAATAGTTTCCCCTCTTTTATCGCGTATGGGGAATACTATGCGCTCACGAAATCTATCATAAAGACGCCCTTCTTTGTGGCGAATTATCATGCCTGTTTCTTCTAAGATTTTTAGGCTTTCATTATCATTGTGAAAATATTCAAGCAGGTTATTCCAGCCTGGCGGTGCAAATCCTAAATTAAAATCTTTGGCTATTTGACCTGTAAGTCCGCGATTTTTAAGGTATTCAACAGCCACTTTGGCATCACTATGAATTTTAAGCTGCTTTGCGAAAAAATCGGCACATTTTTTTAAGACGGATGTTGTGGATAGCTTCTCTGCCACTCTAGCGGCATTGACAGGATCCCTTGGCACCGTCATGCCTAAACGCATCGCTAAACGTTCTACGGCTTCAACAAAACTAAGCGATTGATGCTCCATGATAAAGCGAATCGCATCACCATGTGCCTGACAACCAAAGCAATGATAAAACTGCTTAGTTTGGCTTACCGTAAAGGATGGGGTTTTTTCATGATGGAAGGGGCAACAGGCACTGTAATTTGCCCCATTCTTTTTTAGTTTTATGCTTTCTTGAATAAGAGAAACAATATCTGTTTTAGCAAGTAAGGACTCAATAAAATTGTCGGGAATGCGTGCAGAACCTGACATGCCTAGTTCCCTGCCTAAACTATTTAAACTATTTGCTTAATTGCGTTTTAATAGTTGCACTTACTTTGCCCATATCAGCCCTGCCTTGCAATTTAGGCTTTAAAATGGCCATCACTTTAGCCATATCCTGCATGGATTTAGCATCACTTTCTGTGATTGCTTGGGCGATTAAGGCTGATATTTCTTCATCTGAAAGCGCTGCTGGCATAAAAGATTGAATGACATCAATCTCATATTGCTCTTTAACTGATAGTTCTGGACGATTGGCCGCATTAAATTGCGCAATGGAATCTCGACGTTGTTTGATCATTTTGTCGAGAACAGCCAATTCACGCGTTTCATCAAGAACGATACGTTCATCAACTTCAATGCGTTTAAAATCAGCCAAAATCAAGCGAATAACAGCCAGCCTTTCTTTTTCTTGGGCTCTCATTGCTGCTTTCATTTCTTGCGTAACGATTTCTTTAATTGTATTAGACATACAAGCACCTCAAGAGAGCCATCTCTGGACTATTACTTTTCATCGAAAGTGAACAGTTAGTGTGAACGACCGCGTCCGCCACTGGAACTGCTGCTACTTGAACGACCACCACGGTCTCTCTCAACTTTTGCTTCACGCATTTGCTTCTTGCGAAAACGCTTAACAGCAGCTGCCAAAGCACGCTTTTTCTTTTCAGAGGGCGTTTCATGAAATTCACGACGACGCATTTCTGACAATATGCCAGATTTTTCTACAACACGTTTAAAGCGGCGAATGGCCGAATCAAACCCCTCATTATCGCGTACCTTTATTCCTGGCATGAATACCCTAACCTCTTATTTAGTTAACCGTTTAAAAAATATACCTAAGCTGGCTATTGAACTATACAGCATAATATGGACAATACAACCTGCGCTTAAAATTCACGGGGAATACCCCAGTGGGGCGCCATTCTACAACGATTTACCAGAAAAATGTAGGGCCTTAGGTATTTAACCTTGCCCCAATGACCAGTAGGCTAACCATTATGCGCGTTTTAGGTATTGAAACTTCCTGCGATGAAACAGGGATCGCTATATATGATAGCAGAGCTGGATTACTTGCACATCATTTATTCAGCCAGAAAGCTCATACGCAGTATGGTGGCGTCGTGCCTGAGCTTGCCTCACGTGACCATGTGCGTAAGGTGCTGCCGATGATTGATGGGGTTCTGCATGAAGCAGGTCTTAAACCCAAGGATATCGATGGGATAGCTTATACGGCTGGCCCAGGCCTTGTTGGCGCGTTGATGGTAGGGGCTGTCGTTGCCCAGAGCCTGCGCTTTGCTTGGCAATGCCCAGCCATTGGCGTACATCATATGGAAGGGCATCTGCTCGCCCCCATGCTTGAAGCCAATGCGCCTGATTTTCCCTTTGTCGCTTTATTGGTTTCAGGTGGGCACTCGCAGCTTATCAAAGTTATCCAACTAGGAAGCTATGAAATCTTAGGGGAATCGATTGATGATGCCGCTGGAGAAGCTTTTGATAAAACCGCCAAACTTTTAGGCTTGCCCTATCCAGGGGGACCACATTTAGCCAAAATCGCCCAAAGTGGTAATCCAGAGCGCTTTGCCTTTCCGCGCCCCTTACTCAATAAAGGCTTGGATTTTAGTTTTAGCGGTCTTAAAACAGCTGTTGCCAATGTGATTGCCAAATGCAGCTTAGATGATCAAACCATTGCCGATATCGCGGCCAGCTTTGAACAAGCTGTTATTGACACCCTGCTCGTAAAATCTTTACGCGCATTGGAAGTAACCGGTATGAAGCAATTGGTGATTGCAGGTGGCGTGGGCGCCAACTTGAAGTTACGTCAGAGCCTTTCTGATTTAGGTGAAAAACAAGGCTTTAAAGTGTTTTACCCAAGACCTCTCTTTTGCACCGACAATGGCGCCATGATTGCTTATGCAGGCTGCCAAAGATTGCTCAAAGGGCAAAAAGAGGATTTAAAAATAAATGTCCGGGCAAGATGGCCGATGGATGAGCTAGAGTAAGGTTTAGTTCTTTTTAAAAGTCGACTTTGTCTCTTGTCCTGACAATAAGCGCTTAATATTTTCTCTGTGCTTCACGACCACGATAAACGCTAATAATACCAATGCTGGCATATAGCGTTTATCCATAAAACCATAGGCAAAGCCAGGCATGCTGATAGTCGCAACCAGGGCAGAAAAAGAAGAAAGGCGTGTTAAGGAAAAAACGCCTATCCATACAAAAATAAATATCCCGCCCAAATAAAAAGATAATGCCGCTATAGCACCAATTAAGGTGGCAACGCCTTTTCCACCCTTAAAACCAAAGAAGATGGGATATAAGTGCCCCAATATGGCTGCGAGCATGGTGCAAGAGATTATCCAAGGATTAGCTGTGAAATATTTAATGGCCAGCACAGGGATCACGCCCTTGGCCACATCACACATCAGTGTCAGGATGGCTGGCAGCTTCCCTCCCAAGCGCAGCACATTGGTAGCGCCGGGATTATTTGAGCCCGCAGAACGTGGATCGGGCAAGCCAAAAAGCTTGCAGATGAGTACAGCGCTGGAAATGGAGCCCAAAAGATATGCCCCAATAACACCACCGGCCAAGGTAACCCACTCAAGCGGACTAAAAAATGCTATCATCATGACCTTCTCTTTACATAATTAGTTAGTATATGGGCTCTTAAATGGATAAATTAACAATCAGTGGTTTAAAATTTAAAACACTCATCGGTACCCTGGATTGGGAAAAGCTGAGCCCCCAACATATTTATCTTGATCTTACCTTAGCTACCGATGCTAAAAAAGCGGCTCTAAATGACGATATTCAAGATGCCTTAGATTATACCCTGATTGTTGAGCATCTTAATCACTATATTGAAACGCATCATTTTAGCTTGATTGAAACCTTGGCTGAAAATATCGCCCATGAATTGTTAACACATTTTAATACAACATGGTTACAACTCACCTTGCATAAACCAGGTGCCTTATTACAAGCCAAAGATATCACGCTGACCATAGAACGACACAAATGACCGCTTTGCCCGCACCATCTCCTGATGCCTTAAAACATCAGCAAAAATTATTACGTCTATTAGACAAGATGATTGAAAGCAAAGGCCCTATCAGCTTTGCTGAATTTATGGCGATTGCCTTGTATGCGCCAGGTTTGGGTTATTACAGTGCGGGAAGTCAAAAATTTGGTGCCAGTGGCGATTTTGTAACCGCACCTGAAATCTCCGTTTTGTTTTCTCGCTGTCTTGGGCGTCAATGTTTTGAAATATTAACCCAGCTGGGTGGCGATGCTTCTATTTTGGAACTGGGTGCCGGTAGTGGCAAAATGGCTGGGGATTTACTCCTCACTCTAAAAGAGTTTCAACGACTTCCCGTGCTATATTACATTTTAGAAGTCAGCGCAGATTTAAGACAAAGACAATATGCACATCTTAAAAAACTACTTCCTGATTATATCGATAATATTATCTGGCTAGACAAACTACCCGAAAAACCTTTTAAAGGTATCATATTGGGAAATGAAGTTATTGATGCCATGCCTGTAGAGATTTTTCGTGTTGGAGAAGAAAATCAAATTTTAGAAGCCAAAGTGTCCCATGAAAATGATGCTTGGCAATGGCACTTTGTTGAAAGCCAACGTCCTGCGCTAATTGAGGCCGTTGCACAATTACAAACACAATTAGCATACCAATTTCCTGCTGGGTATACCTCTGAAATTAATCTTGGTTTGGCGCCCTGGTGTCAATCCATTAGTGATGTCTTAGCACAAGGCGTGATGCTTTTTATTGATTATGGCTTTTCACGCCATGAATATTATCATCCTTCTCGGCACATGGGCACGTTGATGTGTCATTATCGGCATCATGCTCATCCCGATCCTTTTCGCTTTATTGGTCTGCAAGATATTACAGCACATGTTGATTTTACTGCCTTGGCTTTGGCTTCGCACCAAGCAGGGTGTCAGGTGAGAGGTTTTACGACCCAAGCTGCTTTCTTGTTGGCGAATGGCTTATTAGATGAAATTAGTAATGACGCACAAACACAAATCAAATTATCTCAGCAAATTCAAACCTTAACCGGCGCCCATGAAATGGGTGAATTGTTTAAAGTGATGGCCTTGAGCAAAGATTTTGATTTTCCTTTGCAGGGTTTTGCACTGCGCGATTTTCGACACCGTCTCTAAAACACGACTATACTATTTCTATCTTTTTAGGTGTTGAAAGGATACTTGCGTATGTGGCATATATTTAGTCGTATCGGACAATTATTATGGCAATTATCTTATACCCCTTCCATCATTAAAAACAGTATACAACATCGCGCACACACTTGGTTTCCTGATTTCATTTCACCTGTTTGTAGGAGTGGTGATTTTACCTGTTATCAAAGTAACGGTTTAATGAAATTGGCAGATATCTTGCCCAATGGGGTGATGGATGGCTTAGATCTACTTGCAGACAATAAAAACAAAATCCTGGGTGGTGTGTTTATTGGTGCAACAACATTAACCGCTTATTGGGGTTATAAAAGATGGCAAGGACAAAAACCAAGACCGTTGCATCAACAGCAATTACGATCTAAACAACGCCCCAAAAGCGTTTAATTGATAAAACGTTCCAGCGCTTTTAATCTTGCTTCAAAAATGGCTTGTTTAATCGCAAGCCCTTGGCCTTGATGTTGTTTGACAATAGTCTCAACATCAATATCCTGCACACTGGCAAAAGCAAGACTTAACAAGGTTGCTTGTTGATATTCTTTATTTTCATAGCCAGGTCGGCCCTTAAAATCAGCATCACAAGCAATTAACATTTGTTTAAAACGTTCGGGCCTGCGAAAAGCATCGGTCTTCTCAAATAATTGTAAAATCTCTTGTGCACTACTTTTTAGGACATGATGCACATCACCATGATGTTTCGCTACCAAAACGGCAAGCTCTTTATAATCATTTGGTACAGCTAATCTAGCACATATTAATGCAACCAAAGGTGCCCCGGATTCTTCATGTTTAGGATGGCTAGGCAAAGCCTCTTGCGGCGTTAATCCCTTGCCCACATCATGAAGTAAGGCGGCAAAACGAATTCGTGGGTCGGGCGATAATCTTGTTGCTTGATTTAAGACCAATTCAATATGAATACCGGTATCCTTCTCAGGATGATGTTCTTCATTTTGGGGTACACCATAGAGCTTGTCGATTTCGGGAAGAATATATTTTAAGGTTTGACTTTGACGTAATGTTTGCAGGAAAGCAACCGGCATGTTTTCTTCTAAGGCTTTGCTCAATTCTTTCCAAACGCGCTCTGGCACTAAAAAATCAAGCTCACCCTTCTCACCCATTTGTTTCATTAAGGCTAATGTTTCAGGAGCTATTTTAAACCCAAGCGGCGCAAAGCGAGCAGCAAATCGCGCAATTCTTAACACGCGCACGGGATCTTCAATAAAAGCGGGAGAAACATGACGCAACCATTTATCTTTTAAGTCGCGTTGCCCATTGAAGGGATCTATGATTTCACCAGATTCGGTTTTAGCCATCGCATTAATGGTTAAATCACGCCTGGATAAATCTTGTTCCAATGTGACAGAGCTTGCTGTATCAAAAGTAAATCCATGATATCCCCCCTCAACCTTGCGCTCAATGCGTGCCAAAGCATATTCTTCTTTGGTTTGAGGGTGTAAAAATACCGGGAAGAATTTTCCAACCGGTGTAAAGTTAAGCGCCATCATTTCATTTACCGAGGAGCCAACCACGACGTAATCACGCTCTTTAACAGTTAAACCAAGTAGTTCATCTCTGACAGCGCCACCCACCAAATAGGTTTTCATGGCATCACCACGCTTACTAAATGATATGCCACTTCGCCTGCCTTTTTTGATTTGAGCAATTCCCAATTTGCGGGTAATTGAGTTGCTGTTAATGCTTGTGGCGATTCTAAATAAATGATGGTTTCGTTTTTTACAAAAGTACTTTGGCTTAATGCTTCTATACTTTGGGCTAATAAAGGCGAAGCAAACGGAGGATCTAGGAAAATAATATCAAAGGGTGCCACAGTGGGGTGTGTTGTAATGTAGCTAATTGCACTAGCCCGAATGATTTCACATTCTGCTTTTGCATCCAAGTCATTTGCTATGCGTGCAATGGCTGCAGCAATAGGTGGGTGCTTATCAACAAACACCACTTCTTTTGCGCCACGTGATAATGCTTCAAAGCCCAAAGCACCGCTGCCAGCAAAGAGATCTAAACAGCGCGCTTTAACAATATAAGGGGCTAACCAGTTGAATAAGGTTTCTCGAACTCTATCAGGCGTTGGTCTTAATCCCGGAACTTCTAAAACTTTGAGGGAACGCCCACGCCACTTTCCCCCAATAATACGTACTTTACCAGGTATCACATCCTACCCTTGTGCACCACTAGGCGAAATATGATCTTCCCTAGGTGCTTTAGGACTATCATTTTGGAGTTTATCATTCATTTTTGTTGGGTCGGGAGTACCGCCAACACTTATAATCACAATTTTCTCTGGCGATATTCTCTTTTTGAATGCTTCTTTAATGTCATCTGGCGTGAGTTTTGCAATTTCATCCTTATATTTATTGAAATAATCTAAGGGTAATTGATAAAACCCAAGGGCCGCCAATTCATGACTAATCGAAGCATTACTATCAAATTGCAAAGCAAAGCCACCTATCAGATTTTGTTTTGCTTGTTCTAATTCCTTTAACGTTGGACCTTGTTCCACAAATTCTTTTAAAAGGCCAATCATCAGATTTTGTGCTTTTTCTGCTTGTTCATTGCGCGTTTGACAACCCAAAATAAAGGGCCCTCTTTCACGCATGGGAACAAAATAACTGTAAGCCGAATAAGCTAAGCCATGTTGGTTACGTATGGTATTGAAAATCCGTGTGACAGATCCATTTCCCCCTAATATATGGTTACCCACCATCAAGGCATAATAATCTGGATCATTACGCTTTAAGCCAGGCTGTCCAATCAATATAGTGGTTTGTGAGGAAGGAAAATCTACCTTTTTAATTTCTTTACTTTTAAGATCTTCTACTTTAGCTAAAGCAGCAGGCTTATCACCATCAGGTAATTGGTTGGTTAATGTTTGCGCTATTGCATCTGCTTCCTGGGTGGTTAAATCCCCTACAATAGCGACGGTTGCATTTTTAGCTGTGTAATACTTTTCATAAAATTCTTGCACATCTTTGCGCGTAATCGCTTTAATTGAGGCTTCATCCCCTAACACCCAATTAGCATAAGGCTGCTTTGGATAAACCAAGGAGAAAAAGGCTCGGCTTGCCACATGTTGTGGCCGTTGTTGTTGTTGCTTTAAAGCAGTAAGAGCATTCTGTTGTTCCCGTTTTAAGCCGGTTTCATCAAAATGGGGATGTGTCAAAATGGCTTCAAGTGTTTTAACAGCGGGAATGAGTTGTTGATTTTCTGATAAGCTGCGCAAGTGAACAAGGGCCATATCACGCTGTGACTCGGCATTAAATTGCGCACCCACTTTATCAAAATTCATCGCAACTTGATCTGCGCTTAAGTCTTTTGTGCCTTCAGAAAGGAGGTTGTTGGTTAGATAGGCCAATCCACCTTTACCTTCATTACGTGAAGCACCTGCATCAAACAGTACTTCGATATCAACCATTGGCAAGGTTTTGACTTGGCAAAAATAAACATTTACGCCTCTATCTGTAACCCAATTTTGGATATTTAAAACCCCATTCACAGTCTTATAATCTTTTAAGTCTTCGACTGTGTTACCTTTGATTCCTAGCATTTTGTCGAATTCTCCTTCTTGCTTACTTAAGGGCGAAGCAAATCGAGCCTTGATAATAAAAATAAGCGCAATAACAACTAAAGCCCCAAGCCCAATTTTAAGCCATTTTTTATGTTCAGCTGTTAAATTTTGTAAATTCACTGCCATGTGATTTTTTCCTTTATTTTGCAACTGGGGTTGGTTCAGGAATGAGTTCAGCAACGGTTAAGCTCATAGGATTAAAATATTTTTGCGCTGCCTGTTGAATTTGAGTCGGTGTAACCGCCTTAATTTTAACTGCAAATTCATCAGCAAGCTTCCATGATAAGCCTACCGTCTCTAACAATCCCAGCAAAGTTGCTTGTTCAGACATAGAATCTTTTTCGAACACTTCTTGCGCCAGCAATTGTGTTTTGGCCTTTGTCAGCTCTTCTTCTGGTACTAACTCAGTTTTGAGTTTATTGATCTGCTCAAAGATTTTGTCTTCGAGTTGTGCAACAGTATGTCCTTCAGAAGGAACACCTGTGAAGACAAATTGCGTTGGAAAAGGCTTAAAGGCGTCATAATAGGTGCCAACGCTGGCTGCAGTTTGTGATCCGCGCACAAGATCACGATTCAATCTTGCACTATCGCCCCCATCTAATAAGGCGCTTGCTAATACCAAAGCATAAATCTCTGATTCTTGCTCTGATGTTTTCAAGGTGGGCACATTAAATCCCCATATACCATAGGGGAGCTTTGCCGGCAAAATGACTTTCATCCGCTTTTCACCAAGCGGTTTAAGTTCTTGTAAGGGTTTTACTTGTGGTAATTCACGTGAGGGGATCTTACCAAAATAAGTTTGTGCTAATTCAAATACTTTATCTGCTTTTACATCACCAACAACAACCAAGGTAGCATTATTAGGTGCATACCATTTTTTATACCAATCTTTAAGATCATCAATAGACATTTGATCTAAATCATCTTGCCAGCCAATAACCGGGTTATGATAAGGACCCGCGGGATTGGCAGCAGCCATAAAACGTTCCCAGGTTAAATTTTGCGGATTGTCATCGGTGCGCATACGGCGCTCTTCTATGACAACTTGGATTTCTTTAGCAAAGGCATCTGGAGAGAGAATAAGATTTTCCATGCGATCAGCTTCTGATTGGAAACTTACTGCCAAATTAGCTGTATCGAGTTCTTCGTAATAAGCTGTGTAGTCTTCTCCGGTAAAGGCGTTATTTCTGCCACCGTACTGAGAAATGAGCATTGCAAACCCATCTCCAGGCAAGCTTGGCGTTCCTTGAAACATCATATGTTCTAAGGCATGAGACACACCGGTATTGCCACGTCGTTCTTTGGTAGAGCCAACTTTGTACCAAACTTGCGCAACAACCACAGGGGCGCGATGATCTTCACGCACTATAATATTTAGTCCATTGGCCAACTTATGCTCTGTTGTAACCGGCTTTTCCATACTTAAACCTTGTATACTCCATCCTAGTAACGCAATAAAAAGTAAGTTACCTTGTTTATTCATCCGTGTATTCATGTGATTGCACCGTAAACCCTTTACCTGTGATCTCCTAATGGTAGGATACCCTATTTTCTTAGATTAGCCAGTACAGCAACCACTTAGGTCAAACCATGTTTAAATTTTTTCGTCGTAAGAAAAACGAACCCGCAAGTACCCCAGCTCAAGCCGCTACTACAACAGAAGAAAGTCCTCGCGAAGTTGTGACGCAAGAGAGTCCTGCTGAATTGGTGGCGCAAGAGGGACCCGCTGAAATAATAGCGCAAGAAAGCCCTGCCCAAATCCTGCCACAAGAAAGCCCCGCTGAAATTGTGCTGCAAGATAGCCCAGCGGAAACACCTGCCTCTTGGTTTGGTCGCCTAAAGGCATCGATAAGCCGCACCCGTGCAAATTTTTCAGAAGGGATTGCAACACTCTTTTTAGGTAAAAAGGAAATTGATGCAAACCTTCTTAATGAACTTGAAAGCCATCTCTTAAAAGCAGATGTTGGTGTTGAAGCAACAAAGCATATTATTCAAACGCTAACAAAAGGTATTTCCCGTAAAGAAATAAATGATGCACAAGCCGTCTATGCCGCTTTACAAAGCACCATGGTGAAAATGCTCGCCCCTTGTGAAGTTGCTTTAACGCTAGATCCTGCACAGCGCCCTTTTGTGATGCTGATGATTGGTGTTAATGGTGCTGGAAAAACAACCACCATTGGTAAATTGGCCAAACGATTTCAACAAGGCGGATTATCCGTCATGCTCGCAGCTGGTGATACCTTTCGTGCCGCAGCTATTGAGCAGCTGCAAGTATGGGGCGACAGAAATCAAGTCAGCGTAATTGCGCAGCATACTGGCGCGGATAGTGCTTCTGTTATTTATGATGCATTCCAATCTGCCAAAGCCCGTAACATAGACGTGCTTATTGCTGATACTGCAGGTCGTCTACATACCAGCGATAATCTCATGCAAGAGCTTAAAAAAGTTAAAAAAGTGATTCAAAAGCTAGATCCAAGTGCACCCCATGAAGTGATGCTGGTTTTAGACGCCAGTATTGGTCAGAACGCCTTAATGCAAGCCAAAAAATTCAATGAAGAGCTAGGCGTAACCGGCATTACGCTTACCAAATTAGATGGCACTGCCAAAGGTGGGATCATTTTTGCTATTGCCAATCAACTTCAACTCCCCATTCGCTTTATTGGTGTGGGTGAAACCCTCGCTGATTTACGACCCTTTGAGGCCGCAGACTTTGTTAAAGCCCTGTTTGAACAAACACAGAGCTAAAAAGTTACCTATCTTAACAACTTAGTTCTTATACTCAAACCAGTTTAAAGGCGATAAATTTAAATTGGGTTGAGTATAAGAAGTTGTAATCTGCTATAAGTTCGATATGATAAATTTTTGCAGTTTAGTTACTGCCCTAAGTTTTATAAAGAGGCGACTGTGATAACCCTTAACAATGTCACCAAAAAGTACCCTAACGGTCAAATAGCGCTCAATAATGTTTCATTAGAGATTGCCTCCGGCGAAATGGTGTTTATCAAAGGGCATTCTGGTGCTGGCAAATCGACTTTGCTACGTTTAATCGCACATCTTGAAGAACCAAGCCGAGGACAAATACTGGTTGCTGGTAAAAACATTAGCACCATGAAACGATCCCGGATCCCCTATTTTAGACGTCATCTTGGTTTTATTACTCAAAATCCAAAACTGCTCAATAACTATACCGTCTTTGAAAATGTGGCCATGCCCTTGGTTATTGCGGGTTTTGATAAAGTAGACATTATTCGCCGTACGCGGGCTGCATTAGAAAGAGTAGGCTTATTAGAAAAAGAAGGTTTTAAACCAACCACGCTATCAGTCGGCGAGCAGCAGCGCGTTGGTATTGCAAGAGCCGTTGTGCATAAGCCACGATTTTTATTAGCCGATGAGCCTACAGGCAATTTAGATCCTGAGCTCTCATTAGAAATTATGAAATTGTTTGAACGCTTTCAGCAAGTGGGGGTCACGGTGATGATTGCCTCGCATGATGCCATCTTGTTAGAACAATTTCCCTATCGAAAAATTCACCTCTCTCAAGGCAAAATTTTAGTTCCAAGGCAAAGTATTGATACCACACAAGAAGAGAGCGAAGATATTAAGGAAGTTGAACATGGCTAAATCAGAAACAAGAAGCAGTCATGCAGTAAAAACACATCAAGTGAGTTTATCGCAACGTATCTATCGTTATTTTTTAGCGCATATCATGGCATTTAAAATAAGTTTTCGAAACTTAAGTGCAACCCCCTTTGCGACATTATTAACGATGGCAGCCATTGGCGTGTGTATTTCGTTGCCTGTGGGTTTGTATGTCATTATTAAAAACGCTCAACATTTTTCCCAAAAATGGGATGAAGGTTCTGCTTTATCACTTTATATTGAGCCCAAAGCCACCACCAAACAAATTGATGCTTTGGTCGCTAAAATTAAAGCTTATCCTTTTGTAGAAAAGACAAATTTTATCTCGCCGGATGAGGCCTTAACAGAATTCCAAGAAACCTCCGGCTTAAAAGACACCTTAGCATTGCTACCAGAGAATCCTTTGCCTGGTGTTATCAATATCCAGATCAATACCGAGTTAAGCTCTCTTGATGAAATTCAAAGAATGAAAGAATCTCTTGAGAAACAAGCTTTTGTAAAACAAGCCGTTTTTGATTATGCCTGGGTGACGAAATTGAATGCAGCTTTAGCATTTTGCAAAGCGCTAACACATTGTTTGTATCTTATTATTGGACTGGGTGTCATGCTCATGGTGGGTAATACCATTCGTTTAGCACTAGAGCGTCATCGTGATGAGATTGAGGTGCTTAATTTAATAGGTGCAACCACAGCATTTATCCGCCGGCCTTTCCTCTATCGGGGGATCCTCTATGGCCTTTTAGGCGGTATTATTGCCGCCGTCGTTATTACCCAAGTGATCAGTGTCCTTGAAAAACAGGCTTTCACCTTAGAAAACCTCTTTCAAGGCGTGTTTCTCTTGGAGAATTTATCATTCTACGATACAGTGTTGCTCCTAGCGGCGAGTGCTTGTTTAGGCTGGTTAGGCGCTGGGATCGCTTTTGCTCAACAGCATCGCCTAATAGATCGCCATTACGCCGAATAAGGCAGCAACTTCTTACAAGGTGTGTATTATGTCTCTTAAAAATGCAATCGGCGGCATCGCCTTGATTGCTGGTACGGCTATTGGTGCTGCTGTCCTGGCTTTGCCTGTTATCACCGCTCATTTAGGGTTTATTCAAACCATCCTCATTTATACTTTGTGTTGGTTTTTTATGACCGTTGGTGCCCTTTATGTTTTAGAAGTCAATTTGCTTGTCGGCTATGGCGCTAATTTGATATCCATGGCCGAAAGGACATTGGGCAATGTGGGAAAATATTTCACTTGGGTTGTTTATTTAATTTTACTCTATGCCCTAACGGCAGCGTATTTATCTGGTGTAGGTGCTTGGATTAATCAAGGGATAAGTCACTTTAATCTTAATTTGCCTCCCTTTGTTTGTGCCCTTATTGCAACCGCCCTAACATTAGTTGTCATTCTATTAGGCACAGCGGTAACAGATTGGATAAATCGTTTTTTAATGATTGGCTTGATTAGTGCATTTGTGACTTTGTTGTGCGTGGTTATGGAGCACATCAACGTGCAAATGCTCTTGGCCCCAACAACTGTTGTGGATGCAAGACCCCTCCCTTTAATTATTACAGCATTTGGCTCTGCTATTGTCGTGCCAACCTTGACCGAATATTTGCATGGCAAGCCCAAACAATTGCTCTATGTGATTTTAATCGGCAGCCTTATTCCCTTATTGGTTTATATCACTTGGGAATCGGCTATTTTGGGTATTATTCCTTTAGAAGGAAATCCTGGTTTAATCCAAATTCAGCAACATGGGCATGCAGCAACTGACATCACGGGTGCATTACAATCACTGTTGCACAACTCGCTCATTACCCAAGCCTCTGCTTACTTTTCTATATTTGCCTTAATTACGTCATTGCTAGGCGTTTGTTTGTCTTTATTTGATTTTCTGGCGGACGGTTTGCATGTGCATAAGAACATGAAAACACGTTTTAAGCTCAGTTTAATCACCTTTGTGCCACCTTTATGCTTTATTATTTTTTTCCCCCGGGGCTTCACTTTTGCTTTAAGTTTTGCAGGTATCTTTGTTGCCATCTTACTTGGCATCTTGCCCGCGGTTATGGCGTGGCAAGGCCGATATCATTTGAAGGAAGCAAAACCGCTGCAAGTCTTTGGTGGTAAACCCATGATAGTATTGACCATCCTCTTCTTTATCTTCGTGACACTAATAGAAGCCTATAATCAGTATGAAACTTTATTAGGGTTTAAGTTTTGAGGGTAGACTATCAAATAGATTTCCAAAAAGGCCCTTTGCGCTATCGTCATGATCATTTACAAGGCAGAAATGAACTGATTGCAAAGGCAATTGGATGGAAAAAAGATCTTTCGCTCAAGGTAATAGACGCGACGGCAGGCCTTGGACGCGAAGCCTTTTTATTGGCAGCCCTGGGCTGCGAAGTGACTTTATTTGAACGTAATGCAACGGTGTGTGCATTATTAGAAGATGCAATTCATCGTGCTAAGAGCGATATCACTTTAAGTGCAACACTCTCTCGCATGCATTTAGTAAAATCCTGCGCCATCAGCGCCTTGACAGAAAACCCCCAGATGGTGGCAGATGTCATTTATTGTGATCCCATGTTTGAGGAACGCACAAAATCAGCCTTGGTTAAAAAAGAGATGCAACTATTGCAGGAACTTGTCGGAACAGATGAAGACAGCACACAATTAGTCAACATTTGTCTGCAAAGAGCACAAAAAAGATTGGTTGTTAAGCGCTCTTTAAGTGCCCCACTGCTTCTAGAAAACCCCACCATGACCTATAAAGCCCGCAGTCATCGCTTTGATGTTTATTTAAAACAAAACTTAAAAAAAACATAGTAAGGTATGCTATAGGGGAAAAATGCTAAACAGAAAAATCGCTATTCCCAGCGCACCAGCACCAATAATTAAAGGTTGAGGACCGTTGCCGCCAGCTACAAAACCACATTCCCTTCGAGATAATACCTTCATCACTGACGCCTTCATTTTGAAAAGCGCCTATCCTATCATCTTTTGAGGAACAATTTAACTTGCCTAGGAAAGGGAGCAATTATATCCAGCTTCTTGTAATACTTGGCAGCTTTGCTTTGTTAACATGAACTCAACCAAGGCTTTGCTGGCAGGCTCATTTTGAATGGGCTTTAAGGCAACAATCTCGTGCAAAACAGGTTTGTAACTTTTTGGATCAGGCTCCCAATACCGCTTATGCTCGCGCGTTTGAGGTGAAAGTTGCGCCAAGGATACAAATCCCATCGGAACACGTTTTGTATAAAGTAAATCGAAGGAATGTTTTATATTTTTGCCATATATTAAGCGGCCTTGCATTTGAGACCAAAGCTGATAACTTTGCAAGACTTCTTTTGCAGCTTGCCCGTATGAGGAAACGCCAGGATTGGCAATTATCACTTCCATATTTGATTGATTTATTAAATTGTCATACAGCATTTGAGCGCTAATATCTTTGGTAGCACTCCATAATACAACGCGACCCGTCGCAATCACGAAGCGGCCATCTTGATCTATCTTTCGCGCATTTACTAAACCCTGGGTATAGGTTTCATCAGAAGAGATAAAAAGATCATATTGAACACCATGCATAATGTGGGCATACAGATGGCCACTTGGTGCAGAAGTAATTTGGCATTTATAACTAGTCGCTTGGCTAAATTTTTGGCAAATATGTTCAACCGGTGAACGTATACTCGTTGAAACCGCTAGATGAACTATCTCTGGTGAAGCAATGGCCGTTTGTATTAATGCTATAAACAAAAAAAAGCCTTGCATGCTGCGTTGCATAAAGCTACTCATACTATCCTTGTATGTTTTGCTAAATAATGCCGCGTTTTAAAAGAGATCACAACTCATCGATTTCTTTTTTATCATTGATGGTTGCGACAGTGGTATAAATCCAATGGCTACGTGATTTTAAGGGCATGCGGTTACTCAAACTTGCCTCATCAATGAATTTAAGGATCTTTCTTATTTCGTCATAATTTTCAGTAATGTAAAGATAGGCGCTTTGAACCACATAAGCCTGTTTGCAAGATTCATCCTGCGCTCTATCAGGATGAAAACGATGTAAAAGTTTGTTTCGTGCTCGACGAAGATCATCCTTAGAAGCCCATAAGGGCGCTCCTAAAATTGAATAATGATGTGTGATATCAGCTAAAGTTAATGCTTCATTTTCCATTAGTGTCTAACTTCAATATACTTATTTAAATCACCTGGTAAGTTTTTTAGCCCCTTCAAGGTTGCTATATGATATTGCTGCGCTTGATTATCGCAAGCGTGATGCTCAACCCAAATTTCTGTATCCCCTTTTTGATTAATGCGTGCGTGAACGACAGAAGATCCACCACGAGATTCCCCTAGCGCATCAATTAAATCGGTCAAATTAATCTTATCATTGGCTTGCCAATCGAAATTTTCAATAACATTAGCTCTCTCAAGCGATCTCAGATTTATATTGTAAACAGCCCCCTTGCTCTTAGGGGGCTGCGATTGTGTATTTACCACTGAGAGCTCTTTTTCTTTTCTTAGAACATGCAGCTTTTCACTGACGGTTCGATTCAACCTTTCTCCAGATTGCGTTTCTAATGTTGCATCTGCTGTAATGACGAGCTCATCAACATTGAAAGCTCTTCCTTTTGTTTCTACAAAAAAGGTCGTTTCATTAATGGGTGTCGATAACAATCTATCCAGCTCCTCAATCAAAGGGCTGATATTTTGCTCATTCTCTAAAAGCAACTGATATAGTTTTTCAAACACAACGCCATCATGTTCATCTAATTCATTCAAATTGATCTTTTCTAGATTAATTTTAATTTCCTCAGTGGTCGCAAAATAGGGCGCTAAAGCATAAATGGGCACCGAATGATCTAAAACACCATCAATCAATTTTTTATAGAGAATATTTTTTGCTTCTGGATTTTGATTGAAATTATTAAAAACACTTTGCTTTTGTTTTTTGTTGCGAGAATCGATTAAGTTTTTTTGAAACAAATAAATAGATACCACACTTGAAATCAAATATTTCAAGGTTTCATTACTTAAACCATAGTACTGTTTTATCTGTAAAGTCTTGGCACCTTGCCTTGGCACTAATTGGTTATCATGATAGAACTCAACATCAACAGGATAAGGTATCTCATAAGAAATACAACAGCGTGTCAGCGCCATACTGCGTTCTGGTTGCGTTAATTTATAATGTAAGTGCAATTTGTTTCTGTATCGTTGTTCTTGCCATAATGCTAGCAGGGCCGGTGTAAATTTTTGCGCTGGCCTTTGAAAATGTATAGTTTCACAACTTATTATTTCATTTTCATTCACAACTTTAATTTGAATATCGAATGAAGAAGCATGCTTTGGTAAAACAAATTCAATGTCGTTGCTTAATACCTTATTGGTTGCAACAAGGTGCTGATTGTTGATAAGTTGCTCATGGTTATAGCAATAAGTCAGTGAATTCAAAGCAGTAAAGAGCGCTTTGTTATCATTATTATTTTCTGCAATCAAATTATAATCTATCGTGCCAAGAGGCCCGTTTAATAAGGGATACTCATTGCCTGCAATATCGCAAGCTAATAACCGTGGCAAAATATGCATATCATGATTTTGAGCAACAGCGCCTCTTAGAGAAATGGGCACGGCAAACTGTGGCTCTAAGCAATAATCCATTGTTGGATCAGTAAAACCCAAAGTAGGCACGCTGATGTGAAGTTCGGATAAAGGAAATTGTGCTAACAGGGCAAGTGCATTTTCGATGTTGATAGAAAAACTCGTGTAAACCCCACGCGAACTGAGCGCTTTTAATTGCTCATATTCAGCTAAGGCGGGAAGTTTGGCGAAATAGCTTGCATGTAAGCCAATATTGACGAATGTAGAGTTCATAGTCCGATTGCTAATTAAATGTGCCCATACATAAGGTAATTAGCACAATTTAGTGCGACAGACAGACCAAATTTCTACAGTGCTCACCCCATGATGTTTTAATGCGCGACTAAAAGCGCTAATTGTTGCCATCGTTGTAACAACATCATCAATGACCAATACGTGTTTAGCGCTAAAATCCTTGCTGATAGCAAATGCATGCTGGCTGAGGTTATGTGCTCGTTGGTTGGCTGTTAATGCTGCCTGTGAAGGTGTATCAATAACTTTAGTGCAGCTACGCCTATCAAAAGGGAGCTGTGTGCGTTTTGCGATTTCTTGGGCAATTTCAAAACTTTGATTAAAACCCCGTTCTTGTTGACGATGCGGATGCAAAGGCATGCCAAGTAAACAATCCACCCTTTGTGGCACTTCTAAATGTGTAGCCAATAAGGTTCCCAACATTTTGCCAAAGGGCAAATGTGCCCCATATTTAAGCTTTGCAATAAAGCGATCCAGAGGCCATGCATAATCAAAAAGCGAAGAAAGTCTTTCAAATGGCGGCGGCTGATGCATGCATTGGGGACAAACAGTAAAAGGGGGAGCAACACTGATACCGCAGCGTGTGCAGGGATTTTTAAGCCAAGGCAATTGCCGTTCGCAAGCAAAACATAGCGCTATATCACGCTCGCTGGGTTGCAAACATAACACACAGTGACAAGAAAGGGGTAGGCAATACCTAGGTAGGTGTTGTACAATTTTTAACCACTTGTTCACTAATCGATTCATTGAAGTTGCTTATATGGCTTTAGCACCTATGATAGGCGAATTTATTGTATCAAAAGGAAAGACAATAATGTCAGCTGTTGTTATTCGCCATGATTGGACTTTTGATGAAGCGCTCGCGCTTTATGAACAACCCTTTTTGGAGCTCATTTGGCAAGCACAATCAATTCACCGCGCCGTTTTCCCACCTAATACCATACAGATCAGCACATTACAGAATATTAAAGTTGGCGGCTGTCCTGAGGATTGCTCTTGGTGTGGACAAAGCACATATCATGGCGTTAAGAGTGAACCCATTCTTGAACTTGATGAAGTGATTAAGGGCGCCAATGAAGCCAAAGCGCGTGGTGCATCTCGTTATTGTTTAGCAGCCTCTTGGCGAACCCCCACACAACGCAATATGGCCAAAGTCATCGAAATGGTAAAGGCCATTAAAGCCATTGGCTTAGAAGCATGTATTACTGTTGGACAATTAGACAAATCACAAGCACAAGCATTGAAAGAAGCTGGTTTAGATTTTTATAACCATAATATTGAATCTTCACCTGAACATTTTGCAAAGATCACCACAACAAGAACCTTCGATACGCGCATTAATACATTAAAAAATGTCCGCGAAGCGGGCTTAAATGTTTGCAGCGGTGGGATCTTAGGCATGGGTGAAAGCATTAAAGATCGTATTGATATGTTACTGGTGCTGGCTAATTTAAGCGAACACCCACAAAGCGTTCCGCTCAATCAACTTGTGCGCATAGAAGGCACACCATTAGAAAATGAAGCACCCGTTGATGAATTTGAATTTATACGCTGCGTTGCATTGGCAAGAATCTTGATGCCAAAAGCTTATGTGCGCCTCTCTGGCGGCAGAGTGCAAATGTCTCATCTGATGCAAACACTATGCTTTATTGCTGGCGCAAACTCGATTCACTTTGGTGGAAAAAAATTGCTCGTAACGCCCAATGTCACCGTGGATAGCGACCAAGCACTTTTCAATATGCTCGGTTTAAAATTTACGGAAGCACCGCCTGCTAGCTGTGGGCCTAGAACGATCCCTTTACAGGTTATAACAGAATGAGTAATTCAAACTCTCCAGATAAGAAAGATATTGCACGCTCTTTTAGTTTGGCAGCAACAACCTATGATGCTGCCGCTTTTGTGCAAAAAGAAATTGGCCATCGTTTGCTGGAGCGTTTAGATTTACTGAAATCACCACCTGGCACGATTTTAGATGTGGGCGCTGGCACAGGTTATCTAACACGTGTTTTACAACAAAAACTTCCAAAGAGTCATATTGTGGGTCTTGATTTAGCCCAAGGCATGAGTGCTTTTGCCAAGAAAAACCAACCCTGGCATTTGTGGAAAAATAAACCCTTTTATATTTGTGGTGATACTGAATTTTTACCTTTTGCCAATCACAGCTTTGATTTGATTTTTTCCAATTTCACACTGCAGTGGTGTCATAATCTCAATCAAGTTTTTAGTGAATTTAAACGCGTGTTAAAGCCCAATGGCATGTTGTTTTTTAGCACCCTTGGTCCTCAAACATTGATTGAATTACGCTCAAGTTTTGAACAAGCATCTCCCCATACTCATATCAATGAATTTACCGACATGCATGATATTGGGGACAGCTTATTAAATGCACGGTTTTCTGATCCTGTTATCGACATGGAAATGATTACGGCAACTTATCCGCACGTGAAGCAGATATTAAGCGATCTAAAAGCAACCGGTGCACGCAACGTCAATCAACAGCGTTCCAAAGGTTTTAGCGGCAAACAAACATTTAAGCGCATGTGTGAAGCTTATGATACTTTTAAACGTCCTGATGGCACTTATCCTGTTTCTTATGAAGTAATTTATGGCCATGCCTGGCTTAAAGAGAGCCAAGTGTTTAAACAAGATGAAGATGGTTTGGTCAGGATCCCTGGCAATAAAATTCCAATGTTAAAAGCTTTTTCTTAAAACGGATTGATTTTCTATAACTTCAGGCATCATATAAGACATCAACCAATGGCTTTAAATAGTGTTGATATTTCTTCCATCTTTCGATTTCATATGGATAATAATGTGGGAAAGGGTAATCCTTGCTCAAGGTTAAGGATAAGCCTGCAAAGAGTTTTTCCAAGGTTTGCTTAGGCTCTTCTATTAGGTCTTCATATTTTATCTCTATTCTGTTTTCTATCCCGATACTTTGCCAATAGCTCATCAATTTTGCATAGTGCTGATAGTAATGTCCTAAGGAGACTAAATGATGCGCGTAGGCGTTTTGCTTACCATGAAAGCGAAAATAATTTGCCAAACATAAATCCATAGGGTGACGGGTGCAATGTATAATGGTTGAATCAGGGAAAAGAATATTAATCAGCCCTAAGTAGAGATAGTTATCAGGCATGACATCGATAATCAAAGGTGCAGGCTTTAAGGCAATGCTTTTTAAATTATCACCGTAATCACTTGCACATTTAATTAAATCTTCATTACTTTGAGAGGCAAGCCCCATTTTGTTTGTTTGCAATTTAAAGGCGATATCACTTAAATATTCTTGATATGGCGCCAAAGCAATATCAGGGTGATTTGCTAAAGCCTTAGCAATCAGGTGTTTGCCACTACCCGCCATGCCGACAATAAAAAGTGGTTTACATTCTGCGAATGGCAAAATTCTTTTCTTTTGAATCAATTCTGTTGTAAAAACTGATTTGATATCTTGAATTTTATCCTGCATATATTTTTCATCGAAAGCGTTCTGCGCTCCACTTAGGTTATTTGCTTGTTCATAATGGTAAAAGGCTCTTTCATGATATTCGCTGACATCATATATTCTTCCCAAGGCATAATGGCACAACGTTTTATCTTGTATAGTCACATCTTGGTTATGCAAAATTTCTTGGATGGCTTTGGTTTCAGGGAATGATGATTCATCTTTAAAGGTGTGATGTTGGCTAAGATAATAAAGCGCTTTAACGTGATGAGGATTAATAGCCAAGGCTTTATGAAAGTATTTTTTTGCACTTTTATACTGAGCATTCTGGTGTAATGCCTCCCCCAGTTGCATTAAAATTTCAAGCGAATTAGGGGCAACCAAAAGCCCCTTTTCATAAAGGGCTATCGCTTCTTTAGGCTTTCCTACTATTTCCAACACTTTGCCTAAATTCAGATAGATTTGCAGTTCTTCTTGATGATTAATAAGTAACTTTTCATAGATAACCTGCGCCTCACGATATCGCCACTTATTTTCAAATGCTTGGCTTAAATTCATTTGTGCAAAGAAGTAGGAATGATCTAAATTGCTGACCTTCTGATATTCTTCAATAGCCTTATCATATTGTTCTTGTAGTAAATACAAAGATGCAAGATAAAAATGTGCTTCACTTAGGGATTTATCTTCTTTTATCGCTTGCTGCAGATATTGAAGTGCATTTTCTTGTTCATGTTGCTTTAGTGCTGCAATGCCTAATAACAATAAAACTTTAGCATCTGCAGGTCTTTGCTCATGTAATTCCTGAAGCAGCGCTGCTGCTTTGCTCACTTTTTGAGTTTGAAGCAGCTGATGCACTTCTTTAATTTTTTGTTGTAAGGCTTTATTTTGTTTTTCCATGCGTTGCTGATTATTTGTTCAGTCAGACAAAATGAAATAATGTTCTTTTATTAACGATAGGTACAAATTGAAGTTCGCGCATAAAAAAACCCCGCAGTAGCGGGGTTTTTTATTAATTGGTTCTGTCGTTATCCGCCGGCAATTGCCCATACTTCTGAAGGCATTCGGTATCCAGCGACATAATTTGCATGTCCCTGTCGCCAGCCTCCCATCCATTGCCCCCTTTTCTCTGTTTCATGATAGGGGCAACGTTCCTTCGCATGTCCTTTTATCCCTTGGTTATATCCTAATTTGTAAGCTCTTTCAGTCCTATCGCGTTTAGCTCTTTTCATGGGTACCTCGCGAAATTAACTTCTGACTATATTGCAAACATGTATCATCGTAGGTAAGCATGTTTGTTGATTGGAATTCTTTAGGAATACCTTAATCGAAATTTCATTATACAAAAAACATGTATAAAAAGATAGTTTTCCAACTTTTTACTGTCTTTTAAATGATTAATTATTAATCAATTCCAAACTATCCCAAATATTGACTATAGAATATCCAACCAAACTTAATAGTGTACTTACGATGAACGCCATCATAAATTGACCCTTCTTTGAGGGCTGATATAACCATGACAAATCTTACCGAAGTTAATCAACACATATGTTTACTGATATTTTCAGGAACTTTACAAGATGCTTTACATAGATATCCAAGGGGCAGGGTTGGTTATTCTTTTTCTCATCGCTTTGTAGTGCGCTCCTCGAAAAAGAATAACCAACTGCTCGCAAATGCTTTGTTTTTGTATGCTATTTGAAAAAATTAGGATTGTTTTTCATTCAACCCACGATGCGCCAACAAAGGCCCAATATCAGGATCTCTGCCACGAAAATCTCTGAATAAAACATCTGGTTCTTCAGAGCCACCTTTTTCTAATAGTTTATGCAAGAATGCCGCACCTGTTTGGGCATTAAAAATACCATCTTCTTCAAATTTTGAAAAAGCATCTTGCGATAATACTTCTGCCCAAAGATAGCTATAGTAACCAGCTGCATAACCGCCAGAAAAAATATGTGCAAAGCTATGCTGGAAACGATTGTATGGTGCAATTGGTGTAACACTATATTGCGCACGCACTTCGTCTAAAATTTGTTGAATCTGTGCGCCCTTTTCTTCGGTGTATTCCAAATGGAGTCGAAAATCAAACAAACTAAATTCCAGCTGCCTCAGCAACATCATGCCTGATTGGAAGTTCTTGGCGCGTTGCATTTTTTCCAAGAGATCATCCGGCAAGGGTTCATTTGTTTGATAATGCCCTGAAATAAAGGCAAGGGCCTCTTTTTCCCAACACCAATTTTCCATGAATTGACTTGGTAATTCGACAGCATCCCAGGCAACGCCATTGATCCCTGACACACTCGCGCACTCCATTTTCGTCAACATATGGTGCAAACCATGACCAAACTCATGGAATAAGGTTAAAACTTCATCATGTGTCAAAAGAGAGGGCATATCGCCAACTGGGGCCCTGAAATTACAGGTAAGATATGCAACCGGCGTTTGATATTGATTATTACCTAATTTGCGGCGCACACGCGCCTCATCCATCCACGCGCCACCGCGTTTTTGGTTTCTGGCAAAGAGATCTAAATAGAACTGTCCACGTAATTCTTTATTACTGTCTACAATCTCATAGAAATGAACATCATCATGCCAGGTTTCAATGCCCTTTTTCTCTTTGATTTCTATGCCATATAATCGCTTAACGACTTCAAACATGCCTTGAATAACTTTTGGTACAGGGAAATAAGGACGCAATGTTTCTTGTGAAATAGCAAAACGCTTTTGTCTGAGCTTTTCACTATAGTAAGCAATATCCCATGGCTCCAATTTTTCAACATCATATTCTCCTTTTGCAAAGGAACTTAATTCTGCAAATTCTTTTTGAGCAAAAGGTTTAGCGCGTTTGGCCAAATCATGCAAAAAGCTAAGTACTTGCTCTGTTGTTTTGGCCATTTTTTTAGCCAAAGAGCGCTCAGCATAATTATGAAAACCCAATAGTTTTGCCATTTCATGCCGGGTTGCTACAATTTTTTGCATTAATTGCGAGTTATCAAATTTGCCACCATCAGGTCCGATATCTGAAGCTTTGGTAAAATAGGCCTCATGAATTTGACGTCGAAGCTGGCGGTTATCAGCAAAAGTAATGATAGATTGATAACAAGGAAAATCTAAGGTTAATCGCCATCCGCTAATGCCCGCCTTTTCAGCAACTTGTTTGGCCAATTTAATAGCTTGCTCTGGCAAACCAGCTAACAGTTGACTGTCGGTGACATCCAAATGCCAATGATCCGTCGCATCCATCACATGGTCTTGGAATTGGCTTTCTAATTGTGCTAAGGATTGACTTAACTTAGCAAATTCCTCTCTTTTTTCTGGTGCTAAGGCAACGCCCTGTAATTTAAAATCACGAATAGCGTTGGTAATTACCTTTTGTTGTTCTTTGGTTAATTTCGTAAATTCAGCACTTTCAAGTAATTTACTATAGGCTGCAAATAGGTGCTGATTTTGTCCTATTTTTGTTCCATATTCTGAAAGCTTGGGCAAGCAGTTATTATAGGCATTACGTAATTCTGCAGTGTTAAGGACACCGTTTAAATGTCCAACAGGTGACCATGCTTTGCTTAAGTTATCTTCTAACTCTTCAATGGGCTCAATTAAGTTATCCCATGTTGGGTTCGATATGCTGGCAACCAGTTCATCAATTGTTTTTAGGTTAACACTAATTAGTTCAAGGATGGCTGGCTCAACATGCTGCGCGGCAATGGCGTGAAATGGTGGCAAAGGGCGTTTTTCTAATAAGGGATTAGTCATTAGTAATGCTTACCTTTAATATCATTGTTCACAGTTTTCTCAATCAAGTAGGATAATGTAAGCTGAACCTAAACAAAAGATGTATACGTAAGTCAGAGAATGCACAAAAAATTTGATTTAATAGCCATTGGTGGCGGTAGTGGTGGTATTGCCACCGTAAATAAAGCAGCACAATTTGGGGCAAGCTGCGCATTAATTGAGCAAGACTTGATTGGTGGTACCTGTGTGAACGTTGGCTGTGTCCCCAAAAAAATAACCTGGCTTGCCAGTGATATGGCTTTGAAACTAAAAGATGCCGCAGGGCTAGGTTTCAATGTGCAAGCTAGTAACATCAATTGGCAACAGCTGTGCCAAAAACGTCAAGCCTATATCAATAGACAGCATGTTTTGTATAACACTAAGCTAAATAAGAACCAAATAACCCTAATACAAGGAAAAGCGAGGTTTCTCTCTGCTCATACCATAGGTGTGGGGAATGATATTTTTGAAGCCCCTCATATCGTTATCGCAACAGGTGCCAAACCAAGCATACCCTCTATTGAAGGTGCTGCGCTTGGAATTGATTCAAACGGTTTCTTTGCCTTAGAAGCTTTACCTAAGCGTGTCCTGATTATGGGCGCAGGCTATATCGCTGTTGAATTTGCAGCCATGTTAAATTCTTTTGGCTGTGATGTTGTTTTAGCATTTCGACATGAAAAATTTCTCAGAAAATTCGATAGCCTCTTGAGTGAAAAATTGATGCTCTCATATCAGCACCAAGGCATCACCCTTAAAGCACATCATGTGCCCAAAGCCATCGAAAAAAATAAAGACAATAGTTTGAAAGTCATTTTTGAAAACAGGGAAGTGCTTGAGGGCTTTGACAGTGTCATATTTGCCACTGGACGCCATGCAAACACGGATGGCCTTGATTTAATGAATGCAGGTTTGATGAGCAATGCCTTTGGTTACATAACTGTTGATGCTTTTCAAAATACGCTCGTGCCAGGCATTTATGCGCTGGGGGATGTCACAGGGCAAAAGGAACTCACCCCGGTCGCTATTGCTGCCGGCAGACGACTTGCAACGCGTTTGTTTGCAAACAAACCTCAAAGCAAATTAAATTATGACAATATTCCAACGGTGGTCTTTAGCCATCCTCCTGTTGCGACAGTCGGCTTAACGGAAGATGAAGCACGTGCATTACACGGTGATGATTTGCGTATTTACCAAACGCAATTTACGCCGATGTCACAAAGTTTTTTTGAAAACCCTCAAAAAACCAACATGAAACTGATTACCGTGGCAAGCACAGACAAAGTGATTGGTTGCCATCTTATTGGTGAGGGCTGTGACGAAATGCTTCAGGGCTTTGCCTTAGCCATGACGATGGGGGCAACAAAGTCAGACTTTGATAATGTCGTTGCAATCCATCCAAGCAGTGCCGAAGAGTTAGTCACCCTAACCTAAAACATAAAAATTTTTTCGCGAAGATTTTGAATGTCGACGCTTGTGTTACTTAGCCTCCTAGGCCAAGAACATTGGCGGGAGTATAAATTCAAAAGGGATGCGTAAATGCTTGATTATTTTTCATTAGCGGGTATCCTCAAATGAATTAATAATTCCAGCGGAGTCGCACAATGTCCGTGCGCAGTTTTTTGCAACACACCCCCCAAATCGGCGCCAACGTCTATGTTGACGACATGGCCGCTGTTATTGGCAATGTCAGCATTGGTGATGATTCTTCCATTTGGCCATTTGCAAGCGTGCGTGGCGATGTTCATCGAATTACCATCGGCGCGCGAACCAGCATTCAAGATGGCTGTGTGTTACATGTCACACATGATAGTCAGTATCATCCTGGTGGGACGCCATTGATTGTAGGAAACGATGTCACGGTCGGACATCGTGTCACTTTGCATGCTTGCACTATTTCAGATCTTTGTATTATTGGCATGGGCGCGGTCGTTCTTGACAATGCGATTATTGAATCTGACGTCATTCTAGGCGCTGGCAGTCTCGTTCCCCCAGGCAAAGTGTTGGCTTCAGGGTATTTGTGGGTTGGAGCACCTGCTATTAAAAAACGTCCCTTAACCTCTGAAGAACTGAATTTTATTCGTTATAGCGCCGCCAGTTATGTCAAACTGAAAAACGATCATTTATCGCATATAAAATTACAACAAGGAAAGTGAAGCCTCGCATGAGTATCAGCCATAGTCACAACAACCCCAAAAATTCTTCTAAAAAAAAATCTAAAGTCAGGGCCTCAAGCAACGATCATACACAACGCACCTTAGGACCCATTTCCGATCTCGAACGTCATCTTCCACCCGAATGGTGGAAAACCCTCTTCAACTCTTTGTATTTAAAAACCGATGGCGATGTCGTTGAAAATAGTATTAACACTGAAAACGATATTGATATGTTAACATCTGTAACGGGCATTAAGCCCGATGATCGCTTACTGGATTTATGTTGTGGCCAAGGCCGACACTCCCTTGAGTTAGCAAAGCGCGGTTTTCACCATATTAATGGTGTAGACAGATCACGTTATCTTATACGCTTAGCACGAAAGAGGGCTAAAGCCTTAGGGTATTCGGTTAGTTTTTCTGAGGGTGACGCCAGACATTTTCGTTTAAAAGACAGCTCTATCGATTGTGCTTTTATGATGGGTAATTCTTTTGGCTATTTTGAACGAGAAGAAGATGATATTGCAGTATTAAATAATTTAAAGCGGATCCTTGATTCCAATGGCACGCTGTTATTAGACATCGTTGATGGTGCTTGGATGAGCCAACATTTTGAGGCTCGCTCTTGGGAATGGATTGATCAAAATCATTTTGTGAATCGTGAGCGCATACTATCATCTGATGGCAAGCGCATTATTTCACGAGAAGTCATCACCAATGCAGAAATTGGCGTCATGGCCGATCAACTCTATGCCGAGCGCTTATATTCTCTTGAAGAAATCACCGCCATTTTAACTTCTCTTGATTTTAGCGAGGTAACACATCATGGCAATGTTTATTCTCATTCTACCCGAGGCCAGGACTTAGGCATGATGGCTAATCGCCTTTTCATCACTGCCAAGGCACCCACAAAGCAAAAGCCTCAACGCACGCAGGTGAGCAAACTACAGACCACCGTCATTATGGGCGATCCGACCTTGCCAGATGTTGTTAAAAAGAATGGTCAGTTTAATGAAGAAGATTTCGACACCATCAATCAACTTAAACAGAATTTGAAATTACTAGATGATTTTCAATTCAATTATCTTGATAATCATAAAACCCTTATACAACAATTGATCAAATCACCACCAGATTTTGTCTTTAACCTGTGTGATGAAGGTTTTTATAATAAAGCCTCAGAAGAATTGCATGTGCCAGCACTCCTCGAGATGCTAAAGGTGCCTTACACCGGTGCAGGCCCTACCTGCCTTGCGCTATGTTATAACAAATCCTTTATACGCTCCGTTGCTTTAAGTCTAGATGTGCCTGTGCCACTTGAAACCTATTACACGCCATCAGATCAAGCCGCGCATATTCCACACACCTTTCCAGCGATTATCAAACCAAACTGTGGGGATAGCTCTATTGGGATAACACAGCATGCCGTTGTGCAAAGCGCCGAAGAGCTGATCGATTATATAAATTACCTCAATGAAATATTGCCTGGTGTACCTTTACTTATTCAGGAATATTTAGATGGCCCAGAATACACTGTCGGATTAATTGGTAACCCAGGTAAATTTGATGTCTTGCCCTTGATGGAGGTGGATTACTCAAATCTTCCAGATAATTTGCCTAAGATCTTAGCCTATGAATCAAAGTGGCTTCCAGACTCAGCATATTGGAACAACATTAAGTATAAAGAAGCAGAACTTCCCGATGATATAGCCCGAAAGCTAATTGATTACTCACAAGCTTTATTTGAAAGAGTAGAGTGTCGGGATTACGCACGATTTGATTTCCGCGCTGACAGTCATGGTAATATTAAATTGCTTGAGGTAAACCCCAACCCTGGCTGGTGTTGGGATGGCAAATTCAATTTGATGGCCGGTTATGCCAATATCAGTTATCGGCAAATGCTTGAAATGATTCTAAAATCAGCAAGGGAAAGATTGGGGCTCAGTTAAACAAACACTCAATACCTTTTATTTTGTGTATCCTGCTTTACTTTGGGCGGACATGAAGTCCGCCCCTACATCAAGACTCGACAAAATTTAAGTTTCGCTTAAAGGTTTCGTTTAGGCTGAATATACTGATCATTGCCACCACTAAACTGCTAAGCGCAATTATCCCTAAACTTGCCAACATGCCAAATTGCGGTTTCATCCATGTTAATAATAAGGTTAAGGGCACCGCCATCCCTCGCACCATGTTCGGCAGTGAAACCGTAACCGTTGCGCGCAGATTTATGCCAAATTGCTCACAGGACATAACCATAAATACTGCCCAATAACCAATACAAAACCCAAGCAAGCTACAAAAGAAATAGAATGTTTCAACATTGATGTTATTGAGCCTTAACAAAGTCACGACACAACAAAATGACATTGCAGCATATATAAATATGACTTTTTTGCGCGAGCCTATATATTGGCTTAGCAAACCGCTACTTAATTCACCTAAACCTAAACCAATGTTGAAGTATAACAATGCCCAACCTGTGGTGATATCTCCTTGCACAGCTAATAAAGAACCCAACTCTGGCGCCAAGGTCATAAATAAGCCAACGAAAATCCAAAAGGGAACCCCCACCAATAAACATTTGATATATTTAAAAGCTAAAGGAGGAGACCTAAACAAGGCAAAAAGAGAGCCTTTGCTGACATGTGATTGTGTTTTATGCAAAACATACATACTGGATTCTACTAAACCTAATCGCATAATAAGCAAGGCAAAACCTGCGCCACCGCCAATCAAGTAAGCTGTTTGCCAACTAAACATATTGCCAACAAGGCCACCGGCGATGCCGCCTAAAACACCTGCCGCCGTCACAATCGTTGTTCCCAAACCCCGTTTGTGTTGAGACATTAATTCGCTCACCAAAGTAATACCGGCGCCAAGCTCACCAGCCAAACCAAAGCCTGCAATAAAGCGCAATACGGTATATTGGGTAACATTGGTGACAAAAGCATTTGCAATATTGGCTAAGGAATACAAAAGGATGGAACCAAATAAAATTGATAACCTACCTCGTTTATCACCCAGCACACCCCATACGATGCCCCCTATCAACATGCCCACAAGCTGCACATTCATGAGTTGCAAACCTACCGTCGTAATTTCTTCCTGGTTTAAACCCAAGGCCTTTAGACTAGGTATGCGTAATACAGCAAAGAGGATGATGTCATAGACATCGACAAAATATCCTAAAGCACTAACGAGTATAGTCAAAAATACTTTTTGATTATCTATCATCAATGGGTTTTTCATAATTGCTCCTGACGAAGTAAGGCAATCACAGGCGCTATGGCTGGTAAAAAATGATGCCAACGCTTAAATCCTAATGCCGCCTGCCATACCAACATCCCAATACCATCATGTGTGTCAAGGGCACCATGTTCTTTTGCCCATAGCTGAAATTGGGTTTGTGATTTCTTTTGATAGGCCAAATCTATTGCTATCGTATTCTTTAACCATTTAGCTTCGATAGGCGGAATTTGAGAGCTAAGGCTCAATGAGGTTGCATTAATAACCAAGTCAAAAGGCGCTTCTTGTGAATGGGCAAACGATTCATAGTGGTAAGCTTTTAGGTTTTCCTGGCTGATGAGTGCCTGTGCTTTCTCTACTGTTCTATTAACGATAACGATACTGGCAGGATTCGTCTTGAGTAAAGGCCCCAGAATGCCGCGCACTGCGCCACCTGCACCCAAAATGAGAATGCGCTTTGCTTGTAAATTCAAAGCAAGATCTTGGCTCAAAAAATGATAAAACCCCTCACCATCGGTATTGTCACCACAGAGCATGTCTTTATCCCAGTAGACGGTATTGACGGCCCTTGCCGTCTTTGCGGCACCACTAAGCTGTTGGCACAATTCAAAAGCTTCAATCTTCAGTGGCAAGGTAATGCACGCCCCTTGCCCCCCTTCAAGCCTGAATTGGGCTAAGGTTGCTTTAAGCGAACCCTGCTGCGTTAAAATTCTTTGAAAATCAATGGATAAATTAGCTTCTTTAGCAAAGGTCTGATGAATCAGCGGTGACAAACTATGATCTATAGGAGAACCTAATACAGCAAAACGAGCCATTAATAATATCCCTTTTCTTAAACAGGCTATAAAGTTGAAATGCTTTATTCTATAATAATTTAATAAGAATTACTTCTGAAAATTGAAGGAAATTCACCTAATGTCAGATCATGCTGGGGCAAAAAAAAGTCAACAACCCATCAAAGCAATTGTTCTTTTAGATGATCCCCGCCTGCCAGATACTTTTTTAGAAAACTCTCATTATAATGCAGAAGAAATTGAATCTATCAATATACTTAAAAACACTTTAAATAATCTTAAGGCCTATGAGTTTTCCTATTTAGATCAACATGATCTATACATTTCAACGCTGAGTAAAGATAAACCTGCTTTGGTTGTTAATTTTTGTGATGGCTTTAACAATGAAGCTAGCAAAGAACTTCATGTGCCTGCACTTTTGGAATTATTAAATCTACCTTACACGGGCTCTGATCCCGTTTGTTTGACAATATGTAATAACAAACACCTGGTTGGGTTATTAGCCCAAAGCATAAATATACCGGTGCCAAACGCGTATTATCTTGACCCTTTACATGATAATGCACATTACCCAATTGGTTTAAAATTCCCTTTATTTGTCAAACCTAACATGGGCGATGGATCTTTTGGACTAACACGCTCAAGTCTGGTTCGTTCTGAACAAGAACTTAGGGCTCAAATTAGCCTGTTAAGAAGACAATATCCCAACATATCACTGTTAATTCAAGAGTTCCTATCAGGACCTGAATTTACCGTTGGCATTATTGGAAATGTTGGCTCTCTTGAGGTTCTACCTATCATTGAAATTGACTATAGTCTTCTTACAAAGGATTTACCTTCGATGCTTCCTTATGAATCAAAATGGAACCCGCTCTCCCCTTACTGGCATAATATTTCATTCAAAGAAGCATGTTTATCTAAAGAAAATTGCAGCAAACTCAGTTCATATGCCAAATTGATATTTGAACATACTGGCTGTCGTGATTATGCCAGATTTGATTTTCGCATGGATAATAATGGGCACATTAAACTCTTAGAAGTAAACCCCAACCCAGGCTTGAATTGGTTTACGTTGGATGAGTATGCTGATGAAGCACTTCTCGATAAAATTTTAACATGTGCTTGCACACGACTGGGCGTTCATCAATAAATCTACGCGCATATACTCCCTTTTTCGCTATGAACTTATTTCTTGCATAGATATCTAATAGGTAATTCGATAGAAAAAATCATGCAAATAATCAAGGGGTTAGCTATGTCACCAAAACCGATTGATGAAAAACCCTTCGCCTGGGAAGAAAAACTAAAAGCCATAAAAACTGAAGCAGAACTAGCAGAGCTGCAAAGCGACGCTACTACCGAGATTCAAGAATATTATAGCGAACATATTTCAAAACCCAGGGAAAGAGTCTTAAGCATCAATAGCGCGAAAGAAATGTTGAACGCTGCGATTAACCTAAAGCGCAGTGAAATTGCAGCTTCACAAGCCCCAGTAATAGCATCTGAGGATAAACCTCCAGAATCAAACATTCCCCCCGTCCCCCAACAGGTTGCTCCCCAGAATGCGCCTAAAGGGCCTCCCAAAGCACCTCCTATGGGCGGGTTGAACAAAAAACCTAAGGAGCTTTCACCGCAAGAAGCGGCCAAAAAACAAGCCGAGAAAGCAAAAGAAGAGAAGCGCAAACAAAATTTAGCCCAACTGAATAAGCTAAAACAGGAAGAAAAAGAACGTGCCCTCAAAGCAAATGATAAAGAACTTGCAGAGTTAAGAAAAAAAGCCGCCGAAGCATTAAAGGAAGTCGAAGCTGAAATTCGTGCTTTAGACAATAAAATTATTTTAGAAGGCCTCGCACCCCTTGGCAGATTGGCTAGAGACAGCGAACCAAAAGATGACGGTAGCCCCAATGATAACGATCCCATTCAAGCGATTTTACTAGAAATTAATCTTAAAAAGGGTGAAGTCAATCGTATTCAAAATGCGCTCGATGCTGTGCAAAAAAATAGCCGCCTCAATAAAATTGGCAGCCTTGTGGACCGTTATAAAACAGCACTAAAAAAGGCAACTGATGAAGCCACTTTCCTTGAAAAAGGGAAGGACGAAAAGATAAATTTAATTAAAAAGGAAGTTGCAGAATACAGACAAAAAATGGAAAGTCTTAACCACAAAAAGGAACAAAGAAAAGTAGTCGTTGGTGCCTATGATGATGTTAAACGTGAAAAACCTGAAAAAATAGTAAATTCCAAAGATCCCAACGCAACAGTTAATCATGCAGCCATGAAAATGGCTGGCGATATCGCTAAAGTCGAAAATTTCACTTTTGAAGAGCAAATCATTTTGCGGAATTTTTTCTATGAGAATAGCGCTAATCCAGAAAATGAAAATCCACTCATGTGGGATAACAGAACCTTTGAAATCAATTTAAGAAATGCGCTGCATTTTGGTCGGATTTTACCTTATACAAATCCCAGAGATCCAGCAAAACCTGGCTTGAAAGAGCTATTAGCACGCTCGGTGTTTGATGATGATAATAACCCTACACGCGTTAAAAAAATCGGTGAAGCAGCCGTTGGCAAAATATCGCCTGATATAACCTTAGCTATTGGCGGCAATAAACCCGCTATCGACCCAAATGATGCCACTGATACCGTAATAGATAATGCAGCATCAGACACCATTATGCCTGCTTATAAACCATCAACCAGTCCACAAAAAGATCTCTCTGGTGAAGATACGGCCCTCAAGATTTTAAAAAATGTTATCAATAGCATTGTGATTAAAGATAGATATGACCGGGCTGGTGATAAAAAATCCTTTATATCGCTATATCTTAAGGCTCAGAACAAAGACAGGCCCGTGCAAATTCAGTTTTTGCAAAATGCGGTGCAAAATGCAGCCAACGAAATAGCTCTTTTAAGAGGTGAATTAAAATACCTTGACGAAGCGACCAGAAAAGAAAGGCTCAACAATATTTTTAACAAAGTATCTACAGCCTTAGACAGCGTCGAAAATGAAATGCAGGCGCGGGGACACAAAAAGAAGGGAACCTCTCGCATGGAAAATGTCATCGGGAATTTAAGAAATGAAATCTCAACGATGAAAGCCGCTGTTGGGCTTGAAGCATCCAAACCTAAGAAAGCTTCTCCCAATTAGGGCGAGGTCCTGTATTTAACGCATGCAAATGCGTTGAAATGCAGCGAATTACTACAATAAATGTTAATGACCTATAACGATACTTTCTTCTATCACCGTCTCAAGACTAATAGAATAGGTTTAGCGTATTTATATTTGTAGGAGATTCAGCTGCGATGATGTACTCAAACATTGTCAACATCACCAGAGCTCAAGCTGGACAAATGGACAAAGATAATAAGCTTGCTTTAGCACAGGCTTTGCTTGAAGTTGCAGGGAATATTGCCAGAGCCAATGATCCAACATCAAAGGCAAACATTCTTGAGGCAGTTGGCAAAAAATTTGGTTTTGATTTTTCGCAAGATGAAAACGGCGCAAAAGCAACAGCATTTTATAGAAATTGCGCTTTAGCATTACATCCTGATAAATTTCCTCCAGGTATAGATGATGCCCAAAGAAAAAATCTAGAGGAGGCTTTTAAGGCTTTAAGTGGAGTTAATGAGGCACGCCAAGAACAACAAGTTATCAATGCGCTGACTCGCGTTCGCAATCAACAACCAACACCGCCCAACCCCCAAGCCAATTCTCCATCTCGTAACGCTGAAGAAGAGCATTTTAAGAATACAATTCAAAAGCAAACCACAGCTGAAGGTTTTATAAAAGCAATTCAGGCGTATGCAAAAGATAATCCTATTATGACAAGCTCTGGCCCTTTATCTGAAGTGGGCGTCAGTTTGATGTGTGAAAACATCAAGAAATATCTGAGCGATCCTGAATATGTTGAAGCCTTTGCTCGTCAAGGTGTTGATGTTAACAGCCCCATGTTTGGCGGTTCTAATATAAAAAGAAATTATGGCCTAAGAGAGCAGTTTCTAACATTAGCAAAAAATATCCACCAAGAGAATTTAAAAGCAAAACAACAAGCTGCACCTCAAGAAAACAAAGCTCAAGCTCCCAAAAGCGCTCCAGTGCAAATTAATATAGATGATGCATTAGCATATTTAAAACACGCCTATGATATGAGCAACACAAAAGTGCAAGCGATGTATGCACAAAGCTATCCAAGCCTTGTTGCACAATTGGAAAACATTCGTAATTCAAATGCGAGCCCCCAAGAGAAATCTCAAGCCGCTTACCAATTACTTTCAACAGTTCCTGATAGTATGGATTCAAAAGTAAGAGTGCATTATCCTGCTAATTATTTAAGAGATTTAAAAAATCAGGCTGCCAAAGAAAATGCAGCAGCGCCACAGCAACCAAAACAAGCCGCTGCTCAACCTAATGCAAAAGTGCCACCATCCCCACAAACCCCACCTCAGGCACAAACCCCACCTGTGCAAAAAACAGAGCAGCAAGTGCCAAAAGCGCCTCCGGATGCAAAAGCGAGTGATAGTTCTAATTTGCCCAAAACATATTTTGATTTAGGCGGTAGGGAAGTTACTGATCAAGCAACAATTAAAATGATGGAAAGTGCTGGTGCTTTAGGTTTCAATACATCTAATCCTTCAGCATCTGGAGACAAACTTGAAGTACACGCAAATAAGGGAACTCAAACATATATTGAATTAGTTGAATCAGAAGCAAAATATCTTGGTAAATTAGATATTTTGCAAAAATCTGAAATTGATACCGTCATGGCGGCATGTAATAGGGTTTCCCCTGAATTATCTACAGATCTTCAAGCCCTCATTGATAAAGCCGTTGAAATAAAAAATGCAGAACAAACTTTATTATCAAAATTAGGCGAACCAAACCCAGCGGAGTGGGTAACAGCCTTGAAATCCCTAGAAAATCTTTATGTGGATTATATCTCTATTCAAGAAGTCTCTTTAAAAATTCCTAAAGAAGTTTCCGATTCCCTCATGCCATTGCCAAGGTCACAAGGCCAAACGCTTGGTGCTGTCCTGATGGAGCCCGTGCAAAGAGGTATGCGCTTTAATATGCTTTTGGCAGAAGTCCAAAAAAGAATGCCCGCAGATTCTCCTGCAAAAGCTGGTGTTGACAAGGCAATGGATGCAGCAAATGATTTTGCTGCTGCAGGAAATAGAGGAAAAGCAAAAGCTGAAGAGAACAAAAGTAGAAAAGAAATAGCACAGTTAAAGGATGCGTATAATACGAAACCTAATAAAAATGCATTGAAAAGCTATTTGCAAGCTATCAAATCTTCTCCTCTTGGCAAGGAAGAAATTAAAGGTGAGTTAGCAAAAATTAACCTTTCAAAATTGGGTTTCAAAGAGGTAAGGATTTGCAAAAAATTTATAAAAGAGTTAAATAACGACAACGTTAATCTAAATACGAGGCTGGCAGATTTTGAATCAACTCGAGCTAAAAACCAAGCTATTGTTGATGATTTTAAATCGAGAAACAAACCGCCTAAAGATTATGAAGATGAACTTAAAATTGTTGCCACAGCAGAAAAGGATATGGCTAAAGTTAAAAGTGCCATGGCTTTTAACTCTTCCATTGCTGATTCGCTGGGTGCAGCTCTCAAGGCAAAGCCGAAAGCAGAAGTGAAGACGAAAGCAGAAGTGAAGGCGACAGCAGCGGAGAAACAGCCAGCAAGTTCAGCACAGAAGAAACAGCAAGAAAATCCATCAGGGTTTAATCCCGAAGGAAAACCTGGTAAAGATGCTAAAGCACTCAAGGCAGATTATCTTCAACTACTTACAAAAATTGAATTAAAGGAATTCGACAGGCTTGCCCACACTAAGAACAATGCAGGCACCACATCACCAAATGTACTTAATATGATTGAAAAGAATAATGAAATGTCTAAGGCGCTGGTGAAGGCTATTTTAGCCTCTCCAGAAGTGGGACACAACCAAATCTTTAATTATTATTTAGCCTTAATGGATGAATCTAAAAAAATTCACAATTATGATGCAGCACTTGCCATTTATCTCAGTTTTAATAGCCCAGATATTAGAGGTGCATTAAAACTACATAGCAAAACCAATCCAGAGTTTGCTGATAAATTAAGTAGTTTTGATCAGTTATTTTCGCCTATGGGTAATTTTCGAGGCATTCGCGAAGCAGAAATGAAAGCTAAAGATTCTGTCATTCCTGCATTCTCAATTATGCTAAAAGATTTAGTACCTATGCATGACATGATGGACAATGAAGATCTGGCCACGAGGAAAAACGGTGCTCAAAAATGGGATCAAAAGATGGATGCACTGCTTGCTTATCAAGCAAAAGCAGGCAAACCCATACCCGCAGAACCCAGACAAACTAAGTTAATGGAAGTTGAAAAAGCTGCGGCTGCAAAGCCTGCGCCACAACAAGCAGCACCACAACAAGCAGCGCCACAACAAGCAGCGCCACAACAAGCAGCGCCACAACAAGCAGCGCCACAACAAG
>CAZBZP010000004.1:187806-188730 GCA_964496435.1 Uncultured Candidatus Berkiella sp.
CAGCACCACAACAAGCAGCACCACAACAAGCCGCACCAAAACAAGCCGCACCAAAACAAGCTGCTGCACCTAAGGAACCAAAGGACAGGGCATCAATAACGAAGCCTTTTAAAGGCTTACTTGATAAATTAAAACATCAAAGTCCTAAAGCTGAAATTAAAGTTGCCACCAAACCTAGCCAAGAAGCTATCAGTAAATATATGGAGATGAGCGCTCAAGCCCAAAAATTAGAAAGTGATCGTGTTAATCTCGAGGCTAATTACCCAAAAGATAGCCCCAATCTTAAAATGGGATCCCTTGATAAGATGATTGATAGATGGCATGCACAACATAAGAATGTTATCGATAAAATTAATGATCTCAAGGGGCAAATGAGTCAATTGCAAAATGCACACCCAGAAATCGTTTCCATGGCAAATGTGCAGGTTGCACATATCAATCATCTCAATAGATTTGCCGACAATTACAATGCCATGGGGCAAGCTTGGAGTGGTGGCGCTGAACGACAACAAAGAATGCGTCAGGAATTGGAAGACTATAAAAAGCATGCAAACCCTGCCATTAGTGAGCTTGCCAAGGATGTTTCAAACAAACTATTCGGACCAAAAGTACAAGCAGCACAAACTCCCAATGCAACGGCAGCAAAAGGGCCTTCAGAACAGCAACAAGGCGGAGCTATGCTCCACGGCCTACATAATCATGTTTCAAATCAACCGCCTTTGCAGAAGAAAGAAGGCGAGAAAACACCTGAGACACCACATAATAAACATAGGATATAGGGCACAGAAGCTACGGCGTGGCTTATTACTAGATTAAATCAATTTTTTGATAGGCAATAAAAAACCCCTTATAAATTTCTTCATAAGGGGTCTAAGTATCCCGCTTCGCCTAACCCTTCTTCGCTAAAGCTACGCAGGGCGCAGA